>JAITWI010000055.1 GCA_031285345.1 Alistipes sp.
GAAACTGAAGTCGGTGTGGCTGATCAGCGACGACACGTCCCTCATCATCAACTGCAGCCGCGGGTAGACGTCATTGGGGAAATGTTCGCTCCGCAGCACTCCCGACAGCACCCTCTGGCGGTCGAAAATGCCCTCGCGAATCATCATCATGCTCTCCTGAATGGAGTTGATGCGCTTGATGAGCTGTTCGTTGCTACGCACCTCGTCGCCCACCTGGCCGCTCAACTGCGATATGCCCCGGGCCTCGGCCTCGACTATGTCGGCGTCGGCGTCGATGCGGATTTCGAGTATAGATACAAACAAGTGGTATCCCGTCGGATAGGCTTTGGTGTTGATTTGCAGCCTCTTGGATATTTCCGAAAACGTTCTGGCCTCGGCCTCGCGCACAGTCACCAACAGCCCTTCGGCCAGGGTGAACGACACCGGTTGGAGGGCGAATCCATCCTCCCGCGGAACGAAGAAGTTGGAGTTGGCCACGATGCTCTGCTCGGTTTCAGCATACTTCGACGAACTCTCGATCTCTTCGATCTGACCGCGCGTCAAAAGGTCGATGTCGAGATACTCCTCCACCGCCTTCTGCTCCTTGACCGACGGACTCAACAGGTCGATCCACAGAACGTCGTCGTAACCCAACTCTTCAAGCTGGTCGGGCTCGGCGTTGCGGACGATTTTGCCGTGTTGTTTAAGATATATTGTGATCATGATTTCCTGTCGTTTAAGTGGTTGTACACTCTGTTAACAGGCTCGCCGCCATCTGTTTCGGCGCGCCTCAACGATAGGATATCAGTCAGCCGGGATTGGCCCTCAGCACCCCCTTGAGACCCTCGTCCCAAAAAAGTTGCAGGCCCGCTCGTTTTTGTCGGTCGAAAAAGTAGTCTATGTTCTGCGTCAGGTACTCATACGCATAAGTTCGGTCGGCGAATTCGCTTTCGAGGATAGCCTCATAGACCCGCTCGACGCCCACCGTAAGGGCATCCTCCAGTGCGGCGATGGTCTCGGCCGGGACGCTTTTGCGCGCCACCCACACCGCGAACACGAACGGCAAACCGGTGTGAGCGCCCCACTCCACCGACAAATCCCACGTGTTGGCGAAACGGCCTTCGTGCTCGAAAACCTTGTCGCCTATCAGCACGAACGCATCGCCCTCTTGAGGCGCATCGAGCGCAGAGTACTCCTCCAGCGGCAGCCACTCGGGAGTGATTTTCCAGTGTCGTGCCGCAAGCACGCGAGCCAGCGCCACCGAAGTGCGCGAATGGCCGTCCAACCAAACCCGGCGTATTTTTTTCAAAGGAGAATCGCTAACCAGCACCACCGTTCTGACAGGCCCGTCGGCGCCGATGCACCACGAGGTCACGATGTCGAAATCCGAATCGCCGAGCGACGCCAACCCGCCCACGGGAATGAGCGCTATGTCGGCCTGGCGGCGTTCAAAGGCTTCGGCGCAACCCGCCGGTGGAGACAAAAGCAGCCGCGCCGACAACCCCTCGGAGTGCCGGATGCCATACAGAAACGGTATGGTATTGAGGTACGAAACCGCTGCGATGCTTACCTGGGGACGGGTCATCCATCTTTGCCTTCAATAGGTTACACTTGCGCGTCGGAGCCGATCACCCGACTCCGACGCGCAAAGATAAGCATTATTAACGATAATCGACTATTACGGCGCTAAAACCTCAACCCGCCGCCGATCTCGAAGGAGTTTAGCGAAATTCCGTAATCGTCGGACAAGCGAATAGAGCCCGAATAGAGTCCCGCCTTCAGACCCATCCACACCCCCTCGCCGACCCGAAAGTCGTAACCGATGTCGAGGCCGGTTCTGAATCCAATCCGGTTTATGTCGACGCCTCCTGTGCTTTCGTCATACACCACCGGACCCAAAGAGCAGCTGAATACCCACATGTTGACGTTGTTGCGGTCGGCTATTCGCGCCACATACTCCGGAGCGAAATAGAACATATTGATATTGCATCCGCCTTCGACCAGATCCGACGAGTAGTGGCTGCCGACGATTTTTCCGCCGAAACCGTGTATGTCGTTCGAAAATCCGGCGGCGGCGAATCCCCACGAGAATCCGTTGGCCAAATCGCTTTCCGCCCGGCTGTCCAATCCCGATACGCCTCTATCGAAGATTCGAGCGCTGTACATAATATCGAGCGCGATGCGCGATTTGGGCAGCTTCATCTCGGGCGGGGCGTAATAGTCTTGGTGTCGACCTACGTAGCCGCTATGGTGACCGCCCTGTCTGCCGCCCGAGTAGCGGGTCCTGTGGTATTCGCGCTCGCCCCTCTGGCGGAATCCGATACCTTCTTGCGACTCAGGTTCGGCGTACCGCCCTTCGGACTGCGATGCCGGTTGCATGGGTTCAAGCCGCGGTTCGTACTCATCCGCGTATCGGTCGGACTCGATCTCTTCTTCGTCACCGTCGAAGTGGACTATGGCCGCTACGATCTGATGGCACGAGCTTACTATATCGGGAACCCGATGGTCTATCACATAGAGTCGGTTGCCGCCCGCCTTTCGGGCCTCGCCAATCGCAAGGCCCAACACCTGGGCGTAGCTGCAGCCCGTGGAGGCTCCGGTGTCGGAAACGCTCACCGTCCCGACGAGTCGCGCGTTTTCGGGCAGAGGCTCCTCCCTCACCACGACCATCTCGTTTGGGTCGAGCGGCGGAAGTGGCCGGGAGATGTTGGCGACCACTCTCGGAGAGCACGACGCGGCCATTGCGGCGATCGTCACTGCCAAGGACAGTATATATAGATTTCTCATAAATTACATGTTAGGTTTTTGTGTGTGTCGAGCATCAATAGTCCCTCACCGTCCAGCCCTTGTTTATCGCGATGTCGTAGTTGGCGTACATCGTGTTGGGGTTGCCCCTTATGTATATCGTTTTGCGACCCTGGGTGTCGTTCAGCATACCGAACAGCGCGTCTATCTGCTCGGTGGTGTAGCGATTGTTGTCGCAATACATATTCATAAGTGCGGTCAGGTTTGTCACGTCCACAAACAGTTGGGGGTTGTTGTTGATGTTGAGCAGCGTTAGCGCGGTGTTGTTCGACACGTCGAGATTTTCGATCAGTGTATTGCCGATGCACGACAGTTGTTTGAGCGCCGTGTTGGCCGACACGTCGAGTTCGGCGATCTTGTTGTTGCCGCACACCAACACTTCGAGCGCCGCGAGTCCGCTCACGTCGAGGCTCTCCAGGGCGTTGTCGTTACACGAAAGACTGGTTAGCTTGGCGGTGCCCGTCAGGTCGAGGGTGGTGAGTTTCGGATTGCCGAAGCAGTTGAGGAATGTCAGCTCGGTGTTGTTTTCCAAATCGAGCTCTGTCAACTCGGGGATCATGTTGCATATCAACTCCGTCAATTTGGCGTTACGGCTCACGTCGATGGCCGTCAATGCCGTGGCCGAACAGCGGAACGAAGTGAGTTCGGTGTTGGCCGTCACGTCTATTTCGGTCAGCAGACCGTTCATGCCGCAGCTCAAAAACGTCAGCGCCGCGTTTGCGCTCACATCGAGGCTCCGCAGGGGATTGTTGTCGCAATCGAGGTAGGTGAGCGCGGGGTTGCCTTCGAGATTCAGACTCTCTATAAGGTTGATGAAGCAACTCAACTCTTCGAGTTGCGTAAGTGCGCTCACGTCGAGGGCCCGCAGTGCGTTTTGGCCGCAGCTCAGTTTCACGAGCGAGGTGTTGGCGCCCACGTCGAGAGTCGTGAGTTTGTTGTTGTTGAGAAACAGTTCGCGCAGTCCCGGGTTGCGGCTCCCGTCGAATCCGCCTATCGAATTGTTGTCGCCCGTCAGGTGCGCGACCTCTCCCTCGACGACCACTTCATACGGGGTCGAACCTGTAAAACTGTGGCGCACCTCCAGCGCGGGCGAACCGAACTCGGGCATCGTCACCGTCGTCGGTTCCGAACCGTCGCCCCAATCGAAGGTGGCCGTTCCGCTGCCCGACACATAGAGCAACATGGTGAAGCCGCCCAACTGAGCGGTCGTGAGCGTCATGGCGGGACCGTTGGAGAATGTGTAGTCGCGGGTCACCTCACCTCGCGGCGTAATCGAAGTGCCCGCGGAGAGAAAAACCGCTTCCGAAGGGTTGGTAAGGTCGAGTGTGTAGCCTAAGTTGTACTGCATTCCGGCCTGATAGCCGTCGGTGACGGTCGGGGTGGTATAATCTTCGCCATTGACGGTGAAGGTAAAGGTGGTTCGGGGTTCCGCAACGGGCAGCACCAACGCTTCGAATATGACGGTAGTGGCAGTGTTGCCGACTTTACGCATCACCACTTCGGCCTCCGAGCCCTCCATAAACAGCACTTCGCCCGTTTCGAGCACTTTTGCGCCTCGGGTCGGCATGCCGCCTATCGCAACGCCCATCGAGGCGAACGCGGCCTCGTCGAGATTCGATTCGGCGGAGGCTCGGACTGTCATCACAATCTTGGTCAGCACATAGTCGAAGTTGAGGTCTACCGCGCTTTCGGTGGCGGCCTGACCTGTCAGATTGTCGGAGTAGAGCACCTCGACGGGCAGCGTTTGACCATCCGAAGAGACGTCGACGGGCAGGATTAGCCCCATGTCGGGATGGTTGGTCAACTCGGCGTTATATGGGTGGTAGGCCACAAAATCGACCTCGCCCGCTTCGGGATAGTTCATCTGTTCGGCCGGGGTAACCTCGCCCGAAGAGGAGACCGCGGCCTCGACGTTTTCGTAATCGGCCAGGCTTATCGACTCTCCGGCCGGAATCATGAAAATTCCGATCTTGTCGCCCGTCTCCCACCGATCGTCTGCCACGCGGGTGTGGTCCATTCCTGCGATACGGGAGGTGAATGTCGCCGCGACGGGGTGGCCCGGCTGCGGTGGTGGCGGAGTTTCGGGGGTTCTTTCGCACGAAGCGAAAACGGCGCCGGCGAGGGCGACAAGGGATAAAATCTTCTTCATAAAAGGTATTGGTTTAGGATGTTGAAACTTTTTTAGGGCGGCATTTACGTTAAGCGGTCTGCAGTCGATCGTGGGTTCGGGTATTCGAGAAGTCAACCCGAATCCCGTCCATCACAAAATTAAAACATTTCGGCGACATAATCAAATAAAACCGCCTAAAAAGCCACTCCTCTTTTTATGGCCTTTGCCTTGCCCGCGGCTTTTTAGAAGTTGTTCGAATTAAACAACTTCTCAATGTGCCGCGAGCCAGTTGTCGCCCACACCGTGGTCGGCCACAAGCTTCACGGCGAGCGCCGCCGCACCCTCCATAGCCTCGGTAACAAGCGCCGCGACCGCATCGCGTTCGGAGGGCACCAGATCCACCACCACCTCATCGTGCACCTGAAGGATCATCCGCGAACGGAAACCTCCCTCGCGCAGGGCGTCGGCCACGCGGATCATGGCGATCTTCATCACGTCGGCCGCGCCGCCCTGAATGGGGGCGTTGATGGCGTTGCGTTCGGCAAGTCCGCGGGCGATGGCGTTGCGCGAGTTGATGTCGGTAAGGTAGCGACGACGGCCGAAAATAGTCTCCACGTAGCCCGTTTCGCGCGCCTCGGCCACCACCCGCTCCATGTAGGCCTTCACCCCCGGGTAGGAGCGGAAATAGCCCTCGATGATGTCGGCGGCCTCTTTGCGAGCGATGCCCAGACGCTGAGCGAGCCCGAACGCCGATATGCCGTAGATGATGCCAAAGTTGGCTGTCTTCGCTTTACGGCGCATATCAGGGGTAACTTCGTCCGGAGCGACGCCGAAAATGCGTGCCGCCGTGGCGCGGTGGATATCTTCGCCCGCCCGGAAAGCCTCGATCATGGCGGGATCGCCGCTCAGGTGGGCCATCACGCGAAGTTCCACCTGCGAGTAGTCGGCGGAGAGTAGCAGCCTCTCCTTTTCGGATGGGATGAACGCCCGGCGGATCTTGCGCCCCTGCTCCTCGCGGACGGGAATGTTTTGCAGGTTGGGGTTGGTGGACGACAGTCGTCCCGTCGCCGTCACGGCCTGGTTGTACGACGTGTGGATGCGTCCCGTCGCGCGATTGACCAGCAGCGGCAGCGCTTCGACGTAGGTCGAAAGCAGTTTTTTGACACCCCTGTATTCGAGAATCTTCGCGACCACGGGATGGCGGTCGGCAAGGCCCTGAAGCGTCTCCTCGTCGGTGGCGTATTGGCGGGTTTTGGTCATCCGCGGCTTGTCGCCCGCCAGACGCATCTTACCGAACAACACCTCGCCTAACTGCCGCGCCGAGTTGACGTTGAGCGACGGTTCGGCGGTTTCTGCGCGGATTTGTTCTTCGAGCCCTGCGAGTTGCGCCGACAACTCTCCCGCGTATTCGGCCAGCGCGGCGGTGTCGATGCGAACCCCCTCGCGCTCCATAGCTTCGAGTACGCCGATAAGAGGTTCCTCTATTTCGAGGTAAAGTTTATCCAGCCCCTGCTCCTCGACCATAGGCCACAGGGCGTTTTTCAGTCGCAACGTCACGTCGGCATCCTCGGCGGCATAGTCGCTCACCCTCTCGGGCGGCACCATGTCCATGGTTATCTGCCTGGCGCCGCTGCCTATCAGAGACGAGATGGGGATGGGGTCGTAGTTCAGATATTTTCGCGCCAAATAGTCCATCCCGTGCCTCGACTCGGGGTCGAGCAGGTAGTGGAGGATCATCGTGTCGAACTTCCGCCCGCGCACCTCCACGCCCGCCTGTCGCAGAAAATGGTCGTCGAACTTTATGTTTTGACCGATCTTGGCTATGTCGGGGTTTTCGAAAAGAGGCTTTAGGATTTTCAGCCGCTCCTCCGCGTTTTCGGGCGAGAGGGGGATGTAGAACGCCTCGCCCGGTTCGGCGGCGAGCGACAGCCCCACCATACGGTCGTTGAAGTAGTCGTAGCCGGTGGTTTCGGTGTCGTAGGCGAACTCTTCGAGCGCGCCGAACCGAGCCGCAAGTTTTTTTATTTCCGCCTCGTCGTCCACCATTTTGTAGTCGTGCGTCACCGTCGAGATGTTATCCGCCGCCGAAGCGTCCGAAAACAGGTCGGGCGGGGCGGTTTGCGGCGCGGCAGTTTCTCCCGAAGAAAAGAGGTCGCCCTGACCGGCAAGTTTCGGATCGGTTTTTTTATGCGCCGCCGTTACCGCGTCCTGCTCTGCTTTGACCGCGGTCATTTCGACGTTCGGTTCTTTCGCGCCGCCAGCCACCATGCCGCACATCGCCGCCGAAACGAACGGCGACCGCCCGTCGGTGGCCATCTCGCGCAGGAACATATTGAATCCGAGTTCGGTGTAGACCTCCCTCAGCGCCTCGCAGTCGGGGTCGCACATAACCAGCCGGTCGGGCTCGAAATCGACCGGAACGGCGGTGTCGATCGTCACAAGGCGCTTGGCCAGCAGCAACTGCTCGCGGTTGGCGACAAGGTTTTCGCCCACGCGCCCGCCGATTTTCGCAACGTTGGCCAAGATATTCTCCACCGAACCCCACTGCCCCACAAGTTTCATCGCCCCCTTTTCGCCTATGCCCGGCACACCCGGCACGTTGTCCGAAGCGTCGCCCCACAGAGCCAAAATGTCGATCACAAGCCTCGGGTCGTCGATTCCGTACTGCGCCTTTATCGCCGCCGCGTCCACTATCTCGACCCCTTCGCCGCCGCGCCCCTGCTTGTAGATCCGCGCCGAGGGGCTCACCAACTGGCCGTAGTCCTTGTCGGGCGTCACCATAAACGTCTCGAAGCCCCGAGCCGAAGCCTTCACCGACAGGGTGCCTATCACGTCGTCGGCCTCGAAGCCCGCCACCTCCAATACCGGAATGCACATAGCCTCCAGAATGCGCTTGATGTAGGGCACCGACAGCAGAATATCCTCAGGCGTGGCGCTGCGATTGGCCTTGTACAGAGGATAGAGTTCGTGTCTGAAATTGCCACCGCGCGGGTCGAACGCCACGCCCAGGTGGTGCGGCCGCTCACGCACGATGATGTCGCGCAGAAACTTTGCAAAGCCAAAGACGGCCGACGTGTTCAACCCCTCGGAGTTGCGCATCGGCCGACTGATGAACGCGTAGTAGGCCCTGAAGATCAGGGCGTAGGCGTCAAGTAAAAACAATTTCTGCATAGGACGTGGCTGTTTCGGAGAGGCGCAAAGAGTGAAGTTTCACACCCCCGGGAAGAGAGGGCGTTATGAGCGAGGCGAAGTGCGCCAGCAGGTTTTCGCTCGTGGGCTGCCAATCGACCGTAACGACCCCCTCGTAGTGAGCGGCCATGGCGTCTGTCAACTCGCCGTTTTCGGTCGTCCGGCGAACCACGAACGCGTGGTCGAAACGGGTCAAAATCTCCCGCGACACTATCTTTTTCAACTCGCCGAAGTCGATCACCATCCCCCGTTTGGGCGACGACGCCGAAGCGCACGGCTCGCCCTCGACCGTCACCCACAGCCTGTATGAGTGACCGTGGATGCGGCTGCACGCGCCATCGTACCCCTCCAGCGCATGAGCCATCTCGAACGAAAACTCCTTGGTAACCCTTGTCATATTCATCGGAGCGGCTATTCGGTATCGGCCACCACTCCATCCTCCACCGACACCTGCCGCGAGAACGATTCGCTCAGCGAGATGAAGGTTTCGGTGGTGGTGATGCCGGGCACGGTTAGTATGCGGTCGAAAATGGTGTGCATCAGATGTTCGTTGTCGCGGCAGTAGACCTTGATGAGGATATTGTACCGCCCCGTGAGGAAGAAGCACTCCACCACCTCGGGCACGGCGCGCAGAGTGGCCACCGTGGTGCTGTGCATAGCCACCTCCTGCAACTGAATGCCTATGAAGGCGCACACGTCGAAGCCGAGGCTCTTGGGATCGACCTCCAGCCTGGTGCCCCGAATCACCCCCGTGTCGGTCAGTTTTTTGACCCGCTGGTGGATGGCGGCCCCCGAAATGCCGCACTCGCGGGCGATTTCGAGGTAGGGCATCCGGGCGTTTTTCATAAGCAGGCGCAGGATCGTCTGATCCACCTGATCCATCTCGATGCCCATGGTCAGGAGATCACTTTGAGTTCACGACCGATCTTCACGAACGCGGCCACGCAGGCGTCCAGCTGCTGGCGAGTGTGACCCGCCGACACCTGCACGCGGATGCGAGCCTGACCCTTGGGCACCACCGGATAGTAGAACCCCGTGACGAACACCCCCTCTTGCTGCAACTTGGCCGCAAACTGCTGCGACAGCGGAGCGTCGTAGAGCATCACCGCGCAGATGGCCGATTTGGTGGGTTTGATGTCGAATCCGGCGGCGGTCATCGCGCCCAGGAAGTGTTCGACGTTGGACGCCAGACGGTCGTGCAGCTCGTCACTCTCGCCCAAAATTTTGAACACCTCCAGCGAAGCGCCCACAACCGCCGGGGGAATGGAGTTCGAAAACAGATAGGGTCTCGAACGCTGACGCAGCAGCTCGATGATTTCGCGTCGACCGGTGGTGAATCCGCCGATAGCGCCGCCGAAAGCCTTGCCCAACGTGCCGGTGATGATATCCACCTTGCCCCGCTGGTCGTAGAGTTCGGTCACCCCGCGACCCGTGGCGCCCACCACTCCCGCCGAGTGGCACTCGTCGACCATCACCAGGGCGTCGTATTTGTCGGCCAGAGCGCAGATCTTGTCCATCGGGGCGACGTTGCCGTCCATCGAGAAGACCCCGTCCGTCACTATAATGCGAAAACGGGCGCCCGCAGCCGCTTTGAGTTGCTCCTCCAGATCGGCCATGTCGGCGTTGGCGTAGCGATAGCGCGCCGCCTTACACAGGCGAACCCCGTCGATGATCGAAGCGTGGTTGAGCGAGTCCGAAATTATAGCGTCCTCCTCCGAAAAGAGAGGCTCGAACACCCCGCCGTTGGCGTCGAAGCAGGCGGCGTAGAGAATAGTGTCCTCGGTGCCGAAGTAGTCGGCTATGGCCTTCTCCAACTGCTTGTGGATATCCTGAGTGCCGCAGATGAAGCGCACCGATGACATTCCGTAACCGCGTTCGTCCATCGCCTTTTTGCCGGCGGCCACAAGGCGCGGATGATCCGAAAGACCCAGATAGTTGTTGGCGCAGAAGTTCAGAACCTTGCGCCCCGCCACCTCTATTTCAGCGCGTTGCGGACTTTCGATGATGCGTTCCTCCTTGTAGAGCCCGGCCGTTCTTATACTCTGTAACTCGTCGGTCAGGTGCTGTTTCATTTTTCCGTACATAACGTTATGGTTGTTTATAATTTAGACTTAAAATGGTTTCGGTTCGAAGCCAAAGGTAGTGTTTCTTGAGACGATTTCAAAGTAACAAATTATTATTTACGCGAAAAATGTGAAATATTCGACAAAATCGCGTACCTTGCAATGTTTTTACCAACACTCCATAATACCATGCAATCCATAGACACCTACGACTTCGCGGGCAAGCGAGCCATTGTCCGGGTCGATTTCAACGTCCCATTGGACGACAACCTGCGCGTGACGGACGACAGCCGAATCCGCGCCGCCATCCTGACGATCCGAAAGATCCTCGCCGGAGGGGGTTCGGTGATACTTATGTCGCACCTCGGCCGCCCCAAGCGCAACAACGACGAACACTACTCGCTCGTGCACATAGTCCCCGCGATCGAGGCTCTGCTGGGGCACAAGGTGATGTTCGCGGGCGACTCGTGGGGTGCTCGGGGAGCGGAAATGGCCGCGGCGCTCAAACCGGGCGAGGTGATGCTGCTCGAAAACCTGCGCTTCTACGCCGAGGAGGAGGGCAAGCCGCGCGGATTGGCCAAAGACGCCACGGAAGAGGAGACGGCGGCGGCTAAAAAAGCGGTCAAGGCTTCGCAAAAGGAGTTCGTGCGCCACCTCGCCTCGCTGGCCGACGTCTATGTTAACGACGCTTTCGGCACCGCCCACCGCGCCCACGCATCCACGGCCCTCATCGCCGACCACTTCCCCGGCGACAAGATGTTCGGCTACGTGATGGAGAACGAACTGCGCGCGATAGACGGGGTGATGGAGAACCCCGAGCGTCCCTTCATGGCTATTTTGGGCGGTTCGAAGGTCTCCACCAAAATTGTCATCATAGAGAAGTTAATGGAGAAGGTCGACTCGATGATCCTCGCGGGAGGCATGACCTACACCTTCGCGGCGGCTCAAGGCGGCCGTGTGGGCGATTCGATAAACGAGAAGGAGATGCACCCGCTGGCGCTCAAACTCATCGAAAAGGCTCGCCAAAGGGGTGTGAAGCTATATTTTTCGCCCGACGCGCTGTGCGGCAACGAGTTTTCGAACGACACCCAAACCCGCGAGTGCGGCGTGATGGAGATTCCCGACGGCTGGGAGGGGATGGACATCGGCCCCGAGGGTAAGCGCGCGTTCGCCCAAGCCATCGCCGGCCACAAAACCATTATGTGGAACGGCCCGGTGGGTGTGTTCGAGTTCGACAAGTTCTCCACCGGAACGCGAGCCGTGGCCGAGGCGATAGTCGACGCGACGGCGCGGGGGGCATTCTCGCTCATCGGCGGGGGCGACAGCGTGGCGGCTATCAACAAGTTCGGCCTGGCGGAAAAGGTGAGCTACAACTCGACCGGCGGCGGCGCGCTGCTGGAGTACATCGAGGGCAAGGAGCTGCCGGGCGTGGCCGCGATAAGAAAGTAATTTCAAAATCAACTATAAATCTAAATCTTAAAAATGAACCGTTTATTTATCATCAGTTTGGCACTTCTTATGACAGGATGCGCAGGAAGCGACAGCAAAAAGACGCCGGGCATCGACCTGGCCAACCTCGACACCTCGATCGCGCCGAGCGCCGACTTCTATGAGTATGCCACCGCCGGATGGCAGAGGGCCAATCCGCTGAAGCCCGAATTCTCGCGCTTCGGCTCGTTCGACGTCCTTCGCGAAAACAACGAGATCCGCATTCGCGACCTGTTCGCCGAGATGGAGAAGACCCAGGCCGCCGCCGGCAGCGTCGAGCAGAAGATCGGCGACCTCTATCGCCTGGGTATGGACAGCGTGCGCCTCAACGCCGAAGGGCTGACCCCCGTGGCGGGCGACCTGGCCACCATCGACGCCGCCGAAGGACGCACCGGAGTGAGCACCCTGTTAGCTACGTTCCACCGTACGATGGGCAACCCGTTCTTCGCCCCCTATGTGGAGGCCGACCTCATGAACAGCGCCACCAGCATGGCCTACCTGCATCAGGCGGGTCTGGGCATGGGCAACCGCGACTACTATCTCGACGCCGAGAACGAAGCCATCCGCGAGGCGTATAAGAAATACATCGCCACCATCTTCGGATACGCCGGCTATGGCGACGCGACTGCGGCCGTCGAAGCTGTGATGGAGATCGAAACGGCTATCGCCGAGGCCTCGCTGTCGAACGTCGAGTTGCGCAACCCCTACGCCAGCTACAACAAGGTGGCGGTCGAGAGCCTCAAGGCCGACTACCCCGCCATCGACTGGGACGCATACCTCACCGCGCTGGGTCTGGGCGGCATCACCGAGATCAACGCCTCGCACCCCAAGGTGTTGAAGGTGGCAAACGACATCATCGCCGGCGACCGCGCCAAACTCAACTACTATTTGGCGTTCAATCTGTTGGACGGCGCGGCAAGCCTTCTCAGCGACGATATGCAGACCGCCTCGTTCGAGTTCTTCGGCCGCACTATGTCGGGTCAGGAGCAGCAGCGTCCGCGCTGGAAACGTGCGTTGGGCGTACCCAACGGAACCCTCGGCGAAGCGGTGGGCGAGATGTACGTGGCCAAATACTTCCCCGAATCGAGCAAGGAGAAGATGGTCACGATGGTGGCCAACCTGCAAACCGCGCTGGGCAAACATATCGAGGCCCTCGAATGGATGTCGGACGAGACCAAGGCCAGAGCTCTCGACAAACTCTCGACCTTCATCGTAAAGATCGGCTACCCCGACACATGGAAGGACTACTCGACCCTCACGGTAGACCCCGCCCTCTCCTACTGGGAAAACGTCAAGCGCGCCTCGGCGTGGCACAGCGACGAACAGATGGCCAAGGCCGGCAAACCGGTGGACAAGACCGAGTGGCACATGAGCCCCCAGACGGTGAACGCCTACTACAACCCGACCACCAACGAGATTTGTTTCCCGGCGGCCATCCTTCAGCCCCCGTTCTTCAACGCCGATGCCGACGACGCGGTTAACTACGGCGCCATCGGGGTGGTGATCGGCCACGAGATGACCCACGGGTTCGACGACCAGGGCCGCCAGTTCGATAAAGACGGCAACCTTAACGACTGGTGGACCGCCGAGGACACCGAAGCGTTCAACAAGCGCGCCGACGTGCTCGTCGCCCAGTACGACGCAATCGAGATCCAGCCCGGCCTCATGGCCAACGGCCGCTACACGTTGGGCGAGAACATCGCCGACCAGGGAGGTCTGCGCGTCGCCCACACCGCGATGAAGATGGCTCAGGGCGCGACAGTGGAAGCGGGCGTTGTGACCGGCGGTACCGAACCCGCCCCGATCGACAACTTCTCGGCCGACCAGCGCTTCTTCCTCGCCTACGCGGGTCTGTGGGCGCAGAACATCCGCCCCGAAGAGGAGGCCCGCCTAACTAAGCTCGACGTGCACTCGCTCGGCAAGTGGAGGGTGAACGGTGCGCTGAGGAACGTGGACGACTTCTTCACCGCGTTCGGCATCGCCGACGGAGAGATGTGGCTCGCTCCCGAACAGAGGGTCGTTATTTGGTAACTAACATCGAACGGGGTGGCGGCGAAAGTGGTCGCCCCGTTCTATAAAAACTAACTCAAATGAAAAAAACACTATTCACTATTCTGTTGGCTTCGACGGCCACTTTGGCTACTTTGGCCGCCGGAACGGCTTCCGCACAAACCGAACCGCAAACCGAATCGCGGGAGGTCAAAAAGAACGAATTCAAAAAGAGGGAGTACTTCAACGTCAACTACGCTTTCCAGAATCTTTACGGGAACCCGAATGTCGGCGATGACGTGAAATTCGGAACCTCCGATTGGGGCGTCGGCTTCACCTCGGGCCAGAGCTACATCCTGCACCGCGATCCGATCGCCGGCATGATCCACCTGGGTATCGACGCCACGTGGATGGACATAAACGTGGCGCACCTCAACACCACCGGGCCGTCGGTTTTAGGCGGGGGTAATTCGCTCTATCAGGCAGACATTGCGCTGGGTATCGGCCTGGGGGCTCACGTCATGCCGGTCGATAACATCGGAGTGCACACCTACGTGCGCTACAACCCCACCCTGGCCATGACCAGCGATTTCAGCAGCTCGATTTCGGGCGGCTATGCGTCGGGACTGGTGGTTGGCGCGGCATTCTCCTACAACCTCGTTCAGGTCGGCATCGAGGGTCGTTGGGGCTACGGAAAATACAAAAACTGGGTAGACGGAGGCGCCGCGCAGAAGATGAACACCAAAGGCGGCAGGGTCTACGTCGGCTTCAGGTGGTAGAGTTTAGGCTCTTATAGGCAACAAAAAGTCCCGGGCTCTGTCGCGAGTCCGGGACTTTTCGTGCGATAACCTCCTATCTGATCCTGTCGGCCGCCCTCACCATCATCTCGTCGCGCAGCACGCCGCGAATCGCCAAATAGTTGACCACCATCGCCGCCACAAGAACCAGCGGAAAGAACGACAAAAAATAGTTCTCCGACACCCCGGCCACAATGCCGTAGAACGTCCACACGTAGTAGCCCATAAAGCCCGCGCCGCCCAACAGCAGCACAAACTCGGCGCCGAGCAGGCGCGTTTGGATCAGGCGCCGGCGATAGAAAAACATCGCCACCAACGGCACCAAAGCGGCCAGTCCTAACAGCGCCGTAAGGCAGGCAGACAGCACCGGCGCGGTGAGCTCTTCGCCACCCGCCAACACCTCGCCCGAAACGGACTTCAACCCGTAGGTCATGACGCGGAAATCGGCTCCCGCCATCGAAAAATAGATCACCGGCATCAGCAACGCGATGCACACCAGCGCCACCGTCAACGTCATCCAGACGCTTTGTACTCTTTGCAACATTTTTTTACATCATATTACGGGCCTCGGACGAATATCCGAAACCCCGATTATATCTCTTTTTCTCTCGAATAGCGGTTGCGGTCGGGGGCGTTGCGATTGATGAGCTCGGCCAAAAATCCGGTCAAAAACAGCATCACGCCCAGCATCAGCGTCACCAATGCGATGTAGAACATCGGCTGGTCGGCCACTCCGCGAATGGGCAGTCCCTGCGACTGCTTCACCAATTTTTCGACTATCAGCCACACCGCCGTCACGCCGCCCGCCAAAAACATCAGCGTCCCCAGCCCCCCGAACAGATACATCGGCCGCCGCCCGAAGCGCGACATGAACGACACCGTAATGAGATCCAGATAACCCTTCACCATCCGTTCGATGCCATATTTCGACTGACCGTACTTGCGCGCCCTGTGCTCCACCACCTTTTCGCCTATGCGCCGGAAGCCCGCCTGACGCGCCAAAATGGGGATGTAGCGGTGCATCTCGCCATACACCTCGATGCTCTTGACCACCGCGCGGCGATAGGCCTTCAGACCGCAGTTCATGTCGTGCAGTCGGATGCCGCTCACCAACCGCACCGTGGCGTTGTAGAATTTACTCGGCAGACGCTTGGCCGCCGGGTCGTGCCGCTCGCGTTTCCAACCCGACACAAGGTCGTAGCCTTCTTGTATTATCATGCGACGCAGCTCGGGGATCTCGTCGGGCGAATCCTGAAGGTCGGCGTCCATGGTGACGACCACCTCGCCCCGTGCCGCCTCGAAACCGGCGTACAGAGCCGCCGCCTTGCCGTAGTTGTGCGAAAATTTTATGGCTCGCACAGCGGAATTTGAGGCCGCCAGCTCCGCCGCCCCTGTCGCTTTGGCCGTGTTGATTTCGGCGGCGATATCCTCCACCGTCGCCCACGAACCGTCCGTAGAGCCGTCGTCCACAAAGATAAGCTCGTAGGAGAGCCCCGCCTCACGGCACACCCGCCCGACCCACGCGGCAAGCTCGCGCAGCGACTCCTCCTCGTTGTAAAGAGGTACGACTATCGACAGGTCGATCATATCGCGGCGCCTTGATCCCGGTTAGAGCCGGCGAACATATCGGGCTTCTTATAAAGGAACGCGCACAGGAAAAGACCCAAAAATCCTCCCTTTATCACAAGCTCGCAAACACTCATAAACATGAGCGATAGCGGGTTGGTCATCATGCCCTCGGCCATCGCGCGCATCTGGCCGGCCATCGGCGAGCTCCGATACATTTGCACCATCGTCTCGATCGCCTTCTCGTTTATAGCGGCGTAGTAGTCATGGGCAATGTAGTTGACCATCAAAAATCGGCCTATCCCGAAGACTATTCCGGCGAACAGCATCAGGGCGAACACAAAACTCACCGCCCGGCCATAGCTGTAACCCTCCCGGCCCACGCCAGCCGCATTTCGCCGTCCCGTGACGACAATCAGCGAGCCGATTATCACGAAATGCATCAGCTCGACCGGCCAGCCGATGTTATCTGCCTCCCATCCGAAGCCCCACGAGATGAGGTTAACCACAAAAAGCCCTACCCCGCCCATCAAGCCCCAATTTGAGGCGCTCTGCCAAAACTGTTTTCCTGTCATACTGTCTATCGTTTCGGTGCGTTCGCGGGCTCCGCGAACACTCCTCCGTTATTTCAATTCGCCTATCCCCTCACGCAATATCTCCGGTTCGTCGCCGCAAAGGTCGACCACCGTCGTGGGTGTCACCAGCCCCTCTCCGCCGTCGATCACCATATCCACCAGCCGGCCGTAGCGCTCATGGATCAGCTCCGGATCGGTGGTGTACTCCACCGCCTCGTCGTCGTCCCTCACCGAGGTCGTCAACATCGGGCAACCCAACTGCTCGACCAGCGCGCGGGCGATGGTGTTCGCCGGAATCCTCACCCCTATGCTTTTGCGTTTGGCCAGCGCCTTCTCGGGCACACGCGACAGGGGCGGCAGCAGGAAGGTGAACTCGCCGGGCAGGTTGGCCTTCAACACCCTGAACTGGGGATTGTCGACCCTCGCGTAGTCGGCCACACGCGCCAGCGAATCGAACACCAACGTGAACACGCTCGCGTCCTTGCCCTTTATCGCCCTCATTCGCTCGATCGCCTTGGGGTTGCGCACCGAACAGCCGAATGCGTACACGCTGTCGGTTGGGTATACGACCACTCCGTCGGCCCGCAGCACCTCGGCGGCGTGGGCGATCTGTTTGGGGTTGGGGTTATCGGGCCAAATCTTTACGAGCATCTCTTATGTGGGCGGGTTGTGGGTGTGTCAGTGCAGGTTGTTGCTAACCAATGTTATAAATTCTTCTCTGGTGCGGTGTTGCGACAGGAATACCCCTGTGAAGGCCGAGGTGGTGGTCACCGAGTTCTGCTTCTGCACCCCGCGCATCGACATGCAGGTGTGCGCCGCCTCGATCACCACCGCCACGCCCATCGGATTCAACACTTCCTGAATGCAGTCGCGGATCTGCACCGTGAGTCGCTCCTGCACCTGCAACCGGCGGGCGAAGCACTCCACCACGCGGGCGATCTTCGACAGGCCGGTGATGTGACCGTTGGGAATGTAGGCCACGTGCGCCTTGCCGATGAATGGCAGCAGGTGGTGCTCGCACAGCGAGTATATCTCGATATCCTTGACCAGCACCATCTGGCGGTACTCCTCGCGGAACATCGCGCTCGTCAAAATGGCGCGCGGATCTTCGGTGTAACCCTTGGTCATGAACGCCATCGCCCGCGCCACCCGCTCGGGGGTTTTCACAAGTCCTTCGCGCGCGGGATCCTCGCCCAGGATGCGCAAAATCTCCTTATAATGAACGGCGAGCTGTGCGGTTCGCGCCTCGTCGTAGGTCTCCTCTCTGTGGTAAAGTTCTTCCATATTGGCGCAAATATACTAAATTATTCTTTGCGTGCGTGCTTTTTCCGTCAGGCGGAGGGTTTGCATATCGACCCCCGCAAGGAGGGTGAGGCCGGGCGATTTACCCACTTCTATCGAGCCGATGGCGTCATCCATCCCGAGAGCCCTCGCGCCGCCGATGGTCGCCCAGCCGAGCATCTCCTCCAAAGTCGCGGCGGTGTGAGGGGCGAGCAACAGCAGCTCTTTCACCATGCTTAGAGTGTCGTTCGAGGCAAGCGAATCGGTGCCAATGGCTATTCGGAGGCCGTTTTTGCGGAGCAGCTCTATGGGCGGTGTCAGCCCCGAGATGTGGCGGTTCGACGCCGGACACACCACCCACGTGACCGGAGCGGCGAAGTGGTCCATCACTATGTCGATGTCGCGCTGGGTGACGGTGCAGTTATGAACCAGCAACACCGGGCGGTCTTTGGGGGTTTGGGCGACGAGCCGTGCCGCCGGATCGGACACCTCGAACCCGCTCTCCATAAAGTGGATCGACAGAGGGCTGTTTTCGGTCAGGCCTGCCGCCTGATCTTCGGCTCCTCCATTCACCGCGGCGATAAAATTCTCGCGCGACAGCGAGTACAAAGAGTGGGGAGTTACGGTGGCTCGCAAACCACTCCCGACAGCCTCGTCGCGCAACGAAGCCGCTTTGGCCGGATTGGCCGCGGCTCCGAATATCTCGACGAAACTGTGGTAACGAATCGGGCTTCGGCGCTTCAACTCGAAAGTCGCCACCCCATTGCACACGTCGCCCACCGCCTGCACCCCATCCGACCACATGCGAGCGTCCCACATTTCGGCCGCCTCCACGCCGCAACCGCGAGGCGCCGCCTTCATCCCCTCGACGAACGCCGCAAAGCCTCCGCCGGACGGAATCAACCCCCGCAAATGCGACAGTTCCAAATGGCAGTGGGCGTTCACCATACCCGGGATCAATATCCCGGAATAGAACTCCACCCCCGCCTCGCCGTCGAGGTGGCGCGAGGTGTGGATATCGACGATGCGGCCGTCGTCGGCCACCGTGACTATCCTACCGGGAAGCAGCCCCTGCGGTGTCAGCAGAAGGTGGGACGAGATTCGGCGCATGAGAGCTTAAAGTGTCGGCGAAAGGCACCGCGACGTGCCGCGCACGGGGACCGGAGAGCGAATCGAGCACGCGGTAGTCGAACCAGCCGCGCGCCATCGAATCCAGCGCCACCCGGTCGGGAATGAAATATCGAACCACGAGGCTGTCGATACGCATCCGGGGATCGGTCACATCTTCGCGCGGGTAGCCGTTGAGGTTGAGCACCAACAGGCGCGACAGCGAATCGGCGGCAAGGGAGACCGTCACCCTTTCGCGCTCGAAGTTTCTGTGGCGGCGCGTCTCCTGACTACGTTCCCTCCCCGTGCCGTCACGAAAGAAGAAGCGGCTCGCCCTAAGGTTGTTGTGGTCGGAGCTGTCCACCAAATAGCTGTATTCTATTTCGTAGCGGCCGGGGCTCACGTCAGGAATCTCGATGCGCAACCGCGCGGTGTCGGCCACGCGTCCCACTAGTATCAGCGAGTCGTCGTACACCACGGTGGCGTACTTCTCGCCCGCTATTTTGCGCAGCGTGTCGGCCATGGCTATGCGCGCGGAGTAGAAGTCGCTCTCGGCCTCGATCATCGCTATGGCCTCCTCCACCACGTCGCTCAGGCGGGCGCTCTTGCGTTTGGCAAAGTTGCCGATGGTGTACTGCACATCCTCCGTGGTGTAGCCGTAGCGGGCGAAGAGCGGTTCGTATATGTTGAGCGAATCCAGCGGATCGCGGGTCGTCTCGGCGTAGGCGTTGGTCAGATACACGTCGTGGAACATGCGCGCCAGATCGCCGTCCGAAATTATCTTGGGTTTGGAGCACGCCGACACCACCGCCACGACAAAAAGCGTCGCCACCCAAACCAATATGCCGTTCAACCTTCTCATAAATCGCGCCTCCCTATCGTCTTAACGACCGTAAATGTAGTTATAATATATATGACGGTCAAAAACGCCGCGCAGATAACCGCGATGTCCATCCCGCGCATCAACACGGGGTAGCTGTCGACCAAAAACGTGGCCCCCGGCAGGCGCACCACCCCGAACAGCTGTTGCGCCGCGCACACCGCCGTTCCGAGAACGAGCCCTCCCGCCGCGCCCGCAACGCCGATCATCATCCCCTGACGGATGAACACCCGGCGGACGAAACGCGTGGTGGCCCCCATAGCCCTCAGGGTGCGGATGCCCGGGCGCTTGTCGATAATGAGCATGATGAGCGACCCGACGATCGAGAACGACGCGATGAGCAGCACCACGAAACCGATGAAGAACACCCCCCACTTCTCCATCTCCATCACGCGGTACATAGACGCCTTCTGTTCGTAGCGGGTCAAAACCCTAAAGTTCTCTCCGACTATCTTTTCAATATCGGCCTTCAGTCGCTTCCCGGGGGCGTCGGCGGCGAATCTCACGGTCAGAGATGTCGCGCCGTTCCCATAGTCGAAAAGCCGTTGCGCGAACCCCAGCGGAGCGATTATGTATTCGCCGTCGGTGTCGGCGTCCAAAACGAAGATCCCGTCCACCCGCGCCTCGTCCATCGAAAAGGCGCTCATCGGCAGCAGCGACGAGAACGACCCCCGCCGCGGAACCAAAAACCGCATCGGGGTCGAGAAACCCATCCTGAAGCCGAGGTTGTACGCTATGCCCTGACCAACCACGACGCCTTGGTCGCCTTTGCCGTCATCGAACATTCGGCCGGCCCACATCATCTTTTTCATGTCGACCACACGGCCGTAGAGGCTATCCACCCCGCGCACCGTAGCCGCCATCTGACGGCCGCGGTATTCCACCAGAGCCCGCTCCTCCAGCACGAACGACACGCCCGCCACTCCGTCCAACGCCGCTATCGCCGCCACGTCCATCGTCGCCGGATCGAACACCTTGCCCCCCGCCGGCAGCACCGCCAGATCGGGGTCGAACTCGCCGTACATCCGCCGCACAAGGTCGTCGAAGCCGTTGAACACCGACATGAGGATCACCATCGCCGCCACCGGAATGCCCACCGCCACCATGCTCACCCGGCTGACGATGTTGATCACCGAATGCGACTTGGGCGAGAACAGGAATCGGCGGGCTATGTGGCTCGATAAACTCATGGTGTTCGAAAGGCTTTCCCTGCGGCGGGGCTACTTCAAAAGGTTGTCGATCTTGTCGATATACTCGAACGAATCGTCGACAAAGAAACTCAGCTCGGGCACGACCCGCATCTGGTTGCGAATTTTGGCGCCCAGCGTCTTGCGGACGAGCCAATTGTTGGCATCGAGCGAGGCCATCACCTCGGCGTGACGCTCGAAGGGGAACACGCTCAGATAGATCCGCGCGTATTCGAGGTCGGGGCTCATCCTGACGCCCGTCACCGTCACCAGCGCGCCCCTGAGCAAAGGTGCCGACTCGCGGATGAACATCTCGCCGAGGTCTTTCTGTATCTGTCTGCCAATCTTCTGCTGGCGTGTTGTTTCGGGTTTTTCCATTCTCTTTTATGTGCGAGGTCGGGAGCTCTAAAAGCCCCTTAATACCTCATGTTATCCAGCTTGATATTGCGGAAGTCGCCGTCGCCCGGGGGCGGAGCGGGTGTGCGCCTAAGCGGAGGTTCGGTGATGCCGCCCTTACCCAGACGGAAGTAGACGCTCAGGTTGATCGACAGGTTATCCAACTCGGAGCGGATGTAATCGTTGAACATGTAGCGGGTCTGAGTACGCAAAATATCCGACATGCCGTAGTAGTAGCGCGCCTCAGCGGCCACCTCCCATCGGCCGAAGAGCACTCCGAATCCCGCTCCGCCCATGATGCCGTAGTTCCAGCGGCCGTCGCGGGGAGCGATCATCTTATAGGGGGTGACTATGCTGCTCTGGGACACCACCTTGCCGTCCACAATTACCCGCGACAACTCCGTCACCGTGTCACCCACGCCGAGATTATATGTGAACGTGAAGGCCGCGTTGACGAAGACCCTCAGGTGGCGCCGGGCAAAGTAGAGGTGGGGTTGCCAGATTAGGGGCATGGTGATGGAGTTCACCGTGCGGATGGTCGACATGTTACCCCTGTCGATCCGGTAGCCGCGCGCCATATAGAGTAGTTCGGCGCCCACTCCGCCCACCACCTGCTGGGGGCTGTAATATTTCCACGCCACGCCGCCGCTCATCTTGCCCCACGTCATCGACGTCTCCTCCGCCGGATAGAACCGCCCTTGAGCCGCGCCGTAACCGCCCGTAAGGCCCACGTAGTGTTGCGCCGAGGCGGGCAGCGCCGCCACCGCAACGCACATTGCCAACACACACCGCACGAATCTCCGCGCAACGCCGTTATTCTGTTTTATGTACTTCGCACCTCTCATTTCGTCCGTCGTTAATACATTCCGCCGCCGTAGTTGCCGCCGCCCATGCCACCCATTCCGCCCATGCCGCCCGCACCGCCCATAGCGCCAACACCCGACTGTATTTGCGATTTGGCACCACCCAAAGCGCTGCCGATGCCCAGACCTCCGCCGCCCTGACCCTGAGCCTCCTGACGCCTCCTCTCCTCGTCTTTTATTGCTTTGTCTTCGAGATATTTGACGACGCGGGCGTCTTCGGCCCTCTGAAGGTCGAGTCGTATCTTCTCCATCGAGATCGGGGCGAATATCTCGGCCGCATCGACCTCCGCCCGCGCGTCCCACCCGGGTTTCAGGGGAATGAGCCTGTCGCCGGTCGCACCCACGTAGAACTCGGTCCGCTCGGGCTGGCGGCGTTCCGTCAGAATCCCGGTGTCCCACTTGCCGTTGCCGTTGCCGTCCTCGGTCAGGCGCACGCTGACACTCCCCTCGGGCAGGTAGTAGAAGGTGTACTCGCCCGTAGTGGCCTCTTTGATCTCCCGTTCGTTTTTGCCGCTCTCGTTCACCACCTGGAGGATATATTTCGATTCGGGGGTTTTGCCCTCAAGGTTTACGATAAGGGTGGCGAATTTGGCGCGTTGGGCGATCTTGAAATTGGCGCCCAGCGAGTCGTTGCTCTCGCCGGCGATGTTGGTGAACACCCCCTTGTTGATCGTCAGGCGGTAGGCGTGCCGCTCGTCCCAGTCGGAGGAGATTACCCAGCGGCGGATGTTCATCGTGTCGCGCTCCAGACGGAACGGCACGGGAGCCGGGTCGCCCAGGTCGGGAACGGTCACCAGTTCTATTCGCGCGCTGTCTATCGCCACGAGCGGCAGGTCGAACTCGATGGGGATGCTCTTCTCGGGATTGACCTCGGCCCCGGCGTCGACCTTGAACTTAAACGGGTTGGGCTTCTCGGGCGGGGTGTACTCCTCGCCGTTTTCCAGCGCCTCCTCCATCGCCTTCTCCTCGCGTTCGCGTTCGCGTTCCTCTTCGCGGGTCTCGATTTTGCGCCACACGAGGTTCAGCGCCTGCGACGTGGGAGCCATCACGCCCAGCGAGTCGGGACGGCGGTAGGAGAGTCGGCCCTTTATGGTGTCGCCCAGAGCCTCGGGCGGCATGTCGAACCAGAGCGAGATGGTGTCGCGGTCGGCGGTTTGGTACTCGCGGATTATTTTGTGTTCCGGAATGCTGTCGAACGTCAGCGTGTCGATCTGCGGCCAGGGGGCGTTGAATTGCAACACAGCCTGATGGCGGCTCGGGCGTTCGGCCAGCGTGAGGTTTTGACGCGCCGCGGAGGGCTCGGTGAACATGCGGAAATAGAGCTGCGGATCGGCCGTAGGATAGTGGCGCCATTGGTCGAGCCAAATCGTGACGGGATCCTGGTCGGCCGGATTGTAGAGACTGTCCAAAAAGCCCACCTTATCCACCCCCGGGTCGTATTGCAGGTTGCTGTTGGTGTCCTCCAGCGCGTATATTCGGTATGGTATGTCTTTGAGGTTCTGGGCGATGAATATCCCGTTGCCCTCCGCCCGACCAACTGCCGATGGTTTGCCCAGCAGCAGCAGAGAGTCGTACGTCGCCGTGTTGTAGTATCGAGGCACGCGAGGTTTGGGCAGGGTATCCAAAGCCAAACCGTCGGGGGTGGCGAGGCTGTCGGATTTCTGAGGCGCGAGGCTGTCGGGCGCCGCCAAACTGTCGGGCACCGGAAGCGCGATACTATCCATCCGCAACGAGTCCGGCAAAAGGGTATCCGCGGCCGGCATAAGACTATCCACCAAAAGGCTGTCTAATCCAGGCAACAGACTGTCTGTCAGCAGCGAATCGCCCTTCGGCAGCAAACTGTCCACCATCAGAGTGTCGAACCCCGGCAGCAGCATAGAGTCGAACTTAGCGGCGTCATAAAAAAAGATAAGGGTCTTGGACACGCTGTCGCCCTTCATGGCGTCGGCCGTGTAGCCGGTCATGAGCATCGAGTCGATCGCCGCGCCGGTGGAAAACACATAACGCAGTCCATAGAGCGGATTGCTCTCGTTGTTGTCCACTATCGAGGTGCCGAAGTTGAGCGAGTAGGTCTGGTTTTCGAGCAGCGTATCCTTAATGTCGATCCGCACCCCCTTGCCGCGCACCTTGAGCGACGGATTGACCTTCATAAGGGGCGAGGTGAAGAACTCTTTGGTCTGGTCCTTGAGTTGAACGTACTCGTCGAACTCGATGAAGATGCGGCGGGCGGTGAAATGGCGCCCCTCGTTCTCGGGCAACATGATTCTGACCACCGGCGAGAGCGAGTCGCGCGGCCCGCCCTGGGGCGTGAGACGATTGGCGCAACGCGGCAGCACGAGGGCACATACAATCGCCGAGATCGCTATTACGATATGTTTGAGTTCTTTGGACACTTCTGTGATGTGAGTTTATAGTCCGGCGGTTCCGGCGGACGCATCGTCGGAATCGTCGTCCGGTTCGGGGCCCGCGTCGGATATTTCGGAGGCGTAGTTCCACAACCCTTCCTTATATGGAACGACGCTCTTCCAGGGCTGGAAACTGACGTAGAACTCCAACCGCGGCATCGGGATGCCGTACTCGAACACGCCCCACGCGTACTGTCCGTACAGCGGATCGACCGCCACCAGCAGCACCGGAGAACTCGTGACGGTCAGGTGGACGAAGCCGTCCTCCCCTTCGCCCGTGTTCTGTTCGCCCACTATGCTGAACGAGCGCTCCTCATCCGTATCGCGGTTGGTTATGATCCCGGCTTCGGCATCGGGGTACGACGCGGCGTACCACTCGTCCTGAATGGCCTCGACATCCTTGCCCAAGCCGTAGAAGGCGTACACCCTCGCCATGTAGGCCGGCTGGACGGGGTTGCCGCCATCCATCAACACCAGGCGCGGCTCGATGACGAACTCGCACTCGGCGTTGAAGGGGGTGCAGCCGCCGAAACCCGACAGCGCCGCCGCGCCGAACAGCGTCGCCGCACCGGCCAATATTTTTCGCGTCAGTCGCATTCCCTATCTCCGTTTCGTCCGTCCATTTCGTCCCAAAGTTCGGCCACCGTCCGCCCCAGTACCGGGTGGATCTTTTGCGGTGCGACCTCGCAGAGGGGTTCGAGCACAAAATCGCGCTCGTGAAGCAGCGGATGGGGAATAACCAGATCCATGTCGGCCACCACCTCGTCGTCGTAGAACAGTATGTCCACGTCGATCTCGCGCGAGGAGTATTTCTGCCCCGTGCGCTCTTTTTCGGCCTCTTCGGCGGCGCGGTCGCGACCCAGCGCCTGTTCTATAGCCTGCACTTTTTCGAGCACCTCGCGCGGAGAGAGGTCGGTGTCCGCAACAAGAACCTGATTAGAGAAGGGCTCATCTGCTTGAAAACCCCACGGAGCGCTCTTATAGCGGTGCGAACAGCGCATAACCGGGCCTATCTCGGCGTTGATCATCGACTGAGCCCGTTGGAGGCGCGATTTGACGTCGCCCCGGTTGCCTCCGGTTATCAAAATTACACGTGCCATATTATCAAACATTCCGGGTCGGATTACCGCCCATAACTATCTCTTTATTATCTGTTTGCTCACCGCCAGCGCAAAGTGGGTGAAGACGATCGCGGCACTGCCGTTGCGGCGAAGCTGCCCCCCCGCGCTCTCGATCTCGGCCACGATATTCTCGACGTTGTGGTTCGCGATGAAGGGCGAAAACTTGCGGCAAAACTCCATCTCCGCGCCCCAAAGGTAAGCAATATCTTCCAATCCGGCGTTAATCATGAAACTCGACCTTGTGAGCCGCACGAAATTTTCGAGCATCCGCTTCTGTCGTTCGCGCCCCAGAGCCGCCGCCCTCTCGGCCCATTTGAGCAGTTCGAGATGCTTGTCGTTGTAACTCAGGCGCATAAGTTCCACAAAAAGTTCGAAATCCTCACCCGTCTCGTCGGAGTTTTCGTCGTTGACTATCTTTTGCGCCTGCAACATATCTCCGCGCGAAAGTCGGGCCGCAAGCCGCGCCTTGGCCGGATCGACTTTTCGGGCGGCGAAATAGGTCTCGATGGCCTCGGGGTCGATGCCCGGAACGGCCACCTCCTGCACCCTCGAAATGATGGTCGGCAGCAGCATGCGCGGCTGGGCCGACACGAGCACGAACAGCGTTCTCTCCCACGGCTCTTCGAGGATTTTGAGCAGCGTGTTGGCCGCCTCGCCGTTCATTTTTTCGGGCAACCATATCACCACCGCCTTGAATCCGCCCTCGAAGCTCTTGAAACTCAGTTTGCGGATCACCTCGTCGGCCTCTTTTTTGGAGATCAGGCCTTGTAGCTTTTCGAGGTCGAGGGCGCCGTACCACATCGCCTCGTCGAAATATCCGCCCGTTTCGGCCGTCAGTTTGCGCCACTGCGGCAGAAACAGGTCGCTGGTGATCGCCTCGCCCGATTTTTTGCCCTCCTTGTTGACCGGCATCACGAAGTGGAGGTCGGGGTGTTGCAACGCCGCGATCTTTTGGCAGCTCGGACACACACCGCATGAATCGCCGTAAGTGATTTCGGACGTTCCTTCAGACTTTTGGGGTATCCCCGGCGTGCGGTTCGGGCAGTTGAGGTACTGAATGTAGGCGAGCGCGAGCGACAGCGTGCCGCTACCCGCCGCGCCGGTAAACATCTGCGCGTGGCTCACCCTGCCCTCGTCGACGGTTCTCGCGAGCCGCCGCTTGACGTCGTCCTGACCGATTATGTCGCTGAATCTCATTGTTTGTAAACTTTTTGGCCTTTGTTTAGAACGGCTTCATACTCACGACTTCTTATTTTCCTGTCGAGCCGAAACCTCCCGCACCGCGCCCGGTTTCGGAGAGAACTTCGGCGGCCTCCCACTCCACGCGTTCGTGCCGCGCCACCACCAACTGCGCAATGCGTTCGCCGGGCTTTATCTCGAACGGCTCGGACGACAGGTTCACAAGGATCACGCGAATCTCGCCGCGATAGTCGGCATCCACCGTGCCGGGCGAGTTCAGCACCGTGATGCCGTGCTTGGCCGCCAGACCACTGCGCGGACGTACCTGCAACTCATATCCGGCGGGCAACTCGACATAAAGTCCCGTCGGCACCATGGCGCGTTCGAGCGAACCCAAAACAAGGCCTTCCGTAATATTCGCGCGCACGTCCATCCCTGCCGAGAGCGCGGTCTCGTACTTCGGCAGCTCGAAGTCGGATCTGTTAATGACTCTTATTCTCATCTGTAATGTCTTTAATTTTTGTTTATCTCGCTCATACTATGCCTCCACCGCCTATGGCGACGATCGGCATTCGCTCGATGAGCTCGCACATTACGGTGCTCGGTTCGTAGCGCGGCAATTCGAACGCCGAACGGTTGATTATTTTCACTATCATAATTCTCTGATTTTTTTCCGGTTCATATATAAAAGCCCCACGCTAACCGCCACCATCGCCGCCTCGCACCCCAACCGCGCCCACGCCGCACCCTCGTAGCCCATACGCGGCACCAAAACAAGGTTCAGGGCAAGCGCCGCCGCCAGCCCCGTACCCGTGATGGCGATCGCGACCCAGGTGCGCTCGGCCTGCTTGTACCAAAACGACAAACTGAACACCACCCCCGCCAGCGCGTTGGCCGCCAACAGCACCGGCAGCAGATGGCTCCCTTCGCGAAACTGTTCGCCCAGAATCAGCACCACCAACGGTTTGCCTATCATCACCGCCGCGAATATCAGCACCGCCACCCCGATATAGAGCCACAGGGCCAGCATGCTCTGCCGCGCAAAATCGCCGCGCCGCCCGAACTTCGCAAGGAATATCGGCTCGGCGGCAAGGCGGTACATGGTCGTGAAGAGTATCATTATCACGGCAAGCTTGGTCGCCGCGCCGTAGACACCCAGCGCCTCCATCGCAACGTCGGGCGGCATCAGCCACTTCACCATCTGGCGGTCGACGAACTCGCCCGCCGTGCCCGCCACTCCGCTCACCAAAAGCGGCAGCGAGAAGACCATAACCCGCTTCAATAGTTTGGGATCGACGCGCGACAACCTAAGCCATCGCATCGTGGGCAGCAACATTGCGAGCGACACCGCGCTCGCCGCGACGTTCGCCCAAAGCACCCACTCCACTCCCGTGCGACCCTGCGCGGTGTAGAAAAATCCGCACAACGCCAGATTGACAACCACCGAGACGAGCCTTATGGTCACGTATCGCATTCTGCGCCGTTGCTGGCGCAGGCGGGCGAATGGTATGGCGGTGATCGCGTCCAAAGATATGATAATCGCGGTGAGCCACACATACGACGCGTGGTCGCCATATCCCATCGACGAGGCTATCGGCTCCGAGAACGGCGAGACGGCAAGGCAAAAAACCGCCGCCGCGATGGCCGTCGCCGCCAACAGCGTGGCGAAAAGGGCGTTCCTCTCCGCCTCGTCCTCGGTCTTGCCGGCAAATCTGAAGTAGCCGTTCTCAAGGCCCATCGTCAGCAGCACCAAGGCTAACGGAATGAGCGAATAGAGATGGGTGTAGACGCCGTATTCGCCCGTGGTCATCACGCGCGTCAGGTAGGGCACAAGCAGATAGCCCAACATACGTGCCAGGATCGTACTCAGTCCGTATATTATCGTATCGCCCGCGAGGGTCTTTATACTGCTCATAACCCACAAAAGTAGAAAAAGTTTGGGGATTTGTGGAAATTATTCTACTTTTGCACTCTCGACGCGGGCCGCGGCCTGCCTAATCGCACGAAACCGCAAAACCGGGATGCGCAAAACGAGGGGGCTCATAGCTCAGTTGGTCAGAGCAGCGGACTCATAATCCGAAGGTCGGGGGATCATGACCCTCTGGGCCCACAAAAAAGACAGACGTTTTTTCGTCTGTCTTTTTTGTGTACAACAACCCCTTGTTTCCGAAAATTTCACTACTTTTACGCTTTCATACCACAAATGGCCTTGAAAGAAATTAAAGAATATATCAATTACGCCTTTGCGCCGAAGGAACTCGGCGAAGTGCTCGTCGCCGCAACTCCCAAAGGGCTGTGCGCGCTGATGTTCGCCGACGACCGTTCGACGGCGTTTGCGCGGTTGGGCAAAATATTCCCAGGGGCTGAACTCTCGGAGCGGATGACCCCGACGATGGAGGCCGCGCTGAAAACCGTCGATGGAGACGATGCTAAAAACATCCCGCTCGACCTGCGCGGCACTGCGTTCCAGAAGGAGGTGTGGGCGGCGCTGTGCGAAATTCCGCGGGGCGAGACTCGAACCTATGCCCAAATAGCGGCACGAATAGGGCGCCCCAAAGCCTGCCGTGCGGTGGGTTCGGCGGTGGGAGCCAATCCGGTGTCGGTCGTGGTGCCGTGCCACAGGGTGGTGCCGGGCTCAGGGGGAGTGGGCAATTACGAATGGGGCGCGGAGAGAAAGGCCGCCCTGTTGAAAGCGGAGGGAGCCGCGCTTAAAACGGCACCGTCGAAGGCCGGGGCGCGATGAAAAGCGGCCGCAAAAACGTAAAAACTTCTAAATAATCGACTTAAATAAAAGAAATGAACTGGCAACAACAATTCGATGGTAAGATCATCACCGCCGCCGAGGCGGTAGGCAAGATAGAGGACGGCGTCACGGTCGTCTGTTCGCACGCGGCCACCAATCCGCAGGTGATAATGCGCGAACTTGTGGCGCAAAAGGAGCGTTACACCAACCTTCGCTTATTTCACGTCATGCCGTTGGGCTACGGGGAGTACGCGTCGATCGAAAATTCGGCCCACTTCCGCCACGTGACCACCTTCGCCGGCGGAACGACCCGCAAGGCGGTGGCCGAGGGCAGGGCCGACTTCATACCCTGCTTTTTTAAGAACGTGCCGGCGCTGTTGGGCAACGAGATTCCGGTGGATATCGCCGTCATAAACGTATCGACTCCCGACGAGGATGGCTATTGCAGCTTCTCGCTGTCGAGCGACTACACGGTGAGGGCTACCGAGCTGGCAAAAGTTGTGATCGCGCAGGTGAACGACGCCCTGCCGCGAGTGGGCGGCCGCGACAACTCGGTGCACATCTCGCGCTTCGACTGGATAGTTCCATGCTCCGACCCCGCTCCAGAACTTCCGACCGGCGGCGCGCCCTCGGAGTTAGAGGCCTCCATCGCCCGCCACTGCGCCTCGCTGGTGAACGACGGAGACACGCTGCAATTGGGCATCGGCGCCATTCCGGACGCGGTGCTTGGCTTTTTGACGGATAAAAAACACCTGGGGCTGCACACCGAAATTCTGTGCGACGGGGCGGTGGATATGATCAAGAGCGGCGTGATAGACGGCTCGCGCAAGACGCTCCACCCGGGCAAGGTGGTGGTGACGTTTCTCGCCGGAACGCCCAAGCTCTACGACTTCGTGGCCGACAACCCCGACATCGTGATGTTGCCGGTGGACTACGTGAACGACCCGGCCACCATAGCAAAGCACGACAACATGGTGTCGATCAACTCGTGCGTCGAGGTCGATCTGACGGGTCAGGTCAACTCTGAGACCATCGGCGGCCGGCAGTTCAGCGGCCTTGGGGGTCAGGTCGACTTCGTGCGAGGGGCGCAGATGTCGCGCGGCGGCAAATCTATCATCACCATGTCGTCCACCGCTTCGGGCGGCAAGATTTCGCGCATAGTGCCTCAACTCTCGCCCGGCAACGTGGTGACCACTTCGAGGGGCGACGTGGACTACATAGTGACGGAGTACGGCATCGCCAAACTCAAAGGCAAAACTTTGCGAGAACGAGCACAGGCTTTGATCGCCATCGCCCACCCCGATTTCCGCGCGGGGCTCGAAGAGGAGTTCGGCCGGCGGTTTTATTAAATAGTCGACGGGTTCCGTGAAAAATCCCCCGTCTTTGGCTTTGCCTTCCTCCTTCGCGCCTCGGCAATTCGTGCAGGGCACGATTGCACTCGGCTTGTCGTCGGTTGCGTGGGTCGTCGCGGAGCCGAAGCTAAAATGGCTCTCAAATTTCGGCGCACCGGAATTTGTACCATTTTAGATGAGGTGGGAGCAGGCCGGCGGAAACACGGGCCAACTATTTCACTGACCGTAGCCGGCAAGTCGTTGCGCAAGCAACGGCGCCGAAAAGCGGAGGGAAGTAATTTTTGCTTCTTTTTGTTGGTCAAAAAGAAATTAAGAGGAATTTATTACAACTATATCTCAAAAACAATTATGTTAAGGAAGATTAGAATCGCAGTCGCGTGGGTGGTTTTTGCCGCCGCGCTGCTGTTGGTGCTCGACCTGACGGGGGCGTTGCACGGTTGGTTGGGCTGGGTGGCTCGCGTGCAGCTCGTCCCTGCGATTTTGGCGGGCAACTTGATCGCACTGGTCGTGGTGGGGGTGCTGACGTTGCTGTTCGGCCGCGTCTACTGCTCTGTTTTGTGTCCGCTGGGCATCGCGCAGGACGGCATCTCGTGGCTCTCGGGGCGCCGCAAGGGCAAGAAAGCGCGGTTCAGCTACACCAAACCCATGTCGTGGCTGCGCTACGGATTGTTGACGATATTCGTCGTTGCCCTCGTGGTCGGCATCGGCGCCGTGGTGTCGCTGTTGGATCCGTGGGGAATCTTCGGGCGCACGGCGTCGAACCTGTTGGCTCCGTTGTGGGGCTGGGGTAACAACGCGCTGGCGTGGGTGGCCGAACGGGCCGACAGCTACGCCTTCCACTCGCGGGAGGTGTGGGTGCGCAGTTGGATCGTGTTAAGCGTGACGGCGGCGACTTTTGCGCTGATAGCGGTGTTGGCGTGGCGGCGGGGACGCACCTGGTGCACGAAAGTTTGCCCGGTGGGGACGCTGCTCGGCTTGCTGTCGCTGGCGGCTCCTTTCCGCATCCGGTTCGACAAGTCGGCGTGCACCCACTGCGGCGTGTGCGAAAAGAAGTGCAAGAGCGGTTGCATCGACTCCAAAACCCAAACCATCGACCGCACCCGTTGCGTGGTGTGCTTCGACTGCCTGGACTCGTGCAACTTCGGGGCGATAAAATATGGTGCGTGTGGTTCGAAACGCGGCGGCTCGGCGAAGGAGGCCCCAGATGGCGGCGCACCCGAACGCACGTCCGACAAAAAAGGAGTGTCGAGGCGCAACTTCCTCGCCATTGCCGGCGCCATTGCCGTGGCGAACACCGTAAAGGCTCAGCAGTTGAAGGTGGACGGCGGCCTGGCCGAGATTGAGGACAAAAAACGCCCCGTGCGCAAAAACCCCATCACACCCCCGGGCTCTAAGGACGCGCGCAACATGAAGCAGCATTGCGTGGCGTGTCAGTTGTGCGTAACCGCATGCCCCAACGGCGTTTTGGTGTCCTCGTCGCGTCTGGCCACGTTGATGCAGCCCGAGATGACCTTCGAGCGCGGATACTGCCGCCCCGAGTGCGTCGAATGCAGCGAAGTGTGCCCGGCGGGAGCGATAGAGCGCATCTCCCCTGCCGACAAATCCGCCATCTCTGTGGGCAACGCAAATTACATAGCCGACAACTGCGTTGTGGGTCGCGACAACCTACCCTGCACCGCCTGCGAGCGCCACTGCCCCACCAAGGCCATCACCCTCGTGCCGCGCGATCCGGCCGACCCGAAATCGCTGAAAATTCCGGCGATAGACAACACCCTGTGCATCGGCTGCGGCGCGTGCGAGTACCACTGCCCCGCAAGGCCGTTCGCCGCTATCTATGTAGAAGGAAACGTAACCCACCATTCGCTTTAATGAGTATGAAAACTAACGATATATCGCGCCGCGATTTTTTGAAGGCCGCCGGTGCCGGAACCATAGTCACCGCCGCCGCGTTTGCGGGATGCAAACCGCGTAACGCCGTCTCGGCAGAAGGAGGCGAGCTGGGCGAAATCCCGACAGACCAAATGACCATGCGCACCAACCCCCACACGGGCGACGTGGTGTCGCTGCTGGGCTACGGCTGCATGCGCTGGCCACTGCGCAAGAACGCCGAGGGGCAGGACGAGATAGATCAGGAGAAGGTGAACGAACTGACCGACTACGCCATCGCCCACGGGGTGAACTACTTCGACACGGCGCCGGTATATATCCGCGGCTGGAGCGAGACCGCCACCGGCATTGCTTTGAAGCGCCACCCGCGCGACAAATTTTTCGTCGCCACCAAAGCCTCGGGCGGGCCGCACACGCTGGAAAACGGCATCGCCATGTATCGCCGCTCGCTGGCCGCTTTGCAGGTCGACTATCTGGACTATTATCTGCTGCACAACGTGGGTTCGAGCATCGAGAGTTTCAGGGCGCGGTTCATCGACAACGGGCTTCTCGACTTTTTCATCGCAGAACGCAAGGCCGGCCGTATCCGCAACTTAGGCTGGTCGTTCCACGGCGAGAAGGAGGTGTTCGACTACGTGTTGGCCTACAACGACATTCAGTGGGACTTCTGTCAGATTCAGCTCAACTATCAGGATTGGCAATACCCCATCGGCGCGGCCATCGAGGCGAAATACCTCTACGACGAACTCGTAAAAAAGAACGTGCCGGTGGTGATCATGGAGCCCCTGCTGGGTGGTCGTTTGGCGCGCGTTCCGGCTCAGGCTCTGGCGATGATGAACGGCATGCACCCGGGCGACACCGCCGCGAAGTGGGCTTTCCGTTACGCCGGCACCCCCGAAAAGGTGCTGACCGTGCTCTCGGGTATGGTCTACATGGAACACCTTCAGGAGAACCTGCGCACCTTCGCGCCGCTCACCCCCATGAACGACCAGGAGTACGCCGTGTTAGACGACGTGTCGGACATCCTCGCGGGCGCCGAATATATCCAATGTACGACGTGCGAATATTGCATGCCCTGCCCCTACGGGTTGGATATTCCGCAAACATTCGCGCATTACAACAAGTGCGTGAGCGCGGGACAGGTGATGGAGTCGTCCGACGACGAGAACTACAAACAGGCTCGCCGCGCGTTTCTGGTGGGTTACGACCGCAGCGTGCCGCGCCTTCGCCAGGCCGCCCGTTGCACCGAGTGCAAGCAGTGCCGCCCGAAGTGTCCGCAAAACATAGACATCCCCGCCGAGATGCGCAGGGTGGACGCCTACGCCGAAAAGCTGCGGCGGAAGTTGGAGTTTTAGAGACGGCGGAAAGCCGAAGTTTAAGGGTCGCCCATTATAGTTTGCTCTTCTTTTTGTGCCCGAAATATTTCGGGCACAAGTTTTGATGGTCTGTCATGTCAAAAAATTGTGCGATCATGAAGAACGTAATGGGCGGTGTCGCCGAAGACACCCTGATGAATACAATGGTGGATGCCGACGACTTCGGCCGCATCGACCCCACGGGCCCGAACGAACCGGCAAGCTGGGATGAGATCGAGGAGGAGAACGTCATGCTCAATCCCGACGCCGAGAGCTTCGAAGGGCGCGGATGAAGAGAACGTTTCAAATTCGATTTGAGATAACGGACAAAGAGTTTCGAGCGGCGGACGACAAGTTGCGGGCGGCGGACTTTTTGTCCGCTATTTTTTTGCGGTAAATCGTGTGGAATTTAGTAGCTTTGCGGATTCGTTGCGATTCATCTAAAAAACAGATAACTATATGGTAAATATCTTAGACAGACTGCAGAAATTCGCAGGCGGCCCCATCGGCCAGCACATGGCCAACGCCCACGGCTACTTCGCCTTTCCCAAGCTCGAAGGCGACATCGCTCCCCGCATGAAGTTCCGCGGCAAGGAGATGCTCAACTGGAGCCTCAACAACTACCTCGGCCTGGCCAACCACCCCGAAGTTCGCAAAGCCGACGCCGAGGGTGCGCGCGATTTCGGCATGGCCGCCCCGATGGGTGCGCGTATGATGAGCGGACAGACCAAGTGGCACGAACAGTTGGAGCGCGAACTCGCGGCATTCGTGGGAAAAGAGGATGCTTTTTTGTTGAACTTCGGCTATCAGGGCATGATCTCCATTATCGACGTGCTGGTCGGCCCTCGCGACGTGGTGGTGTACGATGCCGAGGCTCACGCATGCATCATCGACGGTCTGAGGATGCACAAGGGCAAACGGTTCGTGTTTCAGCACAACGACGTGGAGTCGTTGCGCAAGCAGTTAGGTCACGCTCAGGCGGTGGCGGAGGAGAACCGCGGCGGGATTTTGGTGATCACCGAAGGTGTGTTCGGCATGAAGGGCGACCTGGGCCCGTTAGACAAGATCGTGGCTCTGAAAAAGGAGTTCGACTTCACGCTGCTGGTGGACGACGCCCATGGTTTCGGCACTATGGGCCCCGAGGGTCGCGGAACGGCGGCGCACTTCGGCGCGACGGACGGTATCGACGTGTTGTTCAACACGTTTGCCAAGTCGATGGCGGGCATCGGGGCGTTCGTCGCGTCGCACAAGTGGCTGATCGACATCATGCGCTACAATATGCGCTCGCAGCTCTATGCCAAGTCGCTGCCAATGCCTATGGTGATCGGGGCGTTGAAGCGCATCGAACTTATCCGCAACCACCCCGAATATCAGCAGCAACTGTGGACTATCGTGCACGCGTTGCAGGGCGGACTTCGCGAGAGAGGGTTCGAGATCGGGTCGACGGCCTCTCCCGTGACGCCGGTATACCTCAAGGGGGGCGTGGAAGAGGCGACGAATCTGGTAGTCGACCTGCGCGAAAACCACGGTCTGTTCTGCTCGGTGGTGGTCTATCCCGTGATCCCCAAGGGCGAGATCATTTTGCGCATCATCCCCACGGCTATGCACACGTTGGAAGATGTGGAGTATACGCTGGGTTGCTTCGACGCCGTCCGCGGCAAGTTGGAGGCGGGCGAATACCAAAAGCCGATGCCCGACATGAGCGACATGACGTGGGAGAAGGGCGGCAAATAAAAAAGTACTACATAATAAAGAGCGGCGAAAAAAATCGCCGCTCTTTTTATGTTGTTGTCCGAATGAGTTTTGGGCCGGATCAGCTTTTTGTCCAGACGAGCTTCTTACCGAAACCCAACGTGTTGTCGGTCAGTTTCATCAGCGTCGGGACGAGTATCCACAAAGGCTGCTCCATCACCGTGGCGTAGGGAAAACGCCTGAGATACGTCCGGCGGGCGGCCTCCAACTCCGCACCCGTCGCCATGCGCACCTCGCCCTCGATCTGCAACCCCTGCAATCGCCCCACCACGCGGGTTTCGAGAGCGATCGCCGCCGCGACGTGGGTTCGCTCCAACATCTCGGTTCCATGGCGGGTCGCCGGATTGTTCATAAACACAAGGCACCCGCCCTGCTCCGCTCCCGTGCGTACCTTTCCGTCGGAGTCTTCCGCGCGCACCTTTCCGTCCGCGCGTTTTCCTTCCGCCATCCAAGCATAGAAAGCGTGGGCGCACCACGGCTGACCGTCGCTACCGACCGTGGCCAGCGTCATCACATGGTGTTTGCGGATAAACGCCGCTATCTTCGCAAGATTGTCGTCGGAGGCTGCCGAAACGCCGCCCCCTTCGACCTCTTTTTTAGCGAACCCCATCAATAAAATTCTTTGTCGTGTCGACCGGCGACGGATTCACCGGCGCGAGCGGGGTCTGGGGAATCACGATAGAATCGAGCGACATCAGCCGTTCGCCCTCGGGCAAAGTGCCGGCCAGCTCGCCCATAATCTTGTCGCGCACCACGGCGAACGCCTCCTTATTGCCGTCTTTGATCGGAATGCCTGGCTCCTGCGGAATCTTCAGCGGATCCATCGGCTTGCCGTTCACGCGAATACGATAATCGAGATGGGGACCGGTCGAGGCGCCCGTGCTGCCCACGTAGCCGATCACCTGACCCTGACTGACGCGAGTGCCGGCCGCGATGCCCGGACCGAAGCCTCGAAGGTGCAGATAGCCTGTCTCATATCCGCGGGCGTGTTTCAACCACACCGTGTTGCCGCCGCCTTTGCTGTCCCAATAACGGCGCGACACGGTTCCGTCGGCCACCGCCCGCACGGGCGTTCCCGAAGGAGCGGCGTAGTCGACCGCGTGGTGCGGCCTCACCACACGGGTGATGGGATGCCTGCGGGCGTTGGTGAAACGTGAAGAGATGCGCGAGTAGTTCAACGGAGCTTTCAGGAACTGCTTTTTGAGGCTGTTGCCGTTCTCGTCCCAATAGGAGATCTTATCGTCCTGCTTGAACGGGATGGCGTAGTAGGTTTTGCCGCCGTGCAGGAACGAAGCGCCCCAGATGCGCCCCACGCCTACCGCAACGCTGTCCACATAGCGCTGATCGTAGATCACCTCGAAGCTGTCGCCCTTTTGGATGCCGAAGAAGTCGACGCTCCAGCCATAGATATCCTCCAACTCCACCGCCAGCGCAAGGGGATGTCCGTTGCCTGCGATGGCGTTCCACATCGACGACTCTATGACCGCCTCGGCCGTTACGCGCTCTATGACGATCGGTTTCGAGCCGTTGCGCACCGTTATCGAGTCGCCGCCCGACACACTCCGAAGCCCGGCAGGCATCGAGATCACGAAATAGTCGGTCAGCGTCTTTTCGTACACAAAGTGAGCAAGTCGCGGCGGAGCGAGGCTGTCCAACGCCAAAGCCGCGGAGTCGGCCTCCAGCATCGCCACATATTTGTTGCCCGCCCTTACGTCGGTCAAATCGAAGATGCCTTTGCTCGCCTGCTCTATGCGGTAGGTGCCGCCCGCGCCGATGCCGAACCGCTCGAACAGTTTACCCAACGGCTGACCCGACTCTATCTCGCCCTCTTCCAGTTCGTATTGTTCGTAGGCGATATCGTACATAAACAGCGGTTCGCGCGGCTCGATCGCTTCGGCACCGCGCCTTCCGATGAACCAAGCCGCGGCGAGAATAAGACCGCCCAGCAGGGCCACCCCCGCCGCCACCGTCCATGCGTATTTTTTCAGAAAATTATTCATCGGTTTGCGGAAAATTTTTTACCTGTCAGTTTTCGCTCGTCAATTTTCGCCGGTTAGTTTTTGCTCGGCAGGAACGAGTAGTCGCGGCTGTAACGCAGCATCTGATCGACGTAGCTCTCTTCGTAGGTAACCTTCACGTCGGTCACTTCGCCCGAAGCCTCGTCGCGAACCAACTCATACACCGGATTGACGAACCCACCGTAGGGAGCCAGGTCGAGCGCGGTGAAGCGTTCGATGACTTCGGCGTGCAGCACGGGGTCGACGCGAACTCCGTAAGTTTCGATAAAGTCGCGACCCGCTTCGAAATCGCCTTCCGATTTGATGCGCTGAATCTCGCCCAACAGCTCGCCCACCAAGCCGCGCAGAGCCTCGAAGTCGTTCACAACGAAATAGGTCTTGCCGTTTTCGACCACCTTTTCGATCACGTTATCAGCCATGCCCTTTTCGTAGCACCATCCGGCGATGGCGGCGCGGTTACGCATGTGCGACTCCTCGATGTTCTTGCCGGGGGCTATGCGCGACAGCTGCGTCAACAGGCCGTTGTTCATATAGCTTGCATACTCGGCCCACGCCACGTCCATGGTGGGAATGAGACCCAATTCCACCAACTTGGGATCGGCTATATAATATAGTGCGAACAGGTCGGCGCGACTCTCCTCGATCGCCGAGCCGTATTGGCGCATTTCGGCGCCCGTCACTCCCGGAGCGAGTTGACCCGAACCGTGACCCAGACACTCGTGCAGGTCGGTGTGGAGGTTGCTGCCGATGGAGCCCCACTCCTTCATGCGAGCCCTGTCCTCTTCGCGCAACACGAACTCGGCCGCCGAGCCGCTTCCCTCGGCCGCCTTGTCGTAGGCGTAGGTTATGTTTTCGATGGTGACGGATTTAGAGCCGTGATCGCGGCGGATCCAGTCGGCGTTGGGCAGGTTGATGCCGATGGGAGTGGACGGGAAGCAGTCGCCGCCCAACATAGCCACGGTGATCACCTTGGCCGACACGCCCTTAACCACCGGTTTGCGGTAGCGGGGATCGACGGGCGAGTTGTCTTCAAACCACTGGGCGTTGTCGGAGATGATCTCGGTGCGCTTGGTGGCCTCGGTGTCCATGAAGTTAGCGTTCGACTCCCAGCTCGATTTGAATCCCAGGGGGTCGCCGTAGTTTTCGATGAATCCGTTCACAAAGTCGACGTTCGACAGGGTGTCCCTCACCCACGCCACGTTGTAGGCGTCGAAGTCGCGCAGGTCGCCCGAACGGTAGTAGCGCACAAGGTTTTCGATAATGGTCTTTTGCGGTTCGACGGCCACTCCGGCGGCCTTTTCGAGCCAAAACGTTATCTGTTTGATGGCCGCGCCGTACATTCCGTCCTCTTTCCACACTATTTCGCGAATCGTACCGTCGGCATCTTTCATCAACTTCGAGTTGAGACCGTAAGAGATCGGCGTGGGATCGTCGCCTGCGGAGGCGGCCATCCCGGCGTAGAACGCTTCGGCCTCGGCCTGGGTCACCCCCTCGTAGTAGTTCATCGCGCTGGTGGCGAGCAGATCCTGACCCTCGGTCTGATTCATGCGAACCGCGTAGAGCGCGGGGTCGAACATCGCGGGCTTGATGGTGGCCACGAGCTCTTCGCGCGGTGCGAAATCGAGCGGCAGCACCTCGTCGGGCGTGGCGGCCAGCAGCGTGTCGAAATACTCGGCGGTGAAACCGGGCGCGAACTTGTCGCCAGAATAGTGGTGGTGAATGCCGTTGGCGAACCACACTTTTTTGAGGTATTTCTCAAACTCTGTCCACTCTTGGCTCGTGCGGTCGCCCTCGTAGCTTTTGTATATTCCCTCCAGCGTACGGCGGATTGGCAGGTTGAGGCAGAAATTTTGGTCGGCCAAAATGTCGCGCCCCGAGATAGCCGCCTCGCCCAGATAGTATACCAGCAGTTTCTGTTCAAGGGGGAGTTCGCTGAATCCCGGCACCTGATAGCGCATCACCTTGATGTCATCGAAACGGTCTATCTGCCACTGGAAATCGTCGGTTTGCGCGGTTTTGTCGCAGCATCCGGCCATACTAAAAACGGTTACACTCATCGCGATAGCGGTCAATATTCTCTTCATATTTTTAAGGTTTTATTTTCTTTGCCCGCAAAGTTATCTTTTTTTTCTAACTTTACCGCGTATTTCCATCTGTAAAATGACGATTGCATTAACGAAGAGCGAGTTGGAGGCGGCACTTTCGGGTGTCCTGCCGGGCGATATAGGGTTTGTACCCACAATGGGAGCGCTGCACGAGGGGCATCTGTCGCTGGTGAGGGCGGCCAAGCGAGACGAGAGCGTAACTGTTGTTAGCTTGTTTGTGAATCCGACGCAGTTCAACGATCCCGCCGATCTGCGGAACTATCCGCGCACGCCGGAGAAAGATTTGGCCATGTTGGAGGCGGAGGGGGTCGACGTGGTGTTTATGCCCTCTGTGGAAGAGATGTACCCCGAGCCCGACACCCGTGTGTGGGATTTCGGCGAGTTGGACAAGATAATGGAAGGGGCCACCCGCCCGGGCCATTTCAACGGTGTGGCGCAGGTGGTGTCGCGGCTGTTCGACGCGGTGAGGCCGGCGCGGGCCTATTTCGGGCAGAAAGATTTTCAGCAGATCGCGGTTATTCGCGAGATGGTGCGTCAGGCGCGCGAAACGAAGGAGCCTTGGGCGGGAGTGGAGATTGTGGAGTGTCCCATAGTGAGGGAGGCGGACGGGTTGGCGATGTCGTCGCGCAACGCGCTGCTTACCCCCGAGCACCGTGCCGCCGCGCCGGATATTTTTCGCGCTCTGCAAATGGGAGCCAAAAACCCGAACGAAGAGACGATTCGCCGAGAGATAGAGCGCGGCGGATCGCTCAAAACGATATATTGCACAATTTTAGGCGGACGGATATTCGTCGCCGTTCAGGCGGGAGCCGTTCGCTTGATAGACAACGTGTTAATTGAACTATGACCATAGAAGTTATAAAATCCAAGATACACCGCGTGACGGTGACCGAAGCCAACCTCGACTATGTGGGCAGCATCACCATAGACGAGGATTTGATGGACGCGGCCAACCTCATAGCGGGCGAAAAGGTGACCCTGGCCGACGTGACCAACGGCGAGCGGCTCGACACCTATATAATAAAGGGTGAGCGGGGCAGCGGAGCGATAGGGGTGAACGGGGCGGCAGCGCACAAGATCCGCAAGGGCGACGTTATCATCATCATGTCCTACGCGAGGATGGATTTCGACGAGGCGCGCGATTTCAAGCCGTGGGTCGTCTTTCCCGACACCGAGACCAATAAATTAGTCAAGTGAAAGGTTAAAGACGAAAAGTGAAAAGTTATGGATTTTATTAAAGAGCCTGCGGCTTATGCCACTCCTCAACTTTTCGCTCCAAAAACATGGACATATTTTTAGCGATACTTGCCGTGCTTTTCGGCGTCGTGGGGCTCGCGGGATCGGTGGCGCCGATACTTCCCGGACCGCCGGTGAGTTGGGTGGGGCTGCTCGTGTTGTCGTTCACCGAGTATTACGACCGACCCCTGTGGTTTCTGTTGGTGTGGCTGGGCGTTGTGGCGATTGTGACGGCGGCGGATAATATTCTGCCTGTGATTATGACCAAAAAGTTCGGCGGCTCGCGTCCGGCGACCATCGGAACGGTTATAGGAATGATCGTGGGGTTCTTCTTCGGGCCGCTGGGAATGATTGCGGGGCCGTTCGTGGGGGCTTTTCTGGGCGAACTGTGGGGCAACAAGAGCGAGGGGCACGTGGCGCTGAGGGTGGCCACGGGAGCTTTCGCGGCGTTCATCTGCGGCACGGGCGCCAAACTGATCGCCTCGGGGATGATACTTTATTACATGGCCAAGGAGATAATCGTGTAACGAAACTACTGTCAAACACATACTATCATGAAAAAACTGTTTTTTATCACCCTTGCGGCTGTTGGCGTTGCGCTGTCGGCGTGCGAACCTGAGAAAAAAGTAACCACGCCCGAAACCGTGCTCGTGGAGAGCATCACCGTCGAAGATATCACCTTAAACGTGAGCGACGTCGAGACTCTGGAGGCGGTCGTGCTGCCCGCCACGGCCGACGACGCCACCGTAGTCTGGTCGATCGACGATGAAGAGATTGCAACCATCGACCCCGCGACGGGCGAATTGGAGGCACTCGCCGTCGGTTCGACGACCGTCACCGCCACCGCCTCCGACGAGAGCGGCGTTACCGGAACCTGCACCGTGACCGTCGAGGCCGCGGAAGTCGTGGTCGAAAGCGTAACGCTCAACGAGACGGAATTGACCCTCGGCATGGACGACTATTTCGTGCTCGAAGCGACCGTGACTCCGGCGGGAACCGCAGTGAGCTGGGAGAGCGAAAACAAAACCGTTGCGAGCATCGACGCCGGAGGCAAGGTTACCGCGCTCAAAGAGGGAACGTCGGTGATAACCGCCACGGCGGGCGACAAATCGGCGACCTGCACCGTGACCGTCGTGACGCCCGTCGCGATCGAAAGCGTGATGATCAACCGCGGGGTGGCCTCGCTTTTGGTCGACGCGACGCTGCAGTTGGAGCCCCTGTTCACCCCCGCCAACGCCACCAACAAAAAGGTTACGTGGATGTCGGAAAACGAAGCCGTGGCGACCGTAGATAAGGACGGTCTCGTGACAGCGCTCGCCCTCGGAGAGGCCAAAATAACCTTCACCACCGACGATGGCGGTTTTTCGATGTCGTGTCAGGTGAAGGTCAACACGGTCGAGACGTTGCGTTGCAGCACCGACGCTCCGGGTTGGGGCGAGAGTCTGGGCGAAGTAGGCTTCGCGACCGACAACACCTGGGAGTTGGGCGGATTGACATGGTCGGACGCCGTGGTCGCCTCGGCCTGCGACAAGGATACCTTCTGGGGAGGCGAAGGCGAGGACGACTACAAATCGGACTGCCGCTCGATACCCGTCAAGGTGGTCGGCGCTAACGAGGTGAACTACAAGGGCAACTACTTCTCGTGGTGCGCCGTCGTACTCCATCAGGACGAGCTCTGCCCGGGAGAGTGGCGAGTGCCCGATTCGAACGACTTCGTGGCTCTGAACATAGCGCTGGGCGGCCCGGGCACCAACCAGAACAATCCGGGGATAACGCAGCCCATCCTGCCCAAGTACGCCTCCGAATGGGGCGGCGAGTTCAACGGTTGGGCTATGAACACCGGAGCGGCGACGGCTCAGGATACGGACTCCCACTACTGGACGGCGGAAGACCGCGACGGGCTCAGAGCGATGGAGATGTGCTACAAGCGCAGCATGTTCATCGGCCCGCTGAACTACAACGCAAAAACGGTCGGAGCCGCTCTCCGTTGCGTGAAATAACGCGATATTGCCCGTCGAAGAGATAAAATACCATCAAACTCATACCACTATGAAAAAAACAAGTTTAATTTTCGGAATGATCGCCGTGCTCGCGCTCGCGATCTCCTCCGCCTGCGGCTCGACCTACAAGTACGAGACCGTGAAGGGCGACCCGATGGGTTCGCGCATCTACACCCTGGACAACGGCCTGAAGGTGTATCTGGCCGTCAACAAGGAGACCCCGCGCATCCAAACCAACATCGCCGTGCGGGTGGGATCGAAGAACGACCCCGCCGAGACGACCGGTTTGGCCCACTACTTCGAACACCTGATGTTCAAGGGCACCCCCAACTTCGGCACCCAGAACTACGAGGCCGAAAAGCCCCTGCTGGACAAGATCGAGGCTCTGTTCGAAACCTACCGCACGACGACCGACGAGGCCGAAAGGGCGGAGATATACAAACAGATCGACCAGCTGAGCTACGAGGCTTCGGGCTACTCCATTCCCAACGAGTACGACAAGCTGATGGCCGCCATCGGAGCTACGGGCACCAACGCCGGCACCAGCTACGACCTGACGGTCTACATCGAGGACATCCCCTCGAATCAGATCGAGAACTGGCTCAAGATCGAGGCCGACCGCTTCAAGAATCCGGTCATCCGCGGCTTCCACACCGAGCTCGAAACGGTGTACGAAGAGAAGAACATGTCGCTCACCCAGGATAGCCGCAAGGTTATGGAGGCTATGCTGACCGACCTCTTCCCCACCCACCCCTACGGCACTCAGACCGTGATCGGCACCCAGGAACACCTGAAAAATCCGTCGATCACCAACATCAAGAACTACCACGCGCAGTGGTACGTGCCCAACAACATGGCCGTCTGTATGTCGGGCGACTTCGATTTCGACACCACCATCGCGCTGATAGATAAATATTTCGGCGACATGCTTCCCAATCCCGAGCTTCCCGCCACAGTGGCCGAACCCCTGCCCGCCATCACGGCTCCCGTGGTTAGCGAAGTGCTGGGCCTCGACGCCGAGAACGTATCCGTCGCATGGCGCACGGGTGGCGCCGCCTCGACCGACAACGACATGATGAGCCTTATTGGCAGCATTCTCTACAACGGTCAGGCCGGTCTGTTCGACCTCGATTTGATGCAGCAGCAGAAGGTTCTGTCGGCTCACGCCTACACCATGCCTCTGGCCGACCACGGCGTGTTGATGTTGCAGGGTCGCCCCAAAGCGGGTCAGACTCTGGACGAAGTGAAGGATCTGATGATGGCCGAGATCGAAAAGCTGAAAGCGGGCGATTTCGACGAAAAACTCCTCGCCGCCACCATCAACAACTACAAATTGGGCCAGATGAACTATCTGGACAGCAACTACGGCCGCGCCGACGCCTTCGTGAGCGCGTTTATCAACAACATCCCGTGGGACAGGGCGGTAGGCGAAATCGACCGCATAGCCGCCATCACCAAAGCCGACGTGGTGGCATTCGCCAACGCCAACTTCACCGCCGACAACTGCGCCGTGATCTACAAACGTCAGGGCAAGGATCCCAACGAACTGACGATCGAAAAACCGCAGCTCACCCCCATTCAGACCAACCGCGACGCCACGAGCGCGATGGTGACCGAAATCCAGAACTCCTCCGTCACCCCCATCGAGCCGGTGTTCGTGGACTTCGAGAAGGACATGGATCGCCTCACGGGCAAGAGCGGCATCGAGGTACTGTATAAGAAGAACGAAACGACCGACCTGTTCCAGATCATCTATCTCTACGAGGTGGGCAGCAACAACGACCCCGCAATCGGATACGCGGGACAATACCTCGACTATCTGGGCACCCCCACTATGAGCGCACAGCAGCGCGCGGCCGAACTCTACGATTTGGCCTGCTCGTTCGGCATCAGCACCAACGAAGACCGCACCTACCTTGTCATCACCGGCTTGAGCGAAAACATGCCCCGCGCTATGGAGATCGCCGCCGACCTGATGGCCAACGCCGTGGCCGACGAGATGATTCTTGGCGCACTCAAAGCCGACTGGATGAAGAGCCGCGTGGATGCCAAACTCAACCAGGCCCGCAACTTCGGCGCACTGCGCACCTACACCACTCGCGGCCCCGAGTTCGTGGATGCCACCACCATGTCGAACGACGAACTGACAGCCCTCACCTCGGAAGACCTGCTGGGCAAGTTCCGTGTACTGGCCGGTCAGCAGCACCGCATCATGTACTACGGCCCCGCCACTCAGGAGGCCCTGTTGGCAGACATCGAAGCGAAGCACAACGTGGCGGCCGAGCTCGCTCCGGTGCCCGCGAAAGTGAAATATCCCTTCGCCATGACTCCTTCGAACAGCGTGGTGCTGGCCGAATACGACGCCGCCCAGATCTACTACTGGCAGTACGGCAACAGGGGAGAAACCTACGACCCGGCCAACGACGCCATCGAGAGCCTCTACAACAGCTACTTCGGCGGCGGCATGTCGTCGATCGTGTTCCAGGAGATGAGAGAAGCGCGCGGTCTGGCCTACTCGGCTCAGGCAACCCTGGGCCGTCCCTCGCGTAAAAACGACCCCTATGTATACATCGCCTTTATCGCCACTCAGAACGACAAGCTGAAGGACGCGGCCATGGCTTTCGACGACATCATCAACAACATGCCCGAGAGCGAAGCCGCCTTCAACATCGCCAAGGAGTCTCTGATAGAGAGCATGCGCACCGACCGCACCATCAAGAGCTACGTTCTGTGGAGCTGGGTGGCCGCTCAGGATCTGGGTCTGGACTACGACGCCCGCTCACAGGTGTGGGACAAGATTCAGACCATGACTCTGGAAGACGTCAAGGCGTTCCAAAAGCAGTGGGTCGCAGGCCGCACCTACACCTTCGGCATCCTCGGTCGCTCGGCCGACTTGGATATGGAGTATCTGCGCTCGCTGGGTCCGGTGAAGCAGGTGTCGCAGGAGGAGATTTTCGGATATTAATCCGTTATCGTATCAAAAGAGGGGGCTTCGGAAATTCCGAAGCCCCCTTTCTTTCATGTGACAGTGGCGAGCGGTCGCTTCGCCGGAGGGTTACTCAACGTCGCGAACGCACCGCACCCAATTGGTGTCGGGGCCGGGAAACGTTCCGCTGCCGCGCATGGCTGTCTCCTTGAACGGCCATACGAGGGCCGTAATGCCGCCTCGTCCCGCAATAGCGGTTTCGACCCAGTAGTTGTCTACTTGGAAAGGAGTGAAGCCTTCGATCTCGTTAAGAACGGTCTCCGTCACGGGAGCGTTGTAGAACGGGCTCTCGGGATCGGTGTCGTATATCTCGGCCTCACCGCCACCGACGGCGTAGACCAACATCAGTTCGTACTGAGTGGGGGTTCTCCAGCCCTCGGCGCAGGCCAATTCGTTTCTAATCACCTTGCCTGTCGTCTCGTCGGCGTTGGCCACCTGCAATTTGTGCGGGATCATGTCGGTCAGAGTGGTCGCTTCGTGCTCGGGGGTTGTAGTCCAGTTGTCGTGGAACACGGGCATATCTACCCCGTCGTAGGTCGAGGCGGTAATCACCCCTCCGTCGGCGTCCCTCGACACGATGATCGGACCCGCGGGGTCGGTGGTGTCGATGTAGGGATACTTTTTGCCGGCGGGAACGCTCTTTACGCACCTTCCTACGGTTACGCCGTACGAGGGCATCCAAAGGGTATACTTTCTCATGTAGTCGATACCCATGGCGTTGGTGTCGTCGTCTTTATACAGGGTCGAAGTCCAGTAGGTGGCTCCTCTGTACGCGTGATCCTGAATGGCGTTGACATAGAGCAGGGAGATGATACCCTCGTTGTAGGTGGGCAGACGCCACCCTTCGGGGCAGTCTTCCATAGCGTCGGCGTACAGAATGTTTTCGCTCTCGGCCAGGTCGGAGGGGGCGATAACAAAGGCGGGCATCGCGTTGTCGGTGTAGTCGAGCGGCTTCTCCGCGGGGATCGCGACGAGGATGATGTACTCTTCGTTCACTTCCAACTCGGTGACGTCTTCGATGGGGAACGCCATCTTCTTGTCATTCACCGTCACCACCACGCGCGCGCTTTCGGTGAGCGTTTGGGCGGGCAGTTCGATGTAGCCATCCTCGGCGGTGACGTTTGCAGGTTCGGCTCCGGCAACGACTCCCGCGGGAGTTACAAGGCCGATCTCATATTCGGTCGCATCGGGGCTCGCGGTTCCGTCCTTCGACACGCCCCTCAGGGCGATGCGGGTAACGGTTTCGCCGTTGCCGCTGAGCGACACTCCGATTTTGGCGACTTCGGGAGCGACGACCTCGGGAGCCTCAACGGTGACGGTAACGACGTTCGATTTGACTCCTTTGTACACCGCCTCGAAGGTGTAGGTGCCGGCCGTTTCCGACGTCCACACGGCGTCGGTCACCGCGGTCTGCGCTTCAATCGCGGTGATGGAGGCCGACGCGGTCACATCCTCTCCGTCTACCGTAACGGTAAAGGTGGTGGAGCCGCCCTCTTCGAACGTCTCCGGGGTGGCGGTCAGCACCGGCGTGATTACGGTCGCGTCGGGCTCGCCGCAGGCCGTGAACATAGCGGTCAAAGCAGCGGCCGCGAAAAATAATGATTTGAATGTTTTCATGATTTATTAGGTTTTGAAGTTAATAGAAAACGGCCGTCCCGACTTTTTTATTACTTGTCGGGGCGGTCGTTTTGGAGGTATGCCGGCGATGTTACTTCGCCAGCCTGTAAGTATCCTTTGCGATGACCAGCTCCTCGTCGGTGGTGACCACGGCCACCGCGACGCGCGATGAGGGTTTGGAGATGATGCGATCCTGACTGCGCAGGCCGTCGTTGGCCTCCACGTCAAACTCGACGCCCATGTAGCCCAGGCTTTCGCACACCGAGCGGCGGGTCTGCCACTGGTTTTCGCCCACTCCGCCCGTGAAGATGATCATATCCACACCGCCCATCAAGGCCGCGTAGGCTCCCACGAAGTGTTTCACGCGGTTGTCGTACATGGCAAGAGCCAACTTTGCACGCTCGTTGCCCGCTTCGGCCGCGCCCACGATGTCGCGCATGTCGCTCGACATCTCCGACACGCCCAACACACCCGACTCCTTGTTCATCATCGAGGCGAGGGCGTCGTAGTCCAGACCCTCCTTCTTGGCGACGAAAATCAGCGCGCCCGGATCGACCAGACCCGTACGCGTACCCATAATGAGCCCGTCCACCGGAGTGAAGCCCATCGAGGTGTCGATCGACCGGCCGTTGAGCACCGCGGTGATAGAGCCTCCGTTGCCGATGTGGCAGGTGATGATCTTAGAGTCGGCGATATCGAGTCCCGCCATCTTGGCACCCTTTTCGGCCACGAACTTGTGGCTCGTGCCGTGGAAACCGAACTTGCGCACCCCGTACTTTTCGTAGTACTTATACGGCAGCGCGTAGAGGTAGTTCTCGGCGGGGATGGTCTGGTGGAACGAGGTATCGAACGCCGCCACCTGCGGAGTGCTGGGCAGCAGTTCGGCGATCGACAAAATGCCCTGAAGGTTAGCCGGGTTGTGCAGCGGAGCCAGCTCGAAGCAGGCTTTGATCTTCTCGACAACGTCGGGCGTAACCAGCGCGCTGTCGGCGAAGTAGCTTCCGCCGTGAGCCACGCGGTGACCCACCGCCCCGATCTCGGCCAGCGATTCGACTATGCCGTGCTCGGGATGGGTTATCGCCTCGATGATGAGCGCGATGCCGGCCTTGTGGTCGGCGATGGGCAGGGTGCGGGTGTAGTTGTCGCGCCCTTTGACCTTGAGCACGATCTCGCCCTCGGGCAGACCTACGCGATCGACGATGCCCTTGCCCAGCAGGCCGGGTTCGGATGAGCCCATGTCGATAACCTGGTATTTGATCGACGAGGAGCCGCAGTTAAGTACAAGAATTTTCATATTTAAGATTTGGATTGACAAGCTGTTATTGCCACAACGTTAACTATATCGTCCACCGAGCAACCTCTCGACAGGTCGTTGATGGGGGCGGCCATGCCCTGAAGCACCGGACCGATAGCCTCGGCGTGGGCCATGCGCTGCACGAGTTTATACGCTATGTTGCCCACTTCCAAGGAGGGGAACACCATGATGTTGGCGCGGCCTTTCAGCGGCGAGGTCGGAGCCTTGAGTTCGGCCACTTTGAGCACGATGGCGGTGTCGGCCTGAATCTCGCCGTCGATAATGAGCTCGGGATTCATCTCGCGGGCGATGCGGGTAGCCTCCACCACCTTGTCCACCATCGGATGTTTGGCCGAGCCGTGGGTCGAGAAGCTGAGCATCGCCACCCGCGGTTCGAGATCTACCAGGCTACGCGCCGTGCGGGCGGTCGAGACGGCTATCTCGGCCAGCTGCTGAGCGGTCGGATCGGGCGACACGGCGCAGTCGGCGAACAGCATCGTCCCCTCGTCGCCGAACGACTTGTCGGGAATGCGCATGATGAACGCCCCCGAGACGACGCTGATGCCGGGTGCGGTCTTGACGTACTGAAGCGCCGGACGCAGCACGTCGCCCGTGTAGTTGATCGCTCCCGCCACCTCGCCGTCGGCGTCGCCCGCCTTGACCATCACGGCCGCAAGGTACAACGCGTCCTGCAACTGCTTTGCCGCCACCTCGGGGGTCACGCCCTTGTCGCCGCGAAGCTTAACCATCAGCTCCACGTAGCGCTTTTCAGCCTCTTCGGGAATGTTGTAGGGGTCGATTATGGTCGCCCGTTCGATGTTTTTGAGCCCGAAGCGTGCCGCCTCGGCCTTGATGCGGTCGGGCGAACCCAACAGGATCACCTCGGCAATGCCCTCTCCGATTATGATGTCCGCCGCCTGAATGGTGCGCTCTTCGGCCCCCTCGGGGAGCACGATCCGACGGCCGAGTCCCGCCGCCTTTTTTCTGATGTTGTATATTATCTCCATAAGTTAGAATTAGTCTTCGTATTTATATCCCACGCCCTTGACGGTGACGATGTGGCGGTCGCCTATCTTTTTGCGCAGGTTGCGGATGTGCACGTCTATCGTGCGCTCGCCCACCACCTCCGTCCCCCACACTGCGGCGTAAATCTCCTCGCGGGTGAACAGCCTGCCCGGCTGGGCGTGCAGCATCGCCAACAGGTTGAACTCCTTGCGAGGGAGCACTATCTCCTCGCCGCCCCGCGACACCTCGTGCCGCTCGATGTCGATCATAACGGCCTCGTCCGACGTTTCGCCCGGATCGCGGCGCTTCAAAATGGCGCGAATACGGCTGGCGAGCGCTTTGAGCTGGATGGGTTTGGCGATGTAGTCGTCGGCCCCGGCGTCGAACCCTCCGACCTGCGAATTTTCGTCGCCCCGCGCGGTGAGAAACACCACTAAAGTATCCTCTATGCCCTTCGTGGTGCGGATCAGGCGGCACGCCTCGAATCCGTCCATAATGGGCATCATCGCGTCCAAAAGCACCAGATGGGGGTGCCACGCGAGGGTCTTGTCCACCGCCTCGCGTCCGTTCAGAGCCGTCATGACCCCGTATCCCTCTTTTTTGAGGTTGTATCCAACGAACTCCAATATATCGGGTTCGTCGTCGACTATGAGTATGCGGTAGGCCATAATATCCCGCAAAGGTAATCATTAATCTATTAACCGATAATCATTAATCGTTAATCATTATTTTTTCATAACTTTGCGCAAATGTTTTATCCAAACTTCTGCAAGTTATGGCTACCAATGAAATTTCTGTTCCCGAGGAACGAATCGACTCCGTTGTCGATGATGTAAAAGAGACTGCACAACAGCAGACCCCCTCCGAGGCGAGGGTCGACGACCTGCCTGTCGCCCAGAGCGATGCCGCCGAACCCGCCGCCCACAGCGAGGCGGTCGACTTCTCCGACGAGGAGGCCGCGCTCGCCGCCGACGCTTCGGATCTCGATCTGGGCGAAGAGGAGGACGAAGGCGAAGATGGCGACTCTTCGAAAGAGATCGCCTCGCGCAGCGAGCTCGACTTGGGCTCCAAAACCAAAGCCGAACTGGTCGAACTGCTCGCCCGGTCGCTCGAAGAGAAGCCCGTTCAGACCCTGCGCGGCGAGGTGGAGGCCATCAAGGTGGCTTTCTACAAGTTGCACCGCAACGAGAGCGAGGCGGCGCGCAAACAGTTCGCCGAGGCTGGCGGAGATCCCGAAGCGTTCGAGGCTCCGGCCGACGTCGCCGAGGCTCGCCTCAAAGACCTTGTGGGCGAATACCGCCGCAAAAGGGACGCCTTTTTGGCCACGATAGAGGAGGACCGGGAGGCCAACCTCAAGACCAAGCTCGCCATAATCGAGGAGCTCAAGGCTCTGGTCGGCGGCAGCGAAACGGTGGGGCAAACGTTCAACGCCTTCCGCGAACTTCAACAGCGGTGGCGCGACGCCGGCCCGGTGCCCGTGGCCAATGTCAAAGACCTGTGGGAGACCTACAACCACCATGTAGAGAATTTTTACAGTTATATCAAGATAAACAAGGAGCTGCGCGACCTCGACCTGCGCAAGAACTACGAAGTCAAGCTGCTGCTGTGCGAAGAGGCCGAGGCTCTGCTGCTGGAGCCGTCGATCATAGTGGCGTTCCACAAGCTCCAGAAGCTGCACGACCAGTGGAGGGAGACGGGTCCCGTGGCCGCCGAGTTCAAGGAGAGCGTGTGGGAGCGTTTCCGCGAAGCGTCGGGACGCATCAACCGTCAGCACCAGACCCACTTCGACGAGATAAAGGAGGAGCAAAAGAAGAACCTCGACCTCAAGACCGAACTGTGCGAACAGGTGGAGGCGCTGTCGAAAGAGCCCCTCACCAGCCGCAAGGAGTGGAATAAGGCGTCGGACAGGCTGCTCGAAATCCAAAAGGTGTGGAAGACCATCGGTTTCGCCCCCAGAAAGAACAATACCCGGGTGTACGAACGTTTCCGCACCGCGAGCGACGCCTTTTTCGCCGCCAAAAGGGAGTACTACAACGGTCTGAAGGGCGAGATGGACCACAACCTGGAGCTCAAGAACGAGATATGCCTCGCTGCCGAAGCGCTCGCCGCGAGCGACGACTGGCGCAAGACGAGCGACGAACTCATCGCCCTGCAAAAGAGGTGGAAAGAGATCGGCCCCGTGCCCAGACGCCACTCCGACGCCGTGTGGAAACGTTTCAGAGCCGCCTGCGACGCCTTCTTCGAGCGCAAAAACAACCACTTCTCGGGCGTGGAGGGGGGCTACAAAGAGAACCTCGAACGCAAGCGCGCCCTTTTGGCCGCCGCCGAAGCGAAAGGCTTCGAGGGGATAACCTTCGACGACATAAAGGAGTTTCAGCGCCAATGGAGCGAGATAGGCTACGTGCCCATCAAACAGAAAGAGTCTGTCGCAAAGCAGTATAAAGAGTTGGTCGACAAGATGTTCACCACCCTGAGAGGCGGCGAGCAACAGCGTTCGATGGAGCGGTTCCGCAACCGCGTGAGCGACCTCAAGACGGGCGGCGACAAACGGCTCCGTTCCGAGCGCGAAAGGCTGTTCAACAAGGTCAAGCAGTTGGAGGGCGACATCGCCACGCTGGAGAACAACATCGGATTTTTCGGCCGCTCGAAGAACGCCGAGGCCATGATCGCCGGCGTGCGCGAGAAAATCGCCCGTACCCGCGGCGAAATGGCCGAGATAATCGAAAAAATAAAACTCATCGACGCCGAAGAGCAGCAATAAAGAACCGGCAAACAGGCGCGGCGGGCGATCGAACGGCGACAAGCGCGGCAAACGATAGGGCCGCCGGGCAGGCAAACATACAACAATGACAACTCAGAACAACAGCACAAAATACATCTTCGTGACGGGCGGCGTGGCCTCGTCGCTGGGCAAGGGCATCATAGCCGCCTCGCTCGCCAAACTTTTGCAGGCGAGAGGCTACCGCGTGACGAACCAAAAACTCGACCCGTACATCAACGTCGATCCGGGCACACTCAACCCCTATGAGCACGGCGAATGCTACGTGACGGAAGACGGAGCCGAAACCGACCTCGATTTGGGCCACTACGAGCGCTTCACTGCGATCCCCACCTCGCGCGCCAACAGCGTCACCACCGGCAGGGTGTATCAGGCCGTGATAGAGCGCGAGCGGCGGGGCGAATATCTGGGCAAGACGGTGCAGGTGATCCCCCACATAACGGACGAGATCAAGCGCCGGATCCAAATCCTGGGCTCGGGCGGCGAGTTCGACATAGTGATCACCGAGATCGGCGGCACGGTGGGCGACATCGAGAGTCTGCCATACATAGAGGCGGTTCGTCAGTTGCGCTACGATCTGGGGCACGAAAACACGCTGGTGATCCACCTCACGCTGATCCCCTATTTGGCGGCGAGCGGCGAGTTGAAGACCAAACCCACCCAGCACAGCGTGAAGATGCTGCTTGAGAACGGGGTGCAACCCGATGTGTTGGTACTCCGCACCGAGCAGCACGTGGGCGAGGATATCCGCCGCAAGGTGGCTCTGTTCTGCAACGTCGACCCGGAGGCGGTGATGGAGTCTATCGACGTGCCTACCATCTACGAGGTGCCTCTCAGGATGCACGAGCAGAACCTGGACGGAGTGACGCTGCGCAAGCTGGGCCTGTCCGCCGACCGCGAACCCGACCTTGCCAGGTGGCGCGAATTCGTCGACAAACTCAAAAATCCGAAGGGCGAGGTGCCCATCGCGCTGGTCGGCAAGTACACCGAGTTGCCGGATGCCTACAAGTCGATAGTCGAGGCGTTCGTGCACGCCGGCGCGGCCAACGACGTGCGGGTGAGGTTGTCTTATGTGAACGCGGAGAGGATCACGCCCGAAAACGTCGACGAACTGTTGACCGGCAAGGCGGGGATACTGGTGGGCCCGGGCTTCGGGCGCCGCGGAATGGAGGGCAAGATGCTCGCCGTGCGCTGGGCGCGCGAGGGGGGTGTGCCGTTCATGGGCATCTGTTTGGGCATGCAGTGCTCGGTGATCGAGTTCGCCCGCAACGTGCTGGGTCTGGCCGACGCCGACACCACTGAGGAGAACGACTGCACAACCAGTCCGGTGGTTCACGCGATGGAGGGGCCGATGCGTCTGGGGGCCTACGACTGCCGCCTTGCGGAGGGGTCGAACCTCGCCGCGGCTTACGGCTCGACCGACATCTCGGAGCGCCACCGTCACCGTTTCTGCTTCAACAACGCCTATCGCCAGCGGTTCGAGGCGGCGGGCATGCGCATCACCGCGACCAGCGTCGACGGCGAGATAGTGGAAGGAGTCGAGATTCCGTCGCACCCGTGGTTCACGGCGGTGCAATACCACCCCGAATATAAAAGCAACGTCAGAAACCCCCACCCGCTGTTCGTGGCGTTCGTCAGGGCGGCAATGGGCGGCAAGTAGTTTTACCCTCTATACTTTGATAAATGAATAAACAGACAATAACGGGCCTTGTGATAATCGGGGCGATCCTTTTCGGATTCTCGTGGTATCAGAACAGCCAACAGAAAAAATTCGACGAACAAAAGCGCATCGAGGACTCCATAGCTTTGGCGAACGCTCCGGAGCCGCTTCCGCCCGTTGCGGATACGACGGCGCTTGTGGGCGGCGGCGCGGCAACCGCGACCGAAGTTGCGGACGGCGCGGACGGTGTGGGTTACCATTTGGGCGAAACCCTCGGCGCGGCGCGCGTAGGCGAGCCTCAAACGTTCTCGGTGGAGAACGACGTGGCGACATTCGAGTTTTCTACCCTCGGCGGCGCGATCTCCGACGTGGTGCTGAAAGACTACAAACAGTATGGCGGCGGCGATCTGCACCTGTGGGAACCGGGTTCGCAGAGGTTCGACGTGTCGCTGTTCCTGCGCCGTGAATTCCGCAACGCGCAGATCAACACCCGCGACTTCAACTTCGAACCGCTGATGGCCTCGGGCTCCGAATGGGCGGAGGGTGAAGAGTCGAAAGAGGTGACGATGCGCCTGCCGGTCGATTCTCTCGCTTCGATAGAGTTCGTCTACACCATTCCGCGGGCGGATTACATGATCGACCTCGACGTGCGCTTCGTCAATATGGAGGGCCGGCTGTCGAACCAGTCGAGTTTCGACGTGGACTGGGCGAACACCGGGCTGCAAAACGAAAAGGGATTCAGCAACGAGAACACCTACTCCACCATCTCTTATCACTATCCCGACGTGGCCTCGATAGAGACTTTGGGGCAGGCGCGCGCGGGGCAGACCAAAGAGGAGTCCGAACCCAACAAGGTGCAGTGGGTGGCCTTCAAGGGGCAGTTCTTCTCGTCGATCCTCATCGCCGACGAGGCGTTTCAGGGCGCCGACATGAACTACGCGACCCACGCCGAGGGAAGTGGCAAAATCAAGGATTTCCACGCGCGGATGAGCGTGCCGATGTCGGGCGACCGAACAGACTACGGATTCCGAATGTATCTGGGGCCCAACAAGTTCTCGACGCTCAAGGAGTACGGCATCGCGATGGAGCGCCTGGTGCCGCTGGGCGGGTCGATCATCGGATGGATAAGCCGCCTGATTGTGATTCCGCTGTTCGACTGGCTGGGGGCGCAGGGGCTGGCGATGTGGCTTATCATTCTGATCATGACCTTCGTGATCAAGACGCTGATTTTTCCGCTGACCTTCTCGTCGTACAAGTCGTCGGCCAAAATGAGGGTAATCAAGCCCGAGGTGGACGAGATAAACGCCAAGTTCCCCGACCGCGAGGACGCGATGAAAAAGCAGCAGGCCACGATGGAGCTCTACCGCCGTGCGGGCATCAATCCGCTGTTGGGTTGCATCCCGATGCTGATTCAGTTCCCTATCATCATAGCTATGTTCCGGTTCTTCCCCGCGGCGATCGAGCTGCGCGGCGAAAGCCTCTGGTGGGCGGAGGACTTGTCGAGCTACGACAGCGTGCTCGACCTGGGCTTCAACATTCCGTTCTACGGCGACCACGTTTCGCTGTTCGCGCTGTTGATGGCGGTGTCGACGTTCTTCTACTCGTGGCTCAACTTCAAGCAACAGGCCGCACAGCCCCAGATGGCGGGCATGAAGTTCATGATGCTCTACGCAATGCCGGTGATGATGCTGTTCTTTTTGAACAACTACGCGGCGGGGCTCTGTTTCTACTACCTGCTGTCGAACCTGTTCACCATTGCGCAGATCTACGGCGTGCGAATGTTTATCAACGAGGACAAACTGCGTGCGAAAATGCTCTCAACGCCCACCAAGCCCAAAAAGAAGAGCGGCTTTATGGCCCGGTTGGAGGAGGCGCAAAAGGCGCAACTAAGGCAGGCGAAGTCTGCCGGTCCCGCCGACCGGAGCCCACAGGTCGGCCGTAAGCCGGCGCGGAAAAGCGGAGGGAGGTAAGCTTGCTCAGGCGCGCGCTCAATGGCAGGGGCAAGGCAAGAAGAAAAGAAGAGAGCCTCGAAACGTTTCGAGGCTCTCTTCTTTTATCCCGCCGCTTTCAAGACTTCGGCATCCGCTCTGCAACCCAGTTAGTGAGCTCGACGAATTGCGCGACGGACAGTTTCTCGGCACGATCAGTGAAAAGCGGATGTTCCGCCCCGCCGAAATCGCCGAACACCGCCCCGAGCGAGTTGCGAAGCATTTTGCGCCGCTGGCCGAACGACGCCTTCACCACCTTTACGAACAGAGCTTCGTCGCAACCAAGATTGGTCGTGGAGTTTCGTCTCAACCTTATTACCGCGCTTTTGACCTTTGGCGGCGGCGAAAACACCCCTTCCGACACGGTGAACAGATACTCTATGTCGTACCACGCCTGCAACAGCACGCTCAGTATGCCGTAGGTGCGGCTGCCGGGAGGTTCGGCGATCCTCTGCGCCACCTCTCGCTGCACCATCCCAACCACCTCGGGCACGAGGTCGCGGTTTTCCAGCACCTTGAAAAAAATCTGACTCGAAATGTTGTACGGGAAGTTGCCGACGATTCTCACGCCGTCTGAAAACTTTTCGCGGGGAAACGCGCCGCGCAAATCGAACTTCAGAAAGTCGCCCTCTATCAGGCGGCCTGTGCCGGTCATGCCAATCGCGCCGGTTGTTGTCGATACGTCGCCGCACGCGGATATATCTCCAGCGCCCTGAACCGAACCCGTCGCCAATTCCGACACTTGATCGGTGGCGAAACCCGCTACCGCCACGGAATCGGGCTCGGGTGCACCCGCGGAACCCGTCGCAAATCCGGGAAAATGTTCGCGCATGTAGGCGATGCTTTCGCGGTCGATCTCGATGCCCCACAGCGTTATGTCGTCGCGCTCCAGCAGAAATTGAGTCAAAACGCCCATGCCGCCGCCGATCTCCAGCACCGCAACCTTGCCCGACCTCGGCGCAATCTCCGGCACGGCAACCTTCGCTTCGCCCGAACCATAGCCTAAGCCACCGCTCGACCCTGCACCCTCGCCCGCCACGGTCTCCGAAACGCCATGCGACACCACTGCCACGCCACCGCCCGACCCCGACGCGATACGTGACCCGGACACCGCCTCGACGATGCGGCGCGCGACGCCCAGGTCGGTCAGAAAGTGCTGACCCAACGACTTTTTGGCCCGGACTCCCGCGTCGCGCTTCTCTCCGGAGGCGGGCCTCCTTTTTTCGCGAAGATCAGTGCCCCTGCTCACAGATAAATCTTATTCTGACGAGGCGAATCTCCTCCTCGGTGAAATCGCCGCCCAACTCCCTCATTGCCTCGTCCACGGAGTCGCTCTGGGCGTCCTCCTTGAAGTATAGGTATATCTCCTCGGCCTTGTCCTCGTCCATCACCTCGTCGATGTAGTAGCTGATGTTGAGACGGGTACCCGAGTTGACTATGGTCTCGATCTCGGTCAGCAGCTCCTCGAAGTCGAGGTCTTTGGCGCGCGCGATGTCGGCGAAGTCCATCTTGCGGTCGATGCACTGAATGATGTAGACCTTGTTGGCGCTGCGGTTGGCGACGCTCTTGACTATCATGTCCTGCGGACGGACGATCTCCTTTTCGGTAACGTAACGCGAGATGAGATCCACGAACGGCTGACCGAATTTTTTCGCCTTGCCGGCGCCCACGCCGCTGATCGACTGCATCTCCTCGATGGTGACGGGGTAGTGCACCGACATATCCTCCAGCGACGGATCCTGAAACACCACGAACGGAGGCAGCCCCTGCTGTTTGGCCACCTTCTTTCTCAGATCCTTCAGCATCGAGAACAGCTCCTCGTCGGCCGCGCCGCCGCCTTTACCGCCCGCGACCGGCATGTCGTCCGCCTCGCCCTCGTCTTTGTACTCGTGGTCGAGGGTGACCGTCACCGGGAACGGCTTTTCGAGGTAGGCCCGGCCCTTGTCGTTGATGCAGAGCAGACCGTAGTTCTCGATATTCTTGTCGATTAGATCCAGTATCAGTCCCTGACGGATCACCGCCCCCCAGTAGCGTTCGTTGTGGTCGGAGCCCATCCCGAACTGCTCGATCTTGTGGTGGCGGTAGCTCTTTACCAGGGTGGTGCCTTTGCCCGTAAGTACGTTTTCGAGGTAGTCGATCTTGAACTTGTCGCCGATGGCCTGCAACGTCTCCAGGGCGAGCTCCATATCTTCGGTCGCGTCGACCTTGGATCGCGGGTTGAGGCAGTTGTCGCACGCGCCGCAGTCGTCCAGCGGATAGGTCTCGCCGAAGTAGTGGAGCAGCGTCTTGCGCCTGCATACCGAAGACTCGGCATAGGCCACGGTCTCCATGAGCAGCAACTTGCCTATCTCCTGTTCGGCGATGGGCTTGCCCTGCATGAACTTCTCCAGTTTCTGAATGTCCTTGTAGCTGTAAAACGTCACGCACTGCCCCTCGCCGCCGTCTCTGCCGGCACGACCCGTCTCCTGATAATATCCTTCGAGGCTCTTGGGGATGTCGTAGTGAATGACGTAGCGCACGTCGGGCTTGTCGATCCCCATCCCGAAGGCGATGGTGGCCACTATAACGTCGACCGTCTCGTTAAGGAAATCGTCCTGATTGCGGGCGCGCGTCGCCGCATCCAGCCCCGCGTGATAGGGGTGCGCCTTGATGCCGTTGGCCACGAGGAGTTCGGTGAGCTCCTCCACCTTTTTGCGGCTCAGGCAGTAGATTATGCCGCTCTTGCCCTCGCGCCCCTTTATGTATTTGATTATCTCGCGACTCTCGTCCACCTTGGGTCGTATCTCGTAGTAAAGATTCGGGCGGTTGAACGAACTCTTGTACACCGCCGCGTCGGACATACCCAGGTTTTTTTGGATATCCATCTGCACCTTTGGCGTCGCGGTGGCGGTGAGGGCGATGATCGGCGCGGTGCCTATGTCGTTGATGATGGGGCGAATGCGACGGTACTCGGGGCGGAAGTCATGCCCCCACTCCGAGATGCAGTGCGCCTCGTCGATGGCGAAGAACGAGATTTTGATCTTGCGCAGAAACGCCACGTTGTCCTCCTTGGTGAGCGACTCGGGGGCGAAATACAACAGTTTGGTCTTGCCCGCCAACACGTCGTCGCGAACCTGCTGGATGGCTCCTTTGTTGAGTGACGAGTTGAGAAAATGGGCCACCCCGTCGGTCTCGGAGAAGGCTCTCATCGAGTCGACCTGGTTTTTCATCAGCGCGATAAGGGGCGAGATGACTATGGCCACCCCCTCCATCATCAGAGCCGGCAGCTGGTAGCACAGCGACTTGCCGCCGCCGGTGGGCATGAGCACAAAAGTGTCGTTGCCCGCAAGCACGTTGCGGATGACGTCGAGCTGGTTGCCCTTGAACGAGGTGAAGCCGAAGTACTCCTTCAGCCTGTCGTAGATAAGTGTATCGGTTTGTGGACTCACGCGTTAATACTTCGTATGGACAGTTTTTAGAGAATAAAGATAGATATATTTTCTTAAATAACGTATCTTTGTGAAAATAATTTTGCTAAATGAGATTATACACCTCCGATTTGGTGAAGCAGTACAAGGCGCGCACCGTTGTCGACCAAGTTTCGATAGATGTCCGGCAGGGCGAGATTGTGGGTCTGTTGGGTCCCAACGGCGCCGGCAAAACCACCACCTTCTATATGATCGTGGGGCTCATCAAGCCCAATCAGGGGCAGATATTTCTCGAAAACGACCAGGGCACATCGACCGACATAACCAAGTTGCCGGTCTATCGCCGCGCCCAAATGGGGGTTGGCTATCTGGCTCAGGAGGCGTCGGTGTTTCGCCGCCTCAGCGTCGAGGACAACATCCGCGCCGTGTTGGAGATGACCGACTTCTCGCGCGCCTACCAGCGAGAGCGGCTGGAGACCCTCATTTCGGAGTTCGGCCTGGCCAAGGTGCGCAAGAGCGCCGGGATCCAACTCTCGGGGGGGGAACGCCGCCGTTGCGAGATAGCGCGGGCGGTGGCCATAAATCCGGCGTTCATCCTGCTCGACGAACCATTCGCGGGGGTCGACCCCATCGCCGTGGAGGATATTCAAAGTATCGTCCGTTCGCTTAAGGAGCGCGGCATAGGGGTGATAATCACCGACCACAACGTTCACGAAACCCTCTCGATCACCGACCGGACCTACCTGCTGTTCGAGGGCAAGATTCTAAAGGCCGGCACCGCCGAAGAGTTGGCCGCCGACGAACGGGTTCGCGAGGTCTATCTGGGCAAGGACTTCACGTTAAGATAATGGATATTACGGTGATCCCCGGCGAGGTTGCGGGCGAGATAGATCCTCCGGGTTCAAAAAGCTACGCCCAACGAGCTATCGCAGCGGCGCTTTTGGCCGACGGCGTCTCCTCGCTGCGGGGCGTCGGAGGTCGCCTCGGCTCTCGGTCTCTACCCGGTGCGGAAATTACGCATGGCGCGCAAGGAGAGCAGTGCGACGACACCGCCTCGGCACTCCGGGTGGCCGGGGTGTTGGGCGCGCGGTTAACACCGAACGGCGACGGATACGATATCACAGGCGGCCTTAGGATCGTCTCCGGAACGTTGGATATCGGCGAATCGGGGCTGTCGGCACGCCTTTTCACCCCCATAGCGGCTCTGTGCGATTCGCCTGTTACGATAACCGGTCGCGGCTCTATTTTGAAAAGGCCGATGGGGGCGATGCTTGACGCGCTTCGAGAACTTGGAGTCGAGGTGACCGACACCGGCGGTTTTCTGCCCCTCACCGTGACGGGCCCTATGCGAGGCGGCGAGGCGGAGATCGACGGCACCATCTCCTCCCAGTTCCTGACGGGCCTGTTGATGGCCCTGCCCCTTGCCCAAAGCGACACCACGTTGCGTGTCCGGGGCCTGAAAAGCATCCCCTACATAGACATGACCCTCGACGTGATGGGGCGCTTCGGCATAAGGATCGACCATCGCGACTACGAGGAGTTTTACATACCCGGCGGGCAGCGCTACTCCTCCGCCGACTTCGACATCGAGGGGGACTGGAGTGCGGCCTCATGTCTGCTTGTCGCGGGCGCGACGGCGGGCGTTGGTTCGGGTTCAGGCTCGGGTTCGGGCTCGGGTTCCGGCTCAGGCGGTGTGACGGTTCGGGGGCTCAACCCGGTGTCGCTTCAGGCCGACGTGCGCATCATCGACGCGTTGTCGATGGCGGGCGCCCACATCGAGCAGCTTCCCGACGCGGTGACCGTTTCGCGCGGCCGGTTGCGTGCGTTCGAGTTCGACGCCACCGACTGCCCCGATCTTTTCCCTGCGCTGGCGGCGCTGGCGGCCTCTTGCGAGGGGGTTTCTACTATCGTCGGTACCCGGCGGCTCAGGCATAAGGAGTGCGACCGGGCCGAAGCCATCCGCACCGAATACGGTCGCCTCGGCGTCGAGGTCGATATTTCCGAAGACGACGTGATGCGAATTACCGGCGGCGAAATACGGGGTGGTGTTTCGTCTTCGCGCAAAGCCATAGTCGTCGATAGCCACGGCGACCACCGCATGGCGATGTCGCTGGCGGTGGCGGCACTCGGAGCGGCGGTGCCCGTGACTATCCTCGACGCGGAGTGCGTGTCGAAATCATACAGCGACTTTTGGACCGATTTCGACAGGATTAAGATATGAACCGTTTCGGACATAATTTCAGAGTAAGCCTCTTCGGCGAGTCTCACGGTGAGGCGGTCGGCGTTATCGTCGATGGGGTCGCGCCCGGCATCGAGTTGTCGGCTGCCGATTTCGAAGTCGATCTGGCGCGGCGGCGCGGCGGCGGAACCTCTTCGGACGGTTCTGACGGAGGCGGGCTAACGGGCACAACCCCGCGCCGCGAGGCCGACGTTCCCGAGATGGTTTCGGGGGTGTACGAAGGCCACACGACCGGCGCGCCGCTTGCGATAGTTTTTCGCAACTGCGATGTACGCTCCGGGGATTACACGATTTTTGCCGATCATCCGCGCCCGTCGCACGCCGATCTGGTGGCGCGGCAAAAGTTCGGCGGCCACAACGACCCGCGCGGCGGCGGTCATTTTTCGGGTCGGCTGACGCTCTGCCTTGTGACGGCGGGGGTGGTGGCGAAAAAGGTACTCGCATCGCGTTATTCGGAGATTGAAATTGCCGCAGAAATAGTCGAGATCGGCGGCGGCCGCGACAACACCGAATTCAACAGCATAATCGCCGCCGCCATGGCCGACACAGATTCGGTGGGCGGGGTGATAGAGTGCCGTGCCGCGGGAGTTCCGGCGGGTCTGGGCGAACCGTTTTTCGATTCGGTGGAGAGCGTGGCGGCCCATTTGCTGTTTTCGATTCCGGGGGTTAAGGGGGTGGAGTTCGGCAGCGGGTTCGCAGGCGCGGCATCGCGTGGGTCGCAAAACAACGACCCTATAATCGACGCCCAAGGCACTACCGCGACCAACAATTCGGGCGGCGTGGTCGGCGGCATTACGAACGGAGGCGAGATCGTGGTGCGCGTGGCCGTGAAACCCACCGCCAGCATCGCGCGTCCTCAACGAACCTTCAACTTAGCCACCTGGCGCGTCGAACCTCTATCGGTGGGTGGCCGCCACGACGCCTGCATAGCCCTGCGCGCGGCTGTGGTGGTCGAAGCGTGCATGGCCATCGCCCTTGCGGATTTGGTCTGAGTCTTAACTCAATCCTCCGCCCCGAACATTCCCGACTCCGGCTCGACCCGAACCACCCTCTAAGAAGTATTTTTTCGTCAGAGTGGTGCAGATGACGCGCTGAACGCAAATTGAGAAGGCGGGGATAGTACATAAAGTACAGCCCCGCCTTCGAAATAAGTAAGCGCGGCAATGTGTGCCGCTATAATTTTACGCCCTTATTTTGTGGTCAAAAGTGCGATTCTGCAACGCTGTCGAAGAAAATCGCGAGGGAGTTTACTCGTCGTAAATGACCGAGCGATTTTCGAGACGAAGGAAGCAGAATTGTGCTTTTCACCGCAAAATCAGCGCTTCACCTCAACCGACTCATACCCCTCGACAATATCGCCGATGTGAATGTCGTTGAAGTTGTCGATGTTCAGACCGCACTCCATGCCCGTGCCCACCTCCTTGGCGTCGTCCTTGAATCGCTTGAGCGAGCCCAGGCGGCCGGTGTGGACCACGATGCCGTCGTGAATGACGCGGATGTGGGTGTTGCGGGTGATCTTGCCCTCGCGCACGATACAGCCCGCGATGGTACCCACTTTCGATATCTTGAACGTTTCCAAAACCTCGACCGAGCAGACTATCTCCTCCTTCATCACCGGCTCCAACATGCCCTCGATAGCATCCTTGATGTCGTTGATGGCGTCGTAGATGATTGAGTACAAGCGTATTTCGATCTCCTCCTTTTCGGCCAGCTTGCGCGCCGACTGCGACGGACGCACCTGGAAACCGACGATGATGGCGTTCGAGGCGGCGGCCAGCAGCACGTCCGACTCCGAAATTTGCCCCACCGCCTTGTGGATCACGTTCACCTGAACCTCCTCTTTCGACAGCTTGACCAACGAGTCGGTCATGGCCTCGATAGAGCCGTCCACGTCGCCCTTGACGATAATGTTGAGTTCCTTGAACGAACCGATGGCTATGCGGCGGCCGATCTCGTCGAGCGTGACGTGCTTCTGGGTTCTGAGACCCTGGGCGCGCTGCAACTGCTCGCGTTTGTTGGCCAACGTGCGGGCGCTCTTGTCGTCGTCCATCACGTTGAAGGTGTCGCCCGCCTGCGGAGCGCCGTTCAGACCCAACACCAAAACCGGAGTCGAAGGCCCGGCGGCTTCCACCTTTTGGCCGTGTTCGTTGTACATAGCTTTCACGCGGCCGGTATTGGTTCCAGCCAACAGCACGTCGCCGATGCGTAGCGTCCCGTTTTCGACCAGCACGGTGGAGACATAGCCGCGCCCCTTATCGAGGGTCGACTCTATCACCGCGCCGCTCGCCTTACGGTTGGGGTTGGCCTTAAGGTCGAGTATCTCGGCTTCGAGCAGAACTTTTTCCAGCAGTTTGTCGAGGTTCAAGCCCGCCTTGGCCGACACGTCCTGACTCTGGTATTTGCCGCCCCAGTCCTCCACCAGATAGTTCATCTGAGCCAACTGCTCTTTGATGCGTTCCGGATCGGCCGAAGGTTTGTCTATCTTGTTGATGGCGAACACCATCGGCACACCCGCCGCGACGGCGTGGTTGATAGCCTCGATGGTCTGGGGCATCACGCTGTCGTCCGCCGCGACGATTATGATCGCCACGTCGGTTATCTTGGCACCGCGGGCACGCATAGCCGTGAAGGCTTCGTGACCGGGAGTATCCAAAAACGTGATCTTCTGTCCGTTGAGTTCCACACTGTACGCCCCGATGTGCTGGGTGATGCCGCCGGCCTCGCCCTCGATGACGTTGGCCTTGCGGATGTTGTCCAGCAGCGAGGTTTTACCGTGGTCGACGTGTCCCATGACCGTCACGATGGGCGGACGGGGGGTGAGGTCTTCCGGACGGTCGGCCTCTTCCGAGTCGTCGATATGCTCCTGAATCTCGGCGCTTACAAATTCGACCTTGTAGCCGAACTCCTCGGCGACTATCACCAAAGCCTCGGCGTCGAGACGCTGGTTGATCGACACCATCAGACCCAGATTCATGCACGCCATGATGACGTCGGTCACCGAGGCGTTCATCATGGTTGCGAGTTCCGATACGGTCACAAACTCGGTGACTTGCAGCGTCGTCGAAGCCATTTCGTCGCGCTCCATTTCGTCGGCCGCTCGGGTCGCCGCCAAATCGCGCTTGTCCTTGCGATACTTGGCACCCTTGCCCTTGGTGCCTTTGGCGGTGAGGCGAGCCAGCGTCTCCTTAACCTGCTTCTGCACCTCCTCGTCGTTCACCTCGGTGCGCACGACCGGCTTTGCGAACAGACCCTTCTTGCCCTTGCCCGCGTCTTTCTTAGGACCGCCGGGGCCACCCGGGCCTCTGCCTCCGGGACCGCCCTGACCGGGACCGCCCGGTCCTTTGCCGAACGCGCCGCCTTGGCCGCCCTTTCCGAACGTGCCCCTGCTACCCGAGCCCTGCGTTTGGCCGCCGGGTTGCGGTTTGGTCACATCGACCTTGTCTTTGGTTATGCGTTTGCGTTTCCCTCTGCGGTCGCCCCTGCCGGGGTCGGACGGAAGCGTCGAAACGTCGATCTTGCCCAACACCACCGGGCCGTTGAGCTTACCCTCGTCCTCGGCGCGGAACACGTTGGTCGTGCTCTCGGCCACCCGCTCGTCGTAGGTTTTGGTCTGCACCACCACCGGTTCGACAGGCTTGGGTGCGGGCACGGGTCTCTGCGGCGCCACGGCGGCTCTCTGCTGCTGGGTCGGGCGAGGCTGTTGCTGCGATTGTCCCGACCTGTCGCCCTGTCTGCCACCACCTTCGCCGCCTTGCCTGCGGCCATCGGCGGATCTTTGGTTCGAGGTCGGTTTTTTTGTCGTCGAAAGGTCTATGCGACCCAAAACTTTGGGCCCCGCGGACTCCTCCGGCGCGACATTAGCCTGAGTCGGCGGCTCGGGTGCGGGCGCTTCCGTTGCGGGCTTCTGAGCCGGTTCGGGTTCGGCCTTCTGAACAGACGCAGGCGCGACATGTGCTGGCGCCTCGACCGGAACGGCCACTGGAACGGGTGCCGGAGCGGGAGCCTTGACGGGTTCGGGTGTCGGAGCGGGAACGGGTGCGGGAGCGGGTGTTGCCACGACAGGGGGTGGAGGCCCCGCCGCCGTTTTGGACTTGATCACCACCTCGTCCCTGAAGTCGCTCTCCCCCCGTGCGCTCTCGCGCTTATCGCCCAGCGATATGCTCTCTCCTTTGAGTCCGCCCAGCCTTTCGCGGATGATCTGCGACGAGCCGGTCGGACGCCCCGCCCCGAACTCCTTCTCGATCACCTCATAGACCTGCGGGCTGATGGATGTGTTGGGCGAATTCTCGATCGTGATCCCCTTGCGCGAAAGCGCGTCGGTGATCGTCGAAAGGCCCACGCCGAACTCCTTGGCCGCCTGCAAAAGTCGTATTTTCTTCTCTATCATTGTCTGTTGCTTTTTTTCTATAAAACCCCTCTCCTCCCGATCCTTTGTTTGCCCCGTTTCCCGCCTTCGGCGAATGGGGCGCCAGGCGCCTACTCGAACTCCGACTTGAGGATATCCATCACCTCTTTGATGGTCTCCTCTTCGAGGTCGGTGCGGGCGGCGAGGCCTTCGACGGTGTTCTCCAACACTCTCTTTGCCGTGTCGCAGCCGACGCTCTTGAGGGCGTCGATGATCCACTGTTCGATCTCGTCCGAGAATTCGTCCAGATTGACGTCCTCCTCCTCTATCTCGCGGTACACGTCGATGTCGTAGCCCGTCAGCATGCTCGCCAGACGGATATTCAAGCCGCCCTTGCCGATCGCCAGCGACACCTCGTTTGGCTTGAGGTACACCGCCGCCGTCTTGCGCTCCTCGTCCAACACGATGTTGGATATTCTGGCGGGGTTGAGCGCCCGCTGGATGAATAGCGTGGTATTGGTGGTGTAGTTCACCACGTCGATGTTTTCGTTCTTGAGCTCCTTGACGATCGAGTAGATGCGCGAGCCCTTCATCCCGACGCACGCGCCCACCGGGTCGATGCGGTCGTCGTAAGATTCCACCGCCACCTTCGCGCGTTCGCCCGGGATGCGCGCGATCTTTTTGATGGTGATAAGGCCGTCGAAAATCTCGGGCACCTCCAACTCGAACAACCTTTCGAGAAACTCGTTGGCCGTACGGCTCAGCACGATGCGCGGCGAGTTGTTGACCATCTCCACCTTGCTGACGATGGCCCGCACCGTTTCGCCCTTGCGGAAGAAGTCGCCGGGGATCTGTTCGGTCTTGGGAATCACAAGTTCGTTATCCTCGTCGTCGAACACAACCGTCTCCTTTTTCCACACCTGATACACCTCGGCGTTGATTATGTCGCCCACCTTCTCCTTGTACTTCTCATACAGCGCGGCCTTTTCGAGGTCGAGGATGCGCGAGGCGAGGTTTTGACGCAGCGACAGCACCGACCGGCGGCCGAACTGCGACAGTTTCATCTCGTCGGCGATCTCTTCGCCCACCTCGTAGCTCTCATCTATCTTCTGCGCGTCCGTCAGCGAGATTTGCTGCTGCTCATTCTCCACCTCGCCGTCGGCCACGATCACGCGATTGCGCCATATCTCAAGGTCGCCCTTGTCGGCGTTGATGATGATGTCGAAGTTGCTGTCGTCCTCGTAGGTCTTCTGCAACATGTGGCGGAATACATCCTCCAGCACGCCGATCATGGTGCTTTTGTCGATATTTTTAAGCTCTTTGAACTCCGCAAAGTTGCTTATCAGGTTCAGTGTATCCATATCACTTGAAATCTATATGTTCCGTTGTCGTTTTTATTTCGGCCAAGGGGAAAGTTTTCGTCACTTTCACGAGTTCCGGCCGCTTTTTGCCCTCTGTTTTCTGTTTCTCTTCGTACGAGAGCGCTATGCTTGCGGTTTCGAGGTCTTTTTCTATGCCGGCGCTTCCCGTTTCGTTTTTCGCAGGCGCTCCCTGTTCGAACCCGTCGAGCGCGGCGACTATTTTCACGCCGCTTTTGAGCACTACCTCGACACTCCGGCCGACAAGCTTGCCGTACTGGCGCGCGACCTTGAGCGGTTGCCCGATACCAGCCGACGACACCGTGAGCGAAAAATCGTCCGTGTCGCGGTCGAATCGCGCCTCGACAGCCTTGGCGAGCCTCACGCAATCGTCCACCGTCACCCCTTTGGGACGGTCGTTTTCGTCGCGTGCGTCGCTGTCGACAAACACCTCGAACTCGTCCGCACCCGAAGCCTTCACCTCGACCAGAAACAGGCCACCTTCGCCCATCTCTTCGCTGACGGCCGCTATAATCTGCTGAATATCAATCATATTCTAAAAAACGAGGGGACTTCCGTCCCCTCAATCACACCACAAAGGTATTATAATTATTTGAAAATAAAAACTTTCGCCCGATTAATCACATAGCCGGCTTGATATCCTTGACCCTCAGTTGGGGGGTGACGTTGCCTCGAAAATGGTTTTCGACCACCGTGTAGCAGACATCCACCTGGCGACCGCTGCGCACCCACTCGTAGTGCCCCGGCTGCTGAAACGCTATGGCGGGGATCGACGTGTTGGGCTTTTCCCTCTGCACGAGGTCCGCCTTGAGGTGTTCGCGCTCGGCCCCCACGAGTTTGGCGTCGCCCCTGTTCGAAACCCCGTAGGTGACGAACACCGGAGCCACGTTGCCCGGGCCAAACGGTTGAAAGCGCAGCAGGTCGCGACGGAACTCGGGAGTGATGTCGCTGAACAGCAACTTCGAGTCGATCTCCACCATCGGGGTCAGCAGGGCGTCGGTGATGTTCTCCTCGACATAGGCGTTGAACCGGCGGGTGAACTCCTCCACGTTTTCGGGCTTCATGGTCAGACCCGCGGCGTAGAGGTGGCCGCCGAAGTTCTCCAAAATATCGGCGCACGACTCCACCGCGCCGTAGAGGTCGAATCCTGGGACGCTTCGGGCCGAACCGGTGGCGAATCCGTTGCTCATCGTCAACACCACCGTGGGGCGGTAGTAGGTTTCGATAAGGCGCGAAGCCACTATGCCCACTATCCCCTTCATCCACTTGGGGTTGTATATCACCGTGCTCTTGAGGCGCTTCATAGCCGGATTGCTCTCGATAAAGTCGTGCGCCTCCTGGGTGACGGTGCGGTCTATCGACTTGCGGTCGGTGTTGGCCTCGTCTATCTGGGCGCCGAACAGCCCCGCCGCGTCGGCGTCGCGCTCGATCATAAGGTTGACCGCCGCATGGCCCCCCGAGAACTCGTCGCCCTCGCCCATGCGCATCCTGCCGGCGGCGTTGATCCTCGGGCCGATCTTGAATACGATGTCGTCGATCGAGATGCGGTGACCCTCCAGTCCGCAGATGTTGATTATCGACGCAAGGCCCTTGTTAGGATTGTTGTTGAGCCGCTCAAGTCCATAGTAGGCCAAAATGCGGTTTTCGCCCGTTACCGGCACGATGTCCGACGCGATCGAGATGACCACCAGATCCAGCAGCCTCTCGATCTCCGAAAACGCTATCCCGTGGCGCTGACAGTAGGCCTGAGCTATTTTGAAGCCCACCCCGCAGCCCGACAGCTCCTCGAACGGATAGCGGCAGTCGGGACGCTTGGGGTCGAGCACCGCCACCGCGTCGGGCAACTCGCTCCCCGCCAAATGGTGGTCGGTGACGATAAAGTCGATCCCCTGCTCCCTGGCGTAGGCCACCTTTTCGACCGCCTTGATGCCGCAGTCGAGCGTAATCACCAGCGTGACCCCGTGGGCCGCCGCGTAGTCTATCCCTCGCTTGGAGATTCCGTAGCCCTCCTTGTAGCGGTCGGGGATGTAGAACATCAGATTTTCGTGCCCCAGCCGGCGCAGAAAACTGTACATCAACGCCACGGCGCTCGTGCCGTCCACATCGTAGTCGCCCCAGATCATAATCTGCTCCCTGCCCTCCACCGCCTTCGAGATACGGTCGATCGCCTTGTCCATGTCCTTGAGCAGGAACGGGTCGTGGAGGTCTTCGAGCGACGGATTGAAAAAGCCCTTCGCCTCCTCGGGTGTGGTAACGCCGCGTTGGACAAGCAGGTTCGCAAGAACGGGCGACAGGCCCAGCGCGGCGGATAGATCCTCCACGCGAGCCGGATCACCCTGATCGAGGATAACCCATGGTTTTTCTATTGGCATTCTTTATATATTTTATGTTTTTTTTCATAAACTATCGGTATGTCGCACCCAGATTCTCCGCCAGACGGGCGGCGAGAAGTTTTTTGACGCGCTCCATCGACTGTTTGCGCCCCACCTCGAAACATATCGAGGTGACGCTGCCGCCGGCCATACCGCAGGGATTGATCAGACGGAACCATTCGAGGTCGGTCGACACGTTGAGCGCCAGCCCGTGCATCGTCACGTATTGAGAACTGCGCACCCCGATGGCGCATATCTTGCGCTCGCAGCAGTCGTCGACCACCCACACGCCCGTTCTGCCCTCGACGCGCGTCGCCTCTATGCCGAACTCCGCCAGGGTCTCGATCACGCTGCGTTCCAGCACGTCCACATAATCCCGCAGGCCCATCCCGAGTTTTTCCAAATCGACGATCGGGTAGCACACCAACTGGCCGGGGCCGTGATAGGTGATATCGCCGCCGCGATCGGTGCGGTGAAACTCGGCTCCGCGGTCGCGCAAAAACCGTTCGCTAACCAACAGGTTCTCGACTCGCCCGCTTTTACCCATCGTGTAGACATGCGGATGCTCGCACATGACGATCGTACCCGCTTCTTTTACGGCACCGTCGCCGTTCCCATTAGCGTCCGCGCCTGCTTTCGCGTCTTTTTTTGTCGCGACAAGGGCGTCGAACAGCTCTTTCTGTCGGGCGAGAGCTTCGGTGTACGGGATTATCCCCCAATCGACTAATTCCGCACGGGGCTTCATCGCGACTCGTTTTTAATGTTTACGGAGCTCTGCCCCGCTATGTTCGCCAACGCCTGCTCGGCCAGGTACGACGAGCGCACCATCGGCCCGCTGGCCACGTGCGCGAATCCGCGGACGAGCGCCTCTGTTCGGTAAAATTCAAACGTCTCGGGAGTCACATACTCCGCCACCTCGACGTGGGTGCGGGTGGGGCGCAGATATTGCCCCAAGGTAACGATGCTCGCGCCGGCTTCGCGCAGATCGTCCAGCGCCCGCAAAACCTCGTCCCGCGTCTCGCCCAGCCCCACCATTATGCCGCTCTTGGCCACGGCACCCTGCAACGCGATGTGGCGCAACACGCCGAGGCTGGTGCGATACGACGCCCGCGAGCGCACAAGCGGAGTGAGTCTCTCCACCGTCTCGATGTTGTGGCCCGTGATGTCGGGACGGGCGGCGAGCACGGTGTTCAACCGCTCCTCGTCGCCCCCGAAGTCGGGAATGAGCACCTCGATGGTGGTGTGGGGATTTTGTGCGCGCACGGCCTCGATGACCCGGGCCCAATGCGCGGCGCCCCCGTCGGCAAGGTCGTCCCTTGTTACGGAGGTGATAACGGCGTGGCGCAACTCCATCAGGGCGATGGAACGCGCGACCCTTTCGGGCTCGCCGGCGTCGATAGGTAAAGGTCGGCCGGTGGCTGTGGCGCAAAAACGGCATCCGCGCGTACAAACGTCGCCCAGCACCATGAAGGTGGCTGTTTTTCTGCTCCAGCATTCAGCTTTATTGGGACATTTGCCACTGTCGCATATCGTGTGCAGTTTGTGCTGCTGGACGATCTGCGCAACAGAGGCGAACTCCTTGTCGCTGTGTAACTTAATCTTTAGCCAATCCGGTTTTTGTTTAACATTTACCCTGTCATAATGATCAGGCATATGTTTTTTGTTTATTTTTCCAATTGGTGCAAAGATATACAAAAAAACAGAACCGGGCACGATACCGGGTCCTGTTTTTTTATTACGATAGTCTTTTACGCGGCCGGGCACGTTGTCGCGTCGAGGGCGGCGCTTCCGTTGCGGGCGATGATGTCGGGGCTCGTCTTTTCGCACGAACGGACACTCAACAGCGCCGCCAACGCGAGTAGGAGGACGCCGGACGACCAATACAGCCAGCCTGTGGGGTGTGTTTTCTTCGGCGCGTCGGGGGTGAGGTCGGAGTCGTTGATCTCTGTCATAACCGTGATTTTACAGTAAGGTCGTTTCCCGAAATCACGGACAATTTTCGTACCAAACTGCGCGCCGCGAAGGCTATAAAATCCGCCACGGTTCTTTGCGATTCGAGGCGGACGACAATACTGACGGCAATCTGTTCGCGCCGAAGACCACGACAACGACAGGGGCTACACCTTCAATCTCACTTTAAGGTATTTACCCGCCGCTCCCGCGATCGCCACGCACAGCCACGCGAACAGCAGCGAACCGGCGAGCCCGAGCCATCCCGACTGCAAAACCTCCGGGCGGGCCACGCCGAGCAATCCGCGCACGGCATACCAGACGTAAGGCACCATGTAGCAGGTGAGGGTGAGAGTTCCGGCGGGGGCGATGAAGTCGAACCAACGAGCCTTGCCGCGGATTTCGGTCAAAAAGTAGACTATCCCCAGCAGCGGCAAAAATATAGCCAGGCACCAGAACAACCATGTCGGCGTGGCCTCTATCTTCGAGACTATCCAGTGCCCGTGGGCCAAAATCCCCGCGACGGCCATAACCGCCGCCAAGCCGGCCAACCAGCCGAAGAACCGCCAGGGCACGGCATGGGTAGCGGCCGTCGTCGAGGTGGTTTTCAAGGTCATTTTCGAGGTGGGCACGGCCCAACGCCTCATCAGCGACGACACCAACAGCCCCGAGACGCCCAACGCGTGCAGGGCGACACTACCCGGAACGGGGTTGCCCACAATGCCCGCCGAGTCGAGGACGCACCATACGACGAACGCTCCCCACGCGACGAAATTCCACACCACCCGATCGCGAACCACAAGGTAGACCGCCGCACTCACAAGATATGTCCAGCCTATGAGCCCCAATATTCCCCACCAACGGACGCCGAAGCCCGAGCCTCCCCGCCCCTGGTACGTCACCGCCAGACAAATTAGAATCCCCACCCCGATCACCTTCATGGCTGCAAACAACGTTCGCTTCCATCTTTTGTCCGTGCGCGGATAGACAGCCCATACGAGAAAGAACGCCGCCGTCATGGCGATCGCCCACCAAGCCCCTCCGATGGGAGTCGACGCCCAATCCAACGACTCTAAATTGACCGTAAACAGCCCCATCGCGACGAGGGCGACGCTCCGCAGCGCTATGTGAGCGGCGATCCGCGGCAGGCGGCCCCCCCTCCTCCGGCGGGCGTGCACGGCTAACGGGATCGACATCCCCATAATGAAGAGGAACGCCGGAAAAATGGTGTCCGAAAAACCCATCATATCCTCCGACGCGGCCGCGTGCTCCAGTCGGTGCGGAATGTTTTCGAGCCCGGCCATGTCGTTGACGAACAGCATGAAAAACATCGTCAACGCGCGAAACACGTCGATGGCCGCTATGCGGGTCGGGGCTTGGGTCGCGGTGCACTCTTGCCGGAGCGTTGCCATCTCTGTTTCGCTACCTCAAAATCTCTTCCACGCGGTCCAACTCGGCGGTGGTGAAATCCGGAGCGTGTAGGGCGCGCAGGTTGGCGCGAAGCTGACCGACGGAGCTCGCCCCCACAAGCACACTCGTCACGCGCGAATCTTTGAGCAGCCACGCGAGAGCCATTTCGGCGAGGGTCTGACCTCGCTCGGCGGCGATGGCGTTGAGTGCGGCTATCTGCCTCAGGCGCTCGGGGGTGAGTTCGTTTTGCTGCAAAAAACCGGTGGGTTTAGCCGCGCGCGAATCTTCCGGTATTCCGTGCAAGTACCTGTCTGTCAGCATCCCCTGCGCCAGCGGCGAGTAGGCTATGAGCCCCACCCCTTCGCGTTCGAGAGTCTCCAACAGACCCTGTTCGGCGGCACGCACAAACATCGAATATTTGGGCTGGTGGATCAGGCAGGGGGTACCGTTGCGGCGCAAAATTTCCACGGCGGCGCGGGTTTGCTCGTCGTCGTAGTTGGAGATGCCCACATACAACGCCTTGCCCTGCCTTACCGCGTCGGACAGCGCGCCCATAGTCTCCTCCAACGGGGTTTCGGGATCGGGGCGATGGGAGTAGAAAATGTCGACGTACTCCAGCCCCATGCGTTTTAGGCTCTGGTCGAGGCTGGCCGTCAAATATTTACGGCTGCCCCACTCGCCATAGGGACCGTCCCACATCAAATAGCCTGCTTTGGTGGAGATTATCATCTCGTCGCGATGGGTGCCGAGACCCGTTTCGCGCAGTATGCGGCCGAAATTACTCTCCGCCGAACCCGGCACGGGGCCGTAGTTGTTGGCCAGGTCGAAGTGGGTGACGCCCGCGTCGAAGGCCTCCAACGCGATCGCGCTGTAATTTTCGTAGCGGTCGACGCTGCCGAAGTTGTGCCACAGGCCGAGCGAAACGGCGGGCAACTTGATGCCGCTCCGTCCGCAGCGGCGGTACTCCATTTTGGTGTAGCGGTCTGATGCCGCAACGTAGCGGTCGGGTGCCGCGGTGTAGCTCTTTTCCATAGCAAGTCAGGTGTTTTCACAAATTTACGAAAATATTTGGATGATTGGAAATTTGTTCTTTCCTTTGTCACTCAAAGGTTACAAAAAGAAACGTCAACAACCTATTCAAATGAAACTATTTGGGATAATCTTATTGCTTTGCTTCGCGTTGCCGACGATAGCGCAAGGGCAGGAATGGGAACAGTCAAACGAGCAAGAACCGGTGCGCGAACATCTGATCGACTCGATCACCGTCTCTGGCGGCAAAACTCGTCTCGTAAAATTGGGGCGCAGTTCAGGTGGGACGCGAATGTTTGCCACTCCGTTCTTTTTTCCTCACGAAATCAGCAGAGGCGATCGCACGGGATTGGAACTCGGAACTCCCATAAAGATTAAACACGACTCGAAGATACTATCTTTCAAAATGCTCATTGCAAACAACGAATACACGTCGGCAAAGTTCAGGATCTCTTTTTACTCGTTCGACGGCGAGACTCCCGGAGCGAAAATCGTGGACGAAGAGATCGCATTCGAGCTGAAAGAGGGGGCAAAAGGGTGGTTCGAGCTCGACCTTACCCCCTACAATATATGGTTTGCCGGCGGGCAGGAGATTATTCTGTCGCTGACACTGACGGACGACGGCTACGGCGAAGGGCCAAACATTTTTTGGTTGAACAGCGCGTTTGGCAAAACTCTGTTCAGGCGGGTCGAGGGGAGTGAACGGTGGGAAACCTTAGCCGGAACCGTGGCACTGACAATGTTCCTTAACGCTAAAATGTATTTATAACTATGGAAGCAAAACTTATCGAAAAACTCGACCGCCGGCGCTACCGGGCGATGGCGCTGATGGTGGTCGCGCAGGTGATGTGCCTTATCTTATCCTTGACGGCCATGGTTTTTAAGGTTGGCTTTCCGCGCGTTTTGTTCGGACTGAGCCTACTGCTGTTGGCTGTCTCCATCGTCTGGTTTCTGGCGATCAAACGCCGCATCGGACGCGACAAGGATCTTCGCGCCGCCCTGCGCAACGAGATGTACGAGACCTACAACAACCTCTCGCAACGGATTGCCTTTGTGGTGGTTATGTGCGCGTTGTCCTTGGTTGCTCTCTCCTATGTGCTGTCGGTTATTCTCGGCAACACACAAACGCTCCCCGTCGATTATCTCACCATAGGCCACATGCAGGGGATTCCTTTGGCGGCGTTTTTCGAATCGATATTTTGGCTCGGACTGTTAGCCTTTTCAATCTCGTGGCTCGTGTTGAACCGCAATCGCAAATAGCTATGGGACAGGGAGAATTGAAGAACACCCTGAAGGTGCAGCGGGCGATCCGCGACATCACACAGGAGGAGCTGGCGGCGGCGATCGGCGTCACGCGCAAGACTATCAACACCATCGAAAACGGCGTCTACACTCCCTCGTCGGTGCTGGCTTTGAAGTTGGCGCGATATTTCGACGTGCCGGTCGAGCAGATATTTCAGCTGACGGAATAAAGAAAAGGCCGCTCAAGTGAGCGGCCTCTCTTCGGTTACCTCCCTCACAAGACGCCTCCACAGCCCATGGCGACGGTCGGCGTTCGGTCGGTGAACTTTGCCGGCTTCGCCGACTAAAGTTTCGGCCCTGCGGGAATCAACGCCTTGCCCTCGGGAGTGTCGGTATACTGCTCGAAGTTTTTGATGTACTTCGCACCGAGGCTTTTGGCCTTCTCTTCCCAAACGGCGACGTCCGCATAGGTCTGGCGCGGATCGAGGATCCCTTCCGACACGTTTTTCAGAGCTGTGGGGACGGTTAGGTTGAGGATCGGAATATGCGTCGTGGGAGCCGTTTCGATCGAGCCGTCGATGATGGCGTCGATAATAGCGCGGGTGTCCTTGATGGAGATGCGCTTGCCCGTGCCGTTCCATCCTGTGTTCACAAGATATGCCTTTGCGCCGTGCTGCTTCATCTTCTTCGACAACGCCCCTGCGTAGACGGTGGGGTGCAGCGTCAGGAACGCTTCGCCGAACGCGGGCGAGAAGCTCGGTACGGGTTCGGTGATGCCGCGCTCGGTACCGGCCAGTTTCGAGGTGTAGCCGCACAGGAAGTGGTACTGAGCCTGAGCGTCGTCGAGGATCGAAACCGGAGGCAGCACGCCGAACGCGTCGGCCGACAGGTAGATGATCTTCTTGGCGTGACCCGCCTTGGAGGGCGACACGATCTTATTGATGAAGTAGATGGGGTACGAAACGCGGGTGTTTTCGGTCACGCTTCCGTCGGCGTAGTCGGGCACGCCGTTTTTAACGACCACGTTTTCCAGCAGCGCGTCGCGGCGGATGGCCCTCCAGATGTCGGGCTCGTTCTCCTTGCTGAGGTTGATGGTCTTGGCGTAGCAGCCGCCCTCGAAGTTGAAGACGCCGTTATCGTCCCAGCCGTGCTCGTCGTCGCCGATGAGGTAGCGTTTAGGGTCGGCGGAGAGAGTCGTTTTGCCGGTGCCCGAGAGGCCGAAGAATACGGCCACGTCGCCCTTTTCGCCCACGTTGGCCGAGCAGTGCATCGAAGCCATGCCCTTCAAAGGCAGGTAGTAGTTCATCATCGAGAACATGCCCTTCTTCATCTCGCCGCCATACCACGTGCCGCCGATGATCTGCACCTTTTCGGTGAGGTTGAACATCACGAACACCTCGCTGTTGAGCCCTTGTTCCTTCCACTGCGGGTTGGTCACCTTCGAGCCGTTCATCACCACGAAATCGGGCTCGCCGTAGTTCTCCAGCTCATAATGCGACGGGCGGATGAACATGTTGGTCACGAAGTGGGCCTGCCATGCGACCTCCATGATGAAGCGAACCTTCATGCGGGTGTCCTTGTTGGTGCCGCAGAAAGTGTCCACCACGTAGAGTTTCTTGCCGCTGAGCTCTTTCTGAACAAGAGCCTTGCAGTGGTTGTAAACTTCGCCCGAGACCGGTTTGTTGATGTTGCCGTCCCACCAGATGTTGGCGTCGCTCACCGCGTCCTTCACGATGTAGCGGTCTTTGGGCGAGCGGCCGGTGAAAATGCCGGTGTTGACCGACACGGCGCCGGTGACGGTTTCCACGCCCTTTTCGAACCCTTCGTTCTTGGGGTCGATCTCGGCGCGGTAGAGCTCCTCGTAGGAGGGGTTGTGGATCACTTCGGTGGCTCCGGTGATGCCGTACTTGCTTAAATCAATTGTTGCCATTGTTGTTTGTGTTTTTATGTTCGATTAAATTTAGCCAATAAACCACAAAGGTAGCAAACATTTATATTGTTACCAAAATAACAGCTCTTTTTTAAGATTTCTTAATAATATTTTAGCGGTCGGTTTTTTATGCCGCTGCCGGTTTTATATAAATTTTACCTATCTTGCGTTTTCAAACCATGGCCGGACTCTATATACACATCCCCTTCTGCGGGCAAAAATGCGCCTACTGCGACTTTTACAGCCGCCCGGCTCGGGGCTGCGAGGTGGCTTTTTTGGACGCGTTGGAGCGGGAGATGGCGTTTCGGCGCGATTTTCTGCCGGCGCGGCGGTTGGACACTATATATATAGGAGGGGGCACGCCGTCGCTCCTTGAGCCCGAACGGTTGCAGGGGGTGTTGGATCGCGCGGCCGGACTGTGGGACTGCTCGGGGCTGCGGGAGGTGACCATGGAGGCCAATCCGGAGGATCTGACGGACGAATATATCGAGCGGCTGGCCGAAACGCGCTTTGACCGCCTGAGCATCGGCATCCAGAGTTTCGACAACGGCCTGCTGCGGCTGATGAACCGCCGACACTCGGCGGCGCGGGCGCGGGATGCGGTGAGGGCGGCGCAGCGAAACGGCTTCGACAACATCTCGATAGACCTGATCTTCGGCATCCCCGGGATGACGGCCGCACAGTGGGAGCGTTCGCTGGACGAGGCGATCGGGCTGGGCGTGCAGCACATTTCGGCCTACCACCTGACGATAGAGCCGGGGACGACGTTCGGTAAAATGGCGCGCAAAGGCGATCTGAGACCCATCCCCGAGGCGGAGAGCGAGCGGCAGTACGAAACCTTGCGGCGGCGGTTGACAGAGGCGGGATTCGAGCACTACGAGATTTCGAACTTCGCGCAGCCGGGTCGCCGGGCGGTGCACAACTCGGCCTACTGGAGCGGCGCACCCTACCTTGGCGTCGGCCCCTCGGCCCACTCGTTCGACGGAGGCAGGCGCCGCGAATGGGTCGCCCCCGATGTCGAAAAATATATTGCCGCGGCCGGAACCGACGCGAAAACGGAAGGGATTTCGGGCGGCATTTACGACGGCGAGACCCTCTCCGACACCGACCTTGCCAACGAGCGGGTGATGACGGCGCTGAGAACCGTCGACGGCATTGCGGCGGAAGAGTTGCGCGAGGATAAAAATCTCGAAAAACTTCTGTCCGACGGCCTGCTTGTGCGGCGCGACATGAGTGGAGAAAGCGGTAGCCGAGAAGACCGCGGCGGGGAAGGAGAAGGCTGCGGCGGGGGCGGAAAAAACGGCAGCCGCATCGCCATCCCGCCCGACAAATTCCTGCTGTCGGACTACATTATCGGCGCGCTGTTCGAATGACCGAAAACCACATTCCGGCTCTATTAAAAACGCCCGAAGAAACACCCATCCATCTCCGCCGAAGCCGCTTTGCAGATGATTTCGAACAATTTTTTGAGCAAATAACCGTTATAACGTAGAACTAAAACAACCCTTAAAAAACCATTTTGAAATGAAAAAAATCTTTACCCTCGCGCTCGCCGCACTCTCCTTGGGCCTCGCCTCGTGCAGCCCCGAAGACAACAACCCTACGCCGCCCGAACCCGGCAAACCGACTCTCGAAGTTTCCATCGAGGGGGGGGGTAATTCATTGATAGTCAATGATATGGTCGCAGAGGGCGACGAATACACACTCACCGTGTCGTCGAATCTCGACTGGACGGCCGCCGGCACCGCCGACGAATGGCTGACCGTCGCTCCCGCCGAGGGCTTTGCCGACGAAGACGCCGAGGGCGACACCGAAACCACGGTCACCATCACCGTCGCCGCCAACGACAGCGAAGAGACCCGCACCGCCGAGGTTGTCTTCACCACCACGGGCGACGAACCTCTCACCAAGACAGTAACTTTCTCCCAGCTGGCCAAAACCGAAGAGGAGCCCGAGCCCGATGAACCGATCGCCATCACCGAGGCGCGTATGGATCACGTGGGCAAAAACGGAAGCTTCAACATCTACGGCCTGATGTTCCACTTCGACAACCAAGACGGAACCCGCTCCGAGATCCGCCTCGAATTGACGGGCGAAGAGTTCGACGACTTTTTGAACGATGTGCCCGCCGCCGGAACCTACGAATACACCGAAAGCTTCGAGGCGCGCGGCCTCGCTCCCTCTTCTTATTTCTATCCCGACGCCGACCTCGACACCGGCTCTTTGGACTACCCCATCGTCGGCGGTAAGGCCGTCATCGCGGCCGAAGGCGACCAGTACACTATCGAGATGGAACTCTCGGTGGCCGGCGGTACTGAAATCCAGGCAATATACGAAGGCCCGCTCCGTTCGCACGTATGGCCCGAAGGGGTCGAGGGCGACACCGCGACGACCGACTGGAGCGACGTGACCGCCGAAAAATATCTCGGCCGCAACAACATGTGGCGCGTGGCTTTCGAAAACGCCTCCGGAATCTCGGTCGACCTTGTCGTCAACACCGCCGCCGACCTCGAAGAGCTCCCCGTTGGCAACTACGCCATGGCTTCGGCAGCCCGCGCGGGTGTGGCCGGAACCGCCGAACCGGCATCCGAACCGAGCCGCGGCAACTTCCAGGGCTGCTGGCTGCGCGGCGACTACGACTGGCAGTGGAACCCCGACTTCTCGGCCGACAAAGCCGGACAGTGGGCCATCGCGGGCGAGGGCTTCGTCAACATAACCAAAGAGGATAACGACTACACCATCGCCTATGAATTCCGGGACGTCGACGGCAACACCATCTCGGGCAGCTGGACGGGCGAACTCTACGAGGCGCAGGTGGAGGAGTTCGGCATCGAATTCTCCAACCGCAACTTCAACATATCGGACAACTCTTACGGCGAAGGAACGGCGGGATTGAGCCTGTCTTTCAGCCACTGGGATTCGGCCACTCAATATAGCTACACTCTAAACATAGAGGCTGCATCCACGCTCATGGATTGGAACGACTCCGACGTTATGAATGGACTTACCACCATTCCCGCCGGCAACTACTCCTTCGACGAGAATTTCGCCGCCAACCATACCCTGGGAACGTTCGGAACGTTCACGGTGAGCGCCTCCGACGATCGTCTAAATTCCCTGTACAACCTCTCCCCCACAGGCGGTTCGTTCACCGTAACGCACACCGAAGCGGGAATGCTGTTCGAGTTCGACGTGTTGATGAACGACGGTCGCAGGTTCGTATGCGACTGGGAGGGCATGGCTTGGTAGCGCTCCCTATATAATAGACTCCTAAATGAAGAGGGCCCTGCTTCGGCGAGGCCCTCTTTTACAACCGCTGTGTTAGATAAGCGGAGTTACCTGATGTCGATGGCGTAGGGCATGCGCGCCTGAACACCTTTTTCGTCCAGCATTTGACGCAGATGCTCATACTCTTCGAACGCCGCGCCCAACTCATCCTGCATAACATAGTTGCGAACCGTGGCGCCCAAACCGCCGAACAGCGCTTCCAGACCTGTGGGGGTGTCCATCACCTCGCGAACGCGGAAGTCGTCGGCAACACCCACTCTGTCCGCGGCCAGCGCAACCGCGTCGACAAGGCCTCCGAAACCGTCGATAAGACCGATTTCAAGGGCGTTCACTCCCGACCACACGCGACCCTGACCGATGTTGTCCACCGCCTCGACCGTCATGTTGCGACCGGCGGCGACGTGACCCGTGAAGGTGGCGTACACATCCTCAACCGACTTTTGCAGATATGCCATTTCGGCCTCCGAAGGAGAATGCAGCATCGTACCCAGATCGGAGTAGCGGTTGGTATTCACCACGTCGACCGTGATGCCGGCGTTGGTTTTGAGTGCATCCGACAGGTTGGCGAACAGGCCGAACACGCCTATCGAGCCAGTCAATGTAGTGCGGTTGGCCATAATGGCATCTCCCGGGGCGGCGATGTAGTACCCGCCCGAAGCGGCCATCGAGCCCATCGAAACGACCAACGGCTTTTCGGCCTTCAGCAGCTCCAGTTCGCGCCACATAACTTCTGACGCCAAGGCGCTACCGCCCGGAGAGTTGATGCGCAGCACCACCGCTTTGATGTCGTCGTCTTCGCGCACCTCTTTGATCTTTTCTACCAGCGAGGCGCTGCCTATCTGACCCTGCGAACCCGAGCCCGAAACGATGTCGCCCTCGGCGTATACGATCGCGATCTCGTTGTCGGACTTCGATTCGTCGAACACCTGCGCGGCGTAGTCGCCGAACGAAACGATTTTGGGTTCTTCGGTCGTCTCTTTCATGCGCGAGCCCATGTCGGCCAATACCTGATCTTCGTACATCGTGCCGTCGATCATCTTGTTGTCCACCGCCGCCTGCGGAGAGTCGATGGTCAGCTCATTGGCCATACGCTGAAGTTCGTCGACAGTGATCCCGCGCGAGGCGGCGATGTCGGACACCATCACGTTCCAGATCGAGCCGAACAGGGTTTCGTATTGCAGGCGGTTCTCGGGGCTCATGCCGTCGAGGATGAACGGTTCGACCGCGCTCTTGAACTGCCCGTGGCGCACGACGATCGGTTCGATGTCTAACTTGTCCAACAGCCCTTTGTAGAACATCATCTGGGTGCTCAGACCCTGCCACTGCAACCCGCCGGCGGGGTTGGCGTAGACCTTGTCGGCCACCGAGGCGAACCAGTAGCCGATCTGCGCCCAGCTCTCCTGATAGGCGACGATAAATTTGCCGCTCTCCTTAAATTTCACCAACTCGGCGCGAAGTTCCTCCAGTCCCGTGAGCGAGATCGAGGTGTTTTCGTCGAAGTTGATGTAGATGCCCTCGATGCGGTCGTCGGTAGTGGCGGATTGGATGGCGCGCACGGCTTGCAACAACGACACGCCCGGAGTGGACGACATGGTGGCGAAATCGAATCCGCCGAACGGGCTGCCACTCGGAGCGTCGGTCACCGTGCCCATGTCGAGCCTCAACACCGATTCGCCCATAACCGGAGCGGGCATCGAGCCGCCGAAAGAGGAGCCCAGCGAGGCCATCATGCCCACCATAACGAGGGTCCACATGATGACCATTGCGCCGAAACCGACTACAATGGCGAGCAACGCCGCCAAAAAAGTTTTAAAAAAGTTCATAATTATGATTGTTTTAGAGGTTATTTGGTCTTTTGTCGCGGCTATTGTCGAGCCGCTGTGGGCAAAGGTAATTTATTTTTTATATTTTTGTTTCGCCTAATCGTTTGAATATGATAAATAAAAATAGCGTCGAAGAGCTGTTGGACACCGTGATCCATCCCGAAAGCGGGCATGGACTCCACTCCGGAGGGTTCGTTAATGACATTTCGGTCGTGGCCGCGGATCGCGAAGACTCGCCGTCGAAGTCGCGGATCGAGATATCGCTGAAATTTCGACGTCCGCGGGAGCCGTTCGCCGCTTCGTTAAGGCGACGCGCCTTGCAGGCGCTGGGCGAGGCGTTCCCCGACGCGGAGGTTACGGTCGAGGTCGTGCAGCCCGCTCCGAAGACCGCCGTGGTCGAGAGCGAGGTTTCGCGCCGCCTGCCTGGCGTTAATCGCGTTGTGGCGGTGGCGAGCGGCAAGGGGGGCGTGGGAAAGAGCACCGTCGCCGCGAACCTTGCCGTAGCCCTTGCCGAGTCCGGTTTTCGTGTCGGAGTGCTCGACGCCGACATCCACGGCCCGTCGCAACCGGCGCTGTTCGGGGTCGAGGGTTATCAGCCACCCGCAACCGGAGAGGGAGCCGACGCTCTGATAGAGCCCGCTTTTAGTCGCGGCGTTAAGATTATGTCGATCGGATTTTTTATCGGCGCGTCGGACGCTCTGGTGTGGCGCGGGCCGATGGCCGTGAACGCGCTTCGGCAACTTGTCCGGCAGACGGCCTGGGGAGAGTTGGATTATCTTTTGATAGACCTGCCACCCGGAACGGGCGACGTTCTGCTGTCGGTGGCGCACGAGCTTGCAATTGACGGGGCGGTCGTGGTCTCCACTCCCGGCGAACTCGCCATTGCGGACGTCAGGCGCGGAGTGAAGATGTTTAGGACTCAAGGTATAGACATCCCACTGTTGGGGATTGTTGAAAACATGTCCTGGTTTTCGCCAGCGGAGTTGCCCGACAACCGATACTATGTTTTCGGCCGTGGCGGAGTGAGCAAATTCGCGCAGGAGGAGCGCTTGGATATTTTGGGTGAAATACCGTTGGTTCTTCAGGCCATGGCGGCGGACGGCTTCGAAAGCGAAAACACCACACAAAGTGCCTCTCGCGGCATTAACGACGAGGTTAAACCATACTACACCCCAGTCGCCAAGAAGATTGTCGATAAACTCTCAAGTGTCTGTTGGAAACCTTAAAACAACATGTCGATAACTCTTAGCAACGGCGTCGACATCTGTTTTTGTTGATTTTTTTGAACAGAAATAAACATTTTGGCGGTTGGAGTGTTATTATAAATTTTGGTGTTTATATGTTTATAACAAACGTAAACAGTGTTTATAAATGTATCGCATGAATGCATAAGTCTCAAGTATCTACAACAAAAATAAGAATGATGGTTTGTTCGCGCTTTTCGACAAGTCGTTTTGAGATGGGAGGGAGAATAGTTATTGAGGATATGAACGACCATTATTATTTATATTGAATATATATTTATTATAAAGTAAAAAATAAAATAGTGGAGATGGTTGCGGAGATGACCGAAAAGATAAAAGATTTGAAGAGCCGTAAGAGGGCTGTGATCTTGGCTCACTACTATACGAGACCCGAGGTGCAGGCGGTGGCCGATTTTGTGGGCGACTCGCTGGCGCTGTCGATAGAGGCGGCGCGAACCCAGGCGGATATCATAGTGTTCGCCGGCGTCTACTTCATGGCCGAGACTGCGAAGATTCTCTCGCCGACCAAAAAAGTGCTCATACCGGATCCGGAAGCGGGCTGTTCGTTGGCCGACTCGTGCGGGGCGGACGATTTTGCGGCGTTCAAGAAGCAGCATCCGGAGGCGTTGGTAGTATCTTACGTGAATACGACCGCCGAGATAAAGGCTCTGACCGACATATGCTGCACCTCGTCGAACGCGTTGGAGGTGATCCGCTCGATTCCGGCGGACAGGGAGATAATATTCGCGCCCGACAGGAATCTCGGCTCGTGGTTGAAGAGGCAGACAGGTAGGGAGAATATGATACTTTGGAACGGGGCATGTCACGTTCACGAGGAGTTTTCGTTGGAAGGTATTCTCGCTTTGAAGGCCGCCCACCCGGAGGCTCCTGTGTTGGCCCACCCCGAGTGCAAGGAGCCGATACTTATGGTGGCCGATTTTGTCGGCAGTACGGCGGCGATACTCGATTATGCGGGTCGCAGTTCGGCGACAGAGTTTATAGTCGTCACCGAATCGGGCATTCTGCACGAAATGAACAAAAAATATCCGGACAAAACGTTTATTCCAGCCCCTCCCGTCGATTCTACCTGCGGATGCAACGATTGCGCCTATATGAAGCTCGTGACGCTTGAGAAGATCGTCGCGGCGCTCGAAACAGAACGGCCAGAGGTTGTGGTCGAAGAGTCGGTGCGCTCAGCTGCCGAGCGGAGTATTCGCGCTATGTTGGAACTTAATAGATAATAACAACGCCGGATTTAGAAATTGTTTAGTTTTTTAATAGTACATTTGCATTTTGCTAATCATATTGACAAAACAACCGGATAAAAAATGAAAAAACTGTTTGTGGCCGCTCTCGCGGTTATGTTTGTACTACCCGCTGTCGCGGATGAAGGTATGTGGCTGTTGCCGTACCTCAATAAACTGAACATCAAAGATATGAAGGCCAAGGGGCTGAAGCTCGACGCCGAGGATATCTACAACGTCAACGGATCGTCTTTGAAGGACGCGATCGTGATTTTCGGCGGGGGTTGCACCGGCGAAGTCGTTTCGGCCGAAGGACTTCTGCTTACCAACCACCATTGCGGCTATCCCAACATTCAGAGCGTCAGCACCGTGGAGCACGACTACCTTAACGACGGCTTTTGGGCAATGTCGCGCGAGGAAGAGATTCCCGCTCCGGGTCTTGCGGTGACTTTCGTCAGGCGAATGGACGACGTGACGGCTGAGGTGTTGGGCGAAGCGGCGGGTATGGGTGTCGGCGCAGAGCGCGATGAGATCGTGAAGGCCAATCTGGCGCGCGTGACCGAGGAGAGGAAGGCGGCGAATCCCGAATACAACGTCGAGATCCGTTCATTCATGGGCGGCAATCAGTACTTCGCCTTAGTGACCGAGGTTTTTCGCGACGTGCGTCTGGTGGGCACTCCCCCGAACTCGATGGGTAAGTTCGGCGGCGACACCGACAACTGGATGTGGCCGCGCCACACCGACGACTTCTCGATGTTCCGCATCTACGCCGGAGCGGACAATAAGCCGGCCGAGTACTCGCCCGAAAACAAACCCTATCAGGCTTCGAGGCATCTCGAAATCTCTATTAAAGGGATAAAGGAGAATGACTTCTCGATGGTGATGGGCTTCCCCGGCAGCACCAACCGCTACATGACCACCTCGCAGATGGAGCACATGATAGATGTGGAAAACACCAACCGCATCTACATCCGTGGCGAGCGTCAGGCTATCATCATGGAGGATATGTTGGCGGATCCGGCGGTGAGGCTCAAATACGCGTCGAAATATGCACAGTCGGCCAACTATTGGAAGAACTCAATCGGCATGAACAAGGCTCTCGCCGATAACAACATTCCGGAGCGTAAAGCTGAGCTTGAGGCGCGCTTTCAGGCGTGGGCCGACGGTGTGGAGTCTGAGCAGCAATATAAACTGGCTCTGCCGTCGATAAAGGCCGCAGTGGAGGCCTCGTCGAAGGCCGACGGCATAGTTCAGTATCTCTACGAAGCTCTCTGGGCAGGTTCCGAGATTGTATCCTCGCCGGCGCGGATTATGAACGCCATGAAGATGGGTGAAGACGGCGCTATCGCAAATATCGACGAGGTGAAGGCCGCCGCCGCAAAATTCTATAACGACTACAACGAACCGACCGATCGCCGTGTGGCCAAGCGCATGTTTACCATAGTTCGCGAAAACCTTGAGGCCGAAAACCTTCCGTCGCTCTATGCTGATATCGACTCTTTGTTTGGCGGCAATGTGGAGGCGTGGGTAGACAACATGTTCGACAACTCGGTGTTTGCTTCGCAGGAGAAACTTTTCGCATCGCTCGACGATTACAGTCAGGAGGTGTTCGTGTCGGATCCGGCCGTGCAGGCGATGATGTCGGTGCAGCAGTCGGTGATGGGGCTCTCGATGGGCGCCATGGCGCACGCGAAAGCCATAGAAGATTGGCACAGGGTGTATATCAAAGGTTTGGGCGAGATGGATCCGGCGGCTAAACTCTATCCGGACGCCAACTTTTCGTTGCGTCTTACCTACGGCCAGGTGCTGCCCTACTCTCCGCGCGACGGGGTGGATTATCGTTACTACACCACCCTGGCCGGCGTGATCGAGAAGGAGGATCCGTCGAACGCGCTTGAGTTTACGGTCGAGCAGAAGATCAAGGACGCCTACGCCGCTTCGGACTACGGAATCTATGGTCAGGATGGCGAATTGAGGATCAACTTCCTGAGCAACAACGATATAACAGGCGGAAACAGCGGTTCGCCGGTGTTGAACGCGCACGGTCAGCTCATCGGGCTCGCTTTCGACGGCAACTGGGAGGCTATGAGCGGCGACGTGGTGTTCGAGCCCGAATTGCAGCGCTGCATCAACCTCGATATCCGTTACGTGCTCTGGACGATCGACAACTTCGCCGGAGCGGGATATCTGCTCGACGAGATGACTATCGTGAAGAAGTAACGATAAACGACCACAGCTTCTAAGCGATAAATTAGCAGATCGGAGGGGTTTGATAGCCCCTTCGATCACGAATATTAAATGACAGAACAATGGAAGAGAAATATATTGAAGGTGTGGCGGACGCGGCGAATAACACACCTGAGCGTTCGCTCAACTTCATCGAAGAGATCGTCGAGAAATATATAGCGGACGGAGGGACGGAGTTGACGACCCGTTTTCCGCCAGAACCCAACGGCTACCTGCATATCGGTCACGCCAAGAGCATTTGTCTGAACTTCGGGCTGGCCGCGAGATATGGCGGCAAGTGCAACTTGCGCTTCGACGACACAAATCCGGTGAAGGAGGATGTGGAGTATGTGGACTCGATTAAGGAGGATATCAAGTGGCTCGGCTTCGATTGGGCCGAGGAACGATATGCGTCGGACTACTTCGAGCAGCTGTACGACTGGGCGGTGATGTTGATCCGTAAGGGGCTGGCATATGTGGACGACCAGACTCAGGAGCAGATACGCACCACCCGGGGGACGATTACCGAACCCGGTGCGAATAGTCCTTTTCGCGACCGTTCCGTTGAGGATAACCTGCGGCTTTTTGCGGCGATGCGTGCCGGCGAATTTGCCGACGGGTCGTGCGTGTTGCGCGCCAAGATCGACATGGGGCACTCGAATATGCTCTTTCGCGACCCGATTTTGTACCGAATTATCCACACCTCACACCACCGCACGGACGATAAGTGGTGCATCTATCCGATGTACGACTTTGCACACGGCGAGAGCGACAGCATCGAGCGCATAACCCATTCGATATGTACGCTTGAGTTTGCGGTGCACAGGCCGCTGTACGATTGGTTTATTGAGAAGCTGGAGATATTCCCGTCCCATCAGTATGAGTTCGCGCGCCTTAATCTCACGCACACCATAATGAGTAAGCGCAAACTTTTGCAGTTGGTGCAGGAGGGTGTAGTGAATGGTTGGGACGACCCGCGGATGCCGACCATTTCGGGTATGCGGCGCAGGGGGTACACTCCGACGGCGATTCGCGCGTTTGCCGAACGGGTGGGCGTTGCCAAGCGCGATAATGTGATCGACCTGGGACTGTTGGAATTTTCGGTGCGCGAAGATTTGAATAAGACGGCCGAGCGCCGAATGGTTGTGATGGATCCGTTGAAGGTTATTATTACTAATTTTGGGGTTTCTGCTTCGAGTGATACGGGTTGTTCCGGCGCGGAATGTTCCACGGGGAACAAAGCAGGTTTGGGTGATAAAGGTGTGGCTTCCGGATGTTCCACGGGGAACAAAGCGAGCGCGGAGTGCGAGCGATTTCATCGACTGAGCGCCGACCGTCAGAGCGTCGAGGCTCTGGCGGAGGCGTCTTGCGAGGGAGACAACAAAAAAGAGGACGTAAAGCATAGTGTGGATGGGTGCGTTGAGATGATTACGTGCGTAAACAATCCGGAGGACGAGAGTGCCGGAACGCGCGAAGTGCCGCTGACGCGCGAAATTTACATCGAGCGTGGTGACTTCATGGAAGATCCCCCTAAGAAATACTATCGACTGTCGCCGGGCGGAGAGGTTCGTCTTCGTTACGGTTATTTGATTCGATGTGACGAAGTGGTGCGTGATCCGGCCACGGGTGAGATTGTTGAATTGCGTTGTTCTTATGATCCGGAGTCGGCCGGAGGAGGTTCTTCGGACGGGCGTCGCGTTAAGGGGGTGATTCATTGGGTGTCGGTGCCGCATGCGGTGAAGGCGGAAGCGCGCCTCTACTCCACCCTGTTTTCGAAGGAAAATCCTGACGATTGCTCCGAGGGAGAGACGTTTTTATCGCATCTCAATCCCGAATCGTTGGTCACTACGACCGTTTATATGGAGCCATCGCTCGCCTCGGCGGCCGTGGGCGAGAAATTTCAGTTCGAGAGGATCGGTTATTTTTGCAAGGACGCCGACTCTGTGGATGGCGCGCCGGTGTTTAACAGGACGGTGACGTTGAAGGATTCTTTTGCCAAAACGCTTTGAGCGAAAGGCTGCGACTTGATTTTGTGTTGAAAAGCGGATTGTTCCACGAGGAACAATCCGCTTTTTCTTGCGCGTGATGGATGTGTGGGATGGAGGTCGCGGAGACAATGGCGAGGTGGGTTATCTTCCGAAAGAAACCAACAGCACGTTGATGTCGGCCGGAGATACTCCGGGGATTCGCGAGGCTTGGCCGATGGTTGCAGGGCGGATGTGGGATAGCTTTTGACGGGCCTCCATGGTTAGGGATGCGAGGGAGTTGAAGTTGAAGTCAGCCGGAATGACTACATCTTCGAGACGACGAAGTTTTTCAGCGATCATTTTTTCACGCTCTATATAGCCTCGATACTTGATCTCTATCTCCACCTGCTCGATCTCCCCGTCGGAAATTGATTGTGTCGAGATGAAATCGCCCAACGCGGGAAGCGCGGCAGCAACCTCTTTTAGAAGAATTTCTCCGCGCGAAAGTATGAAACTTAGCTTGCGGCCTTGGGTCAGAGGCGCCGAATTGACCGAAAAAAGATAGTCGCGTAGATCGTTCGGAGCGATGCTCAGTCCATGAACGAAACTTTTAAGCGATTCTACGTTCGTTCTTTTTTGCTCGAACGCCAGCCATCTTCCGTCATCTATCAGACCGATCGAACGTCCTCGCGGAGTCAAGCGAAGGTCGGCGTTGTCGCCGCGCAGCAGTATGCGGTATTCGGCCCTCGAAGTAAACATCCTATACGGCTCGTCTACCCCCTTCGTCACCAAGTCGTCGATCAGCACCCCGATGTATGCCTCGTCTCGACGCAAAATAAAATCTTCGTGGTGTTCGGGAGAAGTAGACTCAATGGGTGTCTCTTTTTTTGAGTCCACTTTGAAGTCCACCTCGGTAGTTTTGTCGGTTGTCGCGTTTTCGAAAACTCCCACACAAGACGCACAAGTAGCGCGGGCCGCATTGGCCGCATGAACCGCGCGCACCGCTGCTTTTGAGCCGACCGCGCGCGCCGTCGCGATATGCGCATTTATTCCTGCTACAAGCCCCTGCGCCGCCGCCTCCTCATAGCCGGTGGTGCCGTTTATCTGGCCCGCGAAATAGAGACCGCGCACCAATTTGGTCTCCAGCGTGTGCCGCAGTTGCGTGGGCGGAAAATAGTCGTACTCGATGGCGTATCCGGGGCGGAGAATGTGGGCGTTTTCTAAGCCGTCGATTCGCCGCAAAGCCTCCGCCTGCACACTCCATGGGAGCGACGAAGAAAACCCGTTCAGATAGTACTCGTTGGTTGTAAATCCCTCGGGCTCAAGGAAAAGCTGGTGAGAATCCTTGTCCGCAAAGGTGCGAAGTTTATCCTCGATGCTGGGACAGTACCTGGGCCCCACTCCGCGGATCGTGCCGTTGAAAAGCGGGGAAAAGGCAAATCCGGAACGCAAAATGTCGTGCACCTCCGGCGACGTGGTTGCGATGTAGCACGGAAGTTGGCGATCGACAGGCGAAGTTTCGGGCGAAAACGAAAATTTCGACGGCACGGTATCGCCTTCTTGCCTCTCCAAGCGCGAGAAATCTATTGTGCGGCCGTCCAACCTCGCCGGAGTTCCGGTCTTCATGCGTCCGGCATCGAACCCGAGCGCGATCAACCGTTCTGTCAGCCCGCGCGACGGAGCATCTCCGAGACGCCCCCCCTCTACCTTCGATCCTCCTACGTGGATAAGGCCGTTCAAAAAAGTACCAGCCGTCAATATCACAGCCCGAGCCGTAAATTCCACTCCCAAAGCGGTTTTTACGCCGGTAACGCGTCGCGTCGCACGATTCGCGCCCCCATCGTCCCCACTGCTTTCGTCGACTACGGCGATGTCCGCCACACTGTCCTGCCAAAGGAACAGGTTCGGGGTGTTTTCCACCTTCCGGCGCCACAACTCCGAAAACAGTGCCTTGTCGCACTGCGCACGAGGGCTCCACATGGCGGCACCCTTCGAGCGACCCAACATGCGAAATTGAATGGTCGAAAGGTCGGTGATGATTCCCATCTGCCCGCCCAAAGCGTCGATTTCGCGCACGATCTGTCCCTTAGCAACACCGCCCACAGCCGGATTACACGACATGGCAGCCAGTTTCGACAGATCCATCGTCACTAACAACACTCGCGAACCAAGGCGCGCCGCCGCCACAGCCGCCTCGCATCCCGCGTGGCCGCCGCCGACCACGATTATATCGTAATTCAAAGTCATTTTTGAATTACGACATAATCACCGACCGAACGTCTGTCGTCGCGCACGGCGCGGTGGAGACATTTCGAGAAGGAGATAATTATATTACAACGCGAGAACACGGTCGGATACTGTTTTGCGAACGGATTCAGCCGCCCCTGCCAAGCCCGCGACACTTGCCTCGGTCGGGCAGCGGTCGATAATTTCGGCGGCAAACCCCTGCAACTGCATCCGGCGCGCCGCCTCCTCCGAGATGCCCCGCTGACGCATATAATAGAGCGCCTCGGCGTCTAATTGCCCCACGGTGGCACCGTGACTACACTTCACGTCGTCGGCGTAAATTTCGAGCCCCGGACGGGTGAAAATGTGCGCCGCGTCGGTCAATTGCAAGTTGCGGTTTTGCTGCACGGCGTCGGTGCGTTGAGCCCCGGGCGCCACATAAACCATTCCTGAGAACGTTCCGGTGGCTTCGTCCGTCGCTATGCCTTTGACGAGTTGGCGGCTCACGGTGTCGGGGTGCAGATGGCGCACATTCACGTCGATCGAGGCACTACCCCGCCCCGAGGCGACGAACAGGCCGTCGAGCTCGAATGAAGCCCGTGGCCCGGCCAGTTCGACCTCCAAAGAGAGCTGCGCACTCCCCTCGCCCGAGAGCACAAACGTGCAAAGATGCAGGCGCGCCCCCTCCGAAAGCGAGATGCGAACGCTCCGGGAGCCCGATTCGACAAGCAGCGGTTCGCCGATGTGCTCCCCTGCCGGGAAGCTCAATTTTTCCGCGGCGCCCTCTTTAAGATCGGGAAATAAGCTCGTCATAGCCCTCTTTTTCGAGTTTAAGTGCCAATGTGCGGTCGCCCGAGGCGATTATGCGCCCCTTATAGAGCACGTGCACGAAGTCGGGCACGATGTAGTCCAACAGCCTCTGATGGTGGGTGATGAGCACGATGGCGTTGTCCGGCCTGCGCAACTTCGACACCCCCTCGCCCACTATGCGCAGCGCGTCGATGTCGAGTCCGCTGTCGGTCTCGTCGAGAAACGCCACCCGCGGCTCCAGCATCGCCATCTGGAATATCTCGTTCTTTTTCTTCTCGCCGCCCGAAAAACCCTCGTTCACCGAGCGTGACAGCATCGCCGGATCGAGCCCGACGAGAGCGGCCTTTTCGCGCGAAAGCTTCAGGAACTCGGCGGCAGACAAGGGGTCGAGACCTTCATGCTTGCGTTTTTCGGCCATCGCCGCCTTCATAAAGGCCGCCATCGACACCCCGGGGATCTCCACCGGATACTGAAATCCTAAAAACAACCCTTCGCGGGCGCGCTCCTCGATGCTCAGTTCGGCTATATTGCGCCCATCCAGCAGCATCTCACCGCCCGTCACGAAGAAGCGCGGATTGCCCGCCAGCACCGACGCGAGGGTCGATTTTCCCGAGCCGTTGGGGCCCATAATGGCGTGCACCTCGCCCGCGCCGACGCTCAGCGAAAGGCCGTGCAGAATCTCGCGAGCTCCTTTCTGTTCGCCGTCGCCATTCCGGCCGCCCCCCGCCACCGAGGCGTGTAAATCTTTTATTTCAAGCATAATTTATTCTTCTATATGTTTCCTAAATCGGTAGGTGAGGTCGTTAATCCTCGCCTCTAATTCGGGTGTAAATTCTATGTCTTCGTCTTTTTCGTCCTTCATCAGAGTTATAACCTCTTTGAGAATGATAATAAGCTCTCTCGGTGCGGAATCGCGCGGAGGAGACCACGCAGTGGCAGTTTTAGTATCGAAGCCAAAAGGGGACGTTGAAAAAAAGTAGGAAGCGCCGTCGAGTCCCATCGTGACGTTAATACAATCCTTATCGGACAGGATTTTCTGTTCGAAACGGGCGCTCACAACAGCAACCTCGATAAGCAAATTAAGAAGCAGTACATCGTGCTCGGATATGCGTCGCGTTATCTCGACAATTTGCGGAATGTAATTTTCATTTTCAAGGCGGCCCATATCGGCCGATATCTGTTGTTCGGGCTCGCGACAGATCACGACAAAATCGTCTCCATCCTGCATTGTGCCCAGGAAATACTCGTTGGAGAATGAAGGCAACGCCCAAAAACGCGATAGAAACCGATCTTCTTCGGAAGATATCAGGTGATTTTTGACAATCGTATAATAATTTTCTGCCCAAGATCCCACATCGTAGAAGTTCTCCGCCGGCGTAAGCCTATCTTGTTCTTCCGAAGCGCTAATTTGCGATGTCGCGATTCCGTGAAGCGAGACAAAAAAAGACAACAATAATAAAAATCGTTTCATAGTCGTAATGGTTTAACCGACAGACCCTTCGAGGCTGATCGCAAGCAGTTTTTGCGCTTCGACGGCAAACTCCATCGGCAGTTTGTTCAACACCTCGCGGGCATAGCCGTTCACTATCAACCCCACGGCGTCCTCGGGCGCGATGCCCCGCTGGCCGCAGTAAAAGAGTTGATCCTCGTTTATTTTCGACGTCGTGGCCTCGTGTTCCACCTCGGCCGACGAGTTGTGGGTCTCGACATAAGGGAACGTATGCGCGCCGCAACTGTCGCCCACCAACAGCGAGTCGCACTGAGAGTGGTTGCGCGCACCCTCGGCACCCCGTGCCACGCGCACTAAGCCGCGATAGGAGTTCTGCGACTCCCCCGCCGAAATGCCCTTCGAGACGATGCGCGAGCGGGTGTTGCGCCCGATGTGGATCATCTTGGTACCGGTGTCGGCCTGCTGCTTACCCGCCGTCATCGCCACCGAGTAGAACTCGCCCGACGACCCCTCGCCCGCCAGCACGCATGACGGATATTTCCACGTCACGGCCGAGCCCGTTTCGACCTGCGTCCACGACAGGCGCGCCCGGTCGCCCTTGCATAATCCCCTCTTGGTTACGAAGTTGAACACCCCTCCCCTGCCCTCTTTGTCGCCGGGATACCAGTTCTGCACGGTCGAATATTTGACCTCGGCGTCCCTCATAACCACTATCTCCACCACCGCCGCGTGCAGCTGATTTTCATCGCGCTGCGGAGCAGTGCAGCCCTCCAGATACGAAACGTAGCTCTCGTCGTCGGCCACGATCAGCGTCCTCTCGAACTGCCCGGTTCCGGCGGCGTTGATGCGGAAATAGGTCGAAAGTTCCATCGGACAGCGTACTCCCCGCGGGATGTAGCAAAATGAGCCATCGGAAAACACGGCGGCGTTCAACGCGGCGTAAAAGTTGTCGGTATGGGGCACTACGCTGCCCAAGTACTTTTGTATCAACTCGGGATAGTCGCGAATCGCCTCACTCATCGAGCAGAAGACGATCCCCTTTTCGGCCAGAGTCTCCTTGAACGTCGTCTTGACCGACACCGAGTCCATCACCGCGTCGACCGCCACTCCGGCCAGCATCATCTGCTCTTCCAACGGGACGCCCAACTTTTCGAAGGTTTTTAGAAGCTCGGGATCGACCTCGTCCATGGATTTTTTCGCGGCCGTTTTGGGCGCAGCGTAGTAGATAATGTCTTGAAAATCAATCTCCGGAATGTCCAAATGCGCCCATGTGGGCGGCGTTAGCGTCAGCCAGTGTCGGAACGCGCGAAGGCGATATTCGAGCATCCACCCGGGCTCGCCCTTTCGCGCCGAGATCATCCGCACGGTCTCTTCGCCGAGCCCTTTCGGAATGGTCTCGGTTTCGACGTCGGTGGTGAACCCCCACTCATACTCGCGGTCGGCAAGTTCGTCTATTATTTTGTTGTTGTCGCTCATAGCATTACTTCATAGCCCCGCAAAGGTACGAATTACGATTCGTGATTCGCAAACGGCGGATCGTCAATCGTCGTTTTTGGGGTGAAAATAGGCATGAATACCCATCGCTTTTGCGCGCCCGACGACGGCAGTTAAAGCCTCGGGAGTTGCGGCACGGATGGCGGCGACGGTCTTGAACGCCTTCAACAATGCCGTAACGCTCTTGGGCCCCACTCCGGGAATCTTTTCGAGCTCCGTGTGGATGAAGTCGGCCGACCGCTTGTCGCGGTGGAACGTGATGCCGAAACGGTGCGCTTCGTCGCGAATGTGCATCATCACCTTGAGCGGCTCGCCGTTGCGCTTGAGGTAGTATGGCGCCGGATCGTTCGGAAAAAATACCTCCTCGATTCGCTCGGCAAGCCCCACTAACGGCACGCGCTCCGTTATCCCCAACTCCTTGAAAACCGGCATCGCCGCACTTAATTGCCCCTTTCCGCCATCCACGATCACCAAATCCGGAAGTTCCGTCCCCTCCTCCAACAACCTCGTAAACCGCCTGAAAATAATCTCGCGCATGGTGGCGAAGTCGTCCGCACCGACCACCGTTCGCACGTTGAAGTGGCGATATTCGCGCTTCGAAGGCTTGCCGTCGCGAAAAACCACACACGCCGCCACCGGGTAGGCTCCGCCGAGGTTCGAGTTGTCGAAACACTCTATGTGGTGCGGCTCGCGGGGCAGGTGCAGCTCGCGCATCATAGCCTCCATCACCCGCCCGACGGCCTTTTCCGGGTCTTTGATTTCGAGGTTTTTGAGCTGCTCGGCGCGATACATGCGGGCGTTCTTTTCGGCGAACTCCAACAGACGTAGCTTGTCGCCGCGCTGCGGAACGGTAAACCGCAAATCGGGGAACAGTGCCTCTTCGGGCAAAAACGGCACTATAATTTGTCGTGAAAAGCAGGCATTTGCCGCGTTTCGCTCGTTGCCCAACTCGTCATTTACGTCAGAGTAAACTCCTCGTTGGGCTCCGTCGCAAGCCTTGCAACTACCTACTTTTGACGACAAAAGATTATCCGGTGCCGATTTAGGAGTTATTTTTTCGGCAATTTGAATGATGGCCGCGGTCAGAATCGCCCGCGGATCCTCTTCGGCACCGAGCGACAGCCTCACGGTGAACGAATTGACGATATTCCCACCCACTATTCGCGCGAAGTTGCAGTAGGCGGTGTCGTCGTCCTGGACCAGCGCGAAAACATCCACATCTCCCAAAGAGGGCGAAACGATCACCGAGCGTGACGAGTAGCCCTCTAACAGATCCAACCGATGTTTGAAAATCGCCGCCTCCTCGAACCGCAACGCCGCCGCCGCCTCCTTCATCGAAACCGTCAAGGCGCGCCGGGTGGGGCCGAGTTCACCCCGCAACATAGCCCGAGCCATCTCCACCGACGCGTCGTAATCCTCGACGGTCTGCTTACCCGCACACGGTGCAAGACAGTTGCCGATATGATACTTCAAACATGGTCGAGAGCGACCCCGCGCGATTTCGCCCGCCGCAAGGTTCAGCGAGCAGGTGCGGAACTGAAACACGGCGTGGAGAATTTCCAGCAAATTGCGTTGCACACCGATCGACGCGTAGGGCCCGAAGTAGGTCGATCCGTCGCGCACCATCTGCCGCGTGGAGCGGATTCGCGGAAAGGGCTCGCGGCGAATGACGATCCACGGATAGGTCTTGTCGTCCTTCAACATGGCGTTGTAGCGCGGCTGAAGGGTCTTTATCAGCGAGTTTTCGAGCAGCAGGGCGTCGGTCTCGGTGTCGGTCACTATGTGGCGGATTTCGACAGCCTTGCGCACCATTACGCGAATCTTAGACGGCAGGCGACTCTCGACGAAGTAGTTGGCCACGCGGCGGCGCAACACCTTGGCCTTGCCCACGTAGAGCACAGTTCCGTCGGGGTCGACGAATTGGTACACCCCCGGCACAAGAGGCAGCGCCGCCGCCTGCCGCCGCAAATCGGTATCGTTTTTGACAGACATTACGCAAAACTACAAAAAACCGGCGAATCGTGCCCCGAATTTCGTAAATACTTCATATCTTTGTTACTTGGAATAGATGTTTTACAGAACGATATGAGAAACCGAATAGACGAAATTCTTGCTCAAATAGAGACCTTCTCGTCGCGGGCGGCCGGCGAAATCGAGGAGTTCCGCGTGCGAATGCTCGGCAAAAAAGGCGTGGTGACCGAGATGATGGAGGAGTTCAAAACCGTCGCCCCCGAACTGAAACGCGAGTTAGGGCAAAAACTCAACGAACTCAAAGCCCGCGCCACCCAAAAAGTGAGCGAGCTGAAGGCCGTCGCCGAAGGAGGTGGGGGAGTGAAGATCGCCGCCGAGGACGACATGACCCGCCCGGGAGCCGGCACTGCCGAACCCGCGGGAAGCAGACACCCCATATCGCTTGTGCGAGGCGAGATCGCGGCTATATTTTCGCGTCTGGGCTACACCGTGGCCGACGGGCCCGAGATAGAGGACGACCGCCACGTGTTCGGCGCTTTGAACTTTCCGGCCGAGCATCCGGCTCGCGACATGCAGGACACGTTTTTTATCGAAAAGGATCCAGACGTGCTCCTTCGCACCCACACCAGTTCGATTCAGGTGCGCACCATGCTCGCCGGCCGGCCTCCGTTCCGCGTGATATGCCCGGGTAGGGTGTTCCGCAACGAGGCCATATCGTATCGCGCCCACTGCATTTTCCACCAGGTGGAGGGGCTCTATGTAGACGAAGGGGTGTCGTTCGCCGACCTCAAACAGACGCTTTTATATTTTGCGCGCGAAATGTTCGGCGAAGATTCCAAGATCCGCCTTCGCCCGTCGTATTTTCCGTTCACCGAGCCGAGCGCCGAGATGGACGTATCGTGCAACCTGTGCGGCGGTGGTGGGTGTCCGGTGTGCAAGGGAACGGGTTGGCTCGAAATCATGGGCTGCGGCATGGTCGACCCCAACGTGCTGGATGAGTGCGGCATCGACAGCAAGAAGTACACCGGATTCGCCTTCGGGATGGGCATAGAGCGCATCGCGATGCTCAAATACGGAGTGGGGGACTTGAGGCTCTACTTTGAGAACGACGTGAGATTCCTGCGACAGTTCGACTCGGCGATATAATTCGACTCTGCGAGATAATGAAACCGCGCCACATACTGCTTGCTTTGGCGTTGCCTTCGGTGGCGACGGTTGCCGTCGCGCAGCAGGATGTCACGGCGCAGCAGAATGTTTCAGCATCACAAAACCCGATAGCGCTCGACTCGTTGGCGGTGGTATACTACACCGACGGGGTGAGGCTGGCGGCCGAGGAGCGGTACGGCGAGGCGCTGTCGCGGTTCGAAAAGGCTCTGGAGGTCGATCCCGACCACGCGCCGTCGATGTACGGGGCGGCGGGAGTGTTGGCGCGTCCCGGCGGCGATCTTGAAGAGGGCCTCGGATATTCGTCGCGCGCGGTGGAACTCGACCCCGCGAACAGATGGTACAAACGGCAAAAGGGATTGCTGTTGAGGTTCGGCGGCCGTACCGACGAAGCCATCGCCCTGTATGAGGAGATGACTCGCGACGCCGAACGGTTCGACATCGAAAATTTCGGCGCGCTTGCGAGCCTCTACTACCAAAAAGGGCGCACTGACGACGCGCTGGCCGTGCTCGATTCCGCCGCTATGCACACAGGCAAAAACCCCGCCATATTGGAGGCTCGTCGCGGCATTCTCATGGACGCCGGCAGGTTCGACGAGGCGGTGGAGGAGACCGAAAAATATGTCGCCGCCACCCCTTTCGACGAGATCAACCGCCTCGCGCTGGCCGAAATGTACGCGTACGGTAGGCGCGATTCGCTGGCGGTGGAGACGCTCAAAGAGGTGGTCGCCATAAATCCGGACAATGCCGCCGCCCTCGATCGCTTAGCGGGACTCTACCGCGACAGAGGCGATACGCGGCTCTTTTTCTCGACCCTCAGGCAGCTGTTCCTGTTGGACGGCGTGACGCTCGAAGAGAAGATCGGCCGTTTCGAATCGCTGGCTCAAAACACCCCTCTCTATCGCCGCCACTTTCTCGAAATGGGCGACTTGGCGCTTGCGCTCGTGACGTGTCATCCGGGACGCGACGAGGTGTTGGAACTCTATTCCGGCCACCTGATGCGCACCGGCGACGTCGAGGGGGCTCTCGGACTGCTTAAAACGCGGCTCGACGGGGAGAGGCCTCCTCTGAGCGCCTTTATGCGGGTGATAGAGGTCGAAGCGTGGCTCCGGCGGCCCGATTCGGTGGTCGTGTACAGCGACCGTGCACTTGCGGCATACCCCGATCAGACGCAGGTATATCTGTTCCGCGCGAATGTCGAGCAATATCTGGGGCGGATGGAGGATGCTCGCAAAACCCTCGACAGGGCTCTGAAATCGGCCGACACAGACTCCCTCCGCAGCGAGATCCATGGCGCGGTCGGTTCGTTGTGGCACGAGGAGGGCGACGACCGAAAGGCGTTCAAGGCCTACGACAAGGCGTTGCGATACGACCCCGACAACGCGATGGTGCTCAACAACTACGCCTACTATTTGGCCGAGGCCGACAGGGAACTCTCCCGCGCGCTGGGGATGGCTTTGCGGGCGGTGAATCTGCGCGAAAACGACGCGACTCTGCTCGACACCTACGCCTGGGTGCTGTACAAAACCGGCGATTTCGCGGAGGCGAAAAAAATAATGCAGCGCGCCTTGCCGTTGGACGAGGATGGCGGGAGCGCCGAACTGCTGATTCACTACGGCGACATACTGTGGGCATTGGGCGAGGATTTTATGGCTACGGTGTACTGGAAACGGGCGCGCGATGCAGGATACGAACCCGCCGCCGAGATAGAGGAGCGGCTTTCGAGAACGAAATGAGATTACGAGGGGCGATATCGACAGGGATTTTGGTGATGGCGGGAGTCGTCGCAATGGTCTTCGTGGCCATGGCTCAGGGGGGCTCAGTGCGAGAACAGGAGGCCCGCCGACTCCGTGCCGAACAAAACCTCAGGGAGGTGAACGCGCTGCTCGGCGGCAACTACAAGGAGATGCAGGCTTCGGAGCAGGGGCTCAAACTGATACGCAACCGCATGTCGGCCCAGCGCGACATTGTGCAGGGTCTGGCCGATCGGGTCGGCGGCATCGAAGGCGAGATAGCCGTCGTTACCCGGCAGGTGGACGAATTGAGCCGCAGACTCGACGCCCTGAAGGGCGAATACGCCGAATTTGTATATCGGCAGTGGAAAGACCGGCGCAAGAACACCGCCACGGCGTTCCTGCTGTCGGCAAAGGATTTCAACACCGCCACCAGAAGGCTCGCCTGGCTGCGTAGCTACAATCGCGCGAGGGTGAACATGGGAGCCGACATAGATTCGCTTTCCGCCGCGCTGAGGGTCGGACTCGACACCCTGGGGAGCCGCAGGGCCGAACTCGAAATAGTTAAATCGCTGCAGGACGAAGAACTGTCGCTGCTTTCGGGCGACGAGGCCGCCCACAGCGCCGCGCTACGTGAGCTCCAAAAAGATCGCGGTAAACTTGAGGCGCAGGCCAAAAGGGAGCGCGAAACCATCGCCGCCGCCCAAAGAGAGATCGACCGCATAATAGCGGCGCAGGTGGCCGCCAACAGAAACGCTCGTACCGGTGCCGACGCCGCTCTCTCGGGTCGATTCGAGGACAACAAGGGGCACATGCCGTGGCCGGTGGGCGGAGCGGGGACGGTGATAGACCACTTCGGGCTGAACCGCATGGCCGACGGCGTGTCCAAGGAGTCGAGCGGGCTGTCGATCGCCGCCCCGCGCGGAGCTGAGGTGAGGGCGATATTCGAGGGCAAGGTGACGGGAGTCTACAACATAGGCCGGTTCGACAGATGCATCTCGGTGCGTTCGGGGAGCTACATAGTGGTGTACGGCAACATCGCGGCCACAAACCTCAAAACGGGCGACGCGGTGGCGACGGGTCAGACGATAGGCCGCCTGAACGACGGCGGCGACGCCACAGAACACTCGTTGTTGCTGCAGATTTGGCGAGAAACCACACCCTTGGATCCCGAGCAGTGGCTCCGAAAATAACTTAAGACCATGGCGATAAAGTACTATAACGACGGAACGGATTACAGGTTGCAAGCCAAAGGAAGGACGGCGGCGTGGGTGCGTCGCGCGGTGGAGGCGGAGGGTCTGCGGCTCGGTCCGGTTAACTACATCTTCTGCTCGCCGGAAAAACATCTCGAAATCAACAGGCGGTTTTTGGGGCACGACTACGCCACCGACGTCATCACGTTCGACTACACGGCGAACGGCAGCGTGAGCGGCGACGTGTTTATAGACCCCGCCACCGTGAACGACAACGCCGCCGAACGCTGCATAGCCCCCGAGGTGGAGATGCGGCGGGTGATGATCCACGGCGTGTTGCACCTGTGCGGCTACGGCGACGGCACCCCAAAAGAGCAAAAAACCATGCGCGAAAGGGAAGACCTTTACCTAAACAAATATTATGAGAGCATTTGATATAGAGAGTATCAGGAACGATTTCCCGATACTCGCCCGCAACGTCTACGGGCGGCCGCTGGTCTATCTTGACAGCGGAGCCACGGCCCAAAAACCCAAATGCGTGTCGGAGGCGGTGCGCGGCATGTGCCTCGAAAACAACGCCAACATCCATCGTGGGGCGCATCGGTTGGCCTCGGAGAGCACCACCCGCTACGAGGAGGCGCGCGAAACGGTCAGGGCGTTCATAGGCGCGGAGTGCCCCCAGGAGATTATCTTCACCTCGGGCGCTACGGCGGGGCTCAACGTGGCGGCCTCGTCGCTGTGTCGGCTGTTGGTGGGCGAAGGCGACAACATAGTCGTCAGCCAGATGGAGCACCACTCCAACATCGTGCCGTGGCAGATGGGGATGGAGAACGTCTCCACGGGACGCGGGTGGAGAGGCTCGAAGGGCAATATCCGCGTGCTGCCGTTCGACGACAGTGGCGCTATGGATATCGACGCGCTCGAAAAAGGACTCGTCGACGATCGGACGAAGGTGGTGGCGCTGACCCAATGTTCCAACGTGCTGGGTACCCGACCCGACATCGGCAGGGTGGTCGAAATCGCCCACCGGCACGGAGCCGTGGTGGTGGTGGACGGCTGCCAGGGGGCGGTGCACGGCGACACCAACGTGCGCGATCTGGACTGCGACCTGTACGCGTTTTCGGGTCACAAACTCTACGGCCCCACCGGAGTGGGAGTGCTCTACGGCAAAAAAGAGCTGCTCGAAAAGATGCCGCCGCTGTTGGGGGGAGGCGACATGATAGCCACCGTCTCGTTCGGCGAAACATCATGGGCCGAGTTGCCGTTCAAGTTCGAAGCCGGTACCTCCAACTACATCGGCGCGGTGGGGATGGCCGAAGGGATCAAATATCTGTCCCAGTTCGACCGCGCGGATGTAGCGCGCCACGAACAGTCGCTGCTTGACGCCGCCACCGAGGCTCTGTCGAAGATCGACGGCCTGCGCATCTACGGCACCGCGCCGGGCAAAGCCTCGATAGTGTCGTTCACCGTCGAGGGCACCCACGCCTCCGACATAGGGGCGGTGTTGGACAAATTGGGCATAGCAGTCCGCACCGGCACCCACTGCGCCCAGCCGCTGCTGTCGCACTACGGCGTTCAGTCGGTGTGCCGGGCGTCGTTCGCGCTCTACAACACCCTCGAAGAGGTGGACGCTCTGGCCGCGGGAGTCGAAAGGGCGGTGAAAATGTTGAGAAAATAGACAAGGAAAGTTATGCCGCTGATAGTTTTGGAGGGACTCGACGGAGCGGGCAAATCGACCCAGCTGAGGTTGTTGCGCGAACGTGCCGCCGCCGGGGGCCACGCGACCGAGTTCATGCACTTCCCGCGAACCGACGCTCCGCTCTACGGAGAGACTATAGCCCGCTTCCTGAGGGGCGATTTCGGCGACGCGGCGGCGGTAGATCCCTACACCGTGGCGCTGCTTTTCGCGGGAGACAGAGCCCAGGTCGCCCCGACGCTCCGAAGGTGGCTCGCCGATGGTAGATACGTCTTTCTCGATCGCTACGTCTACTCCAACGTGGGGTTCCAGTGCGCTAAAGTGGCCGACGCGCAGGCTCGCGAAAGGCTGAAAAACTGGATTGTGGAGTTGGAGTTCGAAATTTACGCCATCCCGAGGCCCGACGTGTCGCTGTTTTTGGACGTGCCGTTCCGGTTCACCGAGCAACGCCTCTCTTCGCGCCGGGGCGGGGCCGATCGCGACTACTTGCAGGGGGCGGACGACGTGCACGAAACCTCGCTCGACCTTCAGCGTCGCGTTCGCGAGGTCTATCTGGCCGCCGCCGCCGAAGACCCCTCGCTCAGGGTGGTCGATTGCTCGGACGGAGAAGGGAATATGCTTGCGCCCGAGACGATATCGGCAAAGATATTATTCCTGTTGGAGGGCCTTTTATGACGATTGGGCGCAGATTTTTTTGGTGATTCGATAATAGTGCTATATTTGCAACCACAGACAGCAATCTGATAAAAAAACCAAATTATGAAGAAAATCGCAATTCTATTGACCCTCGCAGCCACGGTGGCGGTGGTTTTCGGAGCGCAGGGGCAAAGGCGCGCCCAACGCAGGGCCGACGAAGCCACCGCCGCCTGGAAGTATGAGATCGAGTACGCTCGCACCGGCGGCAACAACATGCTTTTGGTGAAGGTGTGGAGCTACGCCGAAAAGCCGGAGATCGCCACCTCGCAGGCGACCAAAAACGCCGTCCACGGGGTGTTGTTCAAGGGCTACACCTCGTCCGGGGCGGGCACCATCTCTCAGCGGCCGCTGGTTCAGGAGCCCGACGCGGCGACCCGTCACCAGGCCTTTTTCGATGAGTTCTTCGGCGAAGGGGGCGACTACATGAAGTATGTGTCGGCCACGGTCGACGGCAGCACCAGCGTGGTGAAGGTCGGCAAGAAGGAGTACAAAGCCGGTGTGGTGGTGACGGTCAACAAAGACCTGCTCCGAAGCGACCTCGAAGCGGCCGGTATAATCCGCGGTCTGGGATCCGGATTCTAAGAAGTTGTTTAAAAATTTCCACTCTCGCTCTTTCCCGCTCTTTTTGCCCCGTTTTTTCACCCGAAACTCGTTACGTATTCCCGATATGCGCCTCGCTCCGGGCGAAAAAACGGAACAAAAATAGCTGCAAAATAGCTTCGATAGAAAAATTCAAACAACTTCTAAACGACATCTTAATAATCAAACGAATAATAACGCCATGAAAAAACTTGTCATTATTTGCTTCGTGTGCCTCTTTCCGTTAGTGGCCTCGGCCCAGAAGAGGATGGTGGTCTACCTCAACAACGGCAACACCGTCAGGGGCGAGATCGTCGAAAAAAAGATTAACGGCGACATAACCCTCGTTTCGGACGAGGGGCAGACGCTGGAGTACTCGCAGTTCGACTACTACAAACTCGAACAGGGTCGCGAACCGAAGTACAAAGAGCAGAGGCGCTACGTGTCGTTCGAGGATCGCACAGGACGCGCCTACTTCTTCGCCGCCGAACTGTCGGGTGCCGCGACGATCGAACAGGACCTCAAACCCGCCGTGCCCATTCAATTATCGGTGGTGAACGGCATCCGCCTGGGGCAATTCCTTCAGGTAGGCGTCGGGGTGGGGGTGCGTTACTACGCCTCCAACGGCAACGTGCGCTACTACGAAGAGATTGTCGGCGGAGATCAGGTTGTGCAGCACGAATACAGCCCTTGGGCGTTTCCGATATACGCCAGCCTTAGGGGCAACTTCATCTCGCACGACGGCCGCAACCTCGTTCCCTACTGGTCTTTGGACGCGGGCTACACTTTGGGCGACAAGCAGTTCTACGTATCGCCCACGCTGGGGGTGAGCATCGGCGGCTATCGCAACAACGTCCTGGTGGGGGTGTTCTACATGGGGCAGTTCATGAAGGAACCGTTCGGTACGTCGCTCAAAGAGAACTCCATGCTGGACGGCCTCGGTCTCAAAGTGGGATTTCAGTTCTAAGCGGTCGAAAGACTTTCAAACGACATTAAAAATTTTAGAAAAATGAAAAGGATTTTACTTATCATGTCGGCCCTCGCGATGATCGCTACGGCCGGCTCGTGCGGCAAAAGGGCCAACGTGAGCATGGCCTACGACTATCCGGCCGAGGTGATCGGCGTGGAGCTCGACGGCTCGGTGACGATGCAGGTGTGGGGCACGGGGCGCAACCGTACCGACGCCATCGAACAGGCCCACAAGGACGCGGTGCACACCGTGCTGTTCAAGGGGGTGACTGCCGACGGAATGAGGGCGTCGCTCACCCGCGCGCTCGTGTTGGAGAACAACGCCGAGGTCAAATACCGGATGTTCTTCAACGAATTCTTCTCCGACCGCGGCGACTACACCAAATTCGTGAGCAGGGAAGACACCCGCGGCGGCACCAACACCCGCCAGAGGACGGACAACCAGGTGCGCTACGGCGTGGTGGTGCGCGTGCTCCGTTCCGAATTAGAACAGTACCTGATAGACGAAGGTATCCTCAAACCGTAAAAAAACCGGCTCCGGAAAACGAAGACCCCAGCAAATAGGGATCGCCGGGAACCGGAGCCGCAAAAAAGCATAAAAAAATGAAGAAAACAACGCTATTCGCCCTCGCCCTGCTTGTCGCCGCTTCGGCTTTCGGGCAGGCCAAGAAACCCACCCTTATGGTCGTGCCGAGTGACAACTGGTGCTCGCAGAACGGCTACATGATGGAGTTCGACAATATGGGAAGCACCACCCGCATTCCCGACTACACGCTCGCCATTCAGGACGATCCGGATCTCATCAACGTGGTATCCAAGATCAACATTCTGATGGCCGACCGCGGTTTTCCGCTCAAAGACCTCGACGCCGAGACCAAAAACCTCGCCCGCAGCCGTGCCGAGGCGAGCATGATGACGAGCCGCTCCACCGGTGGCGAAGTGAGCGTCAGTCCCATCCAACAACTCCGCGATCAGGCGCGCGCCGACATCATTATGCAGATCACCTGGAAGGTGAACGTGACGGGCCCCAAGCGCTCTATCACCTACAACCTTCAGGGCCTCGACTCCTACACCAACAAACAGGTGGCGGGAGCTCAGGGCACGGGAGCGCAGTCGTTCTCGGCCGAGGTGCCGGTGCTGTTGGAAGAGGCGGTGATGGCGCACATGGATAACTTCAGCGACCAGCTGCAACGCCATTTCGACGACCTGCTGACCAACGGGCGCGAGATTTCGATCAGCCTAAGGATGTTCGACACGTCGGACGTCGACTTCGAGACCTCGTACGGCGACGAGGAGCTGTTGGACATCATCGACAACTGGATGGAGGCCAACACCGTCGAGGGACGTTACAGCCTCTCCGACTCGTCGTACGACTACATGGACTTCGAGCAGGTGCGCATTCCGGTCTACAACGAACGCGGTCAGGCTATGGACGCCAACCGTTTCGCCCGCGAATTGCGTTCGTTCCTCAGCCGCGCGCCCTACAACATCCCGTGCCGGGTCGAAAACCAGGGACTGGGGCAGGCGATGATAATTTTAGGAGAAAAGTAAATCTTTCGAAAAAATGAAAAACTTCAAAACATATTTGGCCGCCGCAGCCATGTTGACGGCCGCGGCATTGACGGTCGATAAGGCGTCGGCACAAGCGGCTCAAGGCTCCGACGACGCCTCGACGATAGCGATAATGGCCGTCGCCCCCACCGAAGCCGACGGACTTCCCGCAGGAGCTGGACAGGCGCTCAAAAACAAGATGGATCAGATCGCCTCGGCCACCGGTCTGGGTTCGATGAGCGACTACGCCCAATTCTGCATGGTGGTGGCGGTAGACACCGAATCGAAGGATGTGCTCGCCGGTTCTCCTCCCAAGATCGCCCAAACGCTCAACTTCAACTTTCGCATCATCGACCGCTTCGACGGCAAGGTGTTCTCCTCGACCAGCGTCAGGGCAAAGGCGGTGGGCGACAATGAGACCCGCTCCTACGTGCAGGCCATCCGCCAACTCAACGCCCGCTCGTCGGAGCTGGCCTCGTTCGTGGATGCCGGTCGGCAGAAGATAATCGAGTACTACAACGCCAACTGCGACCGCATCATCGCCAAGTCGCGCTCGCTCGCCACGCAGGAGCAGTACGGAGAGGCGCTGTTTCTGTTGACGCAAATCCCCGACGTGTGCGAGGAGTGCTACATGAAGTCGATGGCGGCCGCCGGGGAGATTTTTCAGGCCTACATGGACAAGATGTGCAGCGTGAACCTTGCCAAGGCGCGCTCGATATGGTCGGCCACCCAAACCTCCGAAGGCGGTCTGGCGGCGGGAGTGTTCCTGGCCGAGATATATCCCGACGCGGCGTGCTATCCCGAGGCCGAGCAGCTATATAAGGAGATCACGGCGCGCATAGGCAAGAACCTCGACTTCGAGATGAAAAAGTGGGACGATCTGGTGTCGCTCGAATCGCAACGCATCGAGGCCGTCCGCGCAATAGGCGTCACCTGGGGCGAGAATCAGCAGCCGGTGAACTACTCCGCCACGATTGTGGAGTAGGTTGAATTTTTAGATACTGCAATCGAAAAAACAGAAAAACAGATGAAGAAACTTTGTTGCGCCATATTGGCGGTGGCGGCTGCCGTTGTCGTCATGCCCGCCATGGCTCAGGAGCCCGAAAACATCGAGGCTCCCGAGGCTGTCGAAGCCACCGAAACCCCCGAAACGGTCGAGGCGGCAGAAACTCCCGAGGACAACACGATCTCCAGGTATCGCCGTTCGTCGCTCTACACCATGCTCATCGCCCACCCCGATCAGGAGTTCGGCGGCGAGATAGGCGAGGTGTTCCTTGCGATGCCCACTCCCGACAAGTTCGACGACCACTCGATAGGCGCGGAGTATAAAACCATCACCTCGACTACCGGCAGCAAGAGGAAAAAAAGGGGGTCGGACGCCAACTTCCCCGACATCGAGAACCACCTCGCCTCGGGCAGGGTGCCCGCCCGCATGGTCGCCCGCTGGTTCAATCGCCATCCCGAGACCGGAGCGTTCGACATGACGCTGATTCAGGAGCGCGGTAACTACGACGCGACGCTGGCCGACGTGGCTCTGGCCGATATGGGCGCCAGGGGTCGAGCCGTGCTTGCAGACGCGGGTGAAGAGCTCATCGGCAAGACCTTCCTCATGGTCAACGACATCACCTATTACGACAAGAGCAAGGCGACCAAAGCCGCGGGTACCGGTCTGCGTGTCCTGGGCGTTTTGGGGGCGTTGGCCACGGGAGATAGCAGCTATATAGACCTTGGAGAGACGGCCGGCGGCATTACCGAGGCGTTCGGCGGGTTCTCGGTGCGCATCACCTCCTACCTCTATCGCCTCGACTGGAGCGAAGAGGTGGCGGCGACCTTCTATCAGGATCTATGGACGGACTCCTCGAACCTCGATGCGGCGCGTGTGGCGGCGTTCGACACGAGTGACCTGTTTCGCCTCACATACATCGGATCGCACAGCGCCAACGCCGGCAACGTGACGGTGGAGGGCTTTCAGGAGCAGACCGACGCCGCGCTCATCAGCAAGGTGTGCGTCCGTGCCCTCGACCGCTCTATCGTCGAGTTGCAGCGCACTTACGACGAATTCAAGGTCAACACCCCCATCCACGCGATCGACCAGAGCGGCGACGTGATGGTGCAGATCGGCCTCAAGGAAGGCATCAACGAGCGCTCGCAGTTCGAGGTGCTGGAGCAGATTGAAAACGAGGAGGGCCGTACCGAATATCGCCGTGTGGGTGTGATCGCCCCCGTCAAGGGCCAGATTTGGGACAACCGCTACATGGCAGCCGAGGAGGCCGCCGAAATGGAGGCTCAGGGTGTCGAGAATACCGACGAGGAGGCCAAGGAGGGTAACGTTAACCTCTCCGCCACCCGTTTCCGCAAGGTGAGCGGCCGCGACTTCTACCCCGGGCTTTTGGTGCGCGAAATGACCATCAGGGCGCAGAAGTAACCGGAGGATGTCGGTTTAGTAAAAGAGAGGTGCCGATTTGCGCGCCTCTCTTTTTTTGCGTGAAAAAGATTATCTTTGCCTCAATGAACGGACAGACAAAAAACATAATAGCCGCCCTTTGTCGTGTGGCGCTCGGGCTGACGTTCGTCTTTTCGGGATTTGTCAAGACCATCGACCCGTGGGGCACGGCGTTCAAAATAGGCGAGTATCTGAGCGTGTACGGCGCGGTTTGGGTTCCGGATTGGTTGCGAATTTCGCTGGCTGTCGCGTTTTGCGCCGCCGAACTCGCACTGGGGCTGTTGCTCGTTTTTCGTGTGGTGCCGCGGATGATTTCGTTGGCGGCTTTTTGGGTGATGAGCGTTTTTCTGGTGGTGACGTTGTTGTCGGCCACGGTGTTGCCGGTGGAGGATTGCGGCTGTTTCGGCGACGCGCTCCATCTGTCGGCATGGGGCTCGTTCGGCAAAAACGTGGTGCTGTGGGCGCTGGCTGTGGTGGTTTGGCTTTCGACGAGGCGGTTGGGCTGGTTGGCTTTCCCGAAGCGGCATTGGATTTTTGCGGCCGTTTTTGCGGGCCTCTCGGGCGGACTGGGGCTGTGGTGCTATACGCATCTGCCGCTCGTCGACTTTTTGCCCTACAAAGAGGGGGTGAACCTGCGCGAGGCGGTGTTGGGCCTTCGGGACGAAGCGCGGGACGACAGAATGATATACCGCGACCTTACGGACGGCTCGACGAGGGAATTCGCCGTCAGTGACACCACCTGGTGGGACTCGTCGCGCTGGGAGTTTGTCGAGATGGCGCCCTCATCCGGGGATGCTCCGGACGGCGATGTTTCGCTGCGGGAGTTCGCGGTGTTCAACGCCGCGGGAGACGCCACGAGAGAGATATTGGAGCACCCGGGCAGGGTCTACATGCTCTGTGCGGTGCGGCTCGAACAGGTCGGGGAGCGTTGCGGCGAAAGATTTGCGGAGGTTGTCGAACGTGCCGCCGCCGAACGAGACGCGCGGGTGATTTTGATCACCTCGTCGCCCATTTCGGATGGTGAAACGGCAACGTTCGGAGCTGCTGAGAGCGACGATGCCGCCCCGGTGGAGGTGTACAACGTTGACGCGACGACCATGATGACCATGCTTCGCGCCCGAACGGGGATGGTGGTGTTGGAGGACGGAATGATAATTGATAAAAAGAGTTGCAGGGATATATGATCAAGTTTTTTACGGTATTGGTTTTTATAATCGCCGGTTTTTGGCTGTTCGGGGTGATTGTGCGGGCGCTTTTTACTCGTTGGTTGCGCCGTCGGGCGGAGGAGTTCGACCGAGCCGCCGCCGAGGCTCAAAAAGAGGCTCGGCGGCGCGGCCGCCGCGAGGGAGACGTCACAGTGGAGACCACATCCGATGCCGCCACCGACAAAAAAGTGAGCCGCGGGGTGGGGGAGTATGTCGAGTTTGAAGAACTAAGCGTCGAAGACGCGATCTCATCGACCGAACGCCGACCGTCGGAGTTGTAAGGCTCCGGTGTAGGCATCTTGTGAGGTAGCTAAGATCTTCCGAAACCTCCTCCGACGTTTAACGCTTTTTCAAAGCTCGGGTCTTTCCCGCATAAACGAAAAGATAAAAGCATGTTAAAAAAATTCTTCGGCGAGATAGGCCGCTATTTCTTGTTGATGGGGAAGGTGTTTTCCCGTCCGGAGAAGATGCGCATATACCGCCGGCGGGTGATGGTCGAGATGGAGGCGATAGGCTTAGGGTCGATTGTCATCACGGCGATAATATCGGTGTTCATCGGCGCTGTGGTGACGTTGCAGATGGCCATCAACCTCGACGAAGGGTTTATTCCGCAGTCGCTAATCGGTTTCGCCACGCGCGAGACGATGATTCTGGAGTTTTCGTCGACTGTGGTGGCGCTCATTTTGGCGGGCAAAGTCGGGTCGAGCATTGCGTCTGAAATAGGCACCATGCGCATCACCGAGCAGATCGACGCGCTGGAACTTATGGGTGTCAATTCGGCGAGCTACCTGATACTGCCGAAGATCGTGGCGGGGGTGTTCTTCTTTCCGTTTTTGTGTATAATGAGCATTCTGATCGGCACGGCGGGGGGGTATATGATCTCGGCGGTGACGGGAGTGGTGATGCCGGGCGACTTTTTGGAGGGGCTGCACCTCGACTTCAACACCTGGTCGATCACCTACACGCTCATCAAGATGGCCGTTTTCGCGTTCATCATCACCTCCGTGTCGTCGTTCTATGGTTATTGGGCACGCGGCAACTCGCTGGAGGTTGCCCGTTCGAGCACCCGGGCGGTTGTGGCCAGCTCGATCACGGTGTTGGTATTTAACCTCATTCTCACTCAGTGGTTGTTGATATGATCCGGGCGGAAAATATAGTCAAGAGTTTCGATGGTCGGCGGGTGCTGGACGACGTGTCGGTGACATTCGAGCAGGGCAAAACCAACCTCATCATCGGCCGCAGCGGCTCGGGCAAAACGGTGCTGATGAAGTGCCTGGTGGGCCTCATGCCGACCGACGGGGGCGAGGTGTGGTATGGCGACACCTGCTTCTCGCGGCTCGACTTTCGGCAGGTGAAGGCCGTGAGGCAGGAGATGGGGATGATTTTTCAGGGTGGGGCGCTGTTAGACAGCTCGACGGTGGAGGAGAACGTACGCCTGCCGCTCGACCTGTTCACCGACCGAAGCGAGGCCGACAAGCGCGACAGAGTTGATTTTTGCCTCGAAAGGGTGGCGCTCACCGATGCCAACCGCCTCTACCCGTCGGAACTCAGCGGCGGGATGATAAAGCGCGTGGCCATCGCCCGCGCCATCGTGATGAACCCGCGATTTTTGTTCTGCGACGAGCCCAACTCGGGGCTAGACCCGATTACGAGCGGCGTTATCGACCGCCTGATAGCCGAGATCACCCGCGAATATGACATCACCACCGTCATCAACACCCACGACATGAACTCGGTGCTGGAGATCGGCGATAAGGTGGTGTTCCTGCACGAGGGGCGCAAGTGGTGGGAGGGGTCGCGCCACGACATCATGACCGCCGACAACCCCGAACTGGGCGACTTCGTGTTCGCATCCCCCATGGCCCGCCGAACCAGACAACCGAAATAGCATCGAGCTCGAAGCGGATATGCGGACTAAACAGAAGCCCCGACCACGCGCGGCCGGGGCTTGTTGTTCTCAAAAAACGGAAACTATTTCTTTGTGTTCTGAGCGATGTTGACCAGCGCGCGGATCTGCTCCGACAGGAAGCGCGAGAACAGCACGATCAAAAATCCGATAACCGGCATCATAAACACCGTCGCCCAGCTGCCTCCTGCCAATCCCGGCACCGACGAGAGCAAAGAGCCCCCCTGCGATCCGGCGAAGATGAGCATGATCAGCAGAACCAGGAACATCACGCCACCCACGATCACGCCGCCGCTCTCGCCGCTGGTGCGCAGAAAATGGACGAAAACGGGGGTTACGGGGTATTCGTCGCCCGAGGGAGCCAGGTCGCGAAGTTGGTCGGCGCGAGTCCACCAGATGACCGCCACGACGAGAAAACCCGCCAGCATGACCAGCCACGCCAGCACGATGCCGATGATCATGCCCGCCTCGGCGAACTTGAACACGCCCGAGTCGATGATGCCATAGAGCGCCAGGAACGGAACGAGCGCGCTGGCCACCGCGATCACCAGATAGAGGATGCGGAACGGAGCGCGGAAAAAGTTGCCGTTGTCGATGTAGTCCAACAGCGGCCTGACGAAGGATTGAGGTTTGTTTGTCATAACAATATTAAGTTAAAGGGTTTGATGGTCGGTCGACGAGCGTTCTTGTGAGCAGCGATTTTTTCAGCTATAAAGATACGGCATAATGTTTGGAAAAACAAACAGTGTGAATTATTAAAATATTTTAATAAGCCGCTTGCACGATAATCGTAAGTTTTGTATCTTTGCACGGTGAAAGTGGGGGCGAGAGGATTCGAACAGCTCCTGCGGCCACTCGAACATATGAGTATTAACGACTAAAAATAGAAAATTTATGGCAACAATCAAAATCGGTATCAACGGCTTCGGCCGCATCGGTCGTCTGGTGTTCCGCGCCGCCTGCGACAAATCCGACCAAGTGCAGGTTGTGGGCATCAACGACCTCATTCCGGTCGACTACATGGCCTACATGCTGCGCTACGACTCGGTGCACGGCGGGTTTAAAGGCACGATCGAGGTGAAGGACGGCAACCTGGTGGTGAACGGCAACACGATTCGCGTGACGGCCGAGAAAGACCCCGCAAACCTCCGTTGGGACGCCGTGGGCGCCGAGTATGTGGTCGAATCGACCGGTCTGTTCCTCGCCAAGGAGTTGGCCGAGGCTCACATCAAGGCGGGCGCCAAGAGGGTCGTAATGTCGGCTCCCTCGAAGGACGACACCCCGATGTTCGTGATGGGCGTCAACCATCGCGAGTACAAGGGTCAGACGATAGTCTCCAACGCCTCGTGCACCACCAACTGCCTCGCCCCTCTGGCCAAGGTGATAAACGACAAATTCGGCATCGTGGAGGGTCTTATGACCACCGTGCACGCCAGCACCGCCACCCAAAAGACCGTCGACGGCCCTTCGATGAAGGACTGGCGCGGCGGACGCGCGGCGGGCGGCAACATCATCCCCTCGTCGACCGGCGCCGCCAAGGCCGTGGGCAAAGTGATCCCCGCACTGGCGGGCAAACTGACGGGGATGTCGTTTCGCGTGCCTACGCTGGACGTGTCGGTTGTCGACCTCACCTGCCGCCTTGAAAAGAGCGCCACCTACGACGAGGTCTGCGCCGTGGTTAAAGCCGCCTCGGAGGGTGAGTTCAAGGGAATTTTGGGCTACACGGAGGACGATGTGGTGTCGAGCGATTTCATCGGCGAGGCGCGCACCTCGGTGTTCGACGCCAAGGCCGGCATCGCCCTCAACGGCAACTTTATGAAGCTCGTGAGCTGGTACGACAACGAGTGGGGCTACTCCAACAAGGTGGTCGAGTTGATTCAGCACCTTGCCACGGTGAAGTAACAAGAGCCCATCTAAGCAAAAAATGCCGACCTCTTTTCCGAGGTCGGCATTTTTTTGCTTGACGCGCGCGACAGTCTATTTCTGCCTAAAGAATATCTGCAACGGCACGCCCGAAAAGTCCCACTGGGCGCGGAGCTTGTTCTCCAAGAAGCGACGGTAGGGCTCCTTGATGTACTGCGGCAGGTTGACGAAAAACGCGAAAGTGGGGGTGGGCGAGGCCAGCTGGGTGGCGTATTTTATGCGGATGTACTTGCCCTTGATCGACGGCGGCGGGGTATCCTCAATGATGGGCAGGATGTAGTCGTTGAGCGCCGACGTGGCCACTTTTCGCACGCGGTTGTCGTACACCTTCATCGCCTCCTGCAACACCTCCATGATGCGCTGTTTATTCATCACAGAGGTGAAGATGATGGGCACGTCGCTCCACGGGGCGATCTTCTTTTCGAGAAACTCGCGCCACTCCTTCATCGTGTTGTTCGACTTTTCGATCAGGTCCCACTTGTTGACCACGATCACGCACCCCTTTTTGTTGCGCTCCACGAGGCGGAAGATGTTCATATCCTGCGCTTCGATTCCCTGCTCGGCGTCCAACATCAACACGCACACGTCCGAAGCTTCGATGGCGCGGATGGAGCGCATCACCGAGTAGAACTCAAGGTCGTCCATCGTCTTGCCCTTTTTGCGCATACCGGCGGTGTCGACCAGATAGAAATCCATCCCGAACTTGTTGTAGCGGGTGTAGATCGAGTCGCGCGTGGTGCCGGCGGTGGGGTTCACGATGTTGCGCTCCTGACCCAGCAGGGCGTTGGTGAGCGACGATTTGCCCACGTTGGGGCGGCCGACTATGGTTATGCGCGGCAGATCGTCCAACTCGTCGGCCTTGGCGTCCTCGGGCAGCGCCTTCAGCACCTCGTCCAACAGGTCGCCCGTGCCGCTGCCCGACATGGAGCAGACGGGGAACGGATCGCCCAGACCGAACGCGTAGAACTCGTGGGTGGCGTAGAGCTGGTCGTTGTTGTCCACCTTGTTGACCACCAGCAGCACCTTTTTGCCCGACTTGCGGAGCTGAGCCGCCACCGCCTCGTCGAGGTCGGTGATGCCGGTGCCCACCTCCACCATGAACAGTATCACGTCGGCCTCGTCGATGGCCAGCACCACTTGCTTACGGATGTCGTCCTCGAACACGTCGTCGCTTCCGACCGACCATCCGCCGGTGTCGATCACCGAAAATTCGCGCCCGTTCCAATCGGTCTTGCCGTAGTGGCGATCGCGGGTTGTGCCTGCGGTGGCGTCGACTATGGCCGCCCTGCCACCCACAAGGCGGTTGAACAGCGTACTTTTGCCCACGTTGGGGCGGCCTACTATTGCGACTAAACTCATAATTTGCTATTATTTAGGGCGCAAAGGTAGTGAATTTTTGACGAACCGAGTGCAATCGTGCTTGCACGAATTGCCGAGGGCGTAGGTTTTTTCGCCGGGAGCGATTAGCGAGCGGCGGAAAACCGAGCTGAAAGCACATCGCTATCCGGCGATGTGGCCATAAACGGTGAGGATAAAAATGCGCGAAGAGAAAGGTGAGAGCAATCGAAAATTTATTTTCGGATTGCCGAACCGCCTCCTACCTTGGACAAGTGAAACGCAGTCAACGGTACTACAAATTCCCGAGAACCCAATCGACGATCTTGCGACGGACATGGAGGGCTCCGTCGGGGCGCATCGAGTGGTTGTCGTCGGGGTAGATCATCATGTCGAAATTCTTGCCCTCGGCCACCAACGCCCGAGCCATCTCGTAGCTGTTCTGCACGTGCACGTTGTCGTCGCCCGAGCCGTGAACCAAAAACAGCTTTCCTTTCAAGAGGTGCGCGTAGTTGATGGGCGAGTTGTCGTCGTATCCGGCGGGATTGTCGGCGGGCAGGCCGTTGTAAATCTCGGTGTAGATCGAGTCGTAGAACCGCCACGAGGTGACGGGAGCGACGGCCACGGCGGCGGCGAACACGTCGGCACCCTTCAAAACGCTGTTCAGGGCTATGAACCCGCCGTAGCTCCAGCCGTAGATGCCGATGCGCTCGGAGTCGACCCAGGGCTGTTCTGCGAGGTGGCGGGCGGCGGCGATCTGGTCTTCGGTTTCGAGGCGACCGAGCTGCCCGTAGGTGCACTTTTTGAACGCCTCGCCCCGTCCGCCCGTACCGCGGGGATCGACGCACACAACGATGTAGCCCTTGTCGAGCAACGGCCGGTAGATCATCATGTCGCCCGGATGTATCTCTTCCACGAACACGCTCTCGGAGCCGGGGCCGCTGTACTGGGTCATGAAGACCGGATATTTTGTCGCGCCGGAGGGGTCGAAGTCTTTCGGAGTCATCGTCCAGCCGAAAATCTCGACACCGCCTTCGGGCGTGAAAGAGAAAAACTCGCGGCCATCCTTTACGGTGGCGTTCCATTCGGCAACGGAGATGTGGCTGTCCTCATCGGTGTTGTAGGTCTCCACAAATCCTGTCTCTACGCTGTAAAGATAGGTTTCCCAATAACCCGTTCGTGTTTCGTTACGCACGGCAAAATGCTCGCCGTCTTCGAGGAACGTCACCGTCTCGTCGGTCGGCCGCTCGACGTAGGTCGGCGACGATTCGTCGTAAATAACGCGGGTTGCGACGCTCGCATCCGCTTCGGTTGCAGCATCCGCTCCCGTGCCGCCGTTTTCGGCCAACACCACCTCGAAATGGTTTTGCAAGCGGTTCACGCGGTAGAAAAACAGTTCGCCCGCGGGGTTTTGGTCTGTCGCCGGCGTCCAGTCGATGCGCGGAATGTATTGATCGGTCTCGGCGCCAGTGTCCACCTGCTGCGTCGTGCCATCCGAAAGGTCGTACACATGCAGCGTCACCACCGAGTTTGCCTCGCCCGCCTTGGGGTATTTGAACGTGTAGGGCTCGGGGTAGAGCCGCCCGCCGAAGCGCATCATCGTGAACTCGGGCACGGCCCTCTCGTCGAAGCGCAGCCATGCAATGCGGCGGCTGTCGGGCGACCACCGCCACGCGCGGGTGAACATATACTCCTCCTCGTAGACCCAGTCCGTCGCGCCGTTGATTATCTCGTTGCGTCGGCCGTCTCGCGTGATTTGGGTCTCTTTACCCGAGGCCACGTCGCGCACGAACAGATTGTTGCCCCTCACGAACCCCACGTAAGTGCCGTCGGGCGACATCGCCGCCTCGCGCACCGGTTCCGCTCCCGTGAGCTCATACACCGCCGTGAACGACCGACGGTAGATCGGCTCGATGTCGGTCGGGGTGAGTTCCTGCGCCGCCGCGCCTGCCGCAATAAAAGCCGCAATGGCGACTAAAGCTAATCTCTTCATATGGCTTTGAGACTCAAATCGACACTCTTGATTTGATGGGTCAGCGCGCCGATGGAGATGAAGTCGACCCCGCAGTCGGCGTACTCGCGCAGATTCTCGTAGCGAATGCCGCCCGACGACTCGGTTTCGACTCGCTCTTGAAGCCCGTTACGTCGGCTCAGTGCCGCCACACGCTCCACGCCGAGGCGCGTCATCTCGGGGTCGAAGTTGTCGAACATTATCCTGTCCACCCGTCCACCCGAAGAGGCCATCTCGCTGAACACTAAGTCGATGTCCTCCAGCGAGCGCACCTCCACCTCGATGGGCAACGACAGCCCTTTCGAGGCCATATAGCGCCGTACACCCGTTATGGCCTCGACGATGCCTCCCGCGAAATCGACGTGGTTGTCCTTCAGCAAAATCATATCGAACAGCCCCATTCGGTGGTTCTGCCCGCCGCCGATAGTGACCGCCATTTTGTCCAACACGCGGTTGCCGGGGGTGGTCTTGCGGGTGTCGAGAATGCGGCAGCCCGTGCCCGCGACGCGCTCGACATATCGCGCGGTTTCCGTCGCCACGCCCGTCATTCGCTGCATGATGTTGAGGATCACCCGCTCCGACTGCAGCAGCGTCCGCACCGTTCCCGAGACGTAGAAAACGATATCTCCGACCTCTACGGGGGTGCCGTCGGGAATGAACACCTCCAACCGCACCAGAGGGTCGAGCCGGCGGAACACCATCTCGGCCACCTCCACTCCGGCGATTATTCCGCGCTCCTTGACCAGCAGTTTCATCCGCCCCTGCGCATCGGCGGGGATGGAGGCGAGCGAGGTGTGGTCGCCGTCGCCTATGTCTTCTCTAATGGCGAGGTCTATCAACCCCTCCACAAATGGTATGTACTCTTTTTTCATATTGTGCAAATGTAGTACATTTGCAAAAGATTTTATGCAAAAGACTGCGAATTTCAAGTTGGGAGCGCACCGTCCTCTCGTAATTTCGGGCCCGTGCAGCGCCGAGACGCGCACCCAGACCCTCGAAACGTGCCTTGCGTTGGCGGCGACGGGGCTGGTCGACATGTTCCGTGCGGGCATATGGAAGCCTCGCACCTCGCCCGGTTCGTTCGAGGGGGTGGGCGCTGAGGGGCTTGAGTGGATGGCCGAGGCCAAGCGGCTGACGGGCATTCCGTTCGGGGTGGAGGTGGCCTCGGCGCGCCATGTCGAACAGGCTCTCGCGGCGGGGGCCGACGCCGTGTGGACCGGTGCGCGAACCACCGTGAGCCCCTTCGCCGTGCAGGAGGTGGCCGACGCCCTGCGCGCGTTTTCCGGAGGAGACAGGGTGGCCGTGTTGGTGAAAAACCCCATCAATCCCGACATCGCCTTGTGGACCGGAGCGGTGGAGCGTTTTCTTGCGGCGGGCATTCCCGGGCAAAATATCGGACTGATCCACAGGGGTTTTTCGCACTTCGGGCAGGGCAAATACCGCAACGCGCCGATGTGGCCCCTGACGTTCGACATGCGCGGCCGTTTTCCGGGCATGACGATGATAGCCGACCCGTCGCACATAGCCGGCCGCCGCGAGTATCTACGCGAGATATCCCAAACGGCGGCCGACTTGCGCTACGACGGTCTGATAATAGAGAGCCACTGCCGACCCGCCGAGGCTCTGAGCGACGCCGCGCAACAGATTACGCCTGAGGAGTTCGCCGAGCTCATAAAGAGCATCAACTGGCGCGCCGCCGCCACCGACGATCCCGAATTCATGCAGTCGCTGGAGCTGTTTCGCGAGCAGATAGACAACATCGACGACGCCATATTCGATCTGTTGTCGCGCCGAATGAAGATCAGCGAGCGGATCGGCGACGTGAAAAAGGCGGGCGACGTGGCCATCCTGCAAAGCGACCGCTGGGGGGCCATACGCGAACGGGTGTTGTCGCAGAGCCTCGACCTCGATCTGTCCGCCGAATTTCTGAATCAGATTCTCGACGCCATCCATGTCGAGAGCATCCACAGGCAAAACCGGGTGATGAACAGGGGCGAGTGAGCCTCCGCTTTCCCCGCCGCCGAAATGATTATTTTGCGGCGTAAGGCAGGATTTGCGGATCTTGGCTGGAATGGTGGCGCGGAGCCGGGTCAGGGGCCCCGCGCCGGAAAATGGTTAGTCGATTTTGTTATCCATCAGTCCGTCGTCCGGATTGCCGCCCGGCGGATCGAGCTGATATCCCGGATTAATCGGGTGATTTGGAGGCGTCGGAGCCGTGATCCGTTGACTCCAAAAGAGTCGGAAGAAATTCATTCTCAATCCGGCCGCCGTCGAGGTTAAGCTAAATGTCTCTTTAAGAGCAAGTTCGATGCTTCTGTAAGTGTCGACTGAAATATTCACGAAGGGACTGTGTCGCGGGAAGATAAAGTATACATCGACGATCTTTCCGGTCGGAGGATCCACCCGCGCGCCGACAAATATCATCTCCCCGTCAAGGGATTTTCTTTGCGAATTCGTAAACGTGCTTTCGACCAGCCTTTGGAGTTCCCGGGTGTTGTGGCTTTGATAGCTGGCGTAGTATGGTTCGCGATGCCCGACGATGGCTTCGTCGTACGTCAACGGGGTTCCGTCTTCGTGGCCCCACTCGACGTCGGTGTGGATGTTGGAGGAGTTGTAGAGTTCAATGTCGCCCAATACGTTATTCGCTAATAAAAAATTACGATACTTGTATGTGTACTCCGATTTTACTACTGTTCCCGAGATATTTGGATAATGGTTTGTTTGAGCCGAAGCTGTTGCGAGCGCAAACAACACTACCGTTAAAACGATTGATTTTTTCATGGTTAACATCCTTTACTTAAATGTTGAAGGTTTTTGAAGTTTTCGGTAAACGATCTGTTAGGATCGAATGGAGTCGGGTTCCCATAGCCATGCTCATACACCTGCTGTATTTGCAAGGCCGTGCTTGTATAAACATGGTTGAATATAGCCTGTCCCGTGGCACTTGAATCTATCAAACCTCCGTTTTTTGAAAGGAATCTATCGGAGAGATACACAACCTGCTGATCGTAACTATTACCAGTCAGGCTACCGAAATATCGGTATTCTGCAATGTTGGCTTCAACTTCGCGGTTGGCCGACGATGACCCGAAAGATCCCGCGCTCTCCTGATAGGCCTGATAGGCGTGGAACATTTCATGAAACAGCGCGCCGGAGTTGTTGAGGTCGGTTATCGTAATGCCGCCATTTCCAAAGCCTCCGTTGATGAGGGAATTGTCGATCACATTAATATTAAGCGTCCCATCGCCCATTGCGGCGTCGAGGCCGTTGAAAAGGTTGCCGCCCATGCAGTCGTCGATGATTTTTTTGAGCAGGTTTTCGAGCTTTTTCCAGTCGTCCTCGTCCAATCCGTTGTTGCGAAACAGTTTTTTTGCATTGGGAGCTACCGGGGGCGGTGGTCCGGGTGTGCCACCGCCTCCGGGGATTATGTCGACGCCGCCACCACCACCTCCCACAACCACATAGTTATCATAATAATAGATATAGACATAGAGGATATACCCATGCTTCGCCTTGCAGGTGCAGGTAATTGGTTCGGCTATCGTGTCGCCTGGATACGGCCCATTTATGTGGACGCAATCATCTGAGCAATCGCAGAATTTTAGCCCGTCGACATTCCTCGTCGCCGCACCCGCATCTATGGCCATCGCCACGCTGATGTTCGGATCCGATTCGGCGTGGGCATCGGGGTCGAAATGCAGAGTGCCTGCAAACTCGCCCCGCTCATACATCCAACCCCATTGGGGTGTGCCGTCGGGCAACGAATAGAGCGTGATGCCCGAGTAGTCGCTCCCCTCGGGGTCGTTGCCGAGCGTCGTGAGGTCGCTTTCGTAGCCCTCGTTCGGCAAAAAAGTCACCAAAAGGGCGCCGATCGAATCGTTGTCCTTGCGCTCGGCCAACAGGATTCGAGTAAGTGGAGCCTGCGTAACAAGGCTGACCGTGTCGATCCCGTTTTCAACCAACGTGGTGTAGAGGATTCGACGTGTCAGACGGGTGGGAACCTCGGTGACGTAGGCCAGTTCGTTCTCCCAAGTCGACGCGCCCGACCAGTCGGGCTCAATGGCGTCCCAAAGTTCGAGTGCCGCCGCCTCCGCCCTCGTCGTGGGCGAGGTCGCATTGCGATAGATGTTTGGCAGCGCCGGAATGCCGATCTGTTTTTCAAAGAACGCCATTGCTCGCTCAATGCGTTTGTTTTCAGCTACTTGCGACGGGGGGGGGGGTAAACTTCCTGCGAGCAGCTGTGGACGATGGCTGTCAACCCGAGAACTCCGCAGATCCCGAGGTGGAGCAGTTTTGCTTTTTTCATAAGCGTTAAGATTTAGGTGGTTGGTCTGTTTGCCGACGTGCCGGGTCCCGCGTTGGCGTTGCAATGTAGCAAAAATCCGCGACCACAACAAACAAAATGCGCAAAGGCCCTCGCAAGCAGACACAAAAAAGCGGGAGACAATCGCCTCCCGCCCTCTGATACGGCTTAAAAAGCCTAATAGTGTTTGTCGTAATATTATCGGATCAGTGTTCCCACTGAAGATTGCTCGTGTCGAAGGTGATCGTTTTGGTGCCCTCGTTGAAAAAGTTGCACTGGATAAGCGTGGTGCCGGCCGTCTTCAGGTTTTCGATAAACAGCTGGGCGTCCACGATAAAGATAAGTTCGGAGCTATAATCGGACGGGCTCACGTAGTAATAATATTCGGCCTCCCGTTCGCCGAAGCGCACCAAAATGGTCTCGCTTCCGACGGCGTAGCTGGGTATGAATTGTCCCTTGTTTTCGGTGATGCTCAACGCAACGCTGTTTTCGCCGGCGATGTTGCGAACCGTCAGCCATACATTCGTACCGCCCGAATAGGGGAAATTGAACTCGAACTCCTCCTGAGCCATTACTTGAGCAAAAAGTTCTTGCTGTCGTCCATCGGGTTTGCGGTCTCGCTGTACGACCACCCGGCCTCGGCGGCGCCATCTTTTTTCGATCCGGAGCCGAAGCATCCCACAAGCGTGAAGGCCACCGCGGCCAAAAGTAAATGTTTCATCATAATAATTAGTTAAAGTTTAGTTAAAAGTAGTTTTTGTTCTTTATGTTTATTTCTGCCTCTCGTAGTATTCGCGGGTACGGGTGTCGACGCGGATTTTGTCGCCGGTGTTGATAAACAGCGGCACCCTCACCGTAGCTCCGGTGTTGACTGTGGCGGGTTTGAGCGAGTTGGTCGAGGCGGTGTCGCCCTTGATGCCCGGCTCGGTGTAGGTCACCTCCATATCGACGATCGGGGGCAATTCGGCCGTCATGGGGATATCTTTGTCGGCGTGGTAGAGCACTTCGAGAATCTGTCCGTCGACCATCAAATCGGCGTTGTTGACCATCGTCTTGGGCACGGTGATCTCCTCGAACGACTCGGTGTGCATCAGGTGCAACCCCAGGTCGTCCTCGTAGGTGTACTGATAGGGTCGGCGCTCGATGCGAACCGGTTCGATGCGCACGCCCGACGAGAAGGTGTTGTCGATGGTGCGACCGTTCTCCAGGTTTTTGAGTTTGGTGCGCACGAAAGCGGGGCCCTTGCCCGGTTTGACGTGCTGAAAGTCGATGATCTGGAGCGTCTTGCCATCCATCTCGATGCACATTCCGATCTTTATGTCTGCCGTTGTTGCCATATTTATAGCGATTAGTTATCTGATTTCGAGCGCAAAGGTAGTTAAATATTTTTATTTCCCCACTCATAACGAGCGGTCTCGATGCCCAAGCGTGCAAGGATGCGGTCGGTGACGGTGCGGCAGGCGGCTTCGAGATCGGCGGGGCGCGAGTAAAACGAAGGCGAGGCGGGCATAACCACCGCTCCGGCCTCGGCGAGGGTGGTCAGGTTGCGCAGATGTATGAGGTTCAGCGGCGTTTCGCGCGGCACCACTATCAGCGTGCGACCCTCTTTGAGCATCACGTCGGCCGCGCGGGCAATGAGGTCGCCGCTGATGCCCGCCGCTGTCCGCCCCACGCAACCCATCGAGCAGGGCACGATCACCATAGCGTCCCACCGTGCCGAACCGCTTGCCGGCGAAGAGAACATGTCGTCGTTGTCGAACCGTTCTATTCGAGGGTCTTGCGGGAACTCGATTCCTTCCCACGCGGCCACCTCCTTGCCGCGTCGGCTGACGATCAACCCTATGCGCTCCACTTCGCGAGAAGCCAAAAGCCCCTCCAACACGAGCCTCGCATAGATACTTCCGCTCGCGCCCGTAACAGCAACTATTATCCTCATAACTCTATCGTTTTCGAACTCATTCCCTGTTCTTGTAAAAACCGCAGCACCCGCGGCAGGGCGTACTCCAGATTGCGGAACGCCTTCTGCGAGTCGTGAAACACCACTATGTCGCCCGGCCGCACGTGCCGCACGACGTTACGAAGGCACTTCTCGGGGGCCACGCGACGCGAATAGTCGCGGCTGATGACGTTCCACATCACGATCCGGTAGTGCAGTGCCAGCAGACGAGCCTCCCGCCGTGTTATGCGGCCGTAGGGTGGGCGGAACAGGTCGCTGTCGATGAATTCCCGTGCGTGCTCCACGCTTCTCGCGTAGTTGCCGGCCGACATCTCCCACCCCCGGGCGTGATCGTAGCTATGGTTGCCGATCCGGTGGCCGGCCTCCAAAATCCGCCGACATAGTTCGGGGTGCCGCTCCACGTTTTTGCCCAGACAAAAAAAGGTCGCCCGTGCACCGTATTCGTCGAGCTGCGAAAGTATCCACTCGGTGACGCCCGGCGTGGGGCCGTCGTCGAAGGTGAGGAACACCTCTCCGGAGTCCTGTTTCGAGGTCGAACCGGGGATGCTCCACACGAGCGAGGGGAAGAGGCGGCGCAATAGGAGCGGTGGTTTGAAACGCATTTGCTTCGGGCGATTTTAGGGCGTAAAGATAGCGATTTGCACGGTCGCCGCAAAATGATTAGCTTTGCGTTGTCGCCACATCCGACGACAACCTCTAAACTTTAATCGAGATGGCAAAGTTTTCGAAAACTATCGCGGCGGTGCTTCTGGTCGCGGGAGCCGCGGGGATCGCAAGCTGCGGCGGCGGCAAAGGCGGCGATGGCGGGTTTAAGCCCGAGTCCCAGGGGGCGCCCTACGAAATAGTGGTGGTGGCCGACCATGCCGAGTGGGACGGTCCGGTCGGGGATACGCTCCGGGCCATGTTCTACGCGCCCGTGCCGATGGTCAACCGTCAGGAGACGGTGTTCGACGTGTTGCGCACCTTGCCCGACGGATTCCGCAAGCTCGTCACCCGCCACCCCAACGTCCTGATAGTCGACATAGACGAAAAATACGCCGAGCCGGCGATCAAAATGGCCGAAAACGTGTACGCCGCTCCGCAGATGGTGATATCGGCCACCGCTCCCGACGAGGCCTCGATGGCGGTCTTGGTCGACGCCAACCGCAGCGATATCATGGACCTGCTGGAGAACGCCGAGAGGGCCCGCGACGTGGCCGACGCACGCGACCATACGCCCGAGGAGGTCGCCGAACTTATCCGCACAAAGTTCGGTTTCGAGATGGGCATGGGGCCGGGTTACACCGTGCGTAAGGAGGCCGACGACTTTCTGTGGATATCCTACGAAACCCCCACCGGCAGCCAGGGCATAATAATCTACACCTATCCGTTTTCGGGGATTAAAGACTTCGATCTTGAAAATCTCGTGACGCGCCGCGACCGGTTCGCGGGACTTATTCCGGGCGAAAACCCGGGCTCGCACATGAGCACCAATCCCGATTTCACGGAGTTGGTTTACAGGCGTATAAACGATCGTCAATGGTCGGAGATGCGCGGATTTTGGGATGTGGCCGGCGACTACATGGGCGGCCCCTACACCAACTATTCGACCCTCGATGTGGCAGGTCAACGGGTGGTGGCGATCGACTTTTATGTCTATCAGCCCAATCCGCGCATGTCGCAACGCAACTACCGCAAGCAGTTGGAACACTACCTCTACACGGTCGCTTTCCCCTCTGCGGCGAAGTTGTAACCGCTCACCGATTATCTTGGGGTAGGCCGAAACTCACGGCCGCCCCTACGCCACTCACAGCCTCCCCTCCGCGGCGAAGCTGTAACTGCCCGAGCGCGAGATTATGATGTGGTCTATCACGCCTATGTCGAACAGCGCGGCGGCCTGGGAGATGGTTCCCGTGATGTGCTCGTCGTCGCCGCTGGGGCGCGCGATGCCCGAAGGGTGGTTGTGAACGAGAATTATCGAACTCGCGAGGAGTTCCACGGCGCGTTTTACGACTAATTTGTGGTCCACCACCGTCCCCGAAACGCCTCCGCGACTCAGGCACGAGCGGTCGATCACCCGACCTCCCGAAGTGAGGTAGAGCACCCAAAACTCCTCGTGGGGCAGTTCTGCCAGCGGGGCGAACATCGCCGTGACATCCTCTTTCGAGGTCACCATCCTCACCGCGTCGGCCTTTTCGGCGGCGATGCGGCGGGCGAGTTCCGCGGCGGCGGCTATCGAAACCGCTCGCACCGTTCCGCACCCCGCGGCCCGGCGGATTCGCGCCATGTCGGCGGCGGCGAGTTCCGACAGCGAACCTCCGAAATCGGCCAGTATATTCTCCGCCAGCTTCGCGGCAGGTAGCGCGTCGGTTCCTTCGCGGATGACGACGGCCAATAGTTCGGCGTCCGTCAGCGCACCCGCACCCGAAACAATCAACCGTTCGCGAATCTCCCTATCGGTTACCCTGACCATTTTTGATTTTTTTCGGAAGTCTAAGCCTCGCTCCCTGCGCCCTCGTCGCTCCCTGCGTTCTCGGCAATCATATCTATTCCGGCGAGGATAAAGTCGCCAGCCTCGTCGGACAGCACACTCAGAACGGTTTGGGCGGCGCACTGCTCGGCCTCTTTTTTTGTGTCGCCCGTGCCGTGTCCCACCTCCATGCCGTCTATGGTGACGGTCGAGCGGAAGACGGGGCGCTGGGAGGTGTATTTGGCGTCGTGCGCGGTGTCGAACCGCAGCGTCTGGCGGCTCTTTTGACACCACTCGATAAGCCTGCTCTTGTGGTCGGTTTCGGAGGCGATCAGTTCGTCCAGATCGAGGTGCCGACGAAAAAGCCCCGTGATGAGCGCCTTGTTGACCCTGTCGTAGCCGTGGTCGAGATAGATCGCGCCGATCATCGCCTCCAGGGCGTCGCCGTTTATATGTTTTTGGATGGATCCGGCCGTGTGGCGGATTATGTGGCGGTCGAGGCCTATGGATTCCGACAGGGCGTTGAGCGTCGAGCGGCTCACTATTTTGGAACGCAGGCGGGTCAACTCGCCCTCGTCGGCACGCGGAAACTCAACGAAAAGGAACTCCGAGACGACCGTTTCCAAAACCGCGTCGCCCAGGAATTCCAACCTTTCGTTGTTCAGATGTGTGCCGTCGGCGAGTTCCACCGAGGCCGAGCGGTGCATCAGCGCAAGTTTATAGAGTTCGATGTTGCGCGCCCGGATGCCGAACATTTCGCGCACCAGACGATAGAACGCCTTGTCTCTGCCCCTTCCGCCTCTTAGGAACGAGAACATTACATTCTCTTGAAGATGATGGACGAGTTGTGCCCACCGAAGCCGAATGTGTTCGACATGGCGTAGCGCACCTCTCTTTTCTGCGCTTTGTTGGGCGTCAGGTTGAGGCGCGGGTCGATGTTTTCGTCGAGATTGTCCAGATTGATGGTCGGAGGGATAACGCCCTCTGTGAGAGCCAGTATCGCCGCCTGAGCCTCGATCGCTCCCGCCGCGCCTAACAGGTGGCCTGTCATCGACTTGGTGGCCGAGATGTTGAGGCGGTAGGCATCCTCGCCGAACAGACGCTGGATAGCCATAAGTTCCGGCCCGTCGCCCGCGGGGGTCGAGGTACCGTGGACGTTTATGTAGTCGATCACCGAGGAGTCGATCCCCGCGTCGGCCATAGCCATCTTCATCGCCAGCATCGCCCCCTTGCCCTCGGGATGGGGAGCGGCGTAGTGGTAGGCGTCGCCGCTGCAACCCGCACCCACTATTTCGGCGTAAATTTTCGCGCCGCGAGCCACGGCGTGTTCATACTCTTCGAGGATAAGCGCGCCGGCGCCTTCGCCGATCACGAATCCGTCGCGGTCTTTGTCGAACGGCCTCGAAGCCTTGGTCGGTTCGTCGTTGCGGGTCGACAGAGCCTGCATCGAGTTGAATCCGCCCACCGCGGGCTCGTTTACCCCCGCTTCCGAACCGCCGGCGATCATGATGTCCACCACACCCCTGCGGATCCAGTTGAACGAGTCCAACAGCGCGTGGTTAGACGACGCGCAAGCCGACACGGTGCAGTAGTTGGGCCCCATGAAGCCATATTTCATAGATATATATCCCGCCGCGATGTCGGGAATCATCATCGTGATGAAGAACGGGCTGTACCTCGGGGTGCCGTCGCCCAGCGAGAAGCTCTTGACCTCTTCGAAGAACGATTTCAATCCGCCGATGCCCGACGCCCAGATCACTCCGGCGCGTTCGACGTCGATCTTTTCCACATCCAGGCCCGAGTCCTCCATCGCTTCGGCCGTGGCCACGAGGGCGAACTGGGTGAACAGGTCGTAACGGCGCACCTCCTTGCGGTCGAAGTAGGCGGCTCCGTCGTAGTTTTTGACTTCGCAGGCGAAGCGCGTTTTGAACTTTTCGGCGTCGAAACGGGTGATAGGCCCGGCTCCGCTCACGCCGTCCTGCAGATTACGAAAGTATTCGCTTACCGTATTTCCCAGCGGGTTCAACGTACCCAGACCGGTGACTACTACTCTTCTTTCAGCCATTTTGTAAAAGCTCTTATGGTTTTTGGTGATGTTTTTTAGTAACACAGGACAGACCCCGGGGGCCTGCCCTGCGAAAATTGATAGACAGAAGGCGCGGTGATTATTTCTTCTTCTCTTCGATGTAAGAGACTGCGTCGCCCACGGTCTGGATCTTTTCGGCGTCTTCGTCGGGGATCGAGATTGCGAACTCCTTTTCGAATTCCATGATAAGTTCTACCGTATCCAGCGAGTCTGCACCCAGGTCGTTGGTGAAGCTGGCGGCGGGAACGATTTCGGCTGCGTCGACAGCGAGTTTGTTCTTGATGATTTCGACTACTTTCGAAGAAATGTCAGTCATAGTTGTTTAATTTTGGTTTAACACTAAATTATAATAAATTTTATTACTTTCCTTGCAAATTTGGAGGCAAAGGTAACACATTTTCCATTACTTTTGGCAAACGGTATTTATTTTTTGCTTTCCGGCGATGTCCGGTTGGCGTTAATTGTTGACAATGACTAATATAGCTATATTCGCCTCGGGTTCGGGCTCCAACGCCCAAAAGATAATGGAGCACTTTTCGTGCCCCGCGCGCGCTACGTATGCCGCCGATGTTTCGGGTGGCGCCGATGCCGCGGGAGGCCCTACCGTGCCCGTCTGTGCCGCGGGAGCTGCCGGAGGCCCGGCCGCACAACAAACGGCGCGCGTGGTGCTTTTATTGTCCGACAACCCCCAGGCCTACGCCTTGCAGCGCGCCGCACGCATGGGCGTTCCGATGGCGGTGTTCACCCGCGCCGAGTTCGCTTCGGGGGAGGCGCCGCTTGCCGCGTTGCGTGAGGCGGAGGTGGATTATATAGTGCTGGCGGGCTTTTTGCGCCTGATCCCGACGGCGATCTTGGATGCCTATCCCGACCGCGTGGTCAACATCCACCCAGCGCTACTGCCGGCCTACGGGGGCAAGGGGATGTATGGCGCGCGGGTGCACGAGGCGGTGATAGCGGCGGGCGAACGCGAAAGCGGCATCACCATCCACCGCGTCAACGGCCGCTACGACGAGGGCGACATCATCGCCCAGTTCCGCTGCCCGGTGTTGCACGGCGACACGCCCGAAACCAGTCCCGCCGACACGCCCGAAACCCTCGCCGAAAAGATCCACGCTCTCGAACACAAGCACTTTTCCGCAACAATAGAACAAGACATTGCGGGCGGTGTGTCGGCTAAATTGTGAGGCGACCGCCCATTATATTTACAGTAGAAGATAGTTTGATAATGGAAACTAACGAGTTGAGTATATATGCAGACGATATAAAGAGAGTCGTAAGCGAATGGGAACCGAGATTAATCGCTTTGTCCGAGGAGGCGATCACCCGACGGGAAAACCATCAGCATAGGACGATCAAACAGTTGATCGGCCACTTGATAGATTCGGCATCGAACAACCACCAACGGATGGTTCGCCTGCAATATAACGAAAATCTGATTTTCCCCGATTATCAGCAGGACAACGACCTCTGGATCGCCATTCAGGATTACCAACACGCGGATTGGCCGAATTTGGTGACGCTTTGGAAATCATTCAACATACAGATCGCGCATCTGATTCTGTCCATAGACAAAACTAAATTGAACAGTTGCTGGACAAACTTTGAGGGAGCGAAAGTAACGCTCAAGGATATGGTAAAGGGCTATCCCGACCATTTGAATTTGCATCTCAACGATATAAGGGAGATTCTTTCGGCACATCAAGTATATATATGAAACCACGGCTTCGACAAAAGCCTAAACAATTTGTAAACATAGATCAGACATGAAATTACTCTTAATCAGCAACTCCACAACCCCCGGCCAGCCCTATTTGCAGTGGCCGACGGAACACATTCGCAAATTTTTGGGCGGTTGCGCCGAATCGGTCGCCTTCGTGCCCTACGCGGCGGTCAGTTTCTCCTATGACGAGTACGAGGCGCGGGTGCAAAAGGCGTTCGAACCGCTGGGTATCGAGGTGCGCTCGGTGCACCGCGAGTCCGATCCGGCACGGGCGATCCGCGAGGCCGAGGCGATCGTGGTGGGCGGCGGCAACACCTTCGCGCTGCTCAAAAAGATGCAGGAGCAGGGCTTGGTCGACGCGATCCGCATGGCCGTCACCGAATTGGGTACTCCCTACGTCGGCTGGAGCGCGGGTAGCAACGTCTGTTGCCCCACCATCTGCACCACCAACGACATGCCCATCGTCGAGCCGAAGTCGTTCGCGGCGGTGGGTGCGGTGCCGTTCCAGATCAATCCCCACTACCTCGACGCCCATCCCGACGGCCACGCTGGCGAAACGCGCGAACAGCGCATCGGCGAGTACCTGGTCGCCAACCCTACGATGTGGGTTGCGGGTCTTCGCGAGAGTTGCCTGCTTCATGTGACGGGCGGCGCGAACAGCGGCTCGGGTGACGGCGCGGGTTCGGCCGCGGCGGATACGATGAAGGTGACACTTGTCGGCGACCGCCCGATGCGCGTCTTTCGCCACGGCACCCAGCCTCGCGAGGTCAACCCCGGCGACGACTTGTCGTTTCTGCTGCAATAACGCGGCCCGGCGCGACAAATGGGTCAAACTCAGATAATAGGCGCGGCGGGCGAGCAGGAGGCCGAAAGGTGGCTCGCCCGCCACGACTTCGAGATAGTCGCCCGCAACTGGCGCGACGGGCGCTACGAGTTGGACATCGTGGCGCTCAAAAACGGCCGCATACATTTTATAGAGGTCAAGACGCGCGCCGACATAGGTTGGGAGTCGCCCGAGGATGCTCTCACGGCGGCCAAGATTCGCTCGTTTCGCCGTGCGGCCGAGGCGTGGATCGCCCAAAACGACTGCGACCTCGAAAGTCAGATGGATCTCATCGCTGTCGACACCGACGCGGGCGGCGTGGCCGACGTGCGCTACATTGCCGAGGCGGTGATTCCCCGCTGGTGATTTTTACTGTCGTAGACGCAGCGCCCTATTTATGACGAATAGAGGCTGCTGTTCCGACCGCCGATATAATCGCCCGACAGATTGCCGCTCCTTCGGAATTCCTTATCTCAAAAAGGTGGTCTCCGTCGGCATCCGAACCCACACAGATAGTCAATTGCTCGCCCAGCCGCGCCTCGTGCAGGTAGTTTATGTCGAAACGAACGCCGCCGCCATCGTCCGTGCCTCCTCCGTCCGCATCACCGTTCCCGATTCCGGCCACCACCCCGGCGGGCAGCGTGTCGATGATCCATTCGAGATATTTCATCGAGCCCGCGTGGCCGTTGAAGTCTATGTCGCTATACACCACGGTATGCGACCTCTCCAAAGCGCATTCACTGCTCAGCGCCCCCAGCCTGCGCGGCCGCTCGATGGGCGGTTCCCTGTCCACCAACGAGGCGCTTTTGCCCGCCAGCGCCGACAGGTCGAGAGCCTTGCGCGTGTCCAGGTCGATCATCGCCCATTGGGTCACCGCCGCGCCTATCTGCTGCCCGCTGCTGTCTGCAACCACCGTGTTTCGCGTGGTCATCAGCCGCCCGTAGTCGCTAATCCAGGTGTAAACAGCAATCTCTTCGTGGCGCGAGGGCAGGCGGCTCATGTCGACGGCCATCCGCGACAGTACCCATGAGGCGTTCACCCCGTCGCTCCCGACTCCGGAGTTGAGGTCGCGAACCCCGAAACCGAGCATGTCGGCATCGTCGCCCGCGGCCTGCAACACGATGTCGCCGATCGAGTATATTCGTGCGCGCAGAGTTGCGTCGATGTCGCGCGGCTCGATGCGGTATTTATAGGTTCCGGCCATTGTTCGTAATGGTTTTATCGCGTAAAAATACTAAAAAAACACCGGCCCCATCAAAGGAGACCGATGTTTTTTGTCGCGCCGAAACGATTTGTCTTCGCGCGGTGGAATGGATGCGCCTACTTCTCGACTATATCGTTGGAGTGGTTGACGGCGATCTGGAACGCGATGTTGTTGCCCCTGCGGTCGGTGTAGCGCTGCACGATGCCGGTGACGGAAGCCCTGGCGCCGTCTTCGAGCACCGGTTCCAACGCGAACCGCGAGAACCCGCTCGTGCGCACCAACAGTTCGGTCGCCTTGCGGTATGAGTCCTGGTCGAGGTCGAACGCCGGATTGACGAACTTGGCGCTGGCGAAGTTGTCCTGCGTCTGGCCGAACTCCTCGCCCTCGTCGCCCCTCTGGGCGTCGTGGTGTTTGAATCCCCAACTCGGGTAGTCCATGCCGTCGCCCTCCAGATATAGGTTCTCGGGTTCGGGCTTGTCGTACACCACGCCGTCGGTGTGGGTGTAGGAGGGTCTTTCGAGTCCCTCCTCGTCATCGCGGTAAGCCCTCCACTCGTCGATCAGATCTTGAAAGTTGAAGGTCGAGTAGGTGTTGTAGGCGAATTTGTAGAACACCTGCGGATAGCCGGCGTTGTAGGAGTCCACGTAAGGCACCCACTCGCTGGTCAACTCTTCGAAACGCACCAGCTTGCCGCACAGATTGTAGAGTTCGGCGGCGGTCAGGGCCTGCGAGGCGCCGATGACTGTGATGTCCTCGTCGGTTATCTCGCCCGCTTCACCCAACTTTACGTGGCGGTCGATGATCGTCGGCACCTCCATAAAGCGGTTGGGATAGGGCACGAACCCGTCGCTGAGGTCTTCGTTCATGGGCTCCAGCCCCAGCGACAGCATCGAGCGGTAGTTGCCCAACACCAGCCCGTCGCACAGAATGTAGACCGTCGTCCCCGGACGGTATTTGGTGAACATTCCGTTGTCGCCCACCTTGATCTCGATGCCGCCCGTGGCGTCCTGAATGTAGAGGCCGCGGTAGAAGTTGCCGAACGCGTCGTTCGACACCACCTTGCCCTCGATGGCGATTAGATCTTCGATGGGGTAAAAATAGGAGTAGGTCGCAACATCCTGCGGATTGCCACCCGCCCGCGGAGCCAGAGGAGTAAAGCCCTGAATCTCTTCGCTGGTAGCTTCGAGATAGCGGAGGGTGTTGCCTGGGTCGCTGAACATAGCCTTCACCTCGGCTATGGTTTTGAGCTCGTAATCCTCCAACTCGCCGCCCTCTTCGAAGGCCTCGTCGTCGTAACGAGCCCACGGCCCCGGAGAGTCGTAGCTCTCATAGCAGCCGGTAAGGGCAAATGTCGTCGCCGCGAAGGCGGCCAAAAACAATATCTTTTTCATGCTTAAAAACTGTAATAAACGTTAAGGTAGAAGTTCACGCCGTAGAGGTAGAAGTACTTCGAGTCGAATTTGAGGAACGGGTCGATGGCCTCTTTATCCGAAAGGCGCCACATGCGGCTCTGCTCGTAGCCGCCGGTGCGGATGCCGTGGTTGTTGAGCAGGTTCTTGGCTTCGAGGCTCACCCCTAAGCGACCCGTTTCCAGATACCAGTTTTTGCTAACGTTGGCGTTGAGTGTGACGGCGAACGGCAATCTGTCCTGGGCGACCATTTCGTCCATCAGATACTGGCCGTAGCTGAACTTATCCATGTTCTCGAACGCGCTGTCGGTGCGGAACAGGGGGTTCATCGACAGATAGAGGTGGTCGTACATGTTCAGGTCAATGCCGGCGAACCAGCCGTTGCCGCTGCGCAGCGAGAGCCCCACGTTGGCCGCGAACTGGGGCGTACCCTCGACCCTGAGCCCGTTGTAGTACACCTCCGCGTTGTCGAGGTGCTTGTAGGCGCTGTTGTCTACGGTCTGGGTCACGCGCGGGTTGCCCGTGTAGACATAGTTGCCGTAGTTGACGGCTGTGTTGAGCGATATGCCCCACGCGATGGGGATCTCGGCGGCGAACTCCACGCCCATATGCCTCTGACCGATGCCGCTCATCGCAAAGTTGGTGAACGAACGGACTTCGCCCGTGTCGTCGTAAAAGCTCTGAATCTTGGCTCCGTCGTTCATCTGAAGGAAATATCCCGCCACGCGAACCCTTGCCCACGGATAGCGCATGTTCCAGGTGAGGTCGACGGCGAGCGTCTTTTCGGTGGTCAGGCCCGGAGTCACCTCGTTGCGGGTGCGGGGCGAGGTGAACGCGCTCTGGAAATAGGGCGCGCGGTTGTCGTAGGCGGCGTTGAGGGCGAAGTTGTGCGCACCGCCCAAATTGAGGCTGACGCCCGCCTTGGCCTTGTAGGTGAGGAAGTTCTGGTGTTCCGAATCGCCCAGCGAGGTGTAGTCGACGCTCTCGGCCGCGGCGTTGGGGAACAGGCCGGCCTCGACCAGACCCTCGCGCCAAAAGCTCGTGTAGCCCGCTTCCGCTCCGGCGTAGAAATCGACCGTCGAAAGGGTGTGGTTGTACATCAACCACGCTCCCCCCTTGCGCAGGTGGGCGTAGTAGTCGTAGCCATATTTATCGCCCTCGAACAGCGCGCGGTTGGGGCGGGCGATGTCGTTCTGTATCGCGTCGGAGTCGAACAGTTCGTCCCGGACGGCGAAGTTGTTGATGTCGATGAAGTAGTCGCCGCCCAACAGGTCTTTCACCGTCTTGAAGTACTCGGTGCGGTTGTGACGGTAGTTCACCCCGTAGGTCAGTTTCGATTTGGAGGAGACGTTGTGCTCAAGCCGGACGGCGAACTGAGCGTCGTCCTGGTCGGTGCGGCGCTCCTCGATGACGTAGGCCGAGCGCGCCATGTTGTCCGGATCGACGTCGCCCTCCACCCGTTCGCCGCGCTCCACGTCGAGTCTGTTGTCGCGGTTGCGGTTCACAATGTCGTCCCAGTCGATCTGGGTGTACCGGGGGTCGTTATCCACCCACATGTCGAACGCCTTGACGAACTGGTCGCCCTCTTCGCGACCGAATCTGCCGGGTCTGTCGTTATCTCCTGTTTCGGGATTGTAGAGCCATTCGGTGGTGAACCACGAGGGTAAACGGCGGTAGTAGTCGGGCCTGGGGTCTTTGCCGTTGAACCAGTCGAGGGCAGAGTAGCCGTTGCGCCCGAAGCGGTACGCGGCCGTGGCGTTGAGGATGAGTTTGCCGTTGGGGTCGTTCCACGTGTAGCCCAACATAGCCACCGGTTCGTGGTTGTTCCTCACGCGCGCGTTGCGCATCTTACCGTCGTACATCCCCCAGTTGGGGTTGTAGAAACTGTTCATCGTCAGGGTATACACCTCGTCGGTAGAGGCGGCCTGCGCACCGCGCTCGGTAGGCGTTCCGAATGCCGTCAACGAGAGGTTATGTCCCTTGCCGAAGCGTTTTTCGACCGACGCGAACCAGCCCCAGGTGTCGTAGTACACTCCGTCCACATAGGCGTGGCGACCCTGACGCGTCGAGGCCGAAAAGCCGTACGACCAGCCGTTGTCCAACATCCCCGAGGCGTAGGTGGCCATCACCCTCATCAGATACGAGTTGGTGCCGCCGGCGAGGCTTCCCCTGAATCCCTGCCTCATCTGCGAGGCGCGGGCGTTGATGTTGGTGTTGCCGTTCACGCCGCCCAGACCGTAGGCCACAGCGCCCACGCCCGCCTGCGCCTCCTGATTGCGGGTGGCGTCGTTGAGCCCCGTCCACAGCGACCAGGGCGAGTAGCCCGTGAGTGCGTCGTTGAACTCCACGCCGTTCAGAAACACGTTCTCGTTGCGCATGCCGCGCGCGTTGAATCGCATCTCCGAGAATTTGTAGCCCGCGATGTTGCTGAACAGGTCCTTCGAGGAGGAGAGGGTGCTCGACCCCGAATACTGCGCGTCGTCGCTCCCTTCCATGTCGAAGTCCACGATGTCCAGATCGTCCATGTTTTCGAACGTGGCGGCGGAGATCATCGGCACGGTAATGTCGCGCACGGTTTTCGCCACGCGTACGTTCACCTCGGCCGTTTCGAGTTCGTCGCCCTCGAACGTCACCGTGTATTGTCCTTCGGGCAGCCCTTCGAAGCTGAAGCGTCCGCCCTCCGCCGTGCGCGTTTCGACGGCGCCCGGCATAAGGATCACCTTCACACCCTCTATGGGCAGGCGACCGGTGCGCGTCACCACCTCTCCGTTGACGCCGCCCGTCGCGAACGGCTCCTGCGCCAACGCCGTCGAGATCGAGATCGCGCTCGACAACAGCGCGGCGGCTGAAATAAGTAAATGTTTGATCTTCATATTATTGTTAGTTATTTTCTTCGATCGTAAACCATTCTCCTTTTCCCGAAACTATTTTTCGATTACAACATACACCGGCAGGTGGTCGCTGTATCCGCTCTGGAAGTTGTTGCCCACGTATGTTCGCAGCGGATAGCCCTTGAACTGCCCCTCCTTCTGGAACAGCCAGCTCGCCCGGAAGATATTGCCGCAGAAGCGGTTGCCGTCCATTTTAGTCAGACGCCAACTATCTTCCGGCGCGTTGACGAGGTTTTCGCTCACAACTATGTTGTCGAACAGATTCCAGCCGTCGCGGTAGGCCAGCGTGCCCTGTCCGCTCCGGAACACCTCGTAATAGGGGTTGAACATGTCGCCCGCCACGAGGTCGCGGGTGCGTCCCTTGCCGCCCAACACCTCCTCGACGCTTGGGTCGGTGGGGTCGTCGTTAAGGTCGCCCATTATCATCACCTTGATGGCGGGGTCGAGTCTGTGCAGCGAGTCGATCACTCCGCGGGCAACCTCGGCCGCCCTTTCTCTGCGCGGAGCCGAGGCGGCCTGACCTCCATTGCGCGAGGGCCAGTGACACACCATGAAGTAGAACGGTTCTCCCTCCATCGTGCCCCACATGGCCACGATGTCGCGGGTGCGCCAGTCGGGCATATCGGGCATCACGACCGCGTGGGTCTCGCTGCCTTCGAGCGTGAATCTGTCGGCGCGGTACATAAATCCCACATCCACACCACGCAAGTCGGGCGAGTCGAAGTGGACGATGCGGTAGCGCGCCGGGGCGAGTCGCTCCAAAGCCGCCATATCCTCCACCACGCTGCGGTTTTCGATCTCCGACAGCCCTATCACGGTCGGGAAATCCTTCACCGCCGCCGCCACGCCGAAGAAAACCTTTTCGAGGTTGGCCATCTTCACTCCGTACTTGTGGCTGTTCCAGCGCTTGTTGCCGTCGGGGATGAACTCCGTGTCGTCGGTATCGGGGTCGGGAATGGTGTCGAACACGTTCTCCACGTTGTAGAACATCACGGTGTTGCGCGAGGGTTTCGGTCGCTCGCCGTTTTGTGCCTGCTCGCCGTTCCGGTTTTGCGCCATCGTTGTCGCCGCCGCGACCGCCCCCAGGGCGATCAAAACGGTCAGCGCGATAAATCGTTTAAGATTCATAATTCATTATTTATGATTCATGATTCATGATTATTGTAGTCCCGCCCACTCGGCCGGGTTGTCGTTAGCGTTTTGCGCTGCGTTCGAAATAGACGGAAAGAAGTCGAAACCCGTGCGTCGCTCAATCTCGGCCACGCTCTCCGTCCACTCTTGGTAGCGGTCGCCCGAGGCCGGTTCGCTGTTGTCGACCCAAAAGCCGACAAATTCGCAATCCTCGTCCGACGGGAAAGCCCGCTTGCCCGACGCCGTGCGCATCACCACCTTGTAGTAGGCGTCGGGAATCGCCACGCCGTTGCGGTCGTCGATACGATCCCTGCGGCCTCCCGTTCCGGGCACGGGGTCTATCCAACAGCCGGTCACCACGTAGAGCGTATCCTGCCGCCCGCCCTCGTTTGCGCGGCTGCGAACCCACGTTTCGAGATTGGCCCACAGTCCGCCGTTCAACTCGCCGTCCTGCGGGGTCATGTTGGTCATGTAGAAGGTCTGGTCGTTGGCGGCCTGCGAAGAGTTGCGGTCGGCGGCGGCTATCTGGTGGCCGCGCTGATAGGGATATTCTCCGTAGCCTCTGTTCTCCGTAGCCTGCCAGCTTTCGGGCACCGACGGGTCGTAAATGTATTTGTCGGCACGGTCGGCGCTACCGCTGATAAACACCCTGTGCTGGGGATAGGCCACCCACAGCGACACCTTCTCCTCGCGGTCGAACAGCATCGTGTAGTTGCGAGTGCGGGTGCTGCCGAACGTCGCGCGATGGGTGATAACCTGCAAATCGCCGCCCTCCGCCACCGTTTGCGACGCGGGCGGGGGAGCAGGAAGCTCCGTCCACACATAGCCTTCGGGCGGGATGACGGGCGGAAGCGGTTTGTGCGTGTTGTCGCCCGGGTATCGGTATGAGGGGCCGTCGGAGCAGCCCGCAAGGCCTGCCGCCAAACCTAACGCCAGCCCGAGCAAGAGCACACGTTGTTTTGAGATGATGCTGACTACCATTGTGTTAACGGGTTATCCCGCTCGCCTGGAGAGGGGCTTGTTTTTGAAGTGACCGCCCGATATTACCCGGTCGGATTTTTGACACCAAGGCAGGAACGCACCGTGCGCCCCTGCCTTTTGCAGTGTCGTCTATCGTGAAGATTATTCGTATGTCACGATGATCTTCGTGTAGTGATGTTGAGGATTGTCGACCGTGGTAGATGCCGTGGTCAAAACGACCGAAGCGGCGGAACCCGTCCAAGTCGTTCCCGAGATGGAACCCGAAGCGCAGGTAACGCCGTCACTCTTCGAACCGTTTGTCCATTCGATCTTGGTGATTGTGCCGCCCGTGAAAGTCAACGTGTTGTCTTTGTAGGTGCGCAGGGCGGGGGTTCCGGTGCTGTAAAATTTAGGATCATTCGAGTTTCCTCCTCCGTCACCCGCTATGGTTATGCCATTAACAGTTTGCGACCCCCATGAATTTGCGCTAACCAATCCCATATTCGGAATGTCAAACGTCGCCGTCTTAGCGTCCGGCGAGCCGGCGGGTTTCTGCGTGAAGGTCACGGTGTACGACTTGGTGGCCACGTCGGCCGTAGTTGCGATGGTCACCGTGGTGACTTTCGAGTTGCTGGTGTCGAGGTTCTCGGGGAAGGTCAAAGTGACGGTTCCCGCGCCGTTGCCCGCCGCACCGCTCTTGATGGTCACGCCTCCGCCGTTGGTGGCGATGGCGGCGGTCCAATCGACGTTGCCCGTTACGTTGACCGAAGCGTCGCCCGCCGTTGCGTTGACGCTCACGCTCTGGCCATTAACGCCGAACACCGGAGTGATGGTTCCCTGACCCAAAGCCTCGACGTCGGCCACGTTACGCGGCTGAATCTGCGTGCCGTGGGTGGTGTGGTAGCCCACGAGGCCGGTGATGGTGCCGGTCGCTTCGGGAATTGCCGTCTCCTGGAAGCCCTGATAAGAGTACTTGCGGATGAAGACGTTGAACGGCGCCTCGTCGGCATCCTTGAACGCGGTGGTCTTGTCGGCCGAGCCTGCGCCCCAAGGGGTACCCGTGTTGTTGGTCGCGGTGACGTTCGGCATCGAGACCAACATGTTCTGATATTCGGGGGTGAGGGCGGCGTAGTTGGCCACGTTGGCGGGGGTGGTGAGGGCGGCTACTTCGGACGGGGTTACGTCCGAAACGTCGATCTTGGTGAGTTCCCTCAGGCCGTTGTATTCGGTCATTTCCGCGCCGTCCAGCTGAACCTTAACGGTGCTGTTGAGAGCGAAGGTGTGCGCCTGAGGCTCGCCCGACAGGCCCTGAAGCTGATAGATCTGAATGCCGCTGTTCTTGCTCGTGGCATCCCAGATGCAGAAACCGCGGGTGTCGAGGTTGGCGCCCGCCACGTCCGAGATGACGGTACCTTCGATGAAGGTGTTGGCGGGGATGGTTCCGCCTGCCGCCCAGAGTTTGTTGAGGCCTCTGATCGAGATCTTGCCCTCGCCGAAAGACTCGGACACTTCACCCAGGCCAAGCTGCGTGATTTCGACCGTCTCTTTCTTGCCGTCGGCAGTCTCGAACACGATGTCGTGGTTGCGACCCTCGTCGTTGTTGGCCGCCACGGTGATGTCCACCGAGGTGGTCTTGCCGGCGCTGCCGCTTTCGGGACTAATGGTGATCCACTCGGGGGTGTCGGAGGTTACCTCCCACGCCTCTTTGGACGATTCCACCTGGATGGTGAATTCGTCGCCGTCGGCCGAGATGTCGGCGAACGAGGGGGTGGCGTCGACTTTGCCGTCCACCAGCACCTTAATTTCGGACATTTTGGGCTTCTCGGGATCCGTGCAACCGGTTGTACCGAGCGCCATGGCTCCGGCCGCAACGGCCAGCAATCCTGTCAGAAAGTTTCTTTTCATAGCGATTTTTTTATTGGTTTAGAGTTATTTCAACTTTTTATCTCTCCGCAAAGATATACAACATCGCGAAATTAAACAAACAAGTTCAATTTCGTTTCGGTTACATTTCTCCCGCGCCGGCGCGGGCGGCTTAGAGCAGAGCCTCGAACTTGGCTTTCAGCTCGGCTTTGCCCAGTGCGCCCACGTGGCGTTCGGCCAACTCTCCATCCTTGAAAAACAACAGGGTGGGGATGTTGCGCACCGAATATTTCATCGGCAGTTCGCGCTCCACGTCGACGTTGCACTTGCCCGCCACCACTCGGCCCTCGTACTCGACGGCCAACTCCTCCACATAGGGCGCTATCATTCTGCACGGGCCGCACCACTCAGCCCAAAAATCCACCATAAATGGTTTGCCGCTCGCCAGCAGCTCCGCGAAGTTCGCGCTTGTGATCTCCATTGCCATAATTTACTGTATTGTATATTTAATTTCGTTATCGTCCAAAAATCCGGTCAGCGGGCCCGACAGCCCCACCTTGCCGCGGCGCGAAAGCATTCTCACTCCTACGCCGCCCTTGCGGTCGACCACGTTGACGGCCAGGCGCAGCTCTCCCTCCGAGTCGCGCACCGTCCCTTCGAGCCCCGCAACCAGCGCGCCGTCTATCGCCTCGATGGGCAAAGTAACGCAAATTTCCTTTAAGTGGTTCTTTTCGACGTCGGATAGTTGCGTGATCGACCCCACGCGCGCCTCCAATTCGCCGTCGCGGCCGAAGCGGGGCTGTATTTTTCCCCTGATAAAGAGGAAATAGTCGGTGTAGAAAAAAATACGGTATTTCTCGTAATCCTTGTCGAACATCGTGAACTCGTGACTTCCGCCGTCGTAGTCCTCTATTTTGATGCGGCCGTAGGGTTTGCCCTTCTGCGAGACGAGGTTTTGAACACCCGTCACCATTCCCGCCACGGTGAAGTCGCGGTCGGCCTTGCCCGAGAGGTCTTGCAGGTCGTCGAGCGTGCTGGTGCACAGATGACGGATCACGGTCTGGTACTTGTCCAGCGGGTGCGACGACAGGAATATGCCTATCAACTCGCGCTCCTTGTTCAGCGTCTCCAACTCCGACCATACGTCGATGGTGGGTGTTGTCGGTTTTTGCACCGCCGCCTCCGAAGCGCCCATTCCGAAGAGGCTCTGCTGGGCGTTGTTCTTCTCGCTCTGCACCTTCGCCCCGTAGCGCATCAGCTGTTCGAGGAACGTTCCGGGCCCGTCGCCCGTGTCGGCTGCGAAGAAACGGCTGCGGTGGAATCCGGAGATTTCGTCGAGCGCGCCGGCTATGGCGAGACTTTCGAGGGTCTTTTTGTTGGCCGATTGCAGGTTGATGCGCTCGAAAAAATCGTATATGTCTTTGAAGCGTCCGTTCGCGGCGCGCTCCTCGATGATAAACCGCACCGCCGCGTCGCCCACCCCCTTGATGCCCGCCAGACCGAACCTCACGTCACCCGCCTTGTTGGACGAAAACTGATGGAAGCTCTCGTTCACGTCGGGGCCGAGCACGTTCATCCGCATCCGCTTGCACTCCTGCATGTAGAGGGTGATCTCCTTTATGTTGCCCAGGTTGCGGCTCAGCAGGGCGGCCATGAACTCTGATGGGTAGTGCGCCTTCAGCCAGCCGGTCTGGTAGGCCACGTAGGCGTAGCAGGTGGAGTGGCTCTTGTTGAACGCGTACGACGCGAAGGCCTCCCAGTCCGTCCAAATCTTCTCCACCATCTTGGGGTCGTGTCCCTTTTCGCGCGCACCCTCGATGAACACGGGTTTCATCTTGTCGAGCACCTCACGCTGCTTCTTACCCATCGCCTTGCGCAGGGTGTCGGCCTGACCGCCGGTGAAGCCCGCCAGCTTTTGCGACAGTAGCATCACCTGTTCCTGATAGACCGTGATGCCGTAGGTGTCGCTCAGATACTCCTCCATGTCGGCGATCTGGTAATTGACGGGCTCGTCGCCGTTCTTGCGGCGAATGAACTGCGGGATGTAGTCCATCGGCCCCGGGCGGTAGAGGGCGTTCATGGCTATCAAATCCTCGAAACGGGTGGGGCGCAGGTTTTTGAGGTGCTTGCGCATTCCGGCCGATTCGAACTGAAACAGGCCGTGGGTCTCGCCCCTCGAAAACAGCTCGTATGTCTTGGCGTCGTCCAGCGGCACCGCCTCGATGTCGATCTTCTCGCCGTGCACCTGCTCGATGTTGGCCAGCGCGTCCTTTATAATAGAGAGGGTGCGCAGACCCAAAAAGTCCATCTTGATGAGCCCCACGCTCTCCACCTGTCCTCCTTCGAACTGCACCACGTTCTTGAACTCGTCCGCCCCCTTTTTCGCCTCCTTGTCCTTCACCGTGGAGATGGGGGCATAGAGCTCCAGGTCGTCCTTGCCGATGATCACCCCGCAGGCGTGCACACCCGTCTGGCGCACCGACCCTTCTAACTTTTCGGCGTACTCCAGCGTCTTGCGGATCGTGGGGTTGGGGGAGTCTTTTTCCGCCCGCATCTCGGCCGACACTTCGTACACGTGCTCGAACGCGCTCTGACCCTTCTTGGGGTCGAGGCGGTCGGGAATGAGCTTTGCCAGCCTGTCGCTCTCGTTCAGCGGCAGCTTCTGCACCCGCGCCACATCCTTGATGGCCATCTTGGGGGCCATGCACCCGAAGGTGACTATCTGCGCGACACGCTTTTTGCCATATTTTTCGGTGACGTAGTTCAATACGTCGGCGCGACCGTCTTCATCGAAGTCGATATCGACGTCGGGCAGCGAAATTCGGTCGGGGTTGAGGAATCGCTCGAACAGCAGGTTGTACCGCAGCGGGTCGATGTTGGTGATTCGCAGCGCATAAGCAACCACCGACCCCGCAGCCGAACCGCGTCCGGGACCAACCGACACCCCCATCTCGCGGGCGGCGCGGATGAAGTCCCACACTATGAGGAAGTAGCCCGGAAAGCCCATCCAGCGAATGGTGTCGAGCTCGAACTTCAACCGCTCGCGGATTTTATCGGAAAGTTCCTCACCGTAGCGTTCGTGTGCCCCCTTGTGCGCCAGATGGTCGAGGTAGCGGTTCTGCTGCTCTATCATCTCTTCGCCGGCGAGGTTTTCGGCCTCCACGAACTCCGCCGGAGGGGCGAAATCGGGCATCAGCGGCTCGTGGTTGAGTGAGTAGGTCTCTATCTTGTCGGCTATTTCCAAAGTGGTCGCCAGCGCCTCGGGATGGTCGGGAAACAGGACGGCCATCTCGTCGGGGGTTTTCAGCCACTCCGAAAAGGTGTAGCGCATCCTCTTAGGGTCGTCCAGATCGCGGCCCGTACTCAGGCATATCAGGTGGTCGTGCGCCTCGGCGTCGGCGGCCTCCACAAAGTGCACGTCGTTCGACACTATATATTTGACGCCCAACTTGCGGCCGATCTCCACCAACTCCTTGTTCACCTTCTGTTGGCAGTCGTAGACTTCGTTGTCGGCGGCGGGATTGAGGGTCGGCAGCAGCTGCATCTCCAGATAGTAGTCGTCGCCGAAAATGGCTTTGAATTCGGCGGCGATGGCTTCGGCTCCGGCGAGGTCGCCCCGCAGGATGGCCTGCTGAACCTCGCCCCCGATACACGCCGAGCAGCAGACGAGGCCCTCGCCGTGTTCGCGCAACAGCGTCTTGTCGATACGCGGCTTGTAGTAAAACCCCTCCGTCCACGAGTAGCTGACTATCTTGCAGAGATTTTGGTAGCCCTTTAGATTTTTAGCCAATAGGATAAGGTGGTCACCCGCCTTTTCGTCCTTGTCGGCCACGAAACGGTCGCGCACCACATAGACCTCGCAGCCCAGGATCGGTTTGATGCCCGCCTTGGTGGCCACGTCGTGAAACTCCTTGGCGCCGTACATGTTGCCGTGGTCGGTGATGGCAATGGCCGACATGCCCAACTTGCCCGCACGCGAAATGAGCTTGCGGATATCCGACGCTCCGTCGAGGATCGAATACTGAGTGTGGACGTGGAGGTGTACGAATTCTGCCATTTGGGGCAAAGTTAAGGAATTTTAGTGTAATTTTACATTCCGTTACCAAGCTTTTACGCTCCGTTATGACTTACGCCGATCTGATATTACCCGTCGCGGGACCGTGCTACACCTTTTCGGTGGGGGATGAGTTGGCGGCTTCGGTCGCTCCCGGGTGCGCCGTGTCGGTGCAGTTCGGCGCGGGCGGGCGCAAGATCGTCGGCGGAATCGTTCGGCGGATGCACGGCGAAAAGCCACCCTACGCGCGCGTCAAACCGGTGCTGTCGCTGCTCTTTCCCGAGCCGCTGGTGTCGCCCGCGCAGTTGAGGTTGTGGGAGTGGATGGCCGACTACTATATGTGTACCGCGGGCGAGGTGATGAGGGCGGCGCTGCCGGCGATGCTCAAACCGGCCGGCTTTTCGGCCGAAGAGTTCGCGGCGGACGAGTTTCGCGGGAGGACGGTGCGGATGGTGGCTCTTTCGGCAGCACTTTCGGAGTCTTCGGAGGGAGTGGGTGTTTCAGGGGTTTCGAAGGGAGTTGAGGTTTCAGAGGTTTCGGAGGGTGCGGCGCTTTCGGGCGAGACGGCCTTCAACGAGGCGTGCGAAAAACTTCGCCGCCGCGCCCCAAAACAGTACGAGGCTTTGGTGGAGATCGCCGGGGCGTGCGGTTTCGGCGCCGTTTCCGGCGAAATCGCGCGCGCAAGCCTGAAAGCCGACACCACGATTCCGAAGGTCGAAGTTCCACGCTCGAACCTGAAAGCAGACTCCGCGACCCTCGCCGCGCTGCAAAAAAAGGGGCTCGTCACGATCGACGAACGCCCCGCCCGCGAAGACGACATCCGATTCTCGACGTTTAATTTACCGGAACTATCTACGGCTCAGCAGACCGCACTCGACGGATTGCGCGAGGCGTTGCGGTCGAAAGATACGGCGCTGTTGTTCGGGGTGCCGGCGAGCGGCAAGAGCGAGGTGGCTTTCCACGCCATCGCCGGAACGCTGGACAAGGGGCGCGATGTGCTCTTGCTGTTGCCCGAAATCTCGCTCACCACGCAGTTCGTCGGGCGGGTCAAAAAAGCGTTCGGCGAGCGGGTGGTGCTCTACCACTCGGGGTTGTCGGATCGCCGTCGCGCCGAGGCCTATGTCCGTGTGGCACGTTCGGGCGGAGCGGAGGCGGAAGGGAATCGCGGTGGCGGGACGCTTGTGGTGGGCACCCGTTCGGCCATCTTTTTGCCTCTGCCGCGTTTAGGTTTGGTGGTGGTCGACGAGGAGCAGGACGCAAGCTACAAACAGCAGGATCCGGCTCCCAGATATAACGCGCGCGACGCGGCGGTGGTGTTGGCGCGCCTCTCGAAAGCCAAAGTCGTTTTGATGAGCGCCACCCCCTCGCTCGAAACGTGGCTCAACGCCGATAGCGGCAAGTACGGGTTGGTGGAACTCGGCGAACGTTACGGCGGTACGCTGCCGCCCGAGGTGATAATCTCCGACACCCTTAGGGCGGCGAAACGCGGCGAGCGCAAGTCTCACTTCAACAAAGAGCTGCTCGACAGGATGCGGGCGGCTTTGGCGCGCGGCGAACAGGTGGTGCTGTTTCAGAACCGCCGCGGCATGGCGCCCTTCGCGGAGTGTCCCGATTGCGGATTCGTGCCGCGGTGCGACCATTGCGCCATCCCGATGACCGCCCACCGTCGCGAACTGCGCTGCCACTACTGCGGTTCGGTGGCTCCGTCGCCCGCCGTTTGTCCCACCTGCGGGAGCGTCGGCATAACGACGCGCGGATTCGGCACGGAGAAGATCGAGGACGAACTCGCGCGTCTTTTACCGGATGCGCGCGTCGCACGCCTCGACCGCGACAGCGCGGGCAGCGAACGGACATACGCGCGGATAATCGGCGATTTCGAGCATGGCGCGACCGACATTCTGGTCGGCACGCAGATGGTGACCAAAGGGTTGGACTTCGCGGGGGTGTCGCTGGTGGGGGTTCTCAACGCCGACAACCTCGTCAACCATCCCGACTTCCGCGCCTCTGAGCGGGCGTATCAACTCCTCGCGCAGGTGGCGGGACGGGCGGGAAGGCGTGCCGAGAGGGGCGAAGTTGTGATTCAGACCGCCTCGCCCGGGAGCCGTCTCATAGCCCAGGCCGCGGCGGGCGACTATCGCGCGATGGCCGCCGATATGCTCGCCGAACGGGTGATGTATGGCTATCCGCCCTACTCACGATTGGTTTCGGTGATGCTCCGCCACCCCGACCGCGCGGTTTTAGGTGCCGCGGCTTGCAGGTTTGGCGAACTGTTGGGGGGGCACTTCGGCGACCGGCTGTTGGGGCCCGAGGCCCCGGTGACGGAGAAGATAAAGGGTGAGTTCGCGCTCGTGTTCCTGCTGAAAATCCCGCGGGGCGAGTCTGCCTCTGAGGTGCGCGAAACGGTGCGCCGCGCCACGGCGGCGTTGCTGTCCGACCCGGAGTTCCGAAAAGCCACCGTCACGCCGAACGTAGACCCGATGTAAGCCTGCCGGTTCCCAACGTCAATCCCCAACGTCGATCCGATGTGGCGACTGGGGTCATACCCCTGCCGGACGCCGCCCCTGCGAGGAGACAATCTATTTGCCGTTGATGTAGCTCTCGCGTATGCCGGCGATGACGGCGTTGGAAAACCCATGCTCCTCCATAGCGTTGAGCCCCTTGATGGTGTAGCCGCCGGGGGTGACCACGCGGTCGATCTCGATCTCCGGGTGGTCGCCGTTCTCTATCAGCAGATCCACCGCCCCTTTGATTGTTTGGAGCACTATGGTGTGAGCGTCGGAAGCGGTGAATCCGGCTTCTATGGCTCCGTTCATCGAAGCCCTCACATATCGCATGATGTAGGCTATGCCGCACGAGCCGACCGCCATGGCCGCCGGAAGCAACCGCTCGGGGATCACCATCGTGCGACCCATCTCGTCGAAAATAGCCTCGGCGAGCTTGATTTGCGCCGAGTTGGCGTTGCGCGACGATATGAAGGTGATGCTTTCGCCGATCGAGACGGCTATGTTGGGCACGATGCGGAAGATGACTGGCTCTATTTTGGGCTTTTTGCAGTCGCCGAGTATGCATTTGTCCAGATCCTCGAAATCGACCCCGGCGACGACAGAGAAGAATATCTGCCGCTTGATGTCCATCAGGTCGCGCCCCTCTTCGAAAACGTCGCACACGGCGTGGGGCTTGACGGCGATGATGAATATGTCGGTGTCGGGAATCGACTTCCTCAAGTCGGTGGTCAGATTGAACGGCAGACCCGTCGCGTGCATCTTTTCGAGCGAACGCGGGTTGTGGTCCACGCAGGTTATGTTTTGCGCGTTGATAAAAGTGCCCTTTGCAAGGCCGCAGGCGATGGCTCCTCCGAGGTTGCCGGCGCCGATAATAGTTACCCTCATAATATTTCCCGTTAGTAGTGATGCAAACGCGGCGGTCTGCGTTATGTAAAAATAATGAAAAATTTTAATAACTTTGCACGCAAGAAATCCGGGTATAACTTCAAGGACAAAGTAAATAACTTTTAATTTAATACAGCAAAAACCATGCAAATTATCTCAGTACATGCGCGTGAAATCCTCGATTCGCGCGGAAATCCCACCATCGAGGTCGAAGTTTCGACCGTTTCGGGCGCATTCGGCCGCGCGGCCGTTCCCAGCGGTGCGTCGACCGGCGAAAACGAAGCGCTCGAACTGCGCGACGGCGACAAGGGCCGCTACCTGGGCAAGGGCGTCACCAAAGCCGTCGAAAACGTCAACAACATCATCGCTCCCGAAGTCATCGGCATGACCGTCACCGACCAGGTGGGCATCGACCGCATGATGATCGCTCTGGACGGCACCGCAACCAAAAGCAATCTGGGTGCGAACGCAATCCTGGGAGTGTCGCTTGCCGTCGCCCGCGCCGCCGCCGACTATTTCGGAGTGCCCCTCTATCGCTACATCGGCGGCACAAACGCCAAGACGCTGCCCGTTCCCATGATGAACATCATCAACGGCGGCTCGCACTCCGACGCTCCCATCGCGTTCCAGGAGTTCATGATCCGTCCGGTGGGCGCCTGTTGCTTCAAGGAGGGCCTTCGCATGGGCGCCGAGGTGTTCCACGCGTTGAAGAAAGTTCTTCACGACCGCGGCCTTTCGACCGCCGTGGGTGACGAGGGCGGTTTCGCTCCCGCGCTCAAGGGCACCGAAGACGCTTTGGAGTCGATCATCGAAGCCATCAAAAAGGCGGGTTACAAACCCGGCCGCAAGTCCGAAGGTGGCGACGTGGCCATCGCTCTGGACTGCGCCGCGAGCGAGTTCTTCAAAGACGGTGTCTACAACTACGCCAAGTTCGAGGGCGACAACGGCGCGAAACTTTCGAGCGCCGAGCAGGTTAAATTCCTCGCCTCTCTGGCCGCCAAATACCCCATCGACTCGATCGAGGACGGTATGGGCGAAAACGACTGGGACGGCTGGAAACAACTTACCGATGCCCTCGGCGACAAGTGCCAGTTGGTGGGCGACGACCTGTTCGTGACCAACGTCGACTTCCTGCGCCGCGGCATCGAGATGGGCTGCGCCAATTCGATCCTCATCAAGGTGAACCAGATCGGCTCGCTGACCGAAACCCTCGACGCCATCGAAATGGCTCACCGCGCGGGTTATACCTCGGTTACGTCGCACCGCTCGGGCGAGACCGAAGACAGCACCATCGCCGACATCGCAGTTGCCACCAACTCGGGTCAGATCAAGACCGGTTCGCTGTCGCGCTCCGACCGCATGGCCAAGTACAACCAGCTGCTGCGCATCGAGGAGGAACTCGGTTCGGAGGCTATCTACGGCTACACAAAAATCTACCGCAAGTAGCGCTGAACTATTTTTTTGAAAGAGCTCCCGCCGAAAACAGCGGGAGTTCTTTTGTTTAAGTGAGTTACGGGCGGACTATTCAATCGCTCCGGTGATGGTGCCGATGTAACGGCCGCCGCCGTACGGAACTTCGCCATCTATCACTATTTGATAGTTGCCGTCGACGTGAGTCACCGTTACCGAGCCGCTACCGATAGCATAAAGAGCATTGTTACTGGTTTGTACCGCTTGCAGAGCTATGTTTTGGCCGGTATATACCATATCGCGATACCCCGCACGCACGGTGTTCACAGCGTTATCGCCGGTTATGGTATACTTTCCCTCGGGAATATTGCCCTCGACGCCTGCGGCTACGTTGAACGGAACTTCGAGAATCGACCAACCGCTTCCGTTGCCATCAATCTGACCCTCTCCCGTTACGGTGAGCGTATAGGTGTCCACTCCCGCGTAGGCGGCCGATTTGTATGCGATGCCCGCGATCTCCATCGTTCCCATATTCTTGACCGTTGCGTCGTAGTTGCCGTTGGTAACGTCGATCTTGCCTTCGTAGGTTCCGCGGAAGATGCCCTCTTGGTAGGGCAATTCGACCGTCACGACGTAGCCTTCGGAGTAGACGCCTATGATGTTGAACGTGCCCTCGGTTATTTCCCAGCTGTCGGCAACATCGCCGTCCGCGACAAGTTCGAGCACGGTCTTTCCGGTAACGGTGTACGGAGCCCGGGTGTCGGCGAGATTGTAGTCGCCGTTGGGAATGCCTAAGTATTGCAAAAACACGTCCCTGTCCACCTTGGGAGAGACCAGATCGAAGCTAATGCGGTAGCCGTCGCTTTCCGCGTCGCTCTCGAAGAGTTCCACGAGAAAGTTGTTGGTGTCGGCCGAGATTTCGGTGCCGTTATCGGTTCCGACGGCTTTGGTGAATGTCACCTCGGTCACGGGAATAGGCAGGGTGGTGAAGGTCGCCTCGTCAGCCCATTCGCTTGCCCTATCCATCGTTTCGTTCTTTTCGATGGCGCGCACCGTCCATGTGTATTGCGTCTCGGCGGTGAGGTCGGTGAGGTCGTAGCTGTTTTCCGCTACCGGTATGAACTGCTCGTTGTCATCAATGCGCACCTCATAGCCCGTGGCCCTTTCGACGATGTCCCATGTGAGGGTTGCGGTCGTCTGGGTCTTTTCGGTCGCGGCAAGATTCGTCGGCACTTCGAGAGGCGAGGCGGGAGTCGAGAAGGTCGCATCGGCGGACCATTCGCTATACACATCGCCGGTGAAGGCCTGCACCGCCCAAGTGTAATCCGATTCGGGGGAGAGTTCGGCGGCGGCGTATGTGTTGGAGGTGGCCAGGATGGGGTCTCCGTCATTGATCCTCACGTTGTAGCGTTCGGCACCCTCTACGGCATCCCAGGTGAGGGTGGCGCCCGTTGTGGTGACGCCGGACGAGGCGAGGTTAACGGGAGCGGTCAAATTAAGAGGCTCCGGGGTTTCAGGCGTTTTTTCGCAGGAGACGGCGAGCCCTATGACAAGGGCGCAGAATCCGGCCAGTTTTAATAGTTTTTTCATTTTGGCTTCGTTTTATGTGGATTTAATATAGTTCAAATGGTGGAGTTGTTGCCCCGCACGGTAACCTTAACACTCTCTCCGCGTGCGTTTTTGCCGTCGACCACGATCGTGTACTCTTCCGTCTCTTCGGACCAGGCGGTATTCGCAGTGCCGGAGACTATGGCCATTTCGTCTTTGGAATATGTCCTGCTGTTCTCGATAAAAGAGACACCCGCATTCGCCTCTCCGGGAAGGTGGGTCCCTTCGACGATGGCGTATTCGCCGTCGGGTATGGTCGTGCCGTCCGCTCCGGGCGAGACATACATATAGAGCCGCAATACTTTTCCGTTGCCCGTGATTTTGTCGCCCGTACTCGGCTTTGCGATTCCTATCTCTCCGTTATAGGCAAATACGCCCCACACATCCGACAGGTCGTCGCCATAGAGGTTGCGCATAAATCCGATCTGTACTATTCCGGGGAAAGTCCCCAAGTCGTGATCTTCCACGGGCGGCTCGTAATAGGGATTCCTAAGAAGTAATTGATCGAATCCCCACTCGGCAAGCAGAGTCTCTCCATTTTCGAGGGTCAGTTCGAAGGTTATAACGTCATTCTGCCCATCTTTCCCGACTACCATAGTGCCGCTTGTGACCTCCAGCTCTTCGACAAGTTCCCAGTTGTCGAAACGCCGCACTTTGGTGTCGGGGCCTATAATGACGGACGGTGCGGTTTCGCTGCTGTCGAAAGAGTATGTCGCGGCGGGTAGTTCGAGATATTTTACATCGGCGGCGGAGTCGATCTCCGTTGCGAGAAGATCCATTGTCAAATCGTAGCCCGTTTGTCCGTGCGATGTGTGGAAGGAGTGGAAGCTGACGGATATGTTTCTTACACCCGCGCCGTAGATAAATTGACCGTAGTCGTTATCGAGATCGACCTCGACGAACTGTATGCGTCGGGTGACAAAGGAGGCCTCGGGAGCCCATTCGCTGCTCATCTCGCCCTGAAGGGTACGCACCGTCCAGTTATATTCCGTGTCGGCGGTAAGTCCGGTCAGGAGGTAGCTGTTTTCCTCGACGCCGATCGGGTCGTTGTCGTTTATCATCACCTCGTAGCCCGTAGCCCCGTCGAACGCATCCCACGTGAGTATCGCGGTAAGATCGGTGACATTGGTCGCGGCAAGACCGGTCGGCGCACCGGCATAGGTGGTGAACGTCGCGTCGGTCGACCATTCACTCTCGGTTGTATTATCGAAAGCCTGAACAACCCAAGTGTGGTCCGCGCCGGGCGCGAGGCCTTCGGCCGTGTGGGCGTTGGAGGTGACCGAAACGGGATCCCTGTCGTCGATTCTAACGTTGTAGCCCATAGCTCCGGCGACCGCGTCCCAGGTGAGGGTTGCGCCCGTCGCGGTTATGGCCGAAGAGGATAGGCTCGTGGGTATGGGTAAAAGGTCGGTGTCGACCTCATTATCCGTAGGAGCATCTTCGCAGGAGACCGCAAGCCCTGCGACGAGGGCGAACAATCCGGTCAGTTTAAGAATACGTTTTTTCATGATATGTTTTTGTTAATTTAATATAAACGCAGGTCAGCAGTTGAAAATTATGAATCGGGATGGACACAACAGACACATAACCTTCGCAGGTTGCAAAGGTAGCCGGATCGAAAATAAAAGTTTTAATGTATGTGAAAGGTTTGGGAAAAAGGGGCGACAAGTTCGATTATTTCTTCAATTTGTGCCCAAATTGCTGTTTCAGAGTGCTTAAATATTGTTGCGTGATGCCGATGTAGGAGGCGATTACTCTGGAGGAGACGTTTTCGATTATCTCCGGGCGATTCTCTATGAGTGCTTCGAAGCGCTCTTGCGCGTTGCCGTTCATGATCTCCAACTTCTTCTCGTGAAACATAAGCTGTTCGAGCGACATGTACATCATCCACTGAGCAAAGTCGTGAGATCGGCTCGCCAAATCGACGAATTGCGACTTGGCTATCTTCATGACGACAGATTCGCAACACGCCTCCAACTTGCAGAAAGATGGCTCGCTTCGACAAAAAGAGTAGTACGGAACCAGAAGGGTTCCCGGTAGGGCGAAGCTGAACGTTCGCTCGTCGAATCCGTCGAAATAGGCAAACCTTATTATGCCCTCTTTGACGACATACACATTGTTGTCGCACTCGCCGTAGGGGATTAGAACCTTGTTTCTCTTCAATTTCACCTCGGACATCAATCCGATAAAACTATCCATCGTGTCGTCTCTCATACGATAGCTGCATTCGGCATCCAGCAGATTCTTCATAATTGATAGGGCTTTTAGGTCGTTTCTACAAATATAATACAAGCCGAGCGCAATGCAAGCTTGCTTGCAAATTGCCGAGGCGCAGTTTATATTCTACAAAACAGTGCAAATTTATAACTATTTATCACAAAATCAACATTATCGCTACAACATAAGAACTCCCGCGCCTTACGACGGGCGCGGGAGTTTCTTATTTCGTGACGTTAGAGTTACGCCTTCTCCAGCTCGGCGGTGAAGTGGCGCATGATGGGCGCTTCGAACGTAATCTTGTAACCGCGCGTGATGCTCTCGCGGCGGTCGTAGACGTTCTTGCACGCCGCGGCGATCACCCTCATGTGGTTGTCGGTGTAGGTGCGGCAGGGGATGGCCAGACGCAACAGTTCCAGACGCGGATAGCGGTTCTCACGCGTCACGGGGTCGCGGTCGGCCAAAATCGAACCGATCTCCACGCCGCGAATACCCGCTTCCAGATAGAGCTCGATACCCAGCGTCTGGGCGATGAACTGCTCCTTGGGCAGGTTGGGCAGGATCTTCTTTGCGTCCAGGAATATGGCGTGACCACCGGCGGGGCGCTGATAGGGAATGCCGTATTTATCCAGCTCGGCGCCAAGGAAAGCCACCTGACGCACGCGGGCGTCCAGCTGATCGAACTCGGTGTTTTCGTCCAGACCGACAGCCAGAGCCTCCATATCGCGACCCGACATACCACCGTAGGTGATGTAGCCCTCATACATGATGTTGAACTGCATTGCGCGGCGGAACAGATCCTCGGAGCGCATCGCCACGAAGCCGCCCATGTTGACCACGCCGTCCTTCTTGGCCGAGATGGTCATCATATCGGCCGCGGCGTACATTTCGCGGACGATCTCCTTGATCGACTTGTTCTCGTATCCCTTTTCGCGCATCTTGATGAAGTATGCGTTCTGGGCGAAGCGGGCCGAGTCCATCAACACCGGAATGCCATACTTGTGGCACAGCTCGGTCGTCTCGCGAATGTTTTTCATCGACACGGGCTGACCGCCGGCGGTGTTGTTGGTTACCGTCAGCACGCAGCACGGTATCTTCTCCTTGGGGTATTTTTTGAGCACCTCTTCCAACTTGCCCAGGTCCATCTCGCCCTTGAACGGCAGTTCGGCCTGGGTGTCGGCCGCGGCGTCGATGGTGCAGTCGATGGCCACGGCGCGGCGATACTCGATGTGACCCTTGGTGGTGTCGAAGTGGGAGTTGCCCGGCACTATGTCGCCCTCTTTGAGCAGCACCGAGAAGATCACGTTCTCAGCCGCGCGGCCCTGATGGGTGGGCAGAAACCACGGCATGCCGAAGATATTTTGCACGGCGTCGCGCAGGTGGTAATAAGACTTCGCACCGGCGTAGCTCTCGTCGCCGGTCATCAGCGCGCTCCACTGGCGGTCGCTCATCGAACCCACGCCCGAGTCGGTCAAAAGGTCGATCATGGTCTGGTCGGCGCGCAACTTAAATAGGTTGTACTGCGCATCTTTGATCCACTGTTCGCGTTCGGCACGGGTCGAGGTGCGTATCGCCTCGGTCATCTTGATCTTGTAGGGCTCGCAGTAGGGCAGCTCTTGGGTGTTGGTTTTGTCGCTCATTTTTTTGTATTTTAGAGTTTTTGATTGTTATTGATTCGCGATTGCAGTTCGGCGATTCGGCTGTCTAAAGTTTCGACGTCGGGACTCTCCATCAGGTGGCGCACAAGACAGGGGTTTTTGGTACCCGCTGCCAACACGCCGTCCAGATTTTCCGGAAAAATGCCGCCGATAGCCACCACCGGCACAGGCGAAAATCCTATCACTTCGGCGAGCTGCTCCAGCCCCACGGCGGGGTCGGGAACGGTTTTGGTGGGGGTCGGCCACACGGGGCCGAAGCCTATGTAGTCGGCACCGTCGGCGATGGCTTGGCGCGCCTGCTCGGGCGAATGGGTCGAAAGGCCTATCGTCATTCCGTCGCCCACTATGCGGCGGGCGTCGGCGAGCGATACGTCGCCCTGACCCAAATGCAACACATCCGCTCCGGCCAAAAATGCCAAGTCGGCACGGTCGTTCATCACGAACCGAGTTGCCGTTCCGCGCGTCACGGCAAGGATCTCGGCCGCGGCTTTCAAAAGCCCCTTGTCGTCCAACCCCTTTTCGCGCAGCTGCAACATCCCAATGCCGCGCGCCACACACACCTCCGCCACCTGCCGGTACGACAGCCGCGGGGAGGTGATTATAACATACAGCCCGAAGTCCGCCATCCGCTCCAAGTCGCCCATTCGCTTTCGCTCCGAAGCGCCCATTATTTCGACAGGCTTTCCAGAATCAGCTCGGCCGCCTTTTTGCCCGACATGAGCATCCCGCCGAAGATGGGGCCCATGCGGAAACTGCCGCTCACGCCGTTGGACGCCATGCCCGACACGAACAACCCGGGGTAGATCTCCTTGGTGTTCTCCACCGTGGTGGTCTCTCCCTCGCTGGCCGACATAGACCGTTCGCCCATCACCTCTCCCGAGGGTGTGTTGAGCCGGATGTTGTTTTTGCGAACCAGAGTCCGAGCTACCTCGCAGTCGTGTCCCGTGCCGTCCAAAGTGGCGCGCGCCATCACCACTAACGGGTCGACGTGCATCTTCTCCCTCATCACAGGAGCCCAGTTGATCACCAGACCCGACATCCGCTCGCCGTGCACCGCCACGTCCTCCACCGAGTGGCAGTTGAAGATCGTCGCACCCGCGCTCGTCGCGGCATATATAAGCGCCGCCGTGGCGTGCACCGAGTCGGCAAGCGCCGATCCGTCCTCCATAAGGGTGTATTTCACACCCAACTCGTCGAGAATCGACAGCGCCTCGCTCTGCACCACGATCTGGTTGAACATCATGGCACCGCCCCACATTCCGCCGCCGGGGGCGAGTTTACGCTCGAAAAGCGCGACTTTTTTACCCGCCTTGGCGAGGTAGTATGCGGCCACAAGACCCGAGGGCCCACCGCCCACGATTGCGGCGTCGACCGACAGGTTGTCGTTCAGTTTCTTAAAATAGCTCCCTACGATTCCGCGGGAGACGGCTTCTTCCATCAACATAATTCTTTCTCTATTTTAATCAGTTTGTTGTCTTCAAATATCTCATTGATACGATTTTTCCTAAACAAAAAGCGGCGTTTAGATTCGGCTCTCCCTCTCAAGTCGAAGAGGTGTTCTTTCGGATTGAGCATCATGATCAACTCAAGCAAAGATCGGTTGATACGGTCGAGCCGGATTAGCTTTTCATTATTTTTGCGATTATCGTCGGCGAGTAGACCGCGAATGTCTTTTTCGAGTTTTTCCACGGACATATAACACGGGAAAGAATTGTCGGCCTTCTCCTCCTTGCGATTCCACTTTTGCACGAAGTCAGAAAAACCGATACACCCCCACGTGTTGGAAACCTCGTTTTTGCATATACAAAGGTCGCCCAGTGCTCTTTGCTCTCCGGTTTGAATCAGGAAATTCTTTATGTCGCCATAGTCCATTGTCTCCTTGCCGTTCATGTCTTTTTTTACGAGAAGCTCCTTAAAATATTCATATCCCGAAAACCACTTCTCGATCTCGATCAATTTGTCCAAGACTTTTGAATCGAAGTTTTTACGGCGACGGGGATTGAAATAGTGCAACTCGCGATTGATAATCTCTCGCCAGGCAAAGAATTGGCAAAATAAAAAGACTGTGTAGTTGACGATATTCGTCGCGTAAACATCATCGAATTTCCTTTTGTATATAGCTTCCCCCTTATCGTATGCTGTGTTCGCGTCGTTCTCATCCTTGTCGAAAAAAGCTTTAATGCGTTCGCCGTGAAAAATGCCGTAGAGTCTGTGTTGAAGAGACCATGCGGCGTAGAGGATAAACACCCTGTATTTTCTTACGACACTTTTGCGGTTGTTTTTTTCAGCCCAAAAGTTTACTATCAACGTTGCAGAAACGGTAAGTGCTGCCGTAAGTGCTATGCCAACCCATTCCGGCATTTTCGTGGCGGCGAGGATAAATTGAGCCATCATGATTTTCGTCGGTTAATCAGATATTCCGCGATTTGCACCGCGTTGAGAGCCGCTCCCTTGCGAATCTGGTCGGCAACGCACCAAAATGTCAGACCGTTCGGGTTCGCAAGGTCGGCGCGGATGCGGCCGACATACACCTCGTCCGTGCCGGCGATCTGAAGCGGCATGGGGTAATTTGCCATCGCCTTTCCCGATGCCGCCGCCTTTCCCGATGCCGTCGCCGAACCGCCCGCCGGAGCCGAACTCTTTTCCCCCGTCGCCTTTTCCGATGTAGCCGCCGGTTCATCGACCACCGTTATCCCGGGAGCCTCCGCGAAAGCCGCGCGGGCTTCAGCCACCGAAACGGGTCGCTCGGTCTCCACCCACACGCTCTCTGAGTGCGCCCGCATCACCGGCACCCGCACGCAAATAGCCGAAACGGCGACGTCGGAGTGCATTATCTTGCGCGTCTCGTTGAGCATTTTCATCTCCTCCTTGGTGTAGCCGTTGTCGGTAAACACGTCCACCTGCGGGATTACGTTGAAGGCCAGCTGATGGGCGAACTTCCGCACCGTGGGCTCCTCGCCCCTCGACAGTTGCCCCGATTGCTCCCAAAGTTCGTCCATCCCAGCCGCACCCGCGCCGCTGGCCGACTGATATGTAGCCACGTGTACGCGAGTTATGTGCGACAGACTTTCGATCGCCTTCAGCGCCACCACCATCTGAATCGTCGTGCAGTTGGGATTGGCGATCACGCCTCGCGGTGCGTTCAGTGCATCCTCGGCATTCACCTCGGGCACCACCAACGGCACGTCGGCATCCATGCGAAAGGCGCTCGAATTGTCGATCATCACCGTCCCGAAGCGGGTTATATCCTTTTCGTACTCGATCGAGGTGCCTCCGCCCGCGCTCACAAAAGCGATGTCCACCCCGCGGAAGTCGTCGCCGTGCCTCAGCAATTGCACCGTGAGCCGCTTGCCCCGAAACTCGTACTCGCGCCCTGCGCTCCGCTCCGAGCCGAACAGCAACAGTTCGTCCGCCGGAAAGTTTCTCTCCGCCAGAATCTTCATCAACTCCTGACCCACCGCGCCGCTGGCGCCAACAATAGCTATTTTCATGATTTTTCGTGATCGCGGCGCATCTGCCGCACTTTCTTGTCTCGTCGCCGAGGCTGTACCGTTTGTACTATCCTCGTCTCCTCGACTTACGGTCAGTGCGGCACCTGCACCACGCTGACGAAAAATGAACTATATTCCGCTAACTAAAAAAACTCCTCCTCGGCGGCCTCGGGCGTCACGGGCTCCAGCTCGGTGACGCCGTCGCACCTGTATGTCACCCCTCCGGGCGGGGTCTCGAAGACGTCGGCCTGCGAGATGCCCAGCTTGGGGTCGGCATAGACCCGCTTCATGAATTCGCCGAAAATAGGCAACGCGATAACCGACCCTTCGCCCGCTCGCATCGGATGGACGCTCTGGTCTTCGCCGCCGACCCACGCTCCGCCCACCAGTTTCGGGGTCACCCCCACGAACCACGCGTCGCGGCTCTCCTGCGAGGTGCCGGTCTTGCCGCCCATCTGCCCGTTGAAGCCATAGCTGCCTCTGAGGCGATAGCCCGTCCCGTTGTTGACCACCTCCTGCAACACCTGAAGCGTGGTGTAGGCCGTCTGTTCGGAGATGGCGTCGGTGGTCTCGGGCAGGAAACTCGAAATGAGGTTGCCCGCCCGGTCCTCGATTCGCGTCACGAAGATCGGCTCGGTGCTGACCCCCTTGTTGGCGAAGGTGGTGAACGCGCCCACCAACTCATACAGCGAAACGTCCATAGTCCCCAGGGCGAGGGCGTGCACCGGGTCGATCCAGCTGCGGATGCCCATGTTGTGAAGGAAGTCGGCGACCGCCTCGGGGGCGTTGGCCTGCTTCATGATCCACGCGGTGTAGTTGTTGCGGCTGTGTGCCAGACCCCACTTCAGCGGGTGCATCTCGCCGTTGTACTCCACCCTCGACGCCTCCTTGGGCGACCACGGCTCCTTGGAGTAGGTCTCTATCGTCACCGGCAGGTTGGGCACCGGAGTGCAGGGGTCGAGCCCCAACTGCGAGAAGGCGAAGGTGTAGACGAAAGGCTTTATCGTAGAGCCGCACTGGCGCTTGCCTTGCTTGGCGTTGTCGTACTTGAAGTATCGGAAATTGGGGCCGCCGACGTAGGCTTTCACCTGTCCGGTGGAGGGTTCGATGGCGACGAACGATGCCCTCATCATCTTTTTGAAATGGACTATCGAGTCGCGCGGGGTGATGAGCGTGTCGCGCAGGCCCTTGTAGGTGAACAGCTTCATCTGTGTGGGCTTGTCGAACGCCGCGTCGATCTGCTCGGGCGTCGCGCCCACAGCCTCCATTTCGAGATAGCGGTCGGAGTAGCGCATCGCGTTGGCGATAAGGGTCGCTATCTGCGCCTTGGTCTGCCCTTGGAACACCACTTTTGTGCGCTTGAACTGGTCGTCCATGTAGGGCTGTATCTCGTTTTTGAGCCGCTCCTCGACCGCCTGCTCGGCGTAGAGCTGCATCGACGAGTTGACGGTGGTGTATATCTTCAGCCCGTCGCGATAGATGTCGTAAGGTCTGCCGTCGGCCTTTTTGTTTTTGTGTACCCAGCCGTAGAGCGGATTGCTCTCCCAGCGGCGCAACTCGTACAGAAAGTCGTAGTCGTTGAGGTATTGTCTTCTCGTCGGTTTTTCGGCCTGCATCACAAGCCGCAACATTTCGCGGAAATATGTGCCCGAACCCTCGTCGTGACTAACGGCGTGGTAATCGAGCTCTATGGGCAGCGCGGTGAGCGAGTCGGTTTGGGCGCGCGAGAGGTAGCCGACGCTCTGCATCCGGCGGAGCACCGTGTTGCGGCGGGTGAGCGAGTTGTCGGGGTTGGAGAGAGGACTGTATCTCGTGGGGGCGTTGACCACCCCAACCAACAGCGCCGCCTCCTGAACCGCGAGGTCTCCCGGCGCCTTGTTGAAAAAGGTCTGCGCGGCGGTCTTCACCCCGTAGGCGTTGTGGCCGTAGAACACCGTGTTGAGGTACATCGCTATGATCTCCTCCTTGGTGTAGTTGTGCTCCAGTTTCACTGCCGTCACCCACTCCTTGAGCTTGTCGGTGAGGATAAAGCCCTTGCGTTTGAACAGGTTTTTGGCCAGCTGTTGGGTGATGGTCGAGCCGCCGCCCTGGTTCTGGCCCAGACCCACCGTGCGCAACGCCACGCGGGCCAGCGAGATGAAGTCGATACCCGAATGGCCGTAGTAACGCGCGTCTTCGGTAGCCACCAGCGCCGCCACGATGTCGGTCGGCAGTTCGTTGTACGACACGAAGGTGCGGCTCTCGACGTGGAACGTGCCCAGCATCTTGCCGTCTTCGGTGATGATCTCCGTGGCGACGTTGCTCTGGGGGTTTTCGAGCTCCTCGAAGGTAGGCAGTTTGCCGAACGCTCCCGCGGCCGTCATAGCCAACAACACGAGAATCAGGGCGAAAGGTGCGATGACGACCGTCCAAAATATGCGCACGGCACGCTTGGTCGACAGTTTTTCGTATAGGGTCGGTTTCTTCTTTGCCATAATTTACTGCAATTTGGGACAAATATAGTGCAAAAAGAGAGGTCGGCAAAAAACCGACCCTCTTTCTTTATGTGGCGCCGAAAGACGGCGTCCTACATTCCCTCGTGCGCGTCGAGAACGAACGCCCTGAGACCCTGTTGCGGAGCCTCGGCGTCGAGTTTGCGCAGCGCCTCCATCAGCGGAGCCACCTTGCCTTCGTCCACGAATGTGAGGATGGACGAGTTCATCGACGGCCACGCGTGGGTGGCGAAGTGGGGTTCGCCGTCCGTCGAGCCGCGACCCTCGGTGAGCGCCCAGCGGGTGAAGCCGCGAATCTCCAGTTTGTCCAACATCGTGTTCACCTCCAACGTGTGGGCCTGGTTGTATGATATGAAAACTGCTTTCATTTATTTGAATTTTTGTCGTGATAACGGTGATTCTGCCTCCTTGTCGTCAAAAATCGCTCAGTTACATACGCCGGAGTATGCTCCTTCGCGATTTTTATCGACGGCGTTGCATAATCGCCGCTCTGACGACAAAAGGGTCTATAATTACTTTTTCTTATTTCTTCTATCCTTATTCAGTTGGAACATCGCGTAGAGCACCGGAATGACCAGCAGGGTCAAAAGGGTCGAGAAGGTCATACCGCCGATGATGGCGATACCCATCGGCTGCCACAACTCCGCCCCGTCGCCCAGACCCATCGCCATCGGCAACATACCGAGGATGGTCGTCACCGAGGTCATAAGCACCGGCCGCAGACGGCTCTTGCCCGAGGCCACCACGGCTTCGAGGGTCGGCACTCCACGCTCGATGAGCAGGTTGGTGTAGTCGACCATCACGATGCCGTTTTTGGTCACGATACCCACAAGCATAATAGCCCCGATCATAGCGATCATCGACAGCGGTGTACCCGTCAGGAACAGCGCCAAGAACACTCCCGTGAAGGCGAACGGCAGGGTGAACATGATGATGAAGGGCATCTTGAGGCTCTCGAACTGGGTGGCCATCACGATGTAGACCAGCAACACCACCAAGATCAACAGCGCGCCGAAGTCGGTCATCATCTCCATCATATCCTCCATCGAGCCGCCCACTTCGAGGAATATTCCGTCGGGCGCTTCGTAGGTGGCGAGCAGCGCGCTCACCTCCTTCACCACGTCGCCAAGGGCATGACCCTCGCCGACCGACGACTTGACCGTGACGATCCTCTGGCGGTTTTCGCGCTCCACGGTCGGAACGGCGAACTCCTCCTCGATGGTAGCCACCTCGCTCAGGCGAACCGGCTGACCCGTCGCGCTGTAAAGCACGATGTTCTCCACATCCTCGAAACTCGTGCGGAAAGATTCGGCGTAGCGCACAACCACGTCGTACTCGTCGCCGTCCTCGCGATACTTGGTGGCGTCGAGACCGTTGATTCGGTTGCGCACGAAAGTCGCCGCCGTCGCGCTCGAAATTCCGTAGTAGGCCAGCTTGGCTCGGTCGAAAGTGACGTTGTACTCCGGCCTCAGGTCGTCGCGCGAGAGCTGCACGTCGCGGGTGCTTCCCAACTTCGACAGCTTGTCGCGCAGGTCGAGAGCCACGTCGTTGGCCCGGTTGATGTCGTAGCCGAACACCTTCACGTCGACGGTCGAGGCGCCGCTCATGCCGCCCTCCTCACCGCCTGGGGTGACCTTGAACTGTCGAATCTCGGGAACCGACTCGAAGTCCTTACGCAGCAGGTCCGATATCTCGAATATAGTGCGTCCTCCCTCGCGTTCCGACAGGCGCGGGGCGCGCATGTAGAAGCTCATGATGTTGGAGCCGTTTTTGTTCATCGCGGCGAAGAAATTGTCGCTGCTGTTGGCTCCCGCGTCGGTCGAGACGGAGATGATCTCGGGGTATTTTTCTTTGATTATCGTCTCCAGTTTGCGCGCCGTGATCTCGGTGTAGTCCACCGACACGTTCTGGTCGAGTTCCACCGTCGCCGTGATGATGGCGTTGTCCTGCGCGGGGAAGAACTCCGTCGGCACCACCGCCAACAGTCCCAGCGACATAACGAACAGCCCGAACGTTCCGCCTAAAGTCAACCAGCGGCGCCCGCGGCTCTTTGAGATGGAGGTCAGCAGTTTGGCGTAGAAGGCGTCGAGCCACGCAAGGAATCTGTCGATAGGCTTGTAGATAATCCCTATACCCTTATAGGTGTGCACCCCGCCGTCGATTCTCAGCAGATAGGCCGAAAGCATCGGCGTGAGCGAAATTGCCGCCAGAGTGGAGGTGCAGATGACTATCGACACGATCCAGCCCAACTCCTTGAACATGATGCCCGCCATGCCGCCCAACGTGGTGAAGGGCATGAACACCGCCACGACCACAAGAGTTGTAGCGATGACCGACAACCACACCTCGTTGGTGCCGTAGATGGCCGCCTCTTTGGGCTTGGAGCCGCGTTCGATGTGGGTGGTGATATTCTCCAACACCACTATCGCGTCGTCCACCACCATACCGATGGCTATCGAGAGCGACGAGAGCGAAATCACGTTCAGCGTCGAGCCCGTCACATACAAATAGATGAACGAAACGATGAGCGAAATGGGAATCGTAAGGCAGATGATGAACGTGGCCCTCCAACGTCCCAAAAAGAACATCACCACCAGAATCACGAATATGAACGCGAACATCACCGACGACGAGAGCGACGAGATGCTGTCGCGGATCGGCTCCGAGTAGTCGATCATCATATCCACCTTGACGTCCGAAGGCAACGAGGCTTGAATCGCGGGAAGTTCGTCGGTGATCTTTTTGACGATCTCCACAGTGTTCGATCCCGACTGCTTTTGGACGATGAGCATCACGCCCGGCCGGCCGTCGATGTGCTGGGTCTGGGTCATCTTGGCCAGCGTGTCCTTTATCTCCGCCACGTCGCTCAGCAGCACCGTCCGCCCTCCGGCGTTCGATACGACTATTTTGCGCAGGTCGTCCGACGAGGTAAACTCACCGTCGGCCTTCACGTTGAACGTGTGGTTGCCTATGTCCATCGTCCCGGCGGGAATGTTGGAGTTCTCGCCGGCCAGAATCTGACCCAGCGCCTCCACCGTCAGACCGTAGGCCTGCAACTTGTTGGGGTCGACGTTCACCTGAACCTCTCGCTCGGGAGCGCCGAACAAGCTCACCGCACCCACTCCGTCGATACGGTTGAGGGTGTTGACCAACTTCTCGTCGAGAATTTTGCTCAGCGCCGGATAGCTCTCCTCGGCCACCGCCGACAGGAACATGATCGGGAACATCGACGACGACAGTTTGAACACCACGGGGGTGTCGGCCTCGTCGGGCAGATACGATATCGAGCGCGAGATGACGTCCCTCACGTCGTTGGCCGCCTCGGTCACGTCCGATCCCCACTCCAGCTCCAGGGTTATCATCGACACGTTGTCCGACGACTTGGAGGTTAGCTTTTTGAGGTTGTCCACCGTGTTGAGCTGATCCTCCAGCACGCGGGTTATGTTGGTCTCGATGTCCGACGCGTTGGCCCCCGGGTAGGAGGTCATCACGCTCACCATCGGCATATCCATCTCGGGATACATATCTATCGCCAGGCTGCGCAGGGAGAACACCCCCAGCACCACCACCGCGATAAATATCATTACGGTCGAAACTGGCTTTCGAACCGCGGATTCGTATATCTTCATAAAAAACTTTAAAATTTAATTATGAATCATAAATCATGAATCGAGGAGTGCTTCGCACGTATATAAGCCTGCGGCATTTTATATATTGCGTTAGCCGATTCATTATTCATTATTCTTGACTCATGATTTACTCTACGACGGTCACTTCGACGCCATCGACAAGGCGGCTGAACGAAGTTACTGCTACCTGCTCGCCCGCTTCCAGACCCGACAGAATGTCCATCCTGTCGCCGATCTGACGGCCCGGCTCCACGGCGCGACGCACGGCCACCCCGTTCTCTATCACATATACGAAGCGGTCGTTGGTGCCTATCTGCTTTTGCACGGCGGTGTCGGGCACCATCACGGCTTGCTTGTCTCCCATGTTGATGGTCGAGCGGGCGAACATCCCCGGACGCAGGCGGCTGCCCGGGTTGGGGATCGTCACCTCCACCGTAAACGTGCGGGTTTGCGGGTCGATGGCGGGGTAGATGAGGCTCACCTTGCCCTCGAACGTCTCGTCGGGCCACACATCGACGGCCACGGCCACCGGAGTGCCGGTCTTGACCTTGGCGAAGTACTGCTCCGAGATGCTGGCCTGCACCTTAAGTCGGTCGATCTGCATGATTTCGAGAATAGGCATCTGGGTGAACAGGTTGCCCTCCTCCTCGTTTTTGGCCGTCACCACGCCGTTGATGGGCGAGTGGAGGCTCACATGGCTGGCCAGGTTGCCGGCGGCCTCTTTAGCCACCAGATAGGCCGCCTCGGTCTGGCGCAGAGCCTGTTCCGATATGCCGCCCGCCTCGTAGACCCTCTTCACGCGGTTGTAGTCGGCCTGGGCGGTCTCCATCTGCACCCTCGCGGTGTTGTACTGGGTGGGATCCATACGCGCCACCAACTGACCCTTGCGAACCCTGTCGCCCACCTTGACGTAGATGCGGTCGATGCGCGCGCCTTGCAGGGCGGGGATGATATTGTTCTTCTGCCACGGCTCTATGCTGGCGGTGAACTCCACATTCTGAGGAATCACCTCGCCCGACGCGGCGACGGTTTTTACCTCTACTTTTGTGGTGGCGGTTTCGGTTTCGGCCGCTTTTTTGCCGAAGCAACCCGTCGCTCCCGCCGCGATGGCGACTGCCGCCATCAAAATCAAACTTCTTTTCATATCCTTCTTCTTAATTATTTTTTCCGGTAATTTTGTCGTAATCGGCCTTGGCGGCGAGGTAGTCGTATATCGCCTGCGAGTGGTTGAGCCGCGACTGCGTGACGTTGAGCTGCGCCTGATTGACCTCCAACATCGTTCCGGCACCTGCATCGAACCTCGTGCGCGATATGCCGTAGGCCTTCTCGGCCTGAGCCACCGTTTTCTCTGCGGCCAACATGGTTTCGCGCGCGGTGAGGAGGTTGTTCACCGACGTGCGCGCTTCGAGCATCTTGGCGTCACGCAGGTATTCCCTTTGCAGATCAACCTGTGCCACCTGATTGCGCAGCTGCTTCACCTTGTTGTGGTTTTTGAGCCCCGAGAATATCGGCACCGAAAGCTGCAACCCCGCCGACAGGGGGTGCTGCCACCACCATTTACTCTGCTCCACGATGGCCATTTCACCGCCCGGGCCCATGCCGAAACCGGTGGTCTTGTCCTGACCGGTGAAGATCAGCGAACCGTAGGCCGCGAGCACCGGAAAGCGCCCCGCGTTGGTGAGGCGAATTTGCTGGCGGAGCATCGACTGCTGGTAGTCCAGCTGACGCATCTCGCTGTTGTCGTCTACGTCCACCGTCGGGTCGGGCATCGCCATAACGTCGCCGCGCAGATCGTCCAGCGAACCGTCCAATGCGATCGCCACATCTTCGGGCACGCTCAGATACATCCTCAGCATCTGCCGCGCCACCTCGATTCCGTTGCGGGCGGCGATTATGCTCGGTTGTAGATTGCTCAGCTGCACTTCGGCCGTCAGCAGGTCGTACTCCGAGGCGAGTCCCGCCTCATACATCGTGCGGGTGTTGTCCACCGTCGCCTGAATGGTGGCTTCGCTTTCGCGCAGCACTTCGTAGGATTTCTCCAACAGCAGCGTCTGATAGAAAGCCTTCGTCACCGCGTTGACAAGGTCGATGCGCGACGAGCGAGCCTGTTCCACCGCCAACTCCTGCTGTATGCGGTTCATCTTAAGCCCCGCGTAGACCGCCGGAACCAACAGCGGGATCGACAGGTCGGCCGTAGCCGTGGCGCCCATGTCGGCACCGAACGACATCCCCTTGGCCATCTCCTGCTTCACTATGTTAAAGGTGTACTGCCCCGCCGCCGAGAGCGAAGGCAGGTGGCTGCCCACCGTCTCGCGCCTCACGTAGTCGAACCGGTCGATCTCCATGTCGGCCACTTTTATCGTCGGGTTCTCCGACAGCGCTATCTCCAACGCCGTAGGCAGGTCGAGCGTAAGCGTCTCTCCTCCATCCTGAGCGGTCGCCGTAGTCGCCGCGGTTGCCGCAAAAAGCGTCGCGACGGCGGCAAGCGTCATTTTCCCCAAAATTCTCTTCATCATATTCTGTTTTCTGTTTTTACCTTGTAGTTATTCACCGCCTCGTCGATCGCCTCGATGCCCTTGTGGGTGGCGAGGCCCCGAAAGAAGCTCACTATCACGTAGCGAAATGCGTCGCGGTGCGAAATGTTTTTTATCAGCTCGAAGTGGTACTTCTTTTCGAACAGCGAGTGCATGGTGTAGACCAGCGTCACCAGCGCCAGCTCCTTGTTGATCGACGGCAGAAAAAACCCCTGTTCGATGCCGCGGTCGAGCATCTTGTCGAACTCCTTGTAGCTGTATTTGTGGGTCTCCTCGTCTAAGCGGCGGTAGATCTCGGGGTAGAACTTTTTGAGGTTGGTGACCAGCGCCGCCTCTTTTTCGTCGCGCCTCATGGAGCCGAGCATAAAGAATATCTCCTCTATCACGTTGGTCGCAACCTCCACCTGGGCGCACATCTCGCGGCGTTTGCCCTCGAAGAGCCACTCCATACTCCGCTCCAGCAGATCCTGCTTGTCGCCGAACATCTCATAGAGCGTACGCTTCGACACCCCCAGCCGGGTGGCTATGTCGTCCATGCGCACCGACTTCACCCCTTCGTCGAGGAACATCGCCGCCGCTTCGCGTATTATACGGTCTTTGGGATCCATTACATTTTGCGTGTTGTTTTTGTCGTTGAGGGCGCAAAGATATATTAGAAAACTCGAAACACCAAAAGAGTTTTATGTTTTTATCGGTTTTGTAACAATTTTCCGTCGTTTTTCGCCGCCCCGTAATTTTTGCGTAGCTTTGCGTAGCTAAAAACCACCGTACATGTCTGACAACGACTGGAAATCGCGTTTGGGAACGGTATACTCCACCAACCCCGACTTCAAATACACAACCGAGCCCGAAGAGCGGGCCGAAACCCTTCCCGCGGCCAAGCAAAACCTTCGCGTGAGCCTCGACCGCCGGCACAGGGGAGGCAAACAGGTAACGCTCATCACGGGCTTCGTCGGCTCGGACGACGACCTGGCCGCGCTCGGCAAGCTATTAAAAACGCGTTTGGGTGTGGGCGGAGCGGCCAAAGAGGGCGAAATTATAGTTCAGGGCGACTTCCGCGACCGCGTGGTAGAATTATTGCAATCCCAAGGGTATGTCAAGACTAAGAAGATATAGCCTGCTTGCACTTTGCGTGCTGTGGGCCGGAGGGGCGTTTGCCCAATACTACGATTGGGGTGCCTCGCCCGTGTCGGTCAGGTGGCGGCAGATCAAGACCCCCGAGGTGAAGATGATCTATCCGTCGGACTACGAGGCCAACGCCCGCCGCGCGCTATGGTATCTCGACACCATCCGCCCCCATATCGACTTCGGATTCCGCCACGGCACCATGTCGACGCCGGTGGTTCTGCACACCCAAAACACTATGGGCAACGGGATGGTGATGTGGGCGCCCAAGCGGATGGAGCTACTGGCCGCTCCGGGGGCTTCGTATTCCGAGCCGTGGCTCAAACAGCTCATCATTCACGAGACGCGCCACAACGTGCAGTACAACAACCTGCGCCGAAGCACCACCCGCGCCCTGACCTGGTTTTTGGGCGAGCAGATCGCCTGGCTGGGGGTGGGGCAGTTCTCGATATTCATTCTCGAAGGCGATGCCACCATGGCCGAGACCGAGATGTCGGCCTTCGGGCGCGGACGCCAACCCTCGTGGTCGATGCACTACCGCGCGGTGGGCAATCCGCTGGTGGGCGGCGGCTCGGGTTCGGGTTCGGGCGACCTTCGGCAGCGCCAAAGCGGCCGCGTGAACGACCGCTCCGGAGACCATCCAAAAGACCGCCAAAAAAGTCGCGTGGGTAGCGGCGACTATGCGGGCGACTACTGGTTTTGCGGCTCCTACCGCGACTTCGTGCCCGACCACTACCGCCTCGGCTATCAGATGGTGGGGTGGAGCTACGACCACTACGACAAATTTATATGGGACGACGTGGCTCACTACGTAGCGCGCAATCCGCAGTGGGTGCTGCCTATGATCTTCGGGCTCGACAAACTCTACGACACCGGTTCGTCGAAGATGATGCGGGCGACGTTCGCCGACCTCTATAAACATTGGGACTCGCTGCCTGCGATTGCGCCGACGCCGGAGCCGGTGCCCACGCCCGAAACGTCATACACCACCTATCAGTGGCCGCTGTGGTTGGACGCCGCAACTTTGATCGCCTTCAAGGAGGATTTCGACCGCCCGACGCGAATAGTGCGAGTGGACGCTGTCACGGGGGCGGAGGAGGTTTTGGCCTACACGGGAATAGTCTCGTCGCGCCCGGTTTTGGAGGATGGCGTGCTGTGGTGGACCGAGTTTCGGCAGAGCATGCTGTGGGATCAAAAGGTGTCGTCGAGGCTCTGTTCGTATGATCTGGCGAGCGGGCGAAAGCAGATACACGGCGACGGCGCGTTGTCGGCCGGCGACGGGGTGAAGGATGGCCGCTGGCAGGTGTTCTATCCGGTGACGACGCCCGACGGGCTCGCATTCGTCGATTACGACTATTCGGGCAGGTATTCGATAGTGCGCGGCGGCGACAGGCTTTCGTTCCCGCTGTCGATTGAAATTTGCGGCCTCGCGTGGGACGATGTCACGGGCGGGCTCTATTTTATAGGACTGGACGACGGCGGGATGTTCCTCGGCCTGACGACCTACGACGACGGCGAGGGTTACGAGCGCCTCACCCCCTCGCGCCATATCACCATCAGCGATCTGCGCGCCTCGGGCGGACGGCTCTATTTCGGGTCTATCGCCTCGGGGCGCGACGAAGCCCACTGTTACGACATAGCCTCGGGCGTCGAGTTCCGTCTGTCGCAGTCGCTTTACGGCTCTTTTCAGCCTTCGGTTTCGCCCGACGGTTTTCGCGCTGCGGTGACTACCTACGACCGACACGGTTACCACCTTGCACTACAAAACACGGCCGACGCGGTGGAGCAGGAGCAACGCACTCTGCCCGTCGACCTGGTCAATCCGCAGTGGAAGCGCTGGACGAACCTGCCGCGCATGGACAGCATAGTCTACACCCCCGCCGAGGCCGAGCGGTCGCGCGTCGATCACAAGCCTCGCCGCCGGAGCAAGTTTTTGAACGTTTTCCGCCCCCACAGCTGGTTGCCGATCGGGTTCTATCCCCCGGCGGCGATTCAGGAGGCCGACCTGACGATGAACCTCGGGGCGACGGTGATGTCGCAGAGCTTGCTGTCGGACATGACCTCGTGGCTGTCGTACGGTTGGAGCGCCCGCGGCGGTTCGATGGTTCGCGGCGGATTGTCGTACAGCGGTTTGGGGCCCGTGTTGGATGTCGATTTTACGTATGGCGGCGGGTCGCAGGCTTTGTACGGGCCGGTCGATATGTTTTTGGGCACTTATCCCGGCGTGCCGGCGGGGATTGATCTTAGTCTCAAAAGATATTTCAACGTCAACGTCGGCGCGTCGCTTCCTATGAGCGTATCTTCGGGTTATTGGAATAGCTCGCTCGTGTCCTCCGTCAAATATTCATATACAAACGGACTCATACTCAGGCCACTCGATGAGTCGCGCGCTTCTCTCACCCGCGGCGTGGAGTGGCTCTCGTTCAGCGTTATGTATGCCGGTCAGACCCGAATGGCGCGTAAAGAGTTTATGCCGAGATGGGGTTTCGCCGCTCAAGCCAGATATGTGATAAACCCGACCAACCGCTCTTTCCGCGAATTTTGGTCGGTCTACACGCGGGCATATTTGCCGGGAGTGGTGCGGCCTCACAGTGTGATGTTGCGCGCGGCATGGCAGCAGACCATTGGCGGCGGCGATTTGATGTCCCACCAAAAGGAGTTATTTCCGCGCGGTGCCACCTATAATTTTGCGACCCGCAGGTGGGCTTCGGGCTCGGTGGACTATCAGCTGCCGGTGTGGTATCCCGAGGGCGGTATCTCGAAGGTGGTATATTTCAAGCGCGTGCGGGTCAACTTGTTCGCCGACTACGCCCGCTGGCAGGATTTTTCGGGCGAAGGGTCGGGTGGAGCGGGCTCTTCCCGTCGTGGCGGCGGACTCGACGTCGGGCGCTGGAACTCGCTCTACTCCTACGGCGGCGACGTGATACTCGACATCAACCCTATCCGTATGCCGGCTGCGTCGAGCGTCGCTGTGCGCCTCACCCTCGCCAAGCCGAGCGACAGCAAGGGTGTGTTCTTTGGCTTTGGGCTGGAGTTGCCTATATAGCCTGTTTCACCCGCCCGACCGTGGCCTCTACTTCCGCCATAAGCTCCGGCAGGTCGAGCCCGATGACGCGGTCGTTTTCGACGACCGGCCGGCCGGCGACGAACACCCGCTCCACGTCGGTCGATTTGGCGCTGTAAACCAATGCCGCTACCAGATCGTGGCGCGGGCAGAGATGCGGTTTTTCGAGGTCGAGCATAATGAGGTCGGCCAACGCACCCTCGGCCACCACGCCCAACTCACCGTCCCGACCGATCGCGCGTGCACCGCCCACCGTGGCCATTTTCAGAATCTCGTAGGCCGGCATCGAGGCGGGGTCGGCGGCGGTGTGTTTGGCCAAAAACGAGGCCGTACGCATCTCGTCCCACATGTCGAGATCGTTGTTGGAGCATGCGCCGTCGGTGCCTATCGCCAGATTGACCCCTCGGGAGAGCATCGCCGCCACGGGAGCCGCACCGCTCGCTATCTTCATGTTGCTCTGAGGATTATGCACGGCCGTGACGCCAAACTCGCGCAGAATGTCCATATCGCCCCCGGTGACGTGCACGCAGTGGGCAGCGATGGTCGGCAGTTCGAACAGACCCACGTTGCGCAGGTGCTCGGTCGGGGTGCAGCCATATCGCTCGCGCACGATCCGCTGCTCGTCTAAGGTCTCCGAGATATGGGTGTGGGCTCCGACGCCATATTTTTTAGCGAGCCCGATAGCCCGCCGCAGGTTCTCCTCCGAGCAGGTGTAGGGCGCGTGGGGAGCTATGCGCACCGACAGTCGGTCGCATCCGTCGGCAACCGCGATAGTCTCGGGCAGGTCGCGCTCGAACTCGGCCATCCGTTCTCCGTCCAAAAAACTTGGGCACAGCACCGCCCTGATACCCATGTCGCGCGCCACTCGCGCAATCGCCGCCTCGTGCCAATACATATCCACGAAAGTGGTGGTGCCGCCCAGTAGCATCTCGGCTATCCCAAGCTTCGCGCCCCAAGCGATCTCCTCCGCCCCCAACCGGCTTTCGAACGGCCACACCCGCTCGTGGAGCCACTCCATCAACTCAATGTCGTCGGCCAGATTGCGCATAAGCGTCATAGCCACGTGGGTGTGGGTGTTGACGAGACCCGGCATTAGGAGCCGCCCGCGGCCGTCGATCTCGCGAAAATCGCCTTTTACACGAAACTCCGCCAACCGCTGTTCGCCCTCCGCACATCCGTCGCGAGCCACGATAGCAATTCGGCCGCCCTCCAAGGCGACCGAACCGGTGAAATATTTTTGCGCATCACCATCTTTCGCGCCGCCGTCCGAAGCCGAGCCTGAGCATTCGGGCTCCGTCATCGGCAGGATGGTGGCGCCGGAAACTATAATTTTATCAGATCGCATTGCCTTTTATTATGAGGTTGTTTCGCCGCTCGGGCGAGTTGGAGTATATCTCGATGGTTTTGTAGAACACGCCAGCCTCTTTTTTGTTGGCCTCGTAGATCACGGTTATCGCGCCCCTGCCGCCGGGAGGAACGGGTCGTTTGTCGTACTCCACCTTGGTGCAGCTGCACGAGGTGAGGGTGCGGGTGATGACCAGCGGGGCGGTGCCGTCGTTGGTGAACTCGAACCGGCACCTCACTTCGGCCGCCGAGTGGTCTATGTCGCCGAAGTCGTGCTCCGTTTTGTCGAACCTGAAGTGCGGGCCCGAGGGTTGCTGCGCGCTTACGCCGCAAACCGTCGCCAAAAACGCCAAAATCAAAAATGCTCTTTTCATCATCTCGTCTGTCTGAATGTATACGTTATTGTTCCGAACTGTCTTGCGGGGGCGTTTTCGTCCACCACGAACCGTGCCCGGCGTGCGGCGGCTACGGCCGCGTCGGCCAGCGGACCCCGTGGGATGGTGCTGCCGGCGGCGTGATACTCGGCGGCCACGACCACACCCTGTCTGTCGACCGTCACGTCGACGATTATCGACCCCTCCTCGCGGCGGTTGTACTCCGGCATGGGCAGCCGACCGCTACCGCCCAGTCCGCGCCCGCCGAGGCTGTAATCGCCGCCGACCCCTCCGTCCGCCGCCGCCGCAGAGTTGCCGCTTCCGGAGCGGTTTTCGGTGGGTGCGGTGGCCGTTCCCGCCGTGCCGGAACCCACGAAAAGCGTCCGCGGGTCGATGGTGCGCACAGGTTCGCCGTCGTCGGCCGTCATGGTGGGGTCGGGGGCGGGGTTGTGTGCCGTTTCGGGGGCCGCCTCGCCCATCGCCGTCTCGGGATTTTCGGAAGGCGCCTCGCTCGACGCGGCCGCGCTTTCGGGCTCGGGCTGCGGCTCCTCGGTCGGTTCGGCGAGTTCGACCAGAATATACTCCTCCGTCTCGGGCAGCGAGATCCGATAGGTTATGAACATAACCGCCGCGCACGACGCCAAATAGAGCACAATCCCGATTATGCCCCACCTGCGCCCCTTGCCGCCGTTATCCTCGTAATACCTCATAAATCCGTAAAAAGTCGCCGCCTATTCGGGCGAAGTGGCCAGCACCAGCGTGTATTTGTTGCTCTTGGCGATGTTCATCACCGGCACCACATACTTCATCGCCACGTTTTCGTCGGCGTGGAGCGAGATCATGGGCGTATCCACCCCCGCCAATTTTTCGCGCAACGTGGCCTCCAGATCCCCGAACGCCACCTCGGTGGTCTCGACGTAGTACCTCCGGTCGGGCGTGATCGACACCGTGGTGTAGGGTTTTTCGGTTATGTTGTTGGTGCTCTTGGGCAGCACGAGGCGCAGCGCGTTGGGATTGACCAACGTGAGCGCCATCAGCACGAACATCAGCAGCAGGAAGACCATGTCGGTCATCGAAGCCGCCGAGAATCCGCTGTCGACCTTTGAAATTTTCCTTATAGCCATAACCTACTTGCCCACCGGCTGGTTGAGAATATCCATGAAGGCTATCGAGTTGGCCTCCATCTGGAAGATGAGTCTGTCGATGCGCGCCACAAGATAGTTGTAGCCGAAGTAGGCCGGAATGCCCACCACCAAGCCGCCCACCGTGGTGAGCATAGCGACGTACATACCCCCCGCCAGCACCGAAATGTCGACCGTGCCGCCCATGCCCTCCATAGCCATGAACGCCGACACGAGCCCGACCACCGTTCCAAGGAAGCCCAACATAGGCGCACCGCCCGAGATCATCGCAAGGTAGGGCAGCCCCACCGACAGGCGCGACACTTCGAGATTCGCTTGATTCTCGATGGCGTTCTGAATCTCGGGCATAGGGCGGCCGATGCGCTCGATGCCTTTTTCGACCATACGCGCTATGGGCGAGTCGGTGCGCTTGCACGATTCGAGCGCCGAGGCGATGTTGCCGTCCGAAATCTTGTCGCGAATGCGATTCATGAAATTCAGTTTCACCTGCGAGGCGCGGCGGATTGCCACAAACCGCTCCACGAAGAGAAAAACGGCGAGCGCACCCAGCAGCAGCAGCACCCACATTAGCCATCCGCCGGAGGTGAACAGCGTCCAGAAACTCATCGTCTCTGCCGCGACCTGCGCCGCTTCCGCCGCCTGTCCGGCCCCTTGGGCGACTTCGGCCGCTCCCTGTGCGAGGTCTTGCGCCATTTCGGCAGCGTCCTGCACCGAGGCCGACACGCCCTGCACTATTTCTATCGTCGATCGTGCCGCGTCTGTCATCCACTGTGCCGCTTGGGCCACCGTCTGGGCGACCTGCATGAAAATGTTCATAGTCTATCGAAGTTTTTAATTATTGTCCTGTTTCTGAGGATTTGTCCGAATTTATTTCGCCAAAGTTACTGTTTTTTCGCTTAAAAATATCGCCCGCGCGGTTGAAGTCCTTTTTCCACGACACTCCTAAGCCGCTCTCCTGCAACCCTTGCGTCTCGTTGAGGCGGTCGATGGTCTTGGTGAATACCTTCAGACGCAGGTTGCCGGCTCGGTCGATCACCCACGTGAGCGACACATCGCCGGCAAGATTGGAGGCGTTGGTGCCGACGCTCGTGATGGCCCTATCGTCCACATAGTTGCCCTCTATCTCCAGCAGCAGCGTGTTGTCGAGTATGCCCGTCGAGAAGCCCACGTCGAACTGGTTGCTCAGGAAGTTCTCCTGCGGGCGATAGCGGAAATAGATGTCGTAGTCGTCGCTCGACAGAAAGTTGCCCAGCTGGTTTGTCAATATGTCGAATCCCAGGGCGCCCGTGGCCATGGCGCCCGAACCTGCCGTCTGGCCCGTTATCGAGTTGTCGGTCACGAACGATCCGGTCATCAGCAGCGACAGGAACTGCATGCTCTTGAGTTCGGGGGTGTTCATCGAGCCTGCCGCCGCAAGTTTGGCGTCGCGGTCGGCCGAGGGCAGATCTATGTCGAACGTGATCTCCGGAGCCGACATAGGGCCCGAAAGGCTCAGTATGCAGTCGACCGGCATGGACGAACGGCCCGTTCCGAAACCGTTCTCTTCGCCCAATAGTGGCACCAGAGAGGTGCGCACCCGGTGGGAGGTGCGTATGTTGAGCAGCGCGTCTTCCGGTGCGCCCGACCAGCGGAGGCTGCTGCCCGGCACTATGTCGAAATCTTTGCTGAACACATCGGCCATCGAGAACTCGAACCGCCCCTGCGAGATGGTGTAATCGCCCGTCATGGTCAGCTGCCCGGCCGACGGGTTAACCTCCAGACCGATTACTCCCGCGCCGTGGGCCGTGATGCCGTTGCCCAGCGACGGGTCGAGTTGCAAGTGGAGCTCCGCCTCGGGAGTGAGTTCCGCCGTGATGGACATGCCGAGCGGTTTGCGGCGCTCGGGGGTCGGAGCCTCCCGCTGCTTCTCGTACCGCAGCCTGGCCCGGGCGAGGGCGTCGTTACGGTCGATCTCTTTGTTGCGCGGATCGACGAAAGTCACAAAGTCGGCCCACGAGGCGTTGCTCTTGGCGTTGAGCGGCAGGAAAAACCTCGTTCCCCGGTCGGTGCGTGCCGAGATGTCGATTGCGGTGCCCATCCGGTCGTAGCGCACCGCCGCCGAACCGGTTGCGAAAACCCGCCCGTAAAAGGCTGCACCCTCGGCCGCTTCGGTGTCGAAGACCAGCATCCCGCGCGTCGAGGCGTCTATGGTTATCCTCGGATTGCCCAGGTCGCGCGCATCCACCGACATGGCCAGAGTGCCATCGCCGCCGAACGCGTCGCGCAGGGGTGTGGCCGGAAGCGACAGGCGCGAATCTTTGATGGCGAACTCCGCCCCTTCGAGAGTGTATCTCGCGCGGGTGAATCCGAGCGTGGTTTCGAGGCGCGGAACCGAGACTCCGCCACTCAGCGCCACCCGGTCGAAAGTTCCCTCCGCCTTGAGGCGCACGCTGGCCTTGCCGCGGGTCTGTTCGAGAATGCCCCCCAACAGCGGATCCAACACCGCCACGTCGAGCGAATCTATCGTCACGGCGGCGTCGAGGGTTCTGTCGGCGGGCGAGACCGATCCGCTCACCACGCGCATACCGGCCCTCCGGTCGAGCATTTCGAACAGGATGCGCTCCATCCTCTCGTCCCACACGGCGGACAAGGCGAGCGGCGGAGCCTCGATGCCGGCCATGGAAACTCCGTCGAGATCCACCCGGGCGTCTATCCGCGGCTCTCCAGTCAGCGCGCCGGCGTCTATGTTTCCCGTCGCCACACCGCGAAGGGCCATCCCCTTGCCGACCAATTTTTCGAGGGGCGAGAGGTCGAAATTGCGGAGTTCCACGTGAAGCACGTCGGCCCCGCTCTTCGATATTGCCCCCGAGGCGGTGAGCCGCTGCCTGCCCTCGCCCCTTTCGTCGCCGTTCGCGTTTGTGGCGTTGTTTCCCGCGCTCACGCCGCTGTTGCCGGTAGAGACGATTCGCAGATTGTCTATCGAGGTTCGCCCCTGTCGCCAGAGCAGCGATCCGGAGGCTACGCGCCAGGTGGTTCGGTCGATCGAGAAGTGCGAGGGGAGCAGTTGCACGCGCAAGTCCGCGCCGCCGCTGTTTCGATCTTCATCCCCTTCGTCTTCACCACCCTCGCCGCCTCCACCGTCTTCTACGCCTTCCCGGTAGGCTAAAAGCGCTCCGTCTTCAGAAAGTAGCGGTCGCTCGTCGGACGATACCCGCACACCCAACACCCCCGCAAAACCGCCGTTCTCCTCGGTGAAGCGGGTCGATAGCTCCATCTGCCGCCCCTTGGCTCCGCCGTGCAACACGAAGTCGGGAATGTGCGCCGTTTGGGAGTAGATGTCTCCCGCCGCAAGGTGCATCACCAGCGAGTCGGAGGCGTTGTTGGAACTGAGTTCGACCTCCGAAGCCACCACGCCGCGATATTGCAGCTGGGCGAAGCGGGCCGACAGCGAAAACGTGCGTATATAGGGGTTGAAGGTCGCAGACAGGGCGCTACCCGCGGCTATGCGAATACCCGGAGCGAGTGCGCCGAGCAGGGCGTCGGTGTTTTTTAGGGTGACATTCATCGCCGAATAGCCCGTGATGTCGAAAGGATTTTGGCCTTCGATCGGGGCGGGTGTCGTGTTTGCGACACCCGACGAGGGAATCGGAACATAGTCGTGCAGAAAACCCGCCAACGATGCGAACATATCCCCGTAGTCCAGCCGGCTCCGGAAAACCGCGTCGGCAAACTCTGAACGCAAGGAGAGTTCTTTGCCCACCTGTGTACTTTGTGACCGTATGGTGACGATGGGCGTGGTGACGCTTCCGTGCGGAGAGGTGTAGAACAGGTCGCGCGCCTCCAACGTGCCGTTTATGTCGTCGACGTTCGAACCTTCGACCGAGGCCGTTAGCCTGCCCGAAAGCGTCGAAATGGAGTCGATCCGATTGAGATTCGCCGCCGCGAGGTCGGCGTGGCGCAGATCGAGAGAGAGGTTTACGCGCGAAACGTCGCCGCTAAAGGTTTCGAAACTTCCGGTAAGGTCGGCGTCGAGGGCTCTGTCTCGTGCGGCGAGGGATGCGCGGTATGTGTTGCCGTCCGACGAACCCCGAACCGTGATGCCGGAGTAGGGGTGGCCGCGAAAATCGAACCTGTCGATGCGCCCCTCGACGCTCCCTTCGGCGAGTTTTCCGCCGGCGAACGCGCCTCGCGCCGCCACCGAACCCGCCATGGAGCCCATCTCGTTTATCGCCAGTACGTTGCCCACATCGAATCCCGCCGTCGTCAGATTGCCGTCGAAGGAGGTCGTGCCGCTCGCGAGCGATATTTTGCCCGTCACGTCGGCTATCCCCGTGTCGGACGAGAGAACCGCATAGGCGTCGAAGCCGTCCATCCCGCCGCTTGCCGAGCCCTTCAGGGCGATTTCGCCCAGCCGCCCGACCGGAGCCGCAATGCCCTCAGGCAGTCCATTCCCCGTTGCGGTGCGAATCAGCCGCTCCACCTCATCACCCGAGGTTTTGACGTTCAGGTTTTCGACTTTCAGCCGCATCCGCGAAACGTCGGGAAGCCCAGTGCTCGAAAACTCCGCCGCCAAAGCCGTGTCGCCGGAGGTTAAATTCGCTATCGCACCCGAAAGCGCGCTCAAAGGCCCCTCGGCGTGCGCCTCCACATCGTCGAAAACGAGCCCGCGATTGGCGAAAACCGGTGCGAACCAACCCAACAGGTCGGTGGTGACGCGCGACGGACGCACCCGAACGTCGAACGAGACGTTGTCGTTGAAATCCTGAAAAAGCGTCCAGTCCTTCTTTCCCGCGTCCAACAGAACGAGAGGCGCGTCTATCTCCGATCCTTCGGCGCGCGCCCTCACGTTGTCGAGCCTCACCGCCCCTCGCGACACGGTGAGCCCGTTGACCGAGAGATCGTCCACGCGCATCCCGCTCCGTTCGTCGAGCGACGCCGAGCGGATGTCCATCCTAACCGTGTCGCGCGCCACCACAAGATCGTCGATATCGGCCGTGGCGTTGCGGATGACGAAGCGGCTGAAATCGACCCCCTCGTCCTTGGGCGACCTGTCGTCGAATCGGAGGCCGAACGTGATGCCGCGCCCCTCTACGCCCATGATTCGCATCCGAAACTTAGAGTCGGGATTTTGGGGCTTTCCTCCACGCATGGCGTCGATCGTCTGTCGAATGTTGAGCACCCCCGTCGAATCGCGCCGCAGCCACATCTCGGCGCCGTCGACCTTCACCCGCCCGAATGTCAGCTCCCCGCCTCCCAGGCCCCATTCGACTACGGGAACGCTCACTTTTGACGCGTGCAGCAGGGTGTCGCCGGCGAGATCCTCCACCAAAAAGTCGTTAATCTCTATGTGGTTGATCAGTTTCACCCGCACGCTGCCTATGTTTACGCGGGTGCCGAGTTTTTCGGATGCAAAGTCGGTGAAACGGTGAACGATAGCGTTTTGCACGGCAGGGACGGAGACCAGCAGCGACACACCCAGGGGCAATGCGATGAGCACTAACAGCGACACCGAAAATGTCGCCACCAGAGTTTTCATCACATTTTTTATAACTTTGCCCATTCTGTATGAGGTCGCGTATGCGCGCGCGTGCGTTTATGACCTGCAAAAGTAATGCATTTCAATCAATAAGCAGAAAAATGGGCGGTGAAACGGTGATTTTGGGGATCGAATCCTCGTGCGACGACACTTCGGCGGCGGTGCTTCGCGGCAGCGTGTTGCTGTCCAACGTGATAGCGTCGCAACAGGTACACGTCAGGTACGGCGGGGTGATACCTGAGTTGGCCTCGCGCGCCCATCAGCAAAACATTGTCCCTGTGGTCGACGCGGCTCTGCGCGACGGGGGGGTTACGGTCGCCGACCTCGACGCCATAGCCTTCACCCGCGGGCCGGGGCTTTTGGGTTCGCTGTTGGTGGGGGTGTCGTTCGCCAAGGGGCTGTCGCTGGCGCACGACGTTCCGCTGGTGGAGGTCAACCACCTGCAAGGGCACATTCTGTCGCACTTCATAGATACACAGCAAGAGGGTATGGATAGCGAGAAGTTTGCTGTCGACCGCCCGTGCGGCTCGCATCATCCATCGTTTCCGTTTATATGCCTGTTGGTGTCGGGCGGCCACACCCAGATCGTGGTGGTGCGCTCGCCCCTGGAGATGGAGATCGTCGGCACCACGATAGACGACGCGGCGGGCGAGGCGTTCGACAAGTGTGCCAAGGTGATGGGGCTGCCCTATCCCGGAGGGCCCGAGATAGATAGGCTGGCGGCCGGCGGCGATCCGCTGCGTTTCAAGTTCGCCCAGCCGAGAGTCGGAGGGCTCGACTATTCGTTCAGCGGGCTGAAGACGTCGTTTTTATACACTCTGCGGGATGAGGTGGCTTCGGATGGCGATTTTGTCGAGCGCAACCTGGCCGACCTTTGCGCCTCGCTTCAACGCGCCATCATCGACACGCTTTTGCATAAACTTCGGCTGGCCGCGCGGCAATACGGCGTCAAAGACATAGCCGCAGCCGGAGGGGTTTCGGCCAACTCGGGGCTGCGCGACGCACTTTTGGCTGAGGGTGCTCGCAACGGATGGAGGGTGTTTTTGCCCGAGCGGCGGTTCACCACCGACAACGCCGCCATGATCGCCTCCGCCGGACGCTTTCTCTACCAAGCCGGGCGATTCTCATCCTTAGACGCCGCGCCGTTTACAAGGGGGAAATAATCGGCCGCGCCGTTTACCCGCGGCGCGGCACGATAGACCGATGCACCGCACCGTAGTTTTTCACTTTCTTATTCTTCGGCCTCTTCGGGTTCTTCGGGCAGCTTGAACTCGGTCATCCCGGCGGCCACCAACACGTTGAACCACTGGACGATCTTCTTCATGTCCGAGGCGTGCACCCTGTCGGGGTCGTAGTCGGGCACCACCTCGGCGAAGGTCTTGGCGATCTTGGCGGCGTCTTCCTTGTGACCGATGGTGGGTTTGCCGCCCGTGTGAGCGTAGAACGCGGTGAATACGTCGGCCAGCGGGCGGTCTTCGCTGTCGGTGAACACCGAGATGTCGGTCATCGAACTGACCCGCGCGTTGCTCGGCACGTTCATGCGCTTGCCGTCGGCCAGACCTTCGACAATGACGCCGCGGGTGCTCTGAGCCACATATTTATACAGTCCGGGGTAGCCGCTCACGGCCAGGATTTCTTTTAGTTCCATGATTTATCAGTTGCTAATATTTAGTTATACTTTTATTTATGGGTTGAATGGCGGTGTGAAATTAGAACGCACTATTCGAGGGCCGTCATGTAGATTTTATCAAAAAGGTCATTGACCTTGCGCACACGCAGAATAATTTCCCATACATATTCTGCTTTTTTTGTATTTGCGCTCGGGAAGGTATTCCAGTGCGATTGAAGTTGGTCGTGGATTACTCGTAATTCAGACCGAATATCTCTTGAATACATCATAAAATCCGGCCTTATCATTTTTTCTTTTCGGTAATAGAATCTATCAAAAAAATCAGTAGGGAACAAACTATCCGGGTTATTTATCCGTTTATCAATGGACATTACGGTTCCTCTTAACTCTGTCAACGCCTCTATCACATCGGCGATCGACCGTTGCTCGGGATTATTGCTCTCCTTCAGCATCTTCAAGTCCAGCGAGACAGAAATAGGGTTTTCCGTCTCTCCTCCCCCCGCTTCAATGGCTCTTATTTGGTTCTCAATCTCTTTCTTTGCCTGATCGACACTTTTCAAGTCTTTAATATCAAAAGAAATGATTCTTGTCGAAGCCACATCGAAAGGAATACTTTCTCCTTTTTTGATAAGTTGTATCAGCGGCTTTTTTGTAGCGTGCCTCAAAGCCAATTCATAGAAAACGTTCGGGTTATGTTCCGTTAAATCGGCTATAACCAAAGGCGAATCGATAATTTTTTGAATGATCTGGGTTGTTATTATTCCCGGCTCTGAAATTTTGTCTGCCCTAATAGGATCATATCCCATTGATTCGACGGGTGGAGTAATGATGTATTCCAACACCATATCGGAACGGCTTCTTGTTTCCGAATCGGCATCTCCGATGGGGGAAATCACAAAACAAATCTTTTTTTCGGTGTTGGTTTTCATCTTCATTCCGAGTATTGACGCACAAAGATAATCATTTTACGTACATATCCCCCTGCCGGGCGTCGAGCTGTTCGAGGCGGCGTTCGAGCATCGCAAGCAGGGTCTCGTTGCGCACCGGACCCCACCCCTCGCCGACGCGGTGGCGGGGTGGAGCCTCGCCCGCGAACCGCTCCACCACCAGCGACGGGCGCAGGCGGCGCAAAATCTCGATGAAAAAGTCGATGTACTCCTCGGGCGTGTTCCAAAACCGGAACTTTTCCGGCGAGCGTTCGTACTCGTCGGCCATCGCCGTGCCGCGAAAAATCTGCAACTGATGGAACTTTACAGTGGTGAGGGGCAGCGAGTTGATGACGTCGGTCTGCGCCAAAAGCATTTCGGGAGTCTCGCCCGGAAACCCCAAAATAAAGTGGGCGCCGATGTGCAGGCCGCAACCCGGAACGGATGAAAACGCCTCAGATGCACGCGCGACCGACAAAGCCTCGGCGCGCTCGGCAGTCATCTCCACCGCCCGCCGCGCCGCCGCGAAGTCGTGCCTGCGGTTAACCGCCCGCAGGGTCGCGTCGAAGGTCGATTCGATGCCGTATTCGAGGGCGACGTAGTGGCTGCGGGCAAGTTCGGCGAAGTAGTCCAACTTGGCTTCGTCCACACAGTCGGGTCGGGTGCCGACCACAATCCCCGCCACCAGAGGGTGCGCCAGCGCCTCGTCGTAGATGCGCCGCAACTCCTCCAACGGCGCGTAGGTGTTGGAGAACGACTGGAAATATGCCAGGTAGCGCTCGGCTTTTCGGTATCTGCGGGCGTGAAACTCCACTCCTTCGTCTATCTGCCTCGTGATGGTTTTGGTGGGTTGGCAGTAGGATGGCGTGAAGGCCTCGTTGAGGCAGAACGTGCAGCCGCCCACGGCCAGAGTGCCGTCGCGGTTGGGGCATCCGAAACCGGCGTTGATGGTCACCTTCTGCACCCGCCCGCCCAACAGCTCCCGAAAATATCGCGAATAGCTGTTGAAGCGTCTCTCTTTCGGATTACTCATTTTTCAGAGTGTCGATGAACTCGGGGAACTGCGCCCACAGGTGTTCGGTCTGCAGCCAAAGTTCGCGCGCAAGTGCCTCGGGCGAGGGTTTCTCCGAATCTATATCGGTCAAATAAGCGGCGTCCGTCGGGTGTTCAGAGGCCGTGAATTCGCGAAAAAACGGTGCGAAACGGGTTTTGAAACGCATCATATTTCCCTCGGGAAGTCGTCCGCCGCGCCGGAATTCGCTCCAAAGCATCAGCACCTGCTTGTCGGCGTGCTTGTCCGAAATGTCGTTGATTATTTCGTCGAACGAATCGACTTCGCCCATCGCCAACAGGGTGTAGGCCAGGCGAACGGTGACTTCGAGGTGGTCTTCGGGATCGACCTCCAACACGAACTCGAACATCGCCGCGGCCATCTCCCAGTCTCCCGCCAAAAAATGGTCGGTCGCCGACAGGGCGGAGAGTTCCACCGCGCTTTGGGAGTTGTCGTCGTGCCAGTCGAGGATCGTCTCCTCGTCCTCCGGCAACAGTTCGTAGAGCCGGCGAAACGCCTCGTAACGCATGTCGCACGCCCCCTCGACATCGCCCGCGCGCTCTTTTTTGCGTGACGAGTCGATGATGCGGCCAAAGTCGTAAAGACCCTGCGGATCGTCCGTTGTGACGATTCGGAAGGTCTGGTCGGGGGAAGGAATGAGCTCGGTGTGCGCCATTTCGGGGTCGTGTTTTGAAAAATAGTGCGTAAAAGTAGCGTAAATTTATGGAAAAGTGCTACATTTGCCCCGCAAACCGCCGCAATCGACGACAAGCCGAGCGTACGGGAGTCTTTTTTCCCGATACCGAGGCGCGAAGGAGAAAGCAAAGTTTACCGCCGCAATAGCTCAGTTGGTAGAGCGTTTCACTCGTAATGAAGAGGTCCCCGGTTCAAGTCCGGGTTGCGGCTCGCGGAGGCGGGAAACCCACACGTGGATTTCCCGCCTCCGCGTTATTGCATCCGGACGCGAACCGAAAGGTTCAACCGACGCCAAGCCGAGAGCAATCGAGCTTGCTTGAATTGCCGAGGCGCGAAGGAGGAAAACGAGCGAAGCGAAGTTAAGTCCGGGTTGCGGCTCCAAACAGAAGCAGGGGATGAAGATTCATCCCCTGCTTCTGTTTGGAGCCTGTTCCCTCGCGTTGAGGTTTATTCGCGTCACAGCCTGATAAAAATCTTCTTACGGTAGAGCGGCCACACTATCAGCCAGATAACCGCGATGAGCGTCACCGAGGCCAAAAGCGTCGCCAGCTGTTCGGACATCACGCCCGCCAGAGTGTGCGACCACCATGAGTAGACGGTTTGGCTCTGCCCGTCGGCGTCGAATCTAAAGAACGGCAGCCCGATAGTGCGCATCAGCACCCCGGCCAACACATACGAGAACAGCGTGTTGGTGCCGAACACCGCTCCGAAAGTCGCCCCGAAACGCCCGCCGCGGTAGTCGTAGAACCAGAGCAGCGCCATCCACATGAGCGTCGCCAACCCCGCCGTGTAGAGCACGAACGAGGGTGACCAGATGGCCTTGTTGATGGGGCAGACGGTGTTAAGCGCCAATCCGGCCACCACCGAAAGCCCGCCCGCTATGCCCATCGTGCCGAGGGTTTTCATTCGGTTTTTCGCATAATCCGATTCGTTGCCGCCACGGTTCTCGCCCACGAACTTCCCCAACGCGTAGCCCAACAGCACCGTCGCCAAAGATGGTATGGTGCTGAACAATCCCTCGGGGTCGAACGGCAGCTCGGGGCTGTACAGGTGGCGGACGCCAAGCAAAAACGCGTCCACCCGATTGCCCACAAAATCCTCCAAAGTGGCGTTGCCTAACCCCTCGACAAGCCCGAAATAGCCTACCAACAGCACTCCGACCGCGATAAAAATGCGGCGATAGGTGCCGAGCCACAACGCCAGCACCCCGCCGACGAAGAAAGCCACGCCGATGCGTTGCAGCACTCCCATGATGCGTATGCCGCCCAGGTCGACCCACTCGCCCGCCCTGAAATCCCAAAACGGGAAGAGGTGCAGAGCCAGCCCCACCAAAAAGATCAGCGCACCGCGCTTCAACAGCCGCAACGTAGCCGCCCCGGTCAGCCGATGATCGGTCTTGCGGTACGAAAACCACATCGACACCCCCACGATGAATAGGAAGAACGGGAACACCAGGTCGGTGGGGGTGCAGCCGTCCCACGGTTTGTGGCGCAGAGCGTCGAACGCCCGCCCCGACTGGTTGTTGACCACGATCATCATCGCCATCACCAGCCCGCGGAAGATGTCGAGCGACAGTATCCGGTCGGTGGTGGGCCTTGTCATATTTTGAGCCATAATCATCACCTTTTATTCAACCGTATTTGCCATCCGAAATCAAAGCTGACGGTATGCTGGTACGTCCAACGTGCCTCTTCTATGAATTGCAGGAGCATGGGACGATATACGAATCCGCAATAAAAATTCTTTTTGGAATAATAGTAAACGGGAAAAACAAGTCCCAGTGAATGGGATTGGCGAGAAACGCTCTCCTGCTCCACCAATTCTTGTGGGGCATCTTCCGACCAATGGTCGTGGTTAATAGTGTTCCATACGTCGTTACCGAAAGAGAGACCATAGCCGACGGAAAATCGTTTGTCTATCAGCAAATGGTTATTAGATACAGAACCATATAACGATAAAGAGTGATCTTTTATGCCTCCGTAATCAATAGGCGCAGGGAAAGGCAAAAGGAAATCCATTATGCCCGCGCCCGACACACTGACAAACGATCTGTCCAAATACAAGTAATCAACCCCGAGTGATAGACCCATAAAACCGATATTCGATATTTCTCCAAGAGCCTGATAATTGAAATTGAACGTATTGACCCAAGGGAAACCGATGCGCAAATTTACGATCCCTTTTGCGAAGTGATAAGAACGGTCGTATGCCGGTTTACTTTTATTCTCACTGTAATATGGCCTTCCGGATACGATCGTTTTCGACGTAAATAAACACATGACTGCGGTTATGAGCAATAATCTCTTCATAGATTACATTTTTAATAGTTACAAATAACGGTACAATAATCGAAATAAACAAACCCGCTTCTATTAAGAGGCGGGTTTGTATTGTGGTATATTAGGAGATTACTTTTTAAGGAACTTCCTAGCCTGATTATAGACGTTCTCGCCCGAGAAGCCGAACTTTTCGTCCAACACCTTGAACGGAGCCGACCATCCGAAGTGGTCGAGGCCGTGGATCTCGCCCTGGTCGCCCACCAAGCCGCGCAGGGTGCTCGGCAGTCCCGAGGTGAGGCCGAAACGGGGCACGCCGCACGGGATGACGCTCTTCTGATATTCGACCGTTTGGTCGCGGAAAAGACCCTCGCTCGGAGCCGAAACTATACGCACGCTAATCCCCTCGGCGGTCAGGCGTTCGGCGCCCTCGACTAAGGTGGCCACCTCCGAGCCGTTGGCTATCATCACCACGTCGGGCTTCGGGGCGTCGACCACCACATAGGCACCTTTGGCGAGATTTTTAGCGTCGGCACGGCGGTTCCCATCCGCGGAGGGCAGGTCTTTGATGTTCTGGCGCGACATTATCAGCGCGACGGGACGGTCGGCCTCCACGGCGTAGCGCCAAGCTTCGATGGCCTCTGCTCCGTCTGCCGGACGAAGAACTATCACCGACCGGTCGCCGTCGTGGTTGCGCAGCTGCTCCATCAGGCGCATCTGGGCCTCCTGTTCGATGGGTTGGTGGGTGGGGCCGTCCTCGCCGACGCGGAAACTGTCGTGGCTCCAGACCCAAATCACGTGCAGGCGTTGCAGAGCGGCGATGCGCACCGCGGGCTTCATGTAGTCCGAAAAGACGAAGAAGGTGCCGCACGCCGGAATCACCCCGCCGTGAAGAGCCATGCCGTTCATCACGCAAGCCATGGTGAATTCGCTCACGCCCGCCTGGAAAAATCTGCCCGTGAAGTCGCCCTTGGTGAACGCTTTGGTCTTTTTGAGGAATCCGTCGGTCTTGTCGCTGTTCGACAGGTCGGCCGACGAGACGATCATGTTATCCACCTTGTCGCCGAACACGCCCAATACAGTGGCCGAGGCGTTGCGGGTGGCCGAGCCTACGCCCGGGTCGATGGCATCGTAGTCTATCTCGGGCATGCGGCCGCTCAGGAATAGGTCGAGTTTTGCGGCGGCTTCGGGGTTGACGGCGCGCCATTTTTTCTCCTCGGCGTGGCGGGTCGCGGCGATTTTTGTGAGCTCCTCGCGGCGGGCGGCGTACAACGAAGCCGACTCCGGGAATATGGCGAACGGATCGGCAGGGTCGCCGCCAAGGTTCTTGATAGTATTGTCGATGCAAGCGCCCGCCGCCGAAAGAGGCTGGCCGTGGGTCGAGACTTTGTGTTCGAAACTTTCGCCCTTCGAGTCGCGCGCGCCCTTACCCATCACGGTGCGACCGATAATGAGCGTCGGTTTTTCGGTCTCGGCGTTGGCTTTGCGCAGTGCCTCGCGAATTTGCGAAGCGTCGCAGCCGTCTATCTCCATCACGCTCCAATCCCACGCGCGATATTTGGCGGCGATATCCTCCGTATCGACCTCATCCACCGTCGTCGAGAGCTGCACGTTGTTGGCGTCGTAGTACATTATAAAGTTCGACAGGCCGAGGTGGCCGGCTATGCGACCCACTCCCTGCGAAACCTCCTCCTGAATGCCGCCGTCGGAGATGTAGGCGTAGGTTTTGTGCGCCGTCCACTCGCCGAATCGCGCAGCCAAAAATCGTTCGGCCACAGCCGCGCCCAGAGCCATAGCGTGACCCTGACCCAACGGGCCGCTCGTGTTTTCGATCGCGTGACCCAGATCGTGCTCCGGGTGGCCGGGAGTTACGGAACCCCATTGCCTGAACTGCTGCAAGTCCTCCGCCGAGAAGTAGCCCGCCAGCGCGAGAGTGGCGTAGAGCATGGGCGACATGTGGCCCGGGTCGAGGAAGAAACGGTCCCTCCACGGCCACGAGGTGTCGGCGGGGTCGTAGCGCAAAAACTCGGAGTAGAGCACGTTGGTGAAGTCGGCGCCGCCCATCGCGCCGCCAGGGTGTCCCGATTTGGCTTTTTCCACCATAGCAAGGGCGAGGATGCGGATGTTGTCGGCCGCTTTCAATGTTTGGTTTTTCATTTCTGTATGAGAGGTTTTAGGTGTTTGCGTCAAAAATTAAACAACTTACAAAAAAGTGCGGCGACAATTATTGCCGCCGCGTAGTGTCTCAGCTCACTTTCAACAAGCCAAGGTCGTTGTTTTCGAGTTGCCGGCGGGCGAACTGAAGCGTCACCGCGATGGCCTGCCGCTCGGAATCGCCCGGGGTCTCGTACATCGACTCCATCATAATCGTCTCGCATATCGAGCGCAATCCTCGCGCGCCGAGTTTGTACTCCACCGCCTTGTCGACGATGTAGTCCAGCGCGTCGGGCTCGAAGGTCAGCCGCACGCCGTCCATGGCGAACAGACTTTCGTACTGTCTCGTGATGGCGTTCTTGGGCTCGGTGAGGATGCTCCGCAGGGCGGTTTTGTCGAGAGGCTTCAGGTAGGTCAACACCGGCAGGCGGCCTACCAACTCGGGGATCAGGCCGAAACTCTTCAGATCCTGCGGAGTGACGTACTGCAACAGATTTTCGCGGTCTATTTGTGTGCCGCCGCCTTTGCCGTAGCCTATGGCCTGGGTGCCCAGACGGTTGGCTATCACCCGCTCGATGCCGTCGAACGCGCCGCCGCAGATGAACAGAATGCCCGTGGTGTCGAGTTTTATATATTTTTGGTCGGGGTGTTTGCGCCCACCCTCGGGAGCGACGTTCACCACCGCGCCCTCCAATATTTTGAGCAGCGCCTGTTGCACCCCCTCGCCCGACACGTCGCGCGTGATGGAGGGGTTGCTATTCTTGCGGGCGATCTTGTCGATCTCGTCGATGAAGATTATGCCCCTCTCGGCCGCCTCCACGTCGTAGTCCGCCGCCTGAAGCAGCCGAGTGAGAATACCCTCCACGTCTTCGCCCACGTATCCCGCCTCGGTGAGGGCGGTGGCGTCGACGATGGTGAACGGAACTTTCAGCATTTTGGCGATGGTGCGGGCTAAGAGCGTTTTGCCCGTCCCCGTGGGGCCGACCATCACGATGTTCGACTTGTCGATCTCCACTTCGCCGGAACCCGAACTGGAACCCGAACCTGCGCCCGAGCCGTTTTTGTGGTGCAGCCGCTTGTAGTGGTTATACACCGCAACGGCGAGGTAGCGTTTGGCCTCGTCCTGACCGATTACCCAACTGTCCAGCATCTCCTTTATCTGGCGAGGCTTGGGCAGTTCGGCGAGCGGGGCGAGCGGTTTGACGGAGGTTTTTTTGGAGGCGCGCGCAGAGGCACCCGGTTGCGGACCCATCTGTTCGGCCACTATCTCGTGGCCCTGTTCGATGCAGTTGTTGCAGATATGTGCGCCGTCGGAGCCCGAAAATATCATCTCGACCTCCGAAAGCGGGGCGCCGCAGAACGAGCAGTTGCCCGTCGGCGGGGTATTGGGTTTCTTTGCCATAGTTTGTTTTTCCTTCTCTCGCCGTCCGTCACTTTCTCTTAGCTACCACCTCGTCTATCAGGCCGTACTTTTGTGCCTCGGCGGCCGACATCCAGTAGTCGCGGTCGCCGTCCTTCTCTATCTTGGCGAGTTTTTGACCAGTGTGCAGGGCGAGTATTTCGTAGAGTTCCTTGCGGGTGCGGACTATTTCGCGCGCCGTGATCTCGATGTCCGACGCCTGACCCTGAGCGCCGCCCAACGGCTGGTGGATCATCACCCGCGAGTGGGGTAGTGCCGAGCGCTTGCCCTTGGTGCCTGCCGTGAGCAAAATCGCACCCATGCTCGCCGCCAGACCGGTGCAGATGGTGGCCACCTCGGGGCGGATGAGCTGCATGGTGTCGTAGATTCCCAGACCCGCCGAAACGCTGCCGCCCGGAGAGTTGATATAGATCTGAATGTCGCGCTGGGCGTCGGCCGATTCGAGGAACAGCAGCTGCGCCTGGATTATGTTGGCCGCCTCGTCGTAGATCGGCGCGCCCAAAAATATGATCCTGTCCATCATCAGGCGCGAGAAGACGTCCATCGCCGCGACGTTCAACTGTCGTTCCTCGATGATGGTGGGCGAGACGTAGCCGTTCATCTCGGCCGCACGCGCCGCTTTGGAAGAGTAGTCGTGCAGCGTGAGGCTGTTGATGCCCAGATGGCCTGTGGCGTATTTTTCGAACTCGGTTTTTTTCATGGTGTTTTTTCGGCTGGAACAATAAACGACAAAGATAATACAAGGTGCGAGAAGTACCAAAAAAAGCCGCGCGACATCGTTTCGTCGCGCGGCCTGCTATCAAGGCTTTTGGGTTACGGTTGGATATGGATTGGGTATGTTGGACGTAATCCCGGGTTGAAAGTCGCCACTGTGTCCGCAGCCTGACGGGGGATATTAGGAAATACACCTGACAAGCCAGTATATGTAACCATTTTAGCGGTGCCGTTCCAGTTTATGGTGTCCGCATTATACACGGCGGACGGGTCATTGGGGAAAGGCATGTAGAAATGCAGTAACAAGTAAAAATTTAAAAAACCGCCACTTATTTGAGATCCTATGGTGTGGCCGTCTATGATGAAAGTACGGCCATCTCTTGTCATTATTATCGGATCGCCTCTGTCTAAATATGTTAATAGATTTACTTCTAAATCATATAAATCATAATAACTCAGCGCCTCATACAATTCGGCTTTAGCGCCGTAGTAGTGAATGTTGGCTTGCGATTTTATGTATCCGGCTATGCAATCGGCCATACTGTTGCCTGCGGTCTCAGTAAGACCTTCGTATATTTGGTCGATGATGGCCATCATGTCTTCGCGAATTTGAAGTACACCAGGGTCGTTGGTCGGGTAGCCGAAATCGTGCGATTTAAGCATACCCCAACTTGAATTCACGCCGAATTTAGAAGCGGCAGGCTGTTCGTGGTATGCGAAAAACTGAGCGACGGATAGTACGGCGGAGTATATTTCGGGATAGTTGATTAGAAAGTGTTGTTCGAAGAAAGGATCGCCCATGTTCCAATCGGTTTCGATCATAGGGAAGTCTTCGTCCATTTCGTGTATATTAAATGGCCCCGTCGGAAATGGTTGGAAAGGATCGCCATGATCATCTACGTGATGAAGCTCGCCGTTACCACCTGGCAACCAATCGTCCGGCACAAACCCCCAGTCGCAAGAGCCGTCGCAAAGACCTTCAATATGGTCAGGTATGCCGTTAGGGCCGCCGCCATTGCCGCCGTTGTCGTCCTTGTTACCATGGTTTTCTGTTCTGCCGCGGGTCTCGGCCTCGTTGTTCGGGGTGGGCATGGGTTCTTCGAGCGGCGCGCAACCGATGAGCGATCCGGCAAGAGTTCCCGCCAGCAGGAACGAAAGGGATAGTAACTTTTTCATAATAGGTTAGATTAAAGTTGCGAGCCGCACATTATCGTGTGACCCGGTGCAGTAAAATTAAAAAACATTTCGCGAAAAAACAAGCGCGGAGGCGAAAATTTTCGCCTCCGCGACCGGCTCCGGAGTCCCAAAACCCAAAAATACTTTCGCAAAAACAGTGCATTAGCACTGTTTTTGCGAAAGTTAAACCACCGATATTAAAATATTAAAAATCGTGCAAAAAATCAAAAATCTATCGGCACTCCGGCGTAGAAGTCGAGAATCCGGGTGCGGAACAGAAATTCGTACTTCGAGCGCGCCTGCTCCGACTGGCTTTCGAAAAGCATCTTCGCCGCTTCGGAGTACTCATACACCGTGGCTTTGCCGGCCGTGTAGCGCAGTTCCGTCGCGCGAAAAGACTCGCGGGCGGCGATCGAGGCGAGCAGCGTGGCCTCCCACGAGGCACGGGCGGTGAGTGCGCCCTGCCAAGCCTGCTGCACCTCTTTGTGTAGTGCCAGTCGAACCCCCTCCAGCGCGAGAATGCGGTTTTCGACCCCTAAGCGCGCCGTGCGGACGCTGTTGCGGGTGGCATTGCGGTTGAAAATCGGTATGCTAAGGTTGAGGCCGATGTTTTCGCTGTGGCGATTGCGCATCTGGTCGGCGAAACTCTGCTGACCAGACTGGCCGAACATATATTCGTAGTTGTCGCCCACCGAGGCGCCCAGACTCAGTGACGGCCAACGTGCCGACTGGGCCACTCGGACTCCGTGACGGGAGCTCTCCAACAGCAGTTCGGCCTCACGCACGGCGGGTTTGGTGGCGAGTGCGGTGTCGTATACGCTTTCGGGCGAGAGAGGTATTTCGTAGTAGGCGGAGATGTCGATGTCCGGCTCGGAGACGTCGAAAGCGGCGCTGTTTTCCAGATCGAGCGCCTGGGCGAGGGCGAGCAGAGCCAACTCCACGTCGCCCTCGGCGCGAACTTCGGCCGCGGTGTCGCGCGCCCATGCGGCCTCTATCTCGTAGAGTTGCGAGAGCGGCAACTTGCCCGCGTCGACCATCAGCCGTGTGTTATCCATCTGCTGGGTGGTGAGGGCGGTCTGCTCTGTCGCCACGGCGAGTATCTCTTTTTTGAGTAGCGCGTCGAGAAAGAAACCGGCGATGTTGAGTTCCATGTTTTGGCGCGCCTCGTCGAGCCCCGCCGTGGCGGCCTGCATATCCAACCGCCCCGCCTTAATTTGGTTATTGATGCGAAAGCCCTGAAAAACGGGCATCTCGGCCGACATTCCGAACGACGTGCCCGCCGCCTGCGTGTTGCGGAACACATACGAATCGCCCGACTCGAACGCCTTGCGCCCGAAGCTGAAGTCCTGACCCACCCGCGCGCTCAGATTGGGCAGGCGGCTGTTTTGCGCGGTGTTGAGGTCTATCTCCGCCCCTTTCACCTCCAGCGCCCGCTGCCGCAGCTCGATGTTGTGCTCCAGCGCGTGGTCGATGCAGTCGCGAAGGGTCCATTTTTCGGGCATGCCGCCCTCTTGAGCCCCTGCCTGCGACGCACCCTGCATTCCCGCCTGCGCTACGGTCGGAGACGCTTCCTGCACCCCACCCTGCGCCGAGGCCGCCAAAACGCACACCGCAAAAACCGATATTAAAATAAATCGTCTCATACTCGCGGTCATTTTTGGGTTACCTCTCCCGTCACCTCTCCGCCGCGGATCCGCTGCCCGGGGACGAGCCCCTCTGTCACCTCGATCGACATTCCGTCCGAAAGGCCGGTCTTGATGTCGCGCCGCTCGAAGGTCTGCTTTTTGGCCAGCGTATCGGCCTGCAACCACACGTAGGTCGAGTCGCCCGAGAAGGTGACGGTGCTCTCGGGAACGGTCACCACATCCCGGGCGCTCGACAAAACTATCCGGGCGTTGGCGCTGTAATTCGCGCGTATCACAACGTCGTCTGGAATCGTCGCGGCGGCCTTGATCTCAAACAGGATCGCGCCGTTCTCCTCCACCCCCTGCGGCGAGATGTACTCCAGCACCGCGTCGAACGACTGCTCCTCCACCGCGCCGACGCTCAACTCGACCGGCATTCCGACGTGCACCCTTCCCACCTCGGTCTCGTCGACGTTGCCTATGAAGATAAGGTCGCTCATGTCGGCCACCGTGGCGATGGTCGTTCCCTCGTTGAAGGTGTTGGCGTTGATCACCGAGGTGCCCACCTTGACCGGCACGCTGAGTATCATCCCCGAGATGGTCGAGCGCACCATGGTGTTGGCTATGTCGCGGGAGTTTTTGGCCGCCCCGTCGCGCACGATTTCGAGGTTGCTGCGCGAGTTCTGCAGCTCTTCCACCGCCCGGCGGTACTCGGCCTCGCTGGTATCCATCTCCTCGCGCGATATGACGCTGTCCTCGAACAGCGACAACTGACGGTTGTAGGTGGCCTTGGCGGCGGTGTGGTTGATCTCGGCGGTGCGCACGCGGCTCTCGGCCTGGTTGAGTTGGTTCATGTCGGGAATCACCTTCACCACCGCTATAACCTCGCCCGCCGTCACGCGGTCGCCCGCCTCCTTGCGCAGTTCCGACACGATGCCCTGAATCTGGGGCTTTATCATGATCTCGTCCCTGGGAGCCACCTTGCCCGTGGCCACCGACGTGTTTTGGATGGAGCCCCGCGTGGCCTCGACTATCTGGTAGACCACCTCCACCGGGCGTGACTTCTGCCACAGGAACCAGAAGGTGCCCAACACCGCCAGCCCGAGGAGCGAAAACATAAAAATCCTAAAAAACTTCTTCATACTATATGCTGTTTTTATTTTGCGTAGCTTTAATCGCCGCCGGCGTTCCGGCTTATTCGTCTCTGATAGCGTCGATCGCCTTAATGGTTAGGGCTTTCATCGCAGGCAGCAGCCCCGCCACAAGGCCGCTCACAATCAACACCGTCATCGCCGCCAGAGCGAGGTCGAACGACACCACCGGTTTGTGGATCGTGGCCAACACGCCGTTGCCGCCCGAAAAGTCGATCTTGTCCACAAGCAACGAGGCCGCCACCCCGCACATGAATCCCAACATTCCGGCAATGGCCGTAAGAACGAAACTCTCCGACATTATCTGTGCGATGACGTCCCAAGGCCGGGCGCCAAGGGCGCGCCGCACTCCTATCTCGCGCATCCGTTCGCGCACCGTCACCAACATGATGTTCGACACGCCGATTATGCCGCTCAGCAGCGCCCCCAGACCCACCATCCACATTAGGGCGGCGAGCCCCACGAACAGCAACTGGATGGTCTTGAACTGCACCTCAAGATTGAAACTTTCGACGGCCTTGGTATCGGTGGGCGCTATGTCGTGGGCGGCGCGAAGCAGCGTCTTCACCTCCTCCTCGGCCACCGAGGCGGATACGCCCGGAACTGCCGTGACGGCCAGCATATCGAAAGCCAGATCCCTCTCGAACAACATTTGCTGGGTGGTGAAAGGCAAAAATATCGACTCGTCCACCGGACCGCCGATCGTCGCGCGCGAGTGGGGCGAGATCACACCTATCACCTGCAGATATATTCCGTTGAGGCGAATGAACTGCCCTTCGGCCACCTCGCCGGGAGCGAACAGGGTCTCATACACCGTCTGCCCGATCACGCACACCTTGCGCCGCTCGGTAATGTCTATATCGTTGATCGACCGGCCGCTCTCCTGTTTGGCCTTGTTGATGTCGAAGTAGTTGGGATAGATACCCGAATAGCTCCATGAGCCGCCCTTCATACCCCTAACAACGTTGCGGTCGCTTCGGCTGCCGCGCATCATAATAGGAGAGATGATGTCCACCGTGGTGGCTTTTTGCCGGATCAGCTCCACGTCGCCGTTGTCCATATCCCAACTCCGTCCCTTGCGGTAGCCTTTATATGGTTCGCTCGTGCGTCCGGAGAATATCATTACCGAGTTGGTGGCGAATCCGTCCACCTGAGAGAGGATGCTTTGGGTGAGTTTGTTGCCGATCGCCAGCAGCACTATCAGCATGAATAGACCCCAGAACACGCCGAAGCCGGTGGCCACGCTGCGAAAACGGTTGCGCGTTATGGTCGCCCAAATCTCGTTGAAACTGTCTGTGTCGAAAAACCTCATTTCACTTCAAATCGTTTGTTTCTTACAAAACCCGCCTGCTGATTCGTCGCGGCCGTTGCCGCCGAAAAACCTCATATCTATTCTGCCCTCATTGCTTCGATAGGACGTATTTTTGTCGCGCGAATCGAGGGAACTAGGCCCGCCACGACCCCGCTGGCCACAAGCACCACGAGCGCCGCGAACACAACCCCGAGGCTCACCCCGGGATCCTTGAACGCCGTCATGCCTCCCTCCGCCCCCGCGCCGCCGCCCAACACGTAGGCCGCAAGTTCCACCACACCGAGTCCCGCCATTATCCCCGCGTAGCCCGCCGCGGTGGTGATGAACACCGCCTCGACCACCACACCGCGCACTATCGACCACGGGGTGGCGCCCAAAGCCTTGCGGATACCTATCTCCCGCGTGCGCTCGTTGACCGTCACCAGCATGATGTTGCCCACCCCCACTATCCCCGCCACGAGCGAGGCGAGGCCCAACACCCACAGGAAAATGTTGATCATTCGGAACATACTCTGCGTTCCGACGGCATACTTGGCGCTGTTGCGGATATACATAGCCGAAGTGTCGGCCGGGTCGAAACCTAAGTGGGGCCCGAGCGTTTGCCTGATGCGCGCTTCGAGCGCGTCGCCCTCCTCCAGACTCGTCACCGCGCCATCTCTGACGGTAAACTCTATGGAGCTTACACCCCAGCCGCGGTCGTAGAGCATGCTGCCGGTGGACATGGGGATGAATATCGCGGGGCTATTGGATGGATTCCAGGGCGTGTCGTACACACCCACAACCTGGAACGCTATGCCGTCGATGTTGATGTGCTTGCCAAGCGGATCCTCGCCATTCATGAACAGCACGTCGACCGTCGCCTTGCCGACGACGCACACTTTGCGCCTGTGTTTTTGGTCGGCCTCGTTGAGGAACCGCCCCGCCGGCATGTCGTAATATTGAATGTGCCGCACCTCTGGCATGCACGCCTCGATGCGCCACGTGCCGTACTCCTCGCCGTAGCTCACGCTGGTGGTTTGGCGGTAGATGTAGCCGGTGATATACTCCACCTCCGGAACGTGGCGGCGCACGAAATCGACCGTCCGTTCGTCGAACCTTATGCGCCGGTTGGCCCGCAGTCCTTTGTAGGGCATCGAACTCCAGACGGGATAGAGCGAGACGGTGTTGATGGCGTTGCCCTCGAAGTTCGACTGCACGCCGTTCTGCACCCCCGTGCCTCCGCCCAGCAGCACGATGAGCATGAACATGCCCCACGCCACGGCGAATCCCGTCAGGGCGGTGCGGAGCTTGTTGCGCCCCATCGTCTCCAATATCTCGTTCAGCAGGTCGAACATGGCGTCAGAACTCTATGACGGGGTTGGGGTTGCGGCGGTCGCTCTCTATCACCCCGTCGCGCAGGTAGATTATGCGGTCGGTAGCTTTCGACACGGCGGTCTCGTGGGTGACTATTATCATCGTGATGCCCTCGGTGCGGTTCACCTCGCGCATGATCTCGACCACCTCTTTGGAGGTTGCGCTGTCGAGCGCTCCGGTCGGTTCGTCGGCAAGAATCACGGCGGGACGCGAGATGAGCGCCCGGGCGATGGCCACACGCTGTTTTTGTCCGCCCGACAGTTCGCTCGGCAGGTGGTGGGCGTGGGCTCCCAGACCCAACTTTTCGAGATACTCCATAGCCATCTCGTTGCGTCTCTTGCGCGCCACTCCGTTGTAATAGAGCGGCAGGGCGACGTTCTCCATCGCGTTTTTATACGAAATGAGGTTGAACGATTGGAACACGAAGCCCACCTTGCGGTTGCGAAGTTCGGCCGAGGCGGTTTCGGAGAGGTTTTTTATCGGGGTGCCGTCCAGCAGATACTCGCCCGAGTCGTAGTCGTCCAAAATGCCGATCACGTTCAGCAGGGTCGATTTGCCCGAGCCCGAAGCGCCCATGATGGAGAGAAATTCCCCGGGGGCGATATCCATGTCTATCCCCTTGAGGACGTGCAGGGCGTTGGGCTCTCCCGGATTGTAAGTTTTGTTGAGGCCGCGGATCTTTATCATAACGTAGTGGTCGTGTCTCGGAACTTAGATTGTGCAAATTTAGGAATAAAATAATACTATGCAATACATACAACCATTTTTTTCGAAAAAAATCGTAACTTTGTCTCGCATAAGCGTGTAATGTGTTGAATTAAAACCCAATATCGAGATGAAAAATTTCATCACCCCCCTTGCAATAATCGTGCTGACCGCGCTCACCGGGTGCGGATTTCCCGAAAGCGCACCCGTGCAACTCTCCGTGGTCGTATCCGAGGAGGAGGCGTCGCGCGAGGGAGTCCGCCTAACCGAATATGAGTACGACCGATGGGGCAATCCTGTCGCCAAGACGCAATCCCTAAACGGCCGTACGGTGTACGAGGAGACGGAGTTCGAGTACGACTATGTCGAGTTGACCGTAACAAAATCGCACAAAGAGTACGCCCTCGACGGTGCGACCGTTGCGGCCGACCTGAAGTGCGTGACGAGCTATTGGGACGGATGGAGAACCGCCTACAAGTTCGAGGCGTTCGACGCCGCCGAGTTCGGAACCGACATAAACCCCGTTCCCGTGGAGCGATGGGAGTGGGCGCGCGACTACAGCGGACGTCCGACGCACTATGTGGAGGAGGCGATGGGTGTGACAAATCTCGAATATCGCGAATACGAATATGAATGGAACGGCAAAATGCACGTTACATACACCTGCGTGGAGCGCGATCCGGAGAGCGGAGTGAACGTTACGAAAAACGTGACCGAAATATACGCCGACCCCCGGATGGAGTTCATCGACTCGCGGGAGATCAAGATCGCGGGCGAGACGGTGGAGTTCACGACCTATATATACTCGCCCGACGACGAATCGTTAGGATATATGACCTATGCCGGCGGCGACGACAAGACGGGTTCGCTCGTCGAGCAGATGAGTCCCTACAAGTGGAGCGCCGACGGCCTGACCGTAACGTGGAGCGTCAACCGCGTGCAAGAAACCTCGGGATTTACAACCTTCAAAAGGGTGTACGAGATAATAACCTTGCCGTCGGAGTAAAACGGAAGGGTGTCGCTGCAAAAGCTAAAAAACGCCGGAGTCATTTATCGACTCCGGCGTTTTTCGTTAAATAACGTTTTACTTCGTCCGCCCCGGATAAACCTCCAGCGCCTTGGCGAGCACCTCCAGAGCGGCGGCTATGTCGCCCTTGTTGAGTACGTAGGCCATGCGCACCTCGTCCTGACCGCAGCCGGGGGTGGAGTAGAAGCCCGAGCCGGGAGCCAACATAACAGTGGCGCCGTTGTAGCTGAATTCGCTCAGCATCCACTCGCAAAAGCGGTCGGCGTTGTCGATCGGCAGGCGCGCCATGGCGTAGAACGCCCCTTTGGGCATGGGCGACACCACTCCGGGGATCTTGTTGAGTCCACCGATGAGCAGGTCGCGGCGCGAGATGTACTCGTCGTAGATCTCCTGCATGTAGCTTGCCGGAGCGTCCACCGAGGCCTCGGCCACCAACTGACCTAACAGCGGGGGCGACAGGCGGGCCTGCGCGTTTTTCATCGCGGCGGCGCGAACCTCCTTGTTGCGCGTCACCAACATCCCGATGCGGATGCCGCACTCCGAGTAGCGTTTAGACACCGAGTCTATCATTATCACGTTCTCCTCCAGACCTTCGAGCGTCAGGGCCGATACGGGCGGGGTTTCGGTGTAGCTGAATTCGCGGTAGACCTCGTCGGAGATCAAAAACAGGTTGTGTTTCTTCACCAACATGCCGATCTGCTCCATCTCCTGACGGCTGTAAACGTAGCCCGTCGGGTTATTTGGGTTGCAAATCAAGAGAGCCTTGGTGCGGGGAGTGATGTACTTCTCGAACTCGGCCACGGGAGGCAGTGCGAATCCGTTGTCGATCGAAGTGGGGATAGCCACCGCCTTCACTCCCGCCTGAAGCGCGAACGAGATGTAATTCGCATACGAAGGGTCGGTGATGATCACCTCGTCGTCGGCTTCGAGGCACGACAGCAGCGCGAACAGAATGGCCTCCGAGCCGCCGGTGGTGACGATAATCTGGTCGGGGGTGAGCTCTATGCCGCGCGTCTTGTAGTAGTCGACGAACCTCTGGCGGGTCGAGAGCATACCGTCGCTGGGCGAGTATTCGAGCGTCGTGCGGGTCACCTTCTTCAGCGCGTCGAGCCCTACCTCGGGGGTGGGGATGTCGGGCTGGCCGATGTTGAGGTGGTAGACTTTGGTGCCGCGGGCCTTGGCCGCGTCGGCGAACGGAACGAGTTTCCGAATGGGCGAGGCGGGCATTTTGACGCCTCTGGATGAGATTGTGGGCATTTTGTTTTTATGTTTAGATGTAAGTTTTGAGTAGTCCGGATATGTCTATATGTAGGTTTCCAAAAGTTTGGCGGTGCCTTCGATCGCGACTTCGGGCAGGTCGGCGGGAACCAAAACCACCTCTCCTGCCTTGAGCGCCACCTCCCCGCCTCGGGTCTTCACAGTCGCCTCGCCCTCCGTGCATATATATATGGTGAACGAGTCGCGCGAGCTGAGTTCTCGCTCTGTGCGGCCGTCGATGTCGAGCAGATTTACCGTAAAAAAAGGACACTCCACAAGCAGAGCCGCCTCACCAGCGGGAGGGTGCTGCGTAACGCGCCTTACGGGAGCGGCAAAATCAATGGCGTCCAACGCCAGCTCGGTGTGCAGTTCGCGCGGCTGTCCGTCCTCGTCCACACGCCCCCAATCGAACAGTCGGTAGGTGACGTCGGAGGTTTGCTGAATCTCGGCCAACCTGATCCCCGCGCCGATAGCGTGCACGGTTCCCGCGGGAATGAAAAACGCGTCGCCCGGCCTCACCGGAACTCGGTTGAGCAGCTCGCCCACCGATCCGTCGGCCAGCGCGGCCAAATATATCTCTCTGGTCACCCCCTCGCGAAAACCTATCATCAACTCCGCTCCCGGCTCGCAATCCAAAACGTACCACATCTCGGTCTTGCCCCATGCTCCGTGGCGCGCCGCGGCGAGTTCATTGCCGGGATGCACCTGCACCGACAGCCTGTCGCGAGCGTCGATATGTTTGACCAGCAGCGGGAACTCCTCGCCGAAGCGCGCGAAAACCTCGTCGCCCACCAATTCGCCCATATATATTTCGACCGCCTCGGCCAGCGAATTGCCCTTCAGAAAGCCGTTGCAGACCGTCGAAACGTCGCCCTCCACGCCCGAGACATCCCATTTTTCGCCGCCCCACACCAGCTCCTTGAGCCGCGGAGTGAATTTTATCGGATAAAGCATCGCGCGAAGGTACGAAACATTCGGCTGTAAACCGAAAACGGAGCCTTAAAATTCCTCCGGCGCGCCCCAGTCGACCACCGAGGGGGCGAGACGCGCGATGCCGGAGACGGGTCGCAGGAGAGTCGGATCGTCACAGATGCCGTCTCCATCGTCGTCACCCACCACCAGGTCGGTGCGGTTGCCGTAGTGGTCGTAGTAGAAGGGGTCGATCAGATATCCTCCCGCAGCGCCTTCGGATAAGCCGCCGCCCTCCGCCGCACCGTCCGTCACCTCGTCGCCCAAGGGGATTTCGTAGGTGTAGCTCTTGCCCGGAAGCCACGTAGGGGTGAATGGCCAACCGACCTTCACCAGCAACGGAGCCGCTGCCGGATATCCGCCCTCTGCCAGAAGGCTACCCTCGAAGGCCGGATGCTCTCCGGCGCGTGTGAAGCCCACCATGTCGACCCCGTCCCGCTCCATGCGGTAGATCATCGAGACGTAACTTTCGTCGTCGTCGGGTGCCTCCGTTCCTCCCCATGTGCGCGAGATGTCGTTTTGCGGTACGAGCATGAGGCCTGTCGCGGCGACCGACGGAACCGCCGTCGAGGCGGCAGGAAACGCCGTAGTCTCGCCGCCCGCGAACGCCGGGGCGTAGAGGATCGTAAGATTTCCCGAAGGCGTGTCGCGGTATGTGCCGAAGTATGTGTAGTCCGAGTCGTGGGAGGTGGGCGGAGTGCTCCAGCCGGGGATGCCGGTGAGGGTATAGGTGCCCATGTCGCCCACGTTGCATATCGCGAGCCCCTGTATGAACGCCGTGTGGCCGGGGGCGATCGCCGGCACTAAGTGCACGCGGGAGAGGATGTGGTGGAACGTCATGGTCTGATGGCCGCCGTAAGGCTTCAATCGAACGTGCTGCTGGCTTGCGAGGATGTCGGTCGGAACCGCGGTCGGGTCGACGGTGACGGTGGCCGAGACGGTCAGGGCGGCATCGTCCTCTTCGACGGTCAACGCCCCCGACTCACCGCCCGGGAAGATGGCGTAGAAATCTATCGGATACTCCTGTCCGTCGGTCGGCCATCTCGCGTCGAGCCTCCCGGTTCCCGCCCTGGCTCCCGTCGCGTCGAAGCACCATACCGAACCGTCGTATATGTGGCGGACGCCGTCTATGCCGCTCCACCAGCCCGACCCGGTTCCGGCGTCGGTCGCGGTCGCCCACACTATGAATCCGTCGGAGCTGCCGCGCATGGCGCTAATGGTGGCCTTCGAGTCGTCGGTGGGGTGGTGCAGGGTAGAGGGCTCGAAGTGGATCATGTTCGCAGACCTGGGGTCGGGCCCCGTAACATCCCCGTCGGAGCAACCCGACGCGAACGGCATCATGGCGGCCAGATAGAAAAGGGCGACGGCGGTCGCAAATCGTGAGGCTGTCGGAGTGTGCATGGCGGCCCGGGTGGACTCGGTGGCGGCCGTCGGAGCGGCGGCATAGACAAACCTTTTCATAATCAATAGTTTTAATGATTCCTGTTTAGGGTCGCTCGCGGGCCGGGATCGCGCAGGTCGCCTTTATTACGCATCCTTTGCAATAAACAGGCCAGATAAAATTATTTGGATTTCTCGAAAAACCTACATACCTTTGCCTGCATAAGGTTCCGGCGAGTGTGGCCGGGCTTTTTTTGTTATGACAAAACCAGCGCACCTGTTGCGCCCGACTTAAAACCACTATGGCAACACAAGTAACCTACCTCACCGAAGAGGGATTCGAAAAGGCCAAACGCGAACTGGAACATCTCAGATCCGTGGAGAGGCCGGCGGCGTCGCGCGCCATCGCCGAAGCCCGCGATAAGGGCGACCTGTCGGAGAACGCTGAATACGACGCCGCCAAAGAGGCGCAGGGAATGCTCGAAATGCAGATCGCGCAGCTGGAGGGCATGCTCGCCTCGGCGCGCCTTATCGACCGCTCCAAAGTGGGGACCGACACCGTGCAGATATTGAATCGCGTGACGCTGACCAACCTCGGCACAAAAAAGCAGGTGGTTTACACCCTCGTGCCCGAAAAAGAGGCCAATCTTAGGGAGGGCAAGTTAGCCACGACGACCCCTATCGCCGCCGCGCTGTTGGGTCACAAGAAGGGCGACGTGGTGGAGGTCACCGTGCCCGCAGGAGTGTTGCGGTTCGAGATAGTCGACATCGCTATATAATTAGGAGTCGTAATGGTATGAAAAAAGTCCGCCGAAAAGGCGGACTTTTTTTGTTTAGGAGGCCGATGTGCCGGGTGTGCCCGGAGGCCGGGATGCGGGGTCACTCGGCGAAACCGGCCGACACGAATGTGAGCACGTCGGCCAGCGAACTCTGCCAGTAGCTCCAGGTGTGACCGCCGTCGCGCATGCGGAACTGGAGCGGGACTCCCCTCGACCGCATCGCGCGAAGGAAGTCGACGTTGGCCTCCCACAAAAAGTCGTCGTCGCCGCAGTCGACCCACCAACGTACGCTCTTGAGAGCCTCTATTCGCCGGGCGTCGGCCAAGAGGACGACCGCGACGAAGTTGTCGCCGTTGCGGTCGGTGGTCATTGTGGCACGACTCATTCCGCCCAGCGCGCCGCTCATCGGAGCCGCGCTCGAAAACATCTCCGGACGGTGCATGGCGTATCCCACCGTGCCGCCGCCGCCCATCGACAGACCCGATACGGCGCGGTGCCGCTTGTCGCCCACCGTGCGGTAGCGCTCTTCCACGGCGGGGATCAACTCTTCGAAAAAGTGACGCTCGTAGGGCCAGTCGGGAAGGTCGAAGTAGCCGCGGTTTTTTGTCGTGCCGCCCTCGTGGCTCGGGGAGTCGGGGGCGGTCTGGCCGCTCGCGTCGGGCATAACGACTATCATAGCCGTGGCGAGGCCGGCGGCTATCCGCTCGTCGCATATTTGCCGCACGTTGCCCTTGTCCCTCCAGCCGGTGTGGTCGTCGCCCGCGCCGTGCAACAGATAGAGCACGGGGTAATTTTTGTCGGGACGGGCGTCGTATCCGGCCGGAAGGTAGACAAGGCAGTGCTTGACCACGCCCAATAGCTCGCTCTCGACGGCGAACTCCTCGATGCGGCTCGGGGAGGGTTGACCCGGCCGGTCGGACTCCTCGACGCGGCTCCCGGATAGAGCCATAGCGCCCGTCGCGCCCATAGCACTCATCGCAACAGAGGCGGCGGCGAGTAGTAGCAGGATTTTTTTCATAGTCGGTTTTGTTTTATGGTTTCGGGGCAAATATAATGCAAGCCGAGCGCAATGCAAGCGGAGATAGCAAATTGCCGAGCCGCAGCTTATATTCTGCAAAGATAAAAAAAACGCCCTGTGTGGAACGGCGTTCATTTTCGTCTTTCATATGGCTAAAATCAATCGTTATTTTAGCTCCGGTGTTCCCAATAATCGTTGGCCTTATCCGCCCCATCTGTATATGAGTCCCGAATATCGCCCCAGAAAAATAGTATGGCTGCTAATCCTATCACTAACAAAATCGAAATGACAATTGTCGAGCGTCTAATCTTTTTCATAAGGTTAAACATTTATTTGTCGAGAGAATCACTATTAATTCTCGGGACAAATGTAAAAAAAAGTGGAATGCGCCAAATAATTTTGTGTTTTTTATAATAAAAAAAGGCCGCCCGGATGGGAGCGGCCTTTCTGCGTGAATTTTCGGATTAATATTTCATCTCGGCCATGCGTAGGTAGCTGTCGTAGCGCCATTTGGCGTTGCTCTGAGCGGCGGCGAATAGCTGCTCTGCCTCCTCGGGGTAGCCTTTCGACAGAGCCGTGTAGCGCACCTCCTTGTCCAGGAACGGGCGGAACTTGCTCCAGTCGGGCTCCTTGGAGTCCATCACGAAGGGGTTCTGGCCGGCCTCCGCGAGTCTCGGGTCGAAGTGCCACAGGTGCCAGTATCCGCTCTCGACCGCCTGCTTGCCGACGGTTTGGGTGCGGGTCATGCCGCCCTTGATGCCATGGTTGATGCAGGGGGCATAGGCGATCACAAGTGACGGGCCGTCGTAGCTTTCTGCCTCCTTGAGTACCTTGAGCAGTTGGTTCTGATTGGCGCCGATCGACACCTGGGCGACGTAGACGTAGCCGTAGGTCATGGCGATAGCGCCTAAGTCTTTCTTGCGGATGCGTTTGCCGCTCGAAGCGAACTTGGCGATAGCACCTACGGGGGTCGATTTCGAAGACTGGCCACCGGTGTTGGAATAGACTTCCGTATCGACCACCAGCACGTTGACGTCCATCCCGCTGGCAAGCACGTGGTCGAGGCCGCCGAAGCCGATATCGTAGGCCCAGCCGTCGCCGCCGAAGATCCACTGCGACTTCTTGACGAAGAATTTCTTCAGTTTCAGCAGGTCGCGGCAGGTGTCGCAGTCGCACGCCTCCATCATGGGAACGAGCTTTGCCGCGATCTCGCGGGTTTTCGCACGGTCGGCCCTGTTGTCGATCCACTCCTGCATGGCGCCTTTGAGTTCGGCCGAGCATTTTTCGCAGCCGGCGATGGCGGTGCGCATCTTCTCTTCGACGCGATCTCTCAATTTTTCGGTCGCCACGCGCATGCCCAAACCGAACTCGGCGTTGTCCTCGAACAGCGAGTTGGCCCACGCCGGACCTTCACCCTTGACGTTGACGCAGTAGGGGGTCGACGGAGCCGAACCCGAGTAGATGGAGGTGCAGCCCGTGGCGTTGGCCACCATCATATCCTCGCCGAAGAGCTGGGTGATGGTTTTGATATAGGGAGTTTCGCCGCAACCCGCGCACGCGCCCGAGAACTGGAACAGCGGCTGGGCGAACTGCGAGTTTTTGACGTTTTTGGTCTTATCGACCACGTTCTCCTTGTAGCCCACAGTGCCGTGCATATACTCCCAGCGAGTCTCCTCGGCCTGCTGAGTAGCGAGAGGCATCATCTCCAGCGCCTTGGTCTTGGCGGGGCACACGTCGACGCAGTTGCCGCAGCCGGTGCAGTCCAGCGGCGAGACCTGAATGCGGAACTTGTACTCCTTGGTGTCGGCCAGACCCTGCTTGAACTCGGTGCCCGCGGGTGCTTTTGCGGCCTCTTCTTCGGTTGCCAAAAAGGGTCTTATCGCAGCGTGGGGACAGACGTAGGAGCACTGGTTGCACTGGATGCAGTTTTCGCTCAGCCAGTGGGGGACGTTGGTGGCGATACCGCGCTTTTCGTAGGCGCTGGTGCCGTTGTCCCACGTGCCGTCTTCGCGGCCGGAGAATGCGCTCACCGGAAGGTCGTCGCCTTTGAGGTTGTTGATGGGTTCGACGACGTCGGTGATGAATTTCGGTTTTGCGGCGGTCGCGGTCGCGGTCGTTGCGCTCTCAGCCTTGAGCGACGCCCACTCGGCAGGGATGGCGATCTTGACCACGGCGTTCTCGCCCGCGTCTACGGCGGCGTTGTTCATCGCCACTATCTCCTCGCCCTTGATGCCGTACGATTTCTTAATAGCCTTTTTCATCTGCTCGACCGCCACTTCGAACGGAATAACGCCCGAAATTTTGAAGAACGCGCTCTGCATGATTGTGTTGGTGCGATTGCCCAAACCCAGTCCGGCGGCGATCTTGGTGGCGTCGACGATGTAGAATGCGATGTCGTTGGCCGCCATGTAGGCCTTCATCTCGTTGGGCAGTTCGGCCTCGATGGTGTCGGCGGTGGCGGTGGTGTTGAGCAGAAACGAGCCGCCTTTCTTCAGACCCTTCAGCACGTCGTATTTGTGAATATACGAAGGCACGTGGCACGCCACGAAGTCGGGCGTGGTGACCAGATAGGGCGAGCGGATGGCCTCGTCGCCGAAGCGCAGGTGCGAAGCCGTGTAGCCGCCCGACTTCTTGCTGTCGTACGAGAAGTAGGCCTGGCAATATTTGTCGGTCGAGTCGCCGATTATCTTGATCGAGTTTTTGTTGGCGCCAACAGTTCCGTCGGCTCCCAGACCGAAGAACACGCCTTCGAACGTTCCCTTGCGGTCGAGTTCCACCGGCGCACCGACAGGCAGCGACAGGTGGGTCACGTCGTCGACTATGCCGACCGTGAACTGGTTGCGCGGCTCTTTCGAAGCGAGGTTGTCGAACACCGCCACCATCTGGGCGGGGGTGGTGTCTTTCGACGACAGGCCGTAGCGGCCGCCCACTATGAGGGGTTTATTGGCCGCGGGGATGTCCTTGCAGTTGGCGAAAGCCTCCACAACGTCCAAATAGAGCGGGTCGCCGTTGGCTCCGGGCTCCTTGGTGCGGTCGAGGACGCAGATGCGCTTCACCGAAGAGGGCATAACCTCACCCATGTATTTCACCGAGAAGGGGCGGTAGAGGTGAACCGTCACCACGCCCGTCTTTTGGCCCTTGGCGTTGAGGTAGTCGACCGTCTCTTTGAGCGTTTCGGTCACCGAGCCCATAGCCACCACGATGTTCTCCGCATCGGGCGCGCCGTAATAGGTGAAAGGTTTGTATTCGCGGCCGGTGATTTTGGAGATTTCGGCCATGTATCCGGCGACGATGTCGGGCACCGCGTCCCAGAATTTGTTGCCCGCCTCGCGGCTCTGGAAGTAGATGTCGGGGTTCTGAGCCGTACCGCGGGTGACGGGGCTCGACGGATTGAGAGCCCGTTGGCGGAAACCTGCCAGCGACTCGGCGTCCATCAGCGGAGAGAGGTCGTCCATATCGAGAGCCTCGATCTTTTGGATCTCGTGCGAGGTGCGGAAACCGTCGAAGAAGTGCATGAACGGAACGCGACTCTTGAGCGACGCCAGATGCGCCACACCCGCCAGGTCCATCACCTCCTGCACACTCGAAGTGGCCATCATCGCGAAGCCGGTCTGACGGGCGGCCATGACGTCCTGATGGTCGCCGAAGATGGACAACGATTGCGCCGCGAGCGCCCTTGCCGAGACGTGGAACACAGCAGGGAGCAACTCGCCCGCCATTTTGTACATATTGGGGATCATCAGCAGCAGCCCCTGCGACGCGGTGAAGGTCGAGGTGAGAGCACCCGCCTGAAGCGAACCGTGGACGGCGCCCGCCGCGCCCGCTTCCGACTGCATTTCGACCACCTTGACCGTTTCGCCGAAGATGTTCTTGCGACCCGCCGCCGACCACTCGTCGACATACTCGGCCATCGTGGATGAGGGGGTTATGGGGTAGATAGCCGCCACCTCGCTGAACATGTAGGCTACGTGGGCCGCCGCGTGGTTGCCGTCGCAGGTGATAAATTTCTTCTCTTTTTTCATTATGGTATGACTTTTATAGGGTTATCGTAAACAAATATTATCCTAAATTACGGGTGCAAAAGTAATACTTTTTGGCAACTTTACAGTACTTTTGTATAATGATAGATTACAGTGAACATACGCTGGCCAACGGCCTTAGGGTGGTGGTGAACCGCGCACCGAGTACCGAAATGGCCGCCGTGAACGTGCTATACCGCGTGGGGGCGCGAAACGAGAACCCCCTGCGCACCGGTTTCGCACACCTTTTCGAGCACCTGATGTTTCGGGGAACGCGCGCGGTGCCCGATTTCGACGCGCCGTTGCACAAAGCCTCGGCAGAGAACAACGCCTTCACCAACAACGACTACACCGACTACTACATCACCCTGCCGCGCGAGAACGTCGAGACCGCACTGTGGATCGAAGCCGACCGAATGACCGGTTTGCAAATCTCGCCCGAGGTGTTGGAGGCCGAAAAAAAGGTCGTTGTCGAGGAGTTCAACCAGCGATACATAAACCAGCCCTACGGCGACCAGTGGCTGTTGGTGAGGCAGATGGCATACAAGGTGCATCCGTACAGGTGGCCGACGATAGGGCTGTCGCCGGAGCACATCATGGGGGCTTCGGTCGACGAGGTGATGGCTTTTTATCGCCGCTACTACAACCCGGCGAACGCGATATTGAGCGTGGCGGCCGACATAGAGCCGGCGCGGATTTTCGAGATGGCCGAGAAGTGGTTCGGGGCGGTGCCGGGCGAAGGCATCACGGGTGCAGGCAGGCCCGTCGACGTTTTGCCGCCGGAGCCGTTGCAGACCCAGGCGCGGCGCATGGAGGTCGAGCGCGACGTTCCGGCCACCGCGATAACCATAGCCTTCCCGATGGGCGGGCGCACCTCGCGGAACTACTACGCCTGCGATATTTTGTCGGATCTGCTGGCCGGAGGGTCGTCGGCACGGCTCTATGAGAGTCTGGTGCGGCGGCAACGGCTCTTCTCGGGAGTGAACGCCTACATAACGGGCGACCTCGATCCCGGGTTGTTCGTGGTGACGGGCCATCTGTTGCCCGAGGTTTCGGTCTCGGCGGGCGAGGAGGCTCTATGGGAGGAGTTGAGGCGGCTTTGCGGCGAGCCGGCGGGCGACTACGAGCTGGAGAAGGTGAAAAACAAGTTCGAGGCCGAGACGGCGTTCGGCGAGCTCAACGTGATGAACCGCGCCATGAACCTGGGGTTCTACGACATGGTGGGCGATTTGGGTCTTATCAACCGCGAGGTGGAGATTTATCGCTCTTTTTCGGCCGGGGAGCTCGTGGACGAAGCCGGAGCCACGTTCCGGCATGAGAGGTCGTCGACGTTGATATATAACGGAGGAAAGAGATGAAAGATAAGGCAAAAACAGATGCGACGGTCGGGGCGGATGCCGCCGCGGGAGCCGTTGCGGGAACCGTCGCCGGGGCGCTGCCGAATATGGTGGCGCCGGAGATAGTGGTGCCGAAGATGCCGCCGCTGCCATCGGTGGAGAGGGTGGTTTTGGATAACGGGCTGCCCGTTCATCTGCTCCGCAACCCGGGACAGGAGGTGGTGCGGGTGTCGGTGGTGTGGGCGGCCGGGTCGGCGGTTCAAACGGCGGCCGGACTGAAGCCGTTTACCGCTTCGGCGACGCTCAATCTGCTGGCCGAGGGGAGCATGGGCAGTGGTGGCGGTGCGGGCCTGTCGGCCCACGAGATAGCCGAGAGACTCGATTTCGTGGGTTCGTACTACGACGTGACCGTCGACCGCGACTATGCCGTGGCGACGTTTTGCTGCCTCGAAAAGTTTTTGGAGCCGACGCTGGAGGTCGCCTCGGAGATTCTGATAAGGCCGGCCTTCCCCGAAGACGAGGTGTCGCTCTACGCCCGCAAACGGATGGAGCGATTGGCGGTCGAGCGCGCCAAACCCGCCACCAAGGCGCGTGAGATGTTTTCGGCCGCACTGTTCGGCGACGCCCATCCGTATGGCGTTTCGTCGCCCGAGAGCGAATATCTCGGGTTGCGTCGCGAAGACGCGACCGCATTTTGGTCGCGATTCTACGGGGCGGAAAACTGTTTTGCCGTCTGCTCGCTGAGCGACGACCCCGCGCAGAGGGAGGCGGTGTCGGAGTTGCTGGGACGGTTGCCGGCGCGTTCGATGTCAACCTCCGGCGACTACGCGATGCCCGCCCCGGTGAGCGACGGGTATAGGTTCCTTCCGATGGAGGGGGCGGTGCAGTCGGCGGTGCGCATCGGGCGGGTGCTTTTCCCGCGCCACCATCCCGATTTTGTCGGTATGCAGGTGGTGGCGACGATTTTGGGCGGCTATTTCGGTTCGCGGTTGGTGAAGGTGCTGCGCGAACAGATGGGCTACACCTATGGCGTGATGGCGGCCATGGTCAATCTGCGCGAGTCGGGATATCTGGCCATAGCCACCGAGGTGACGGCCGACGCGACGGCCGACGCGGTGGAGCGGATTTTCGCCGAGATGGGGCGGCTGAAGACGGAACTCGTGACGGAGGATGAGTTGGACACCGTACGCCGGTCGATGCTGGGCGATGTGATGAGGATACTCGACGGACCGTTCGGAATCGTGGACGTGGTGATCGAAAACATTCAGATAGGCGGCGAGACTTCCGGGCTTCCGGGGAGTTCCGGGGTTTCGAGTCGGGCTTCCGACGGTGCGAGCGAGTGTAAGTGCGACTATTTGGCCGATTTTGTGCGACAGGTGGAGACGATCACACCCGGGCGCGTGATGGAGTTGGCTCAAAAATATCTCGACCGCGAGGCGTTTACCGTAGTCATCGTCGGTAAAGAGTAGCCGTCGCGCTGAAAGAAGTCAGGTATCGGAAATTTCCGATACCTGACTTCTTTCAGCGCATTTTTCAGCGAGCAGGTCAGCCCGACGACAACCCGTCCCTTAGTCTTTCCGAACGATGCGGGCGCCGATGGCGTTGAGGCGGCCGTCGATGTTTTGGTAGCCGCGGTCGATCTGCTCCACGTTTTGGATAACGCTCGTGCCCTCGGCCGACATGGCGGCGATGAGCAGCGCGACCCCCGCGCGAATGTCTGGCGAGGTCATCTGCGTGGCGCGGAGACGGAAGTTGTGGTCGTGACCGATGACGGTCGCGCGGTGAGGGTCGCACAGAATTATCTTGGCGCCCATGTCGATCAACTTGTCGACGAAGAACAGGCGGCTCTCGAACATCTTTTGGTGGATCAGCACCTCGCCCCTCGCCTGGGTGGCGACGACCAAAAACACGGATAGCAAGTCCGGCGTCAAGCCCGGCCACGGGGCGTCGGCGATAGTCATGATCGAGCCGTCGATGAAGTTTTCGATGCAGTAGTGATCCTGTCGCGGAACGAAGATGTCGTCGCCCCGCTGCTCGAACCGTATGCCCATGCGCGCGAACTGGGCCGGGATGATACCCAACTCCTCGTAGGCGCAGGTCTTGATGGTGATCTCGCTTTGGGTCATCGCCGCCATACCGATGAAACTGCCCACCTCGATCATGTCGGGAAGGCAGCGGTGCTCCGTGCCGCCGAGTTCGCCCACCCCCTCGATGGTGAGCAGGTTGGATGCTATGCCGCTAATTCTCGCCCCCATGCGGTTGAGCATTTTGCAAAGTTGCTGGAGGTAGGGTTCGCAGGCGGCGTTGTATATAGTCGTGATTCCGCGCGCCATAACGGCGGCCATCACTATGTTGGCCGTGCCGGTTACCGAGGCCTCGTCCAACAGCATATATGTTCCTTTGAGGTTGCGCCCCTCGACGGTGAAAAAATCCTCCCCGCTGTCGAAATCGAACGTCGCGCCGAGTTTTTGGAAGCCGATGAAGTGGGTGTCCAATCGTCTGCGACCGATTTTGTCGCCCCCGGGTTTGGGCAGGTGGCCGACGCCGAAACGGGCCAACAGCGGCCCCATGATCATCACCGAACCACGGAGGCGGGCGGCGCGGCGACGAAAATCGGCGGTTTTCATATATTCGAGGTCGATGGTGGCGGCGCGGAAAGTCCACGTGCCTTCCGCCGGATGCTCCACCTCGACGCCCAACCGCTCCAGCAACTCTATGAGTTGCAGCACGTCGGCTATCTGCGGAATGTTGGATATGGTGACCTTTTCGGCCGTCAGCAGCACCGCGCAGATTATCTGCAACGCCTCGTTTTTCGCGCCCTGCGCAACTATTTCGCCTTTCAGGGATTGCCCTCCGGTCACTTCGAATAGAGCCATTTCGAGATATTTTTTTGCAAAGATAAAAAATTCGCACTACATTTGTCCCCGCTATCGGAAAAATGGCGGTGCGGAGAGGAGGAAACGGGTGGCGGCGCACAGTAAAACGATGGCGGGTTAGCTCAGCTGGTTAGAGCGCATGATTCATAATCATGAGGTCCGGGGTTCAAGTCCCCGACCCGCTACAAAAAAACAGAAGGCCGAAGTCTTCTGTTTTTTTTGTACGGAAGGGGACGCCGAACCGGGGTTCACCCGAGCGGGCATTTGCCCGCGAGAGCATCGACCGAGTGCCGACCGTCGGCCAATGGCCGGTGGAGGCATCCCGCGAGGGAGATAACTCCCCGACCCGCTACAACAATGGGTCGCGAAAAAAATCGCGACCCCTCTTCGTTAAAAAAACGACCCGCCACATATAGAGGCGGGTCGTTCGCGTTAATGCGGCGCTCGTTAGAAGTAGAACATCATGTTGAGGCCCGCGGTGGGGGCGATGTCGAAGCGACCCTGCTTTGGGTTGGTCTCATCTGTCTCCTTTTTGTAGGCGTTGGTCACGGTGTCCCACATTTCGGTGGTGAGGCTCACGGGACGAATGCTGGTGCCGTAGCCGGTGAGGCCGAACTCGAATCCCATCGACACGTTGCGCGAGATGAAATAGTCCACGCCCGTGAAGATCGACAGGCCGCCGCGAACGCCGCTCATTTTCTCTTCCAGATCCCTTTCGCCGTAACCGCCCCAATAGGATGTGGGATTTTGGTTGGTCTGGGTGATGGCGTTGCCGTACTCATAAGAGTGTTTTTCGGACAAGGTGCCGATGAACAGTTCGGCGCCCGCGTAGCCCTGCACACGGCGAAGGCTGCGACGGAACTCGATGCCCACGCCCAGGTCGAAGCTTTTTTCGCTGGTTTTGTACGCATCGGTAACCTCTTTGGGGGTCATCGGGTCGAGCGCGTAGGCCGCGTCGTCGACAACGAACTCTCTGTTGGTGATGTTAGTCACGCCGAAGCCCAGACGTGCGCGAAGGGCGATGTTGTCGGCGATGAAATACTTTGCGAAGAAGTTTGCACCCCCGAACGGAGTGATGGCGTTGCCTTCGGCTTTGTTGTCGGCGAACGAGTTGCCGATGAATTTGGCGGCTCCGGCAAGGTCGATCCCGGTAGCGAGGTCGCCCTTTTGGGGAAGCAGCGACGAGTAGTCGCGCGAGTGGCGGTCGAGTTCCTGGGCGGTTGCGGTGGTAATCGCGGTTACTGCGACCATGGCCGCCATCAAAATCAGTTTTTTCATAAATTTAAGTTGTTTGGTTGTGTTTTGTGTTCCGGCAAAGATAGAGGATTTTCGCCACGGAACTTTCGTCGCGACGCAAATTTTCTTGTCGAAATGGACAATCAGTTGATCCTCAGAGGGTCGAATCCGGTCTCGTTGTAGGCCATGCGGGCGGGGTCGGAGCCGAGACGGCGGGCGTCGTGGAAGTTGAGCAGAAAGTCGTCGTTTTCGTCGTCTATCGGCACGTCGCGGTCGAGGAGATCCTCCTCCCACTCGTTCTCGTCGTTGAGTCCGGTGGCGTACTCGTTGGTATCGGTGGTGAACAGGTGTCGGTCGAAATAGCTCTCTTGAGTTCTCATAATAAATGGTGGTTTTTGTTTTACCCGTCAATTTTCAAAAACGATGCCAGAACGGATAAAAAGTGTCGGCAAAGCGGTCGGCCAAATTTTTTTTGGCGATTCGCGAAATAGTCATACCTTTGCTTCTCAACGTATAAGACAAATATTTAAAACAGACAGATATGGTTGCTTTTATCACAATGGCGATTCCGAACCTTTGGTCGATCGGCTTCATCGTGTTGCTCGTGTTGTTGCTGTTCGGCGCTAAAAAGATCCCGGATATGATGAAAGGCGTGGGCCGTGGCGTGAAGGAGTTTAAGGACGCCGTAAACAAGGATTATTCGGCCGAAGAGGGCTCCTCCAAATCGGAGAGCAAGCCGGAGAACAAGAAGATAGAGGAATAATCTCTCAATCCGGCCATGTCTTCCGACAAGGAGATGACCTTTTTCGAGCACCTCGAAGACCTGCGTCCACACTTGATGCGGGCGATTGCGGCGTTGTTCATTATAGCGATCGTCGCCTTTTGTTTCAACAGACTGATCATAGACGAATTACTGTTCGGTCCTCAAAGTCCCGACTTCCCGACCAACCGCTGGCTGTGCGAAATGGGAGTTTGGCTCGATGGGTTGGTTGGGCGACTTGGAGATATGTTCGGCGCCGAATGGTCGATAGACCCTGAGGTGTTGTGTCTTAACCAAGGAGCATATACGATGGTCAACAACAAGGTGGTGGGGCAGTTCAACCTGCATCTTAAGATGTCCATGGCTGCGGCGCTCGTGCTCGGCATACCCTATTTTTTGTGGGAGATATGGCAGTTTGTTAAGCCGGCGCTGACCGATCGGGAGAGGGCGGGAACAAGGCTCTTTGTGTTCTACGTTTCGCTATGCTTTTTCGCGGGGGTGCTGTTCGGGTATTACATAGTGACACCCATTTCACTGCACTTTTTTTTGAATTATGCCGCCAGCGACAACATAACTAACCTAATAGACGTGGGCAGCTATTTTTCGCAGGTTATCGGGGTGTCGTTGGGCATCGGGCTGGTGTTCCAGCTGCCGCTGCTGATACACTTTCTGACCCGCGTGGGGCTGGTGTCGCCGACCATATTGCGCAAATATCGCAAGCATGCGGCCGTAGGCCTTGCAGTTGTGTCGGCCGTGATCACCCCGCCCGACCTGTTCAGCCTCGTGCTGGTGATGCTGCCGCTCTACGGGCTCTATGAGTTGAGCATATTTTTGTCGGCGCGAACGTGGAAAAAGCATCACGCCGAGGCCTGAAAAGCATCACGCCGAAGATATCTCCCCGGCGTGATAGTGTTTAAACGATGGAATTTCAGAATATAAACTGCAACCCCGCCTGCCAGCCGATGTAGACCTGCTGTCGGCGGTCGGCGCGCGGTTTCTCCCATAAGGAACTCTTAGGAAAAATGTCGAACATCGCGGGTTCGCTGCTGTGCACGTAGTAGATGCCGGGGCCGCCGAACAGCTCTAACCGCCCCAGTCGAAACGCCGGAAGCAGCGAGTAGCCCGTTCGGAAGGTGGCGTCGAAATCGTCGTCATCCGAATCCGTCCCCGAGTTTCCGCCACCGAAAACGCCGAAGTTTTCGAACGTCAGCTCGTTGTTGATTCGAAACCACTTTGTCACGCCTATGTGCGCACCGAAACCGGCGATGGCGCTCACAGCGTCGCGGCTCTCGCTCACGCGATGGTTGTAGCCCAACCCCACGATGCCGTATAGCACCCGCCCGCCCGAGCGAAATTGCAGTGAAATCGTACCCAAGTCGTTGTAATTCACCCCTGCGGCCATCTCGCCATCCTTGATTATGTTGACAAGGCCGATAGGGTAGTCGCTCCGGTCGGCCACGTTTACAAGACCAGCCAACTGCACTCCGGATACGTTGCGCGCGATGTTGAACAGCCCGCCTATCTGCAATCCCGACACGTCGCCGGCGTGATTACCCACTCCGCTTATCTGAATGCCCGCAACGCCTCCCGCAGCCGAATTGAACACGCCCCCCAACTGTATGCCCATAACTCCGCCCGCCAGATTGGCAACGCCCCCTATCTGGAAACCCTCCACGCTCTCGGCCGCATTGGCCACGCCGCCGACCTGAAAGCCAGTAACGTCTTCGGCTCCGTTGAACACACCGCTCAGCTGAAGGCCGACCATGTCTGCTCCCGCGGTGTTGAACACGCCCCCGAATTGCAGCCCCAGCACCTCTTCGCCCACAATATTGCCGATGCCGCCAAGCTGAACCCCCAGAAAGCCATCGCCCACGTAGTTGCCCAAACCTGCGATCTGCAGCCCCGAGGCGTGGCTTTTGACGATGTTGGCAAGGCCGCCGATAGTAAGATAACGTTCGCTCTTCGACACTCCGACTAACATATTGAGCGAGAAGTCGTTGGTGTATTGCGGCGCGCGAAGGCCGTTGGTGCCCAGAGGCGAGAAAAACGACACATGAACCGCCGCGTGGGGTCCATCGCCGTTTCCGCGCGCCTCTTCGAATTGTTGCGCCCGCGCCTGCGTGGCACCCAGCGCCAAGACCGTAAGCAGCAGTGCCGCCGCGGCCGATTTTGTCATGTCCATAATTTTCATTTAAGTTTTGGTTTTTGAGTTTTCGAAAGTGCTAAATAAATATGATCTTGTCGGAATCGTCCTTCTCCGAGTGGGGCTTCGTCGGTTCTGTCGGGTAGCCCATCGCGATGAAACACAACGGATTCCACTCGGCCGGAATGGGCAAAAATCCGCGTAGGTATTCGGCCGCGGTCTCCGCCGGTTCCGCGGGCGACCCCTCGACGGGAGCTTTGCTGACGCGGGGACGGCCGTTGACGTGCACCCAGCAAGAACCCAGACCCGCCTCCGTCGCCGCCAACTGCAACACCGTGGCCGAGATTGCGGCGTTGTCCAACCACAGGTCGGTAGCCGAGCCGTCGCCCAGCACCAGCACCCCGCAAGGTGCGTCGGCAATCAAAGCCGAGCCGAAGTCGCGCATGGCCGATATCCGCCGCAAAGTCGAAGGATCGTCCACCACGATAAAGCGTGTCGAGCGGACGTTTTTGGACGACGGGGCGGTGGTGAGGGTGAGTTTCAGCAGACCTTCGACGGTGGCGCGCGAGGTGGACTGCGGGGCGAATTTGCGCACGCTACGGCGCGATTTGAGGACTTCGGTCAGTGTCATAACGATGATTTTTTATATTTGCCGTGGCGGTAAAGATATGAAAACTTTCGTATTTTTGCGGATTATGAACATAAGGATCGGACACGGATACGACGTCCACCGACTTGCGGAGACGAACGAAAAGGGCGAAAAATTGCCTCTGCGATTGTGCGGGGTGACGATTCCTCACTCTAAAGGTTGCGTCGCACACTCCGACGGCGATGCGGCGATCCACGCCCTGTGCGACGCGCTGTTGGGTGCGGCGGCGCTGGGCGACATCGGGCTGCACTTCCCCGACACGGCGGCCGAATTTCGCGGCATCGACTCTGTGGAACTATTGAGACGCACCGTGAAACTGCTGCGCGCGCAAGGGTGGACGGTCGGTAACGTCGACTGCACCGTGGCTTTGCAGACGCCGAAAATCAGACCCTATATAGACGATATGCGCCGCGAGTTGGCGACGGCTCTCGGCATCGACGTCGGCGCGGTTTCGGTCAAGGCCACTACCACCGAACGCCTCGGTTTCGTGGGACGCGAAGAGGGGGTCGAGGCGCACGCGGCGGTGCTAATACACGAACGGCTATGCTGAAAAAACTTTCGGTCGAGAATTACGCGCTCATAGACCGCCTCGACATGGAGTTCGGGGTGGGACTCAACACCGTCACCGGCGAGACCGGGGCGGGCAAGTCCATCCTGTTGGGTGCGCTGGGGCTGCTGTTGGGTACGCGGGGCGAGGCGGGAGTTCAGAAAGACCCGTCGCGCTCATGCGTCGTGGAGGGAGTCTTCTCACTGGATGGCTACGGACTCGACGGCTTTTTTGCCGACAACGACCTCGAATACTCGCCCGAAATAGTGGTGCGGCGGATCGTTTCGACGTCGGGCAAGAGCCGCGCCTATGTCGACGACCTGCCAGTGGGGCTCGGCGTGTTGCGCGAGTTGGGCGACAGGCTCATCGACATACATTCGCAGCACGAGAACCTGCTGATCCGCAGTGAGGGATTTCGCGTCGGCGTTTTGGATGGGGTGGCCGGTCAGGAAGGTCTCATGAAACGTTACGTGGAAGTGTTCGCGGCGTGGCGCGAGACGTTGAAGCGGCTGGCGGAGGCGCGACGGGCGGCGGAAGAGACACGCAGGGACGAGGAGTGGCTGAGGCATCAGGCGACGGAACTTGCGGCGACGCGTCTTGTGGCGGGTGAACAGGAGTTGTTGGAGGCCGAGCAGCGGGAGCTGTCGCACAGCGACGAGATAGGCGAGGCGTTCGGGTTTTCAGTCGGTGAATTGGCGGCCGACGAGACGGGCATCCTGTCGCGGGTGAAGGCGCTGCGATTGGCCGTCGAACGGGTCGGCGGAATCCATCCCCGGGCGGAGGAGTTCGCCGCGCGGCTGGAGTCGGTGTATGTGGAGTTGCAGGATCTGGAGCGGGAGATGGCCGCCGAGCGCGAGCGCGTCGAAGGCAATCCCGAGAGGCTGGGCTTTGTCGTCGGGCGACTCGACGCGATATACGCCCTGCAACAGAAGCACCGAGTGGGCTCGGTGGAGGAACTTTTGGCTGTGCAGGCTTCTTTCGAAGAGCGGCTTGCGGCGATCGACCTCGGCGAGGAGCGGATGGCGGAACTGGAGGCTTCGGCCGACAGAAACGAGGCCGAGTCTCGCGAACTTGCGGCGCGGTTGTCGGAGGGCAGGCGCGGGGCGGCGGGAGCGGTTTCGGATAGCGTCGTGGCGATGTTGCGACGGCTGGGAATGGCCGAGGCTCGGTTCGTGGTGGAGTTGTCGTCCGTCGGAGATCTTCGGGCGAACGGTGGCGACGAGGTGCGGTTTCTGTTCTCATCGGTGGGGGCGATGCCGCCTCGCCCGGTCGAAAAGATCGCCTCGGGCGGCGAGATATCGCGCGTGATGCTGGCTCTCAAGAGCCTGTCCGCTCGCTCGGGTGGGCGGCCCACGGTGATATTCGACGAGATCGACGCCGGAGTCTCGGGCCGTGTGGCCGACGCAATGGGCGACATTATAGCCGAACTGGCGCGCGGCTGCCAGGTGGTCAACATAACCCACCTGCCGCAGATCGCCGCCAAGGGCGAAAATCATTTTTTGGTCTACAAGAGAGACGGATCGACCCGCATCCGCCCCCTGTCGGCCGACGAGCGCGTTACCGAGATAGCGGGCATGCTGAGCGGAAGCGAGATCACCGCGGCCGCCTTGAAACAGGCGGAGGAGTTGTTGTCTTAGGTCGGGATCCCGAAACTACCGGAACCACCGGAGCCCGAACCTGGAATCCCGAAACTATCGGCCCTGACCCTCGAACCCCGGCTATACAACATGATAACACGGCAAAAAAGCGGTGCCGCGTCGAACCGAAAGGACGACGCGGCACCGCTCGTTGGTTCGCCTTAGGCGCACATGATTTATCGTTTGGCGCGGTATTTGCGACAGAGCCGCGGGGAACCCTTGTTCCCTCCCCAAAAAAACGCTCCGATGAACAACATATACAGGATAATCCCGATACTCCTTGCCGCTCTGTTCTTCCCCGTCTTTGTGTCGGCGCAGGATGTCGTCGAGACTCCGCGCTACGAGATGACGATGATTAGGGAGGGCTCGGCGGGCGGCACGGGCACCCAATATCTGCCGCGGGTGGCGGTTAAGACCAACCTGTTGGTCATGGCGACCGCCACGGCCAACGTCTCGCTTGAGGTAGGGTTGGCGCGCCGCTGGACGACCGACATCGCGGTGGGATACAATCCCTTCAAACTGCAACAAGGAGGCACGAATCAGATATGGTTCACCCAACCCGAACTGCGCTACTGGTTCTGCCAGCGCTTCGAGGGACACTTCATCGGCCTGCACGGCATCTACGGACAATACAACGTCGGCAAGGTGGGTTTTTTGACCGACACCTTCCGGCTGCACCGCTACAAAGGCTGGGGCGTGGGTGGAGGCATCGCCTGGGGATACCATCTGCCCATGAGCCGCCGCTGGTCGTGGGAGTTCTCGCTGGGCGTGGGCTATGTGTGGCTCAATCACGACAAATACGACTGCTACGACTGCGAGCGGCTGATCAAAAGCGACACCCGCCACTATCTCGGTCCGACCAAGGTGGGCGTGTCGCTCGTTTACATGATAAAGTAGGGCGATGAGAAAACTTCTTACGATAGTTATTATGCTCATCCCCTTAGCGGGGATCGCCGCGGGACAGTCTCCCCAGCCGGATGTCGCCACCGCGGACGGGAGAGTCGTCTCCTCGACCTGGGCGGGTTCGGGCCTTGCCATAACGAATCGGCAGTCGCGTCTGTCGGTCGACGATTTGGTTATTGACCTCGATATTACGGCGCAAGGGTTGCCCGTTCGCTGCAACGGTCGGATGGTGGTCGAACTGGCCGTAGAGACCCCCGCGCAACGGTTCCTGCTCCCGACGGTGGTCTACTCGGGCGGGATTAGAGCCATCTACGAGGAGAGACGACGCGCTCTGTTCGACGGCTATTCGCCCGAACCGTACCACACCTACGACCGGATGAGAAAAAGGGAGGTCTATGAACTGAACTACAAATTGGATATCCCCTCGCAGGCGTGGATGGAGGGGGCCGCCCTGACGTGGCGAAAATACGAACACGACTGCTCGGGCGACCGGTTGGTGGAGCAAGGGGTGGTGATCGAGCGGCTCAACGGCGTGGCGCGACCGGTGTACGTCGCCGAACTCCCGCCGCAGGAGATCGTCGCCGAGCCTGCTCCCGAGATCGTAATCGAGCCCGCTCCCGAACCCGTGGTCGAACTTCCCGAACCGGATGTAACCCCGATCGTCATAGAGGCGGTGCCCGAGGAGATACTGCGCAACGAAAATATTCGGACGGCGGTGCTGTCGCTGCCGATAATGTACCCGGTCGACGACTCCGAGGTGTTGCCCTGGTACGGCGACAACCGCACGCAGCTGGCGCGCATCGACTCGCTATTCTCGGCGCTGCTCGACCGCGAACACAACCACGCGCAGATCGAGTGGATCGACATATGCGGATACGCTTCGCCCGAGGGCGGATACGCCCACAACAAGCGACTGGCGCGCGACCGTTCCGAGGGATTCAAACGCTATCTGTGCATGCAGGACTACCCGTGCGAGGAGGCTATGGACAAGGCTTCGGTCAACTATGTGGCCGAGGACTGGCAGGGGCTGGAGCGGCTGGTCGAACAGGGATACATAATACAGAAGGAGGCCGCGCTCGCCATCATACGAAACCAACGGATGCCCTACGACAGGCGCGAAGAGGCCCTCAAGCGCATAGAACCATGGTCGTACGTCTACCGGGTGTTGCTTGAAGAGATGTTTCCCCGCCTGCGGCGCATCGAACTGACGATATACTATACCGAGAGCGAGCCTTGAAACGGTGGGTGACATATCTGGCGGCACTCTCCCTGAGCCTGTGTCTGGGCGTCTCGTGCGACACCGAACTCTACTTCGAGGAGTGTGTCTACTCGCTGCTGATACGCTACGACTACAACGAGGAGAACACCACCACCGATAACAAGATTCTCTACTGGATATCGGACATCGACGAATATATCTTCGACGACCAAGGGGTGCTGCTCGCCACGCGTAAGGTGACCGAGTCGATATGCGCGGAGAACCTCGACTCGGAGGTGGCTCTCCGTCCCGGCCGATACTCGGTGCTGGCGCTGGGCAACGTCGACGGACGAAGCGTGGTGTGGGACGCCGCCACGGGCGAGGCGCCGCTGGTCGGCCAAACCCGACGCGAAGACATGCGAATGACGCTGCGTAACGCCGAGGCCTTTCCCGACGGCACCACCGGCCCCTGCGAGGAGCTATACTACGGTTATCGAAGCTTCTCGGTGGGCGAGATAGGACAGAGTGTGGTGAGGGTGGACATGATCAACGCCCACTTCCAACTCCGCTTTCGCGTCACGTGGAAAAACCGCGTCCACATGCCCGACGTGGGCAATTACTACGCCGTGATGGGCGACACGCCGTCCCAGTACGAACTGATGCCCCAATACGTCTATCTGCCCAGAGAGTTCGAGGCGCTGCCGCATGACCCGGAGACGCAGGATCCGTACCTGACCCGCGATAACCGGGTGATCCACTACATACCCCGCACGGCCATCCCCGACACCAACATTCTGCGACACAGAGACTCCACCTATCTCAACGCCGACTTCGAGGTTTGGGGCACGATCGTGGGCTATCGGATCAAGTCCGAGACAAACGCGGTATTAAATTTGTACTACACCGGAGACGGGGATGTTTTGACCGACGAAGACCCGATGGTTTTTCCCCACGGAATCGACCTGCAACAATACTTCGACTGGTTTCAGTACGACCTGGACCACGAATTGAAGCAGGAGTACGCCATAGACATAGTGATCGACGGCGACGCGATTCAGCTCGCCCCGCTGGAGGGAATGAGCATCGCCGACTGGAGCGACGGAGGATTTTTGTAAGATTTTTAAGAAGATTTTTTATGAGTACAATTAAAAATATTTATTGATTATGAAAAAGTTTATTACAACGCTGACGCTCGCGGTCCTCGGATGGGGTGCGGTGTCTTGTGTGGACGACGCGGTTCATCCGGCAGGCAACGGAGCCGCGGTGAGCTTCAAGGTCTCCACGCCGCGCGCGCCGATGCTTGTCACGCGTGCGATAGCTTCGCAGTTCGAGTGGAACGTCGCCACGCTGGATCTCTACGCGGCCGAGGCGGGTGTGGTGACCAAACTGACGGAAGATGATTACACCATCTCTCCCGCCCTGAGTTCGCAACCCAACCAGACCTACACGGTGACCCTGAACGAAAGCTGGCTCAATCCGCGAGGAGGCGAGACGGTCAACTTCTACATCGTTGCCAACGACACGAGCTCGACCAATGGGCCGCACACCTCGTTGGTGTCGAACCTGGCCGATGAGGACGACTTCAAGAGCGCCCTCTCCAACGCCCTTACCCAGACGGGTACCGCGGGCCTCAATCCGATCGCGGCGCCCAACGGAGGCAGTCAGAACCTGCTCTTCTCGGCCGACATGCAGAGCGTGTTGATCGCCGGCAGGGTACAGGAGACGTGTCAGTTGCGTCGTCGCGAGGCTCGTTTCGACATCCAGAACCAGACCGCGGCCGCAGGGCCCGACCAGCTGGTGATTACAGGCATAAGGGTTGTCAACGCTCCCGACGCGGGACTTATCTTCGGCGTGGGCGACGCGGCGACCCCCGGCATCGACCGTTCGCGCGAGATCCGCTATCCGGGACTTGTGGAGGCCGACTACGACGCCACGGCACCGGGCAGCGACATTGCCAACGACCTTGCCACGAGCGTATTCTATCTCTATCCGACGACTTTGGTGAGCCCCGAGCCCTCCAATCCGCCGGTCGGCAAGACTCAGATTTTGGTGGAGGGCACCTACCACGGCAACACGGTTATCTATCCGGTCAACGTGGCTTTCGACACGCCCATTCAGGCCAACTTCCGCTATATATTGAACATCGACGCCACGAGCGGCACCATCGAGCTGGGCGGCGACGAGTACGAAGAGGGTGGCACTCTCTCCACGGGCCCGGCGGCGAACACGGTGAAGGCCACGATAGTTCCCGAGACGACGATGATAATGAACCTGACGGACAACGTGGTGACCACCACGGCGGCGACATATACGACCCGCGACGCCAACGTGTTTGCGGCGGTGGATCCGGCCAAGACGGTGTCGATGCCGTTCACGGTGACCTCGGAGGCGGGCACGACCTATGTTTTGGAGCCGGCGAACACCGAGGTTCGCATCAACAAGACGCGCGTGACCGAGTCCGTAACCCGCGCCGGGGCGACTCGCGCCGACGTTGTGACCAAGGAGGTCTACACGGTTAAGATTCCGGCGGGTGTGGGATTCCTCGACGCCACTCTGACGATCGACTCGGGAGGCAATTTGGGTACGGAGACGTTCATGATCCGCCGCCTGTGGGGTGGCGACGCGAGCGCGATATTGTATTTCGACATCAACAACACCGACCCGGTTTTGACGGCCGGATCGTGGGACGAGATAGTGGCGGCGGGGGCGCAGGGGCGCATGGCGATGTTCAAACAAGGCGGTGTTATCGGCGCTGACGATGTTACAACCTTTGGTGCCGCCGCCATTAAGTTCAATCCTTCTTCGACCTATAAATACCCCGCAGAGATACCCTACGTCACGTGGGCGGAAGTCGACTCGGGCATACTAAACACCTCCGACCCGGCCTATCACAATGTGGCCAACATTCGCGCCGGCAAGGGCGACCCGTGCAAATTGGTCGGACTGAGGCCGAGCGAAGTAATTCTGATGTCAGACGCCCAGTTGGCGGCCTACGAAAGCGGTTGGCGTCTGCCCACCGTGTATGAAAACTTGGCCTTTGTGGGCGGCCCGGCCGACGCGTTTCCGCTCACCGAGATGACGGCGGGTCAATTCTGGAAAGCGTGGAAAATAGGCGGAGTTCCGTTTGTTTATGCGACTACAGGCTCCACCATCGACGCAAATACCGTAAACGAGAGCCATCTGTATGCTTATCAAACGACGGGTGCTGCCAACGTAACCAATCCCTATTTGTTAAAATTTCCGGTTGAGACGAGCTACGTTCCCGCGTTCAGTCAAAAACTGCCAGAGATCGGCTATCGAGGTTGGGATAACGGCGCTATACCTCAATCTGTGGTTGGTGTTCGGGCTGTATATATATCCTCTACACCGGTCGATCGTTCCATTCCTGTTGTCGGTGCTATAGATTATCCGCATGCATATATACTTCACGGTCCATCCGCAACAGCGGTAGCTACGACCTTTTACAACACCAACCTCTTTACGCATAGGTGCGTGTCGAGCGGCAAGAGCAGGACGGTGGTGCCCACCATTGCCGACCCCGTAGTCGGCGGCGTCACCTGGGCAAAATACAACCTGGTAGGAAACAGAACTTTCGAAGTCGGACACACGTCCCATTCGGGCTTCTTCTTCCAATGGGGCGAATCCACCCCGTGGTTTTATAACGGAACGCAGGGGTCGATGGACGGCTCGGGCAAAACTTGGACCGACGTGCCCAAGGGCGACGGCGTGAGCACCTGGCCCGACGCAAAGAATCCCTGCCCCGTGGGGTATCGTGTGCCCACCTCCGAAGAGTTGGCCGTGTTGGCCGACGGCACCAAGGTCACCAGCACGTGGATTGCCAATGGAGGCACAAGTCCGGTGACAAACCTTGCGTATAGAAATAACGGCCGTGAGTTCGTCGACAAAACCACCGGCGACGTCATGTACCTCGCCGCGTACGGATGGCGCGACCACGTCGCAGGAGCGTACAGCAGCAACCAGAACGGGAACTACTGGTCGAATAAACAAACAGCCGACGGTCTCTACGGGTACTATCTGAATTTCAACTCCACCAGCATGACACCCAACAATACCTCGAATGGATATTTAGGTAACGGCTATCTGATCCGCTGCGTAGCCGAATAAATTTTTTACGACAAAAAAAATGAAAGATATGAAAAAGATAATTTTGGCACTATCCGCGGCGGCACTGTTGTTGGGCGCCGGGTCGTGCAGGCGAGACCCCGTCGACCGACCCGACGACGCGCCCATGGTGCGGTTCGAGGTGTCGACCCCCAAGGAGCCGCTGGAGCTCTCCACCCGTGCCATCGCATCGGCATTCGAGTGGAACATACGCACGCTCGACATTTACGCCGCCGTCACAGGCGAGCCCGTCGAAAAACTCACCGCCGAGGAGTTTACAATCTCCCCCGCGCTCGGAAATCAGCCCAACCAAACCTACACCATAACCCTGAACGAGAGTTGGGTGAACAGGTTCGGCGGACAGACCGTCAACTTCTACATCGTGGCCAACGACGCATCTTCCACCAACGGCCCGCACACCTCGCTGGCCGCCAATTCGGGTGACGAAGACACATTCCGCAACTCGCTCGCCAACGAACTGGCCGTCGGCGGAAACGGAAGGCTCGAACCGATAGTGCCGCCCAACGGGTCGACGCAAAACCTGCTCTTCTCGACCGATATTCAAAACGTGTTGATATCCGGACGAGTGCAGCAGCCAGCACAGCTCAAAAGGCGCGAGGCTCGTTTCGATATTCAAAACCGCACCTACGCCCCCGGGACGCAGCAGCTTATCATCACCGGAATACAGGTGATCAACGCCCCCAACACGGGGCTGATCTTCGGAGCCGGGGACGCCGCAACGCCGGGTGTCGAACGAGTGGACAACATGGTGTTCCCGGGGCTCGACCCGTCGGCCTACACCGAGACCGCCCCCGGAAGCGACATGCCGGGCGACTTGGCGACCAGCGTGTTCTATCTCTATCCCACCACCCTGGCTCTGGCCTCGTCGAGCACGCCGGCCGACCGCACGCAGATCATAGTGACGGGCACCTACAAGGGCAACACGGTGGAATATCCGGTTAACGTTCCGGTCGACACGCCCATTCAGGCCAACTTCCGCTACATCCTCAAGATCGACGCCTCGACGGCTTCCATCGACCTGATCGGCATGGAGTACGACGAGGGCGGCACCTACACCACCGGCCCGGGGCTCAACAGCGTCAGGGCAGCCCTCACCCCCGAGACGGCCACCATAGTGGGAACGGGCACCTACACCACGCGCGACGCCAACGTGTTCGCGAGCGTTCAGCCGCAGACGGCCACCTCGATGCAATTCACGGCGTTGAGCGAGGCGGGCACGACATACAATCTCCAGCTGATCGAAACGGGCATGGTCAACGTTGCTCCGGCGACGCGCACCACCCGGGCGACCGGAGAGCGCCTCGACACCCGCGCGGGCGAAAACCCGATAGGCGTGAGCCGCATCCGCACCTCGGAGGCTCCCGGCATGAAGGAGGTCTACACGGTGACGATTCCGGCGGGCATAGGCTTTGTGGACGCGTTGCTGACCATTGACTCGGGCAAGGACAAGGCGGGCGTCGAATTGGGCGTCGACAGCATCATGATCCGCCGTTTTTGGGGCGGCGACGCGACGGCTCTGCTCTACGTGGGCACCGACGGCGCGCTGAATGCCGGCAGCTGGGACGAGATAGTCGCCCAGCGCATGCAGGAGCGCATGCCGTTGTTCAAGTTCGGCGGCGTGGTGGGTTCGTTCCTCAAGGGCCCCAACGCGACGGCATGGGTTGCGGCCAACATAGGCTTCAATCCGTCGAACGCGGCTCCGACCACCTACGCGACGATTCCGAGCTACGTGGCGGCCGACTGGACTGCGGGCATCCGCAACGTGTCGAGCCCCGAGTGGCACAACGCGGCCAACATTCGCGCCGGCAAGGGCGACCCGTGTAAGTTGGTGGGACTGAACCCCGCCACCATCAAGGCCATGACCGACGCCCAGCTCAATGCCTACGACAGCGGCTGGCGCCTGCCCACGGTGATGGAGAACTTGTCGTTCGCCGGAGGTCCGGCGGATGCGTTCCCGATCGACGAGATGCGGGCGGGAGAGTTTTGGAAGTCATGGAAAGTGGGAGGTATTAATTATAATTATATAGATACTAATTTAGTACATCCTGTGACAGAGACAACGGCAAACGAGAACCACAAATACGATTACATAAAATATTGGGTGCCCCCTCAAGGCCCCGGCACTAACATTGCTCCGCCCATGTATGCCGTTCCGATGGAGGACAGCTACGCTACGGCGCTAAGTCAACCTATGCCGGGTCTGGGTTTTTATAATGGCAATACCGGCGTCAGTACCTCTTTCAGCTATTGGAGCTACTGGATATCTTCAAATCCTGGCAATAATGCAAGTTATTACACTTTTACTATTCCACGGGTATGGCCGGTGGATTCTAATGCCATTTATGGTGCCGCCAACCCCATCCGCTGCGTGAGCTCGGGGCCCGACGTGACCCAATATCAGCCCAAGCCGGTGCCGATGGCCGATCCCAAGGTCAACGGCGTGACGTGGGCCAAATCCAACGTCGAGATGCCCAAGCGTCTGGCCACCATGCCCGGCGACGTGGGATATTACTACCAGTGGGGTCAAAACGTCCCCTGGAGCAACTCCGACCCCTTAGACAACATGTCGGGCGGAAGCGACACATGGACCACCGTGGCCGACAACACCGACCTCGACCCGTGGCCCGCGGCCACCGACCCCTGTCCCACAGGTTACAGGATGCCCGTGAAAGCCGACTTCGAGGCGCTGATAGACCAGACCAAAGTGGCGCGAAACTTGCTCCGCGCCGGACAAACCAGCCCCATGACCGGCATAGCCTACGGCAACCGGCCGGGATATGAGTTCGTCGACTACGCCTCGCGCGACGCGGTGTTCTTTCCGGCGGCGATGGGGCGCGCCAACACCACCGGCGCCCTGACCGACAATCCCGACGTGGGCAACGGTCGCTACTGGGCGGGTTCGGCGGCGAGCGCCACTACGGCCGACAGGCTGACCTTCAGCCCCACGGGCGTCAATGCCGACAACGTCAGCGCGTCGCTCAACACCGCGCTCGCCGTGCGATGCGTGAAGGTGATTCCTGATCCCGAGCACGTCTTAGTCGCAGGGGTTAAGTGGGCGAAAAGGAATGTTCAGCTTGTGGGCAGTTTCTCTCCCAATGTCGTCGACACCGGATATTACTATCAGTTCGGCAGCCTGACCGCGTGGTACAGCGGTACTACCGCCATCGACGGTAGCGGCAAGACATGGTCGGGCACCACAGCCCAAACCACCGCCGCGTGGCCCACCGAGGCGGGCCCCTGCCCCCCGGGATATGTGATGCCGAGCATTGAGGACTTCGATGCACTGGCCGACCCCGCCAACACGACCTTTGTGTGGGTGCCTGTCGGCACCGCCAGCACCGCCACCGGAGTGACCTACGGCGGTAGAGCGGGAGCAGAGTTTATAGATAAAGTGACGGGCAATGTGGTGTTCCTCGCCGCGGGAGGTGTGAAGGAGTCCATCGCCGCAGGAACGATAAGCAACGTGGATACCAACGGCCACTATCAAACGGTGGGTGCCGACCCTTCCGTCAACACCAATGCCTACCGTTATTCTTTCAGTAGCTCTTCCAGTGCCACAAACTTAGACACATCCGCGAAGAGCACCGGCCGCACGGTTCGCTGCAAAGTGAAATAAATTGTGACAAAATAAGACGAAACAAAAAATATGACTATGAAAAAGATTCTATTCTCGATGATCGTCGCCGCCCTTGGATGGGCCGCCGCATCGTGCACACAAGACCACATCGAACCCGCTCCCGTGCCGGGAGTCAGGTTCCAGGTATCGACCCCGCGCGACCCGCTGGTGATCACCCGCGCCGAGATCGCAACCGCATTCGAGTGGAGCATCGTGTCGCTCGACGTCTACGCCGCAAACGCAGGCATAGTGTCGAAACTCGCGCCCACCGACTACACAATCTTCCCCAATCTGGGCATGCAGTCGAACCAGACCTACACCATCACCCTGTCCGAGTCGTGGCTCAGAACCCGAATCGGGCAGACGATCAACTTCTACTTCGTGGCCAACGACGCATCGTCCACCAACGGGCCCCACACCGCCCTGTTGAGTAATCTGGCGAGCGAAACGGCGTTCAAAAACTCACTCGCCAACGTGCTTACGCCCGACGGCGCCACCGATCTGGAACCGATCATAGCGCCCGACGGTACGGCAGACCACAACCTGCTGTTCTCGGCCGACGCTCAGGCGGTGCAGATATCGACCATCATGGAGCGCGAAACGCAACTGCGGCGTCGCGAGGCCCGTTTCGACATTCAGAACAAGAATTTCGCGGCAGGAACCAATCAGTTAGTAGTGACGGGAATCACCATCACCAACGCGCCCAACACAGGGCTCGTCTTCGGTGCCGGTGACGCCGCAACTCCCGGTATCGAACGCACACGCACCATCAACATCCCCGGAATAGACCCGGGCGACTACAACGCCACCGCTCCCGGTAGCGACGTGGTGGGCGACATGGCAACCAGCGTGTTCTACCTCTATCCGACCACCCTTTCGGCCGCCGCGGCCGCGGGCAAGACCCAGATCGTGATCCACGCCGAGTTCCTGGGCGTAGCGCGCGACTATCCGGTCAACATCACCGCCGACACCCCCATTCAGGCCAACTTCCGCTACATTCTGAAGGTCGACTCGGTGACGGGTCAGATCGACATCGTGGGCGACGAGTATGAAGAGGGCGGCACGTTGGTGGGCACTCCGGGCATGAACAAGGTCAAGGCGACGCTCACTCCCGACATCGCGGGCATCACGGGCGCCGGCACCCTCACCACGCGCGACGCAAACGTGTTCTCGACCGTGACGGCCGGGGCGACCACCATGGAGATCACCGCCGAGTCGGACTTCGGCACCACGTTCGAGCTTGTGCAGACGGGCGGCGAGGCCGAGATCACGGTAACGAAGGTGAGAGTCGAGCCCGCACGCGCTTTCGAGGGCATCGAGGAGCTCTACACTATCACGATTCCCGACGCCAACGAGTTTTTGGACGCGACGCTGACCATCTCGTCGGGCAAGATAGGCTCCGACAAATATCTGCTGCGGCGTTTCCACAGCGGCGGTAACGGCGACAAGTTGGTCTACCTGGCTCACGACGGCACTCTGACGGCCGGAACGTGGGACGAGATCGTGGCGGCGGAAGCGGAGGACAGGGTTCTGCTGTTTAAATTCGGGGGCATCTCCGGAATTAGCGCGCTGACCGACGGCGACGGTACCACAGGTAGCGGATCGTATGCAGATGGCAGCATTGAGTGGTACCCCGAAGGAGCCAACAAAGACATGGCTCCATACACCGCCGCCGACTGGGACGCGGGCATCCGCAACATCTCCGACCCGGCCTACAACACCGCGGCGAACGCCAGACTCGCCAAGGGCGACCCCTGCAAATTGTTGGGGCTGAAAACGTATGAATTTTTGAACATGACCGACGCCGAACTTCAGGCCTATATTGACGCGGCGACGTGGCGCACCCCCACCGTGATGGAAAACCTGGCGTTGGTGGGCGGCCCGGCCGATCCCGACGACGCGGGCGACCCGTGGCCCACCACCGAGATGCCCAAGGGCGGATTTTGGAAGGCGTGGGAGACGGGCGGCATGGACTACGCCTACATGAGTTCGGCCAACTCGGCCACCGCCGACGTGGTGAACGAGGGCCATCCCTATCCCTTCTACAACGAGAGCAGCGTGGCCGGAGCCACCTACGACAATCCGGTGATGGTCAACCTGCCGGTGGACGGATTCGGCGCCGCCGACGGCCAAACCGCCATGCCCATCATCCGCTGGAGAGACGCGGCGGGAGTGCTCGGCACCAACATGACCTACGGCGGATTGCGCAGCTCGACCCCCTACAACAGCCAGAGGGCATACACGCTGACCGACATTCGCCTCTATCCCACCAACAGCCAGCACGCCTACGGCACAGGCATGGCCGTCAGGTGCGTGAGCCCCACCCTGGCGCCCGTTCCGGCGGCAAAATCGGAGGCGTTCGCCGAAATAAACGGAGTGAAGTGGGCGAAGGCCAACGTCAGAGGTTACAATGGGTTTGCCATTGCACAATACGGCGGCTCGACCGCCTACCAGTGGGGCAGCAAGGAGTGGTGGGCTTGGGACAACGCCACCACCAACTCGGCTACCGGCGCCACGTGGCGCACGGCGTTCGACAACAGCGGCTTGGCCCCGTGGCCCGCGGCCGAGAATCCATGCCCCAAGGGCTACATGGTTCCGACGGTCGAGCAGTTCGAGACCCTGTTGGATGCCGCCAACGTCGACAAGGTGTGGCTTACGGCAGGCACCGTCGCTCCGTCGGGCTTGACATACCTCTCAAACGGCTATGAATTTGCCGACAAGGCCGTTCCCGACAACTTCATTTTCCTGACCGCCGCGGGAGGCAAAAACGCCGCCACAGGCGTCTCAAGCAACAGCAGTGCCGTCGGTGCTTACTGGTCGGCCACGCCGTCTTCGGCCACTCCCACCGCCGCCAACTACTTTAGGTTCGACGCCACCACCGCTGTCATTGCAGACGGCACCAACGGCGACTACAACAACGGCTACTCTGTCCGCTGCGTGGTGGACGACGCTCCGATGCCGTAACTTCGGCGTAACGATTTTTTTAACGAGGCGGCCCCTATTTCGGGGTCGCCTTTTTTTGTACGTTGTTTTTTCGTATCTTCGTCCCAAATACACAAACAACTATAACGATATGAAAAAAATGATTTTGATGGCCGTGGCGGCGTTCACGGCGATGTCGTGCGGCGGACAGTCGGGCGAAAAGTATCAGGAAATCGCAGGGCTCGACACCCCCGAAGGAGTGGCCGGCGTCGCACTGTCGCAGGTGGTGGCCGAAAACGAGTACACCCTGCTGGACTTTTGGGCGTCGTGGTGCGCTCCCTGCATGGGCGAGGTGCCGTTCCTGACCGAGGCCTACGCGCAGTACAAACCCAAGGGATTCGAGATCTACGGCGTGTCGTATGACCAGGACGGCGAGGCGTGGCGCGCCGCCATTGCCGACAACGGCATGAACTGGGTGCACGTTTCGGCGCTCAAAGGTTGGGATTGCCCCACGGCGGCGCTCTACGGCGTGCGCTCGATTCCGCGCAACATGCTGATCGACAAAAAGGGCAACATTGTGGCCGAAAACCTGCGCGGAGAGGCGCTGGCCGCTAAACTCGCCGAGTTGTTGAAGTAGGGGTTTTTGATGCTATGCGAAAGGGGGCGGAAATTTCCGCCCCCTTTTGTTTTGTGCCACGTGGAGTTCTGTGCCACGTGGGTTATCTCCCTCCGAAGGTGACGCTTATTTTGCCCCGCCAAAAGTAAAACTGACGGGAATGGGCACCGGAGAGGCGATCATGTGGCCGGCCACGTCGAACGTGGGACGGATGTCGAGCCTGACGGTGGAGGCCTCGCCGCCCGTGCCGATCAGGTTTTTCACCACACCGGTCACCGCGTCGCGGCTGTCGCCCCGCATCAGCGTCGCCACGTCGAACGCCATCGCCAGCGGCAGGGTGCCCGTCGCGCCCGGAGCCACGGAGAGTTTTTGGGTCACAGCCCCCCGCGTGAACTCTATGCCGTCGATCGACAGCGTGTAGTCCATGCCGCTGAGCATCGCCTCGGTCGCGTTGGGGTTTTTGACCGCGAGATTGACCGTCAGCCCCACCGGAATCGAGCTTGTGCCGCCCGACAACAGGCCGAGGATCTTGGGGGTGTCCATGATAGACAGGCCGCGCGACAGGTCGATGCCCGCCACTTGTATGTGGGTGAGCGACTGGAACGAGTAGTCGCACTTAACCATGTTGTACGCCCCCTGAGCCTGACGTTTGAGCACGTCGCAGGAGGTTGTCACGCCGGCGGTGAGTGCCGTCGCGGCTGCGAGTGCCGTGATCACGATGAGTTTTAACGCTTTCATAATTTACTCCGCTATAATCAGATAATAGTTCTTTTTGCCCTTTTGAACGAGCAGGTATTTGCCCGCGATCAGGTCGTCGGCCGTAACCACTCGCGCGGCATCCTCTACCTTCTCCTTGTTGAGCGACACGCCGCCACCGGCGACGAGTTTACGCAACTCGCCCTTCGAGGGGAATATCGGAGCCCGCTCGACCGCCAAATCGACAAAACTCGTGCCTAAAACGTCGGCAACGGCGATCCGAAACGTCGGCACTCCCTCGAAAACGGCCAGCAGAGTCTCCTCGTCGAGTTTTTTCAGCGTTTCGGCCGTCGCGCCGCCGAACAGAATGGCCGACGCCTCGACGGCCTTTTCGTACTCCTCGCGCGAGTGGATCATCACCGTAACTTCTTCGGCCAGGCGTTTTTGCAGCGGGCGCAGATGCGGCGTGGCCTCCTGTTCGGCAATCAGCGCGTCGATCTGGTCTCGATCCAGCATAGTGAATATCTTTATATAACTTTTTGCATCCTCGTCGCTGGTGTTGAGCCAAAACTGATAGAACTTATAGGGCGAGGTGTATGCGGGCGATAGCCAGATGTTGCCGCTCTCGGTCTTGCCGAATTTGGTGCCGTCGGCCTTTTTAATCAGCGGGCAGGTGAGGGCGTAGGCCTCGCCCTGAAGCTTGCGGCGGATGAGTTCGGTGCCGGTTGTGATGTTGCCCCACTGGTCGCTGCCGCCGAGTTGCAATCGGCAGTCCATCGTCTCGTAGAGGTGCAAAAAGTCGTAGCCCTGAACCAACTGATAGGTGAATTCGGTGAACGACATCCCATCGCCCTCGCCGCTGAAACGCTTCTTGACCGAATCCTTGGCCATCATGTAGTTGACGGTGATGAGCTTGCCCGTGTCGCGAATAAAATCGAGGAACGACATTCCCTTCATCCAGTCGTAGTTGTTCACCATCACGGCGGCGTTGGGGATTTTGGCGTCGAAGTCCAACAATTTGGCGAGCTGTTTTTTGATGCCGTCCTGATTGTGTCTCAACGTGGCCTCGTCCAACAGGTTGCGCTCGGCCGATTTGCCGCTCGGGTCGCCTATCATGCCCGTCGCGCCGCCCACAAGGGCTATCGGACGGTGGCCGCAGCGCTGAAAGTGGCGCAGTATCATCACCCCCACAAGGTGGCCGATGTGCAGCGAATCGGCGGTGGGGTCGATGCCCACATAAGCGGTAGCGATGTGGGAATCCGCATTAACAGATTCCGACGAGGCCGCGCCCACTCCTTTGGCCAGATATTCTTCCGTTCCGGGCATCATGTCGTGTATCATTCCCCGCCAGCGGAGTTCTTCTACGAAGTTCATAGTGTATGTCGATTTTTTAAAGTTTTTTGCTTTTGTCGCTGTAAAGATAGCGTTTGCGGCGCGAAAACACAAGTCGGACCGGTTTAATTGCCCGGCAGTTACTTTATTTTGAGGGTGTTCAGATAGGCTTTGCGCTCGGGCGTGACGCGGTAGCTTTCGCGCGCCTTTTGGATCGCCTTGTTGTGGACGAATCGAGAGAACACGGGGGCGCTTTGGTCGGGTTTTTGGGTTCCGGCGGGGGTATTGCTTTCGCCGTTTCGGTTTTTGCAGTCGTTGTGCGGGGTCGCCGATTCCAGCAGCGGAAGCGTCCGGTCGTAGTGTTTGACAAGTGCCACCGACAGCGCCCATGCGATCGCCATGTCGACGTAGTATTGACCCTGAGGAATTTCTGTCAGGTGTTCGAGCGTTGCGTCTATGTAATCTTCGTCCATGAAAAAACTCATCAGCAGGAGCACGAAGGTGCGCTTTTCGAACTCTCCCGGGGCGGTTTTCAGCGGCATGAAGTGGTGCAACACCTCGTCGCGGTGGCGGTTGAAAATCTTGAAACGCGAAATCACGACGTCGACATGAGCCCAGCTGTCGAAGTGGGGAATGAGCGCGTCAAACAGCCTAAATACTTCGCTCATAGCCATTTTACGCGCACGCCGAGCCAACACGAGGCCATAGAGTAAAATTTCCTCGTGGGTCGGAGCTTGGGTGGCGGAGCCATCGCAATCACAGCCGTTGTCGGAACCTAAATCCAAATCACGTCCGGCCCCCAGACCCGCTTCCAGATATTCGGCGGCCTCGTCGCAGTCGGATAGTTGCGCGGCGAATCGGTGCAGGTCGGGCATGCGCACCCCAATAACGTTGTAGTTGGTGGCGCAGATGCGTTTGTTGAATTCGCGATACGGCGACCGGGTGTCGGCGATGGAGCGCAGGTGGGCTAATATATCCATGATGGGCGGTGTTTTTGGAGATACTTGTTATGGGGCGCTTTCGGCTCTTTAAATTATTCGATCTCCAGTTCGAGGGTTTTTCGCAAGTCGGTCAGGGCGGGATTGAGCTCGGTGAGGTGGCGCAGACGATCCTCCACGCGAACGGGCTTCGAGGGCTTTATCGACTCGTCGACAACGACCTGCAGTTCGAGGGCGCCGACCACTCCCGCCACCGTGGCCAAAAGCTGCAACGTCTCGGTGCGGAGGCGCATCACCTCGTCGCGAAGGGCGGTCGAGGCGACTCGGATCGTCACCGTGTCGCCCTCGGCGGTCATAGTCTCCCACGCCACACCTATGCGCGGGCGTTCGCGGGCGAGTCGTTCGAGAAATTTTTCGCGATGGCGGTCGATCTTTTCCGCGGCGGCGGGGTCGGTGCTTTTTTCGGCTCTTTGCGAATCTTCGGCGGTCGGATCGGTCGTGCCTGTCGCGGTTCCGGCCATGATCTCGGAGAGCGGCCGGCCGGTGATGGTCGACGATAGGTGGTTCCCGGAGGTTGTCGGCTGTTGCTGTGGTGTTGTTGCGGGAACGGGAGCCGAAACGGGAGCGGGAGCGGGAAGCGGAGTGCTTGACGTGGACGCGGCGGCGGAGCTCTCGGTGGAGGTGGCCTTAGTAGCGGGGATGTCAGTGGCAGGGGTTTGGGCGGAGAGATTTTCGGCGGAGGCCTTCCCGACGGCGACACTCTCTGCGGCCGGGCTCCCAGCGGCGGGCCTTTCGGCGAGACCGGCATTGTGCCTCAGAGGCGGCAACGACACGTCGGGGGCTATACCGTCAGAGTTTTTTTTTTCACCCCCGTCCGGTGAGGCCAGGTTGCAGAGTTTCATCAGCGCCAGCTCGACCAACAGCCGCTGGTTTGTGGCGGAGTTGATTCGCCCGTCGATGTCGGCGCAGAGTGCTATGGCGCCGAACAAAAAGCCGGGGGCGCACCTAACCGCCTGCTCCAGATAGCGTTGCATGAGCGGGCCCGTGACGTCCAACAACTCGGCCGTTTTCGCGTTGCGCGCCACCAATAGGTCGCGCAGATGCGAACCCAGGCCCGACATGAAGGTCTGACCCGAGAACCCCAGGGCCAGCACACGGTCGAACATCAGCAGCACGGCGCCGTAGTCGCCCGCCGAAATCACGTCCACCACGTCGAAATAGGTGTCGTAGTCGAGAATGTTGAGCGACGTGGCCACCTCCTTGTACTTCAGCGCGGGGCCGCAAAACGACACCGCCTTGTCGAACATGCTCAGCGCGTCGCGCATACCGCCGTCGGCCTTGCGGGCGATCAGGTTCAACGACTCCTCGTCGTAGGCGACGCCCTCCTCCGAGGCGATATGCTTCATGTAGTCCACCCCGTCCGACACCTTGATGCGGTTGAAGTCGAATATCTGGCAACGCGACAAGATAGTCGGGATTATTTTATGTTTTTCGGTCGTGGCGAGGATGAAGATCGCGTGCGCGGGAGGTTCCTCCAGCGTCTTGAGAAACGCGTTGAACGCCGCCGCCGACAGCATGTGCACCTCGTCGATGATGTAGACGCTGTACCTGCCGAGTTGAGGCGGGATGCGCACCTGGTCGGTCAGGTTGCGGATGTCGTCGATGGAGTTGTTCGACGCCGCGTCGAGCTCGTGGATGTTGAACGAGCGCCCCTCGTCGAAACCGCGGCAACTTTCGCACTCGCCGCACGCCTCGTAGTCGGCGCCCGGGTTCTGGCAGTTGATCGCTTTGGCGAAGATTCGCGCACAGGTGGTTTTGCCCACTCCCCGCGGTCCGCAAAACAGGTAGGCGTGAGCCAACTGGCCGCGGCCGATCGCGTTTTGCAGGGTGGAGGTGATGTGGTTCTGCCCCACGACCGAGCGGAAGGTGGCCGGGCGGTATTTGCGTGCGGAGACTATGAAATTTTCCATTGTTTGTCTTTGCCGTTGCTCATTGTTGCCACAAAGGTAGTGAAAGCCGAGCGGAAATGCGAACTTGTTCGCGGATTTCCCGAGGCGCATACTATCTTGGGCGAAGCCAAAGATAGCTAATTTTTGACGAACCGAGCGCAATCGAATTGGGATTGCCGAGACACCGCTCGTATTAAATAATCGCAACGTCGTTAGAAGGAGGTGTGATTCGATCGCGGCAGAACAAACATTGGAGGAGCGGGTCGCATTTTGGCGATCTGCTCCTCCGGGTGTTTCATAATCAATACATTAGGATATCGAAATGGTGTATATTGTCGATATTCGATCCTCCTTTTTCGATGTTTTAGAGCGCAATATTCGTGCCCGAATGGACGGCGAGTAAACTGTTTTTGCGCCGCTTGCATGGAGCCTTGCACGGAACAAAAAATCTTACTACTTTTGCAACCTCTGATTTTAACGACGGTTCCGTAGCTCAGTTGGATAGAGCAAAAGCCTTCTAAGCTGTGGGTCGTGGGTTCGAATCCCGCCGGAATCACCTGTCGATAGAAGAGTTGCGGCTACCGTCGTAACTCTTTTGCGTTTCGGCATATGCAATTTCTTTCCAAGCGGAATGTTTTCTCGGCAGGGTTTCGGATATGCGGATACGAAAAGCGCGGAAATAATATTTCCGCGCCGGTTTGGATCGTGTGTGACACCACCAGGACTCAAACCTGGAACCTTCTGATCCGTAGTCAGATGCTCTATTCAATTAAGCTATGGTGCCTTGTCGCATCCGCACATTTCTATGAGAAGCGGGTGCAAAGGTAACTAAATTTTCAAGACAACAAAAGCCCGAGAGTAAAAAATATTATTTTCCCGTCTTATCGGATGCCTCTTTCGCCAACAAATCGCGGATCTCGGCGAGCAACGTCTGATCTACCGTAGGTGCGACGACTACCGCTCCTTGCTTGAGTTTCAGCATGTTGAGCAACTTGATCAACAGAAAAACGCACAACGCGAGGATCATGAAGTCGAGGCAGGTTTGGATAAACGCACCATACTTCCACAGCACCGGCTCGGCACCCGAAGCGACCGCCCCCGGATTGAGCGTGACGGCCAGGTCGGCGAAATCGACCTTACCCAACAGCATTCCCAGCGGCGGCATGATGACGTCGCCCACCACCGACGAGATTATTTTTTGGAACGCGCCGCCGATAATCACCCCGACCGCCATGTCCATCACGTTGCCCTTGAGGGCGAACGCCTTGAATTCCTGTAAAAATCCCATAATATTTAGTTTTTCAGCGACGCAAGTTACAAAAAATGTGCACCGTTTCGGGTGAGCGTGTTGTTTTTCAAAAAAAGATGACTACTTTTGCGTCTCATTAACTCTCCGGAGGGGTGGGTGAGTGGCTGAAACCACCAGTTTGCTAAACTGACGTACGGGTTTACTGTACCGGGGGTTCGAATCCCCCTCCCTCCGCCAACAAAAAAGGACGCCTTTTTAGGGCGTCCTTTTTTGGTGGCGGAGGGAGGGGGATCACCGAGCGAGCGGCGACCGTCTGCCGAAGGCTGGTGGAGCCATCTTGCGAGCGAGGTCATCCCAACCTTGGATGTTTTCCCGAAAATTCACTACCTTTGCCCCAATGCACCCCACGGAGTACAAATACCTGCCTCTCGTATCGTCGCCCGAAGATCTCAAACGGCTCGCGCCGGAGGAGTTGCCTGCCTATTGCGACGAGGTGAGGCGCTTCATAGTCGAGAGCCTGGCGCGCAATCCCGGCCATTTGGCGTCGAGCCTCGGGGCGGTGGAGCTCACCGTGGCGCTGCACTACGTTTTCGACGCTCCGGCCGACAAACTTGTCTGGGACGTGGGCCATCAGGCCTATGCGCACAAAATAATCACCGGCAGGCGCGACGAATTCCCTTCGCTGCGCACGCTGGGCAGCATATCGGGCTTTCCGCGCCCGTCGGAGAGTTCCTACGACGCATTTACGGCGGGCCATGCGTCCAACTCTATCTCTGCGGCGCTCGGTTTTTCGACGGCGGCCAAACTGCGGGGCGAAAAAAACCATGTGGCGGCTGTGATAGGCGACGGAGCGATGACGGGCGGTCTTGCGTTCGAGGGGCTCAACAACGCCGGCGTGTCTAAGAGCGACCTGTTGGTGGTGCTCAACGACAACCGCATGTCGATCGACAAGGGCACCGGCGCGCTCAAAGATTATCTGGTGGGCATCACCACGTCGAGGCGCTACAACCGCTTCAAAACCCGGGTGTGGAACCGTTTCCCGCCCGGCTCGCGCATCCACAACGCGCTCAAAAAGACAGCCAACGCCATCAAACACGGCCTGTTGCAGCAGTCGAACCTGTTCGAGAGTTTCGGATTTCGCTATTTCGGCCCGGTGGATGGCCACGACGTGGTTTCGCTGGTCAAAATCCTGCGCGACCTGCGCGAAATAGGCGGCCCCAAGCTACTGCACATAATCACCGTCAAGGGGCGCGGATACGCCCCCGCCGAACTCGACCAGTCCGCGTGGCACGCCCCCGGCAAGTTCGACGCCGCCACGGGCGAGCGCACGAGGGGCGGAAACACCCGTTGGCAGGATATCTTCGGCGAAACCTTAGTGGAGTTGGCGCGTGAAAACGAAAAAATAGTGGGCATAACCCCCGCCATGCCGAGCGGTTCGTCGCTCAATATGATGATGGAGGCCATGCCCGAGCGGACGTTCGACGTGGGTATCGCCGAGGGACACGCGGTTACCTTCGCGGCGGGTCTGGCGGCGGCGGGCATGACCCCGTTCTGCACGATATACTCCTCTTTTTTGCAACGCGCGTGGGACAACGTGATCCACGACGTGGCTTTGGAGTCTCTGCCGGTGGTGCTGTGCGTCGACCGCGGCGGGCTGGTGGGTGAGGACGGCGCCACCCATCACGGGGTGTTCGACATTGCGGGGCTGCTGCCGGTTCCGGGTATGGTGATCGCCTCGCCGATGGACGGACGGCAGATGCGCGACCTCATGTACACCGCCTCGCGCGCGGGTCGGCCGTTCGTTATCCGCTATCCGAGAGGAGCCGCGCCGGGCACGCCGTGGCGGGGAACGCCCATGAACGAAGTGCCCGTAGGCAAGGGATGTAAACTTCGGGATGGCAATAATGTGGCTGTTCTGACGTTTGGTAGTGTGGGAAACTTCGCCGCCGAGGCCATCGACAGAATCGAAGCCGAAGCCGCCAAGACCGAAACAGAAACCGCAACTGAGGCTGCAGCCGTCGCCCACTACGACCTGCGTTTCGCAAAGCCGCTGGACGAAGATATTCTGCACGAGGTGGGCGAAAAATTCGCAAGAGTGATAACGGTCGAGGACGGCACGGTAATAGGCGGAGTGGGCAGCGCGGTGGAGGACTTCTTGTCGCGACACGGGTACGCCACACGCGTCGAAAAGTTGGGCGTGGGCGACCGGTTCGTCCCCCATGGCACCCCGGCCGAACTCTACCGCCTCGAAGGTTACGACGCCGAAGGGATTTACCAGGCGATAAAACGAAATATAAAATAAACAGCATAACCCTATGAAAAGATCACTACTTTTACTGCTCGCCGGGGCCTTGTTAGCCGGCTGTCAGACCGAACCGAAAGAGGAAGCCGTGCACCTCGACCTCTCGAAAGAGTCTATCGCGGTGGATTGCGCCGGCGGCGAAACCCGCCTTACGCTGACCAACAACAACGACTGGTCGAGCTTCATCTCGCTCGAAGACCGGGAGTGGCTCTCGATAAGATCCGAGGCGGGCGAAGGCGACCAAAGCACGATCATCGTCACCACCGCGGCCAACACGGGCGAAGAGCAGCGCGAGGCCACCGTGACGTTCTCCTCGAAATCCGTTACGGAGATCCTCACCGTTACCCAGAGCGCCCTTTCGGCCACACTGTCGACCGCCGAACTTCCGCTGGGATACAAAAACGCCACCGGATCGTTCGAATTCACGGCCAACGTCGAGCAGTGGAACTTTTCCATAGAGCCCGCCGATGCCGAGTGGCTGACCGCCGAACGGGTGGGTGAGACCGGCGTGTCGGTCGTCGCCGAGGACAATTACAGCGGTCGTACACGAAGCGCCACCGTGGTCGTGACCGCCGGTCACGAGACGTTCGACGTCACCGTGCGTCAGGAGTCTTTCGCGCTCGCTGTTTCGCCCCAGGCGTTGCAGTTCAACGGAGACGGTGCGACCAAAACAGTGACCGTCACCACCAACGCCGAAGGGTGGACTTTCAGCGTGCCTACCGGCGCGGAGTGGATCCAGACCCAAAAGACGGGAGACGATCGGCTCTCCGTGACGGTCGGGCAAAATCCGCTCAACGAAAACAGAAGCGAGACAATAACCTTGGAGGCCGACGGGCAGATAGAGGAGCTCGTCGTCACGCAGTATCAGGACGGGGCGTTGAACGACAAAGAGGTGGTCCGGCTGCAGACCGCGACCGTAGGCGAAGGTGTCACCCTGATCATAATGGGCGACGGCTACATAGCGGACGACATGCAAAAGGGCGGAAAATACGAGGAGGATATGTACGCGGCGATGGAGCACTTCTTCTCGGTCTATCCTTACAGCGGCTACCGCGACATGTTCGACGTGTGGATGATCGGCGCCGTATCCAACGAAAGGGGAATGAGCTGCCAAAACCCGTGGAAGAACGTCGACACGGTATTCCAAAGCATTTGGGAGGGAGGCGGCTCGACCAAAATAGACTCTAAAGACGGAGGTGACACTGTGGCGTCGTACGTGGAACTGGTGACGGGAGCCAACGAGACTGAAAAGCGCAGTAGCGAAGTCACCGTCATCATACCCATCAATGAGAATGTCTATGCCGGCACCTGCTGGATGTACCCCAACGGATTCGCGTTCGGCTTCTGTCCCGTGGGCCCAACCTACAAGGAGATCGTGGTGCACGAGATGGGCGGCCACGGATTCGGCAAACTGATCGACGAATATATCTACTACTCGGGTTACATTCCCACGGGATACAAATCGGAGCTCATTGAGGCTCAGGAGGAGTTCGGTTTCTATAAAAACGTCAGCTTTTCGGGCGACATAAGCCAGACCCTTTGGGCCGACTTCGAGGGAGTGCCGGGTTACGAAATGGTGTCGACCTTCGAGGGTGCGTACATGTACCGGCGCGGGATATGGCGAGCCGAGTCTAACAGCTGCATGAACGACAACGTGCTATACTTCAACGCCCCGAGCCGATGGTTCCAAATCGAGAGGATGCACAGGTATGGCGGTCTGGAATATTCGTTCGAGCAGTTCCTCGCCGAGGACGCGCGGCCTCCATATCCCCAGCAGACGAGGGGTGAGGGAGTTCGTGCGCCGTTCGTGCCGCTGGCTCCCCCGGTGCTCGTCAGACGTTAATGGTGGTTTGGGGCGCTCCTCGCGGATTTTTTTTGCTCGTCTACGTCAATGGAAGTTTGGGCGCTCCTCCCGGATTTTCCGGTGCTCGTCAGGCATTAATGGAGGTTTGGATACTCCCGGGGCTTTCGGTGCTCGTCAGGCGTTAATGGTGGTTTGGATACTCCCGGGGCTAATTAGGCGTTGAGGGTATTTTAGGGGCTCTCGCGGTTCTTGCCGGGACACTCTCGGCGCTCTGCCAGGGAGACTTGATCTCTATTTGGGCTCTTCCCGAGATGCTCCCGGGTTTTCCGGGAGTTTTCGAGGCTCTATTGAGGTACTATCTGCGCCCCCCCTCCCCCCGGAGGGGCGCAGATAGTACCTCACTGCTTGTAGCCTATCATGATTTCTGCACTCTCGCACTTTCGGAGTTCATCAGGCGTTTGGGGTTGTTCGGGCTCTCTATTGGAGTTCTCCCGTGGATGGAGTTTTGATGGACACATGGGCTCTTCCCCGCTTTTCGTGCTTTCTCAGGAGTTTTCAGGGCTCTGCGGGAGTACTCTCGGCGGTTCTTTCTCGGGGCGACTTGAGCTCTCTTGGAGCGTTCCCCTGCGGCGACTTGACTCACCGCTTACAGACGGTCTTGTTTTAGGGCTTTCCCCCGGGATTTCTGGTCTCTCTCGGCACTCTCGTGGGTTTCCGTGGGTATTTCCGGGGCTCTTGCGAGGTTCTCTACTGGGGCTTTCTCGGGGATGGAGTTTGATGAATACTTGGATTCTCCCGGTGGGCTCCCGGGTTTCAGGGCGACTTGAGTTCGCTGCTTACAGGTTGTATTTTTCGAGACTCCTATTTATCGGGCGTTAATGGCAACTTGAGTTCTCTTGGAACTCTCTCGGTGGCCTCTCGGGGGTATTCCGAGTTTTGTGGGTTGAAGTACTTTTACCGAATGCTTACGTTTCCTCCGTGAGTTAGCGGTAAAAAACAAGAGCAGGCCGTCCATTAGGGGCGGCCTGCTCTTTCTTATTTGTTGCGGTGCAGCCTGACGATCGGCTACATGCCATAACACGTGTTTACTCGCATCGGTTGCGCATTTTTACAGCCACATGCAGTCACAGTCCATGTCGGCCCTGCCGCCTGCGCTCCCTTCCGCAAAACCTACTGGTTCTGGGCGAGGGTGCGGTTGGCCGCGTAGCTTATCTTCAGCGCGTTGGCCTTGCGGAGTTCCTGCTTGACGTCGGTGATGATACCCATGCGGGTGCCCTTGTCGGCCTTCAGCATGATGGTCATCGCCTGGCGGTCGGCTTCCGAAAGTTTATCCCTCTCCGAGGCCACGAACTCGCCGATGTCTCTCGGCTGGCGGTAGCTGTCGTTGAGCTGAATACGCGGAGCCGTACCCCACTGGGCCTCCTGCGAAGGAGTCGGCTGGCCGATGTAGACGAAGCTCACAAGCTGCTTCTTCTCAAGTTTCTGCACCTCGGTCGCGTCCGGAAGTTGGGTCTTAACCAACACCTCCATATCGCGCATCGTGGTCGAGATCATAAAGAAGAACAGAATCATAAAGATAACGTCGGGGAGCGATGCGGTGGAGATTGGCGGAATGCCGCCTTTCCCCTTTTTCTTCATTACTGCCATATCCTAATTTCCTCCTACGTTAACAGGTTCTGCTTCCGATATCTTGAGCGGCACCGCCTTGGCCACCGCGTCGCGCTCGCCCTCGGCGAGGCTCATAAAGTCCATCCTGAACTTCTGGTGGGCGACGTCTTCGCGTATCTCATTGAACGCGCGCGTGAGCTCGTTCTGCACCTGAATGTACATGTCGTAACTCGTTCCGCGGTCGTTGGTGAGAGACACGATCCCCTCGCTCACCGGATAAATCCAGGTGGATCCGTCCGGCATTTCGATCTCCGTATCCTTGCGCGTCGGCAAATTCTCGTCGTTGGTGGGGTTGAGGACGAACTCCTTAACCTTATCCTTGAGCTGAGTGATATGCGTCTGCTGGCCGGCCACCAAAATCGCGTCGAAGGTGTTAACTTTCACAGCCAAAAGGTTGCGTTCGTTAACGTCCAGGTCTTCCACTTTCTGATCCTCGGGCGGAATCGCCGGAAGGACACGCGAAAGACCCGTGTCGACGTTCATGGTGGTGGCCACAAGGAAGAAAATCAAAAGCAGGAACGCGATGTCGGCCATCGAGCTCGCGTTAATCTCCTTAATTTCCTTCTTATTACTTGCCATGGCGGGTGTTATTTAAGGGCTTTGCGGATTTCACCGACGATCAGCGAAAGCACGGTGATGCCCATCGCCGCGTAGGCCAAATAGAGCATCGTGTCGGTGATCTTCAGCGTGAAAGCGTCGTCGAACACGGTGCCGTCGGCGCCAACGACGGTAACCGATTTAGCCATGACGAAGTAGAAAATAACGGCCAAAACGGCGAGCCCGCCGAACACATACAGACCCGCGCGCGAGTTGCTGCGGCTCTTGCCCATATTCATCAGCGTCAACACCACCAAAAGTGCGGCGGCGATGACAAGGAACCCGGCGGCGACCAGAAGCATCGGATCCACTACGGCATCCGGCCCCCCGATCGACGGCCCGAGCAACCACACCAACACCGAAATGGCGGCGACGGCCAGCAGGGCTATCAATATTATGTTACCTATTTTTTTCATCCTTGCTTAGCTTATTTCTTGCGGTTGAAGTCGGTGAGCATGTCGACCAAAGTGATCGAAGAGTCTTCCATGTCCATGGTGAGGCTGTCGATCTTGGAGATGATGTAGGAGTAGAACAGCTGGAGGATAACCGCCGCGATAAGACCGGCCAGAGTGGTCAAAAGCGCCACCTTGATACCGCCTGCAACCGCCGTGGGGCTAACGTCACCCATTGCCTGGATGCTGTCGAACGCCGCGACCATACCTACTACCGTACCCATGAACCCTAACATAGGAGAGAGCGAGATGAACAGGCCGATCCAAACCAGACCCGACTCCATCTGAGCGATCTGAACCGAACCGTAAGAAACGACAGCCTTTTCGACGTTGTCCATACCCTGGTCGTAGCGGTCGAGACCCTGATAGAAGATAGAGGCGATGGGGCCTTTGGTGTCGCGGACGACTTTCTTGGCCTCTTCGATGCCACCCTTCTTCAGCGCGGCTTCAACTTTGGCGATCAACTTCTTGGAGTTGATGGTCGACAGGTTCAGGTAGAGGATACGTTCGATGGCGATTGCCAAACCGAGGATCACGAAGATAAGGATCGGGGCCATCCAGCCCGCGCCGCCTTCGAGGAATTTCTCCTTGATGGCCTGGTGGAGGGGGGTGCCTTCCACGCCGGTTTCGGCATCGACGGCGTCAACCGCTTCTACGGCGGGTGCGGCTTCTGCCGCGGGTTCAGCTACCTGTTCGGTTTCGGCGGCGGCAGGGGTGTCCTGAGCCTGAACGTTAACAGTGGCCAGAGCGAAGGCGCCTGCTACTGCTAAGGTAAGAAAAAGTTTTTTCATAGTTAGTTAAGAAATTAATTTTAAGTATTTTTAGTGTTTTATGTTGTTTTTGTTACGTTGCGGGTGTTTTCGGCCCGGGCGGGTGTTTGCGGGGATTGGCTCGCGTTTCACGTTAGCCCATCCTTTTTTACGGTGGATTAGCTCCCGGCGCTCGTCCATCTTGCCCCTTTGTGGCGGGATTACTCGCTCACTGCGTTTCGCTCGTGATCCCGGTGTACTCCATTTTGTTAACCCTCGCGAAACATAGCCTTGCAAAACTCCTTATCGGAGTCATTTCGGGTTAAAAACAAGCCGCCGTCCGCAAGTAAACTTGCGCGTCGCCTTATTTTCAACCCGACCTGCTACGCAGGCGTGTCAACTCTATATTTCGCGAGCGACTGCGGAGAAAGCGGGATTCGAACCCACGATGCCCTTTTGGAGCATACGCACTTTCCAGGCGCGCGCCTTCAGCCACTCGGCCATTTCTCCATTTTTATTAAAAAGAACCTCTGCCACTCTTCATTACGCCACAATATCTGCCTAATAATAAAGTTATTACGCCTTATGGTACCGCGCGATTCGAGTCCGTTTCGCGCCGAAAAACAGCACAAACGGATTCGCGAATATAGCGAGAATTATTAATTCCGGCAAATTCTTGACTAATAATTAATCTGAAAATTCGCCGCGGATGGGTCGGGCGAGCTCGGAAACGGTATCCGACGAAGGCAAATCCCGGCCCAAAACGTACATCAATTTGGCCAGCGCGGCCTCGGGCGTCATGTCCCGACCGCTCACGACACCTGTCCCGGCGAGCCTTACGCCCGATTCGTAAATAGCGGCCACGCCACCCGACGGACACTGGGTGATGTTGACGATCGTTATGCCTTTGGAGATAGCCCCCTCAAGCGCGGCGAAGAACCACTCCGCCGTGGGGGTGTTGCCCGCTCCGTAGGTCTGGAGAACCACCCCTTTTAATCCGTCTATGGCCAGCATCGCTTCGAGGGCCTTTTGCGTCATGCCGGGGAAGAGGCGGATGAGCGCGACGTCGGTGCAAAGGCTTGTCGATATTTTAAGCGGTTCGGGGTTTTGCGGTGTATTTTTTTTGTCGGGGCGGTGTGCGCTCCCGAGGTTTTCCGGGCGGCGGATGGCGGCGAGGTTGTAGTGGATGGTGACCCCCACCTCGGCCAGCGGGGGGTAGTTCTCCGAGGCGAAGGCGTCGAGCTGCTCGGCGCTCCATTTGGTGGCGCGAACGGCACGGAAAAGCCTGTCCTGAAAGTAGATGCTCACCTCGGGAGCCATCGGCCGGCCGGCCTCGTTACAGGCGGCGGCGATCTCCACCGCCGTCACCAGATTTTCGCGACCGTCGCTACGCAACACCCCTAAGGGAATTTGGCTGCCGGTGAAGACCACCGGTTTTGCCAAATTTTCGAGCATGAAACTAAGCGCCGAGGCCGTGTAGGCCATCGTGTCGGTGCCGTGCAGAACCACGAAACCGTCGAAACGTTCGTAGTTGTCGCGAATCGTCTCGGCCAGGCGTGTCCACTCCGCCGGGGTGACGTCCGACGAGTCGATCGGGGGGAAGCCCTCGTGGTATTCGATCTCGACCCCGAGGCTTTTGATGGCCGGAATCTCGGCCTCCAATTCGCGGAAGTCGAGCGGTTTGAGAGCCCCGGTAACCGGATCGGAGACCATGCCTATCGTGCCGCCGGTGTATATCAAAAGTATGCGTGTCATGACTGTTCGTTTTCGCGCTCCAGCAGCGACCAAAGTTTGTCTTTCAGCTCTGTGATGGCGAGTCCCGAGACCGACGAGATGAACGTGGCGTCGATGCCCTCCGGCAGCCCCGGGCGCATCTGGTCGATCAACTCGGCGTCGAGCATGTCGCACTTGGTGATCGCCAAAAGGCGCCCTTTGTCCAACATCTCGGGGTTGTATTGGCGCAGTTCTCCGAGCAGTATTTCGTACTCGCGGCGGATGTCGACGCTGTCGGCGGGGATCATGAATAGCAAAATGGAGTTGCGCTCGATGTGGCGTAAAAAGCGGGTGCCGATGCCCTTGCCCTCGTGCGCCCCCTCGATTATGCCCGGAATGTCGGCCATCACGAACGAGTGGTGGTCGCGAACCTCGACTATGCCCAAGTTGGGCTCCAGGGTGGTGAAGGCGTAGTCGGCGATTTTGGGCTTTGCCGCGCTCACCGCGCTCAGCAGGGTGCTTTTGCCGGCGTTTGGAAAGCCCACCAAACCGACATCAGCCAGCAGCTTGAGCTCCAACACGAACGCCCGCTCCTGACCCGGTTCGCCCGGCTGGGAGTAGCGCGGAGCCTGATTTGTGGCGGTTTTGAAGTGCCAGTTGCCAAGACCCCCGCGGCCGCCCTGCAACAGCATCTGCTCTTCGCCGTCTTTCGTGACTTCGCAGACGATCTCGCCCGTCTCGACGTCGCGGGCGATGGTGCCGAGCGGTACGTCGATGTATATATCCGCCCCCGCCTTGCCGCTGGAGCGCGATCCGAAGCCCGACGCGCCGCTCTCGGCAAAGATATGGCGCTGAAATTTGAGGTGGATCAGCGTCCAGTAGTGGTGGTTGCCCCTCAGTATGATGTTGCCTCCGCGGCCGCCGTCGCCGCCGTCGGGACCGCCGAACGCCACGAACTTCTCGCGACGGAAATGGGAGCTGCCCGCACCGCCCGCTCCCGAACGGGCGAATATTTTGACGTAGTCGACGAAGTTGCTTCCAGACATTGTTTCGCTTTTCTTTGTCCGCAAAGGTAGTGCAAGGCGAGCGGTGATGCAAATTTATTTGCTATTGCGCTCGCCTTGCACTATATTTAACGTCGCTTCGCTTGTTTTATATAGGCTGCGGCTCGGCAAACGCAAATTTATTTGCTATTGCGCTCGCCTTGCACTATATTTGTTATCTTCGCGGTATGATTAAAAGGATAAGGGATTTTTTGGCGCACGGGGTGTGGCTCAAGCAGCGAACCGACCTGTCCGGCCGATGGTGGTGGGCGGTGAGCCAGCTGCGGGTGGTGATTTTGACCGCCAAAGGGTTCGCGCGCCACGACACGGCCATGCGCTCGGCGGCGCTGTCGTTCTTCACGGTGATGTCGCTGGTGCCGGTGTTGGCGCTGGTGTTCGTCATCTTCAAGGGCTTCGGCATGGAGGCGGCGTTCAGCGGTTACCTCTACGATCTGCTGCCCAATCAAACCGCCGCGGTGGATCAGGTGGTGACGTTCATCGGCAATTTATTGGAGCGCACGCGTAGCGGCATTATGGCGGTGAGCGCGTTTTTCGTGCTTATTTGGGCGGTGATCCAGGTGTTCGGCAACGTCGAGGGAGCGTTCAACAAAATTTGGGAGGTGAAGCGGTCGCGTTCGTTCGCCCGCCGCTTTTCCACCTACATGGCGCTGGTGATTCTGGTGCCGATACTGCTGCTGGCGGCCAACAGCGTCTACGTGGGTATGCGCACCAGTGTCGAGATATTCACCGGCAGCGTGGTGGCCGAGATACTGTTCGGGGCGGCGTCGGTGGTGATAGTGATACTGATGTTCTCGATAGTCTACTTCGTGCTGCCCAATACGGATGTGAAGTTTCGCAACGCCCTGAAGGCGGGCGTGGTGGCGGGCATCGGGTTCAGCCTGTTTCAGGTTGTGTACGTGTTCATTCAGGGCAACTTGAGCTCCTACAACGCGATCTACGGAACGTTCGCCGCGGTGCCGCTGTTTTTGATATGGATGCAGACCAGCTGGCAGATACTGCTCTTCGGCGGCGAGCTGTCGTTCGCGATGCAAAACGTGCGCGACTTCGAGAGCGAGCGGCAGCAGACGGCGGTGGGTTACGACGACCGCTGCAAGATAATGGTGGCGGTGATGGCAATCGTGGTGCGCAACTATGTGGACGGTCGAGGCCCCACCACCCCCGAGCAGATAGCGGCCGAGATGGGCCTTCCGGTGAGGATGGTGCGAAACGTGGCGGGCGAGTTGGAGGACAACGAGCTGCTGCTGATGGTGAGGGGCGATAAGAACTCCAAGTCCGACGCGATGGCTCCCGGGCGCGATCCGCACACCATACGACTGTTCGACGTGATAGACGCCGTGTCGTCCAACGGCGACGAGGTGCCCGAACTGCGCGCCACGCCGCTGCTGGAGCGCATCGACGATATTTACGAAAAGGCGCGCGGCGGGGTGCTCTCGTCGGAGGGCAACGTTCTGCTGACCGATCTTGTTGCGACAAAATGATGCGGGTGGTCATAGTCGGTGGCGGGGCGGTGGCGGAGGCTTTCGCGTGCCAAATCGAGGCGGCATCGAAGACTGCCGCGCCGTCGTTGAGGCTCGTTCAGCGGTGGACGCGCCGAACGCACACTCCGGAGGATTTGGCGAGTGCGGATTTTTATATTTTAGCGGTGAGCGATGGTGCCACCGCCGAGGTGTCGGAGTCGTTGCCTTTCCCGGATGGGAGCGTGGTGGCGCACACGGCTGGGGGAGTGGAACTCGCCGCGCTGTCGCCACGCATAACCCACCGGGCGGTGATCTATCCGCTGCAAACCTTTTCGCAAGGCAGGGTGGTGGCCGATTTTCGCCGGGTGCCGTTATTTGTCGAGGGGGCGACCGAAAAGGCTCTCGAAACGGTGCGGACGGTTGCGGCAGCCTTGTCCGACAACGTTGCAGAGATGTCGTCCCGGCAGCGGGTGCGGTTGCATTTGGCGGCGGTTTTCGCCTCCAACTTCCCGGTGGCGATGCTGTCGCTGGCCGAAGAGTTGGCCGCCGAGGCGGGAGTGCCGTTCGAGACCATGAAGCCGCTGGTAGCCGAGACGTTCTCCAAAACCCTGGCCGCACCTTCGCCGCGAGCCGCCCAAACCGGGCCCGCCAAACGGGGCGACGAGGCCACGCAGCGCAAACACATCGAAATATTGGAGTCGGCCGGCCGCGAAAAACCGAGCCTCGCCGCCCGTAATCAAAACCTCGCCGAACTTTACCGCAACATAAGCGAAGAGATATGGAGAATTTCAAAGAAAAACTAACGCGCGTCGAAGCGTTTGTGTTCGACGTCGACGGGGTGTTCACCGACGGAGGGCTGGTGCCGCTGGCCGACGGCGACTTCGTTCGTACCTATCACGCCCGCGACGGTTACGCCGTCACCTACGCCGTCAGCGAGGGGTACAGTATATACATCATCACCGGTGGCCGTGGCGAAACCCTTAAACGCCGATTCGATATGCTCAAGGTGACGGGCTTCTACCCCAACGTGGCCGACAAGTGCGCCGTGCTGCGCGAATTGGCCGAGCGCGAAGGATTGAACCTTGCGAACGTGGTCTACATGGGCGACGACATTCCCGACCTGGGAGTGATGCGGATGGTGGGCATTCCGGTCTGTCCGGCCGACGCGTGCCACGAAATTATCGACACGGCCATCTACGTGTCGCAATATGCGGGCGGCAAGGGTTGCGTGCGCGACATCATAGAGCAGGTGCTGCGCGCCAAGGGCGATTGGCTCAAACACACGGTGGGGATGCACACCGTGAAAGAGGGCGAAAAATGAGCAAAAGAGACCGTGCGCGCGAAAAGGAGTTCCTGCCTGACCGTCTGCCCGTTCGCAAAGGGCAGCGGTTGGTGGAGGTGTTCGTCGAGGGGTACGACGACGTGGCCTTCTGGCGCGGCATTTTCGACGACTTCGAGAGTCCCGACGTAACGTTCGAGATCGCCGTACCGCCGCGTCCAGACCTGGCCAAGGGCAAGAGGGTGGTGATGGATATGACGGCGGGCAACGCGGCCGCATCGGCATCGGCTCCGGGAGCCAACTCCGGCTCCGGATCGGGCTCAGGCTCAGCGGTCGGGGCCCGTCCCGTGCGACTGTTCTGCGTCGACAGCGACTTCGACTACATTTTCGCCGGCTGTACGCCCCAATCGCGGCGCGTCATCAATACGCCGAACGTTTTCCACACCTACACCTACGCCACCGAGAACTACCTCTGCTGGGCGCCGGGACTCCACTCGGTCTGCACCCGGGCGACCAAGAACGACACCCGCATCTTCGACTTCGCGCGCTTCATGGAGGAGTATTCGCGCGTGATATACCCTGCCTTCGCATGGTACGCCTACTCGGCGCAGTTGGGCGACGAGCACATTTTCAAGCTGATCGACTTCAAAAACACCGTCCGCCTCAACTACCTCGACGTTCGCGACAACGGCGCGGGAACCATCGAGTGGCTGAGGGGCAACGTCGGGCGGCGCATCCACTCCCTGGAGCAAAATTACGCCCGGCACGTCGAAGGGGTCGAACGCTTCAAGAAGCAGATCGCGGAAAAGGACGTCACCCCCGAGCGCACCTATCTGTTCATGCACGGCCACACGCTGCTGGACAACGTGGTGATGCCTATGCTGAATGCCGTGTGCGAAAAGCTCAAACTGATGGCCGCCGACCGCATCGCCCGCTCGGCGCAACGGGGGGTGGCCTTCGCCAACGAGGTGAGCAACTACCGCAACGCGCTGATGAACGTGCGCGACACGCTGGTGCACAACGAGGACTACAAGGATTGCCCGCTCTACCGCCGCCTGCACGCCGACATAGCCGCCACGCTCAAAAAAGAGGGGCTGCTGTAACCGGATCGTTTTGTCGGGCTTGGTTTTGTCGCGCGGATCGCCTATTTTTGCCTCATAGACGCCGTGAAACGAGAACGGCAAGCCCAAACACATTGTAAAAAGTCGCCACGATGACCAGACTGGCCGCTATCATAGCGATTTTAGGTTCGCTTTTACTAACCCCGACGATTCTGTCCGCTCAAACTTTCGACGCGGAGTGGTGGCCTCGTTCCGACACGGACGATTACGACCGTGCCGACCACGGAGCGTACGGATATCCTGAAAATAGACCCGGCGAGTTGGATCCCGTTACCGACGGCTTGGTCTTTTCGACCCCCGCGTGGGCCGCGCCCGATCCGTTCCGCGACTTTTCGCGATACCGGTTCGGCGCCGTGCGCTACCGCGAAAGGGGTCTCGACCATCGACATTTCAAGGTGTTTTTGGCGGGCGTCGACCTATCCGACAACCTTTCGTCGTATCCCGACTGGGGGCTCGTCACCCTTGCACGCCGCAGCGGACTGGCGGCAGAGCGGATCCCTGCTATGGTGGCGTCGGGCGGGCCCGCGGGTGTGGGACGCGCCGACAGCTACACGCCCGGAGCTTTGGGCGATGAACTATATGTGATAGCGAGGGCGGGCGACAGATATTCTCGCGGCGGAGGCGACGTTCGCCTGAGCGCATCGCATCGCAAGGGGTGGTCGCACTCTGTGGCTTTGACGGGTCAGGCGGGTCGCGACGCCCACATCGCCGGCGTGGGCACGAACGAGGTCGGAGGCGCCGCGTCGCTTACCAAAAAATGGAGCGGGGGATCGACCCTGACCGTTTTTGCAACGGGAGGCACCTCCGAAAGGGGAGCCCGCACCGCCGCCACCGAAGAGGCGTTCGGACTCACGGGAGACAATTTATACAATCCGACCTGGGGATTTCAAGACGGGCGTGTGCGCAATTCGCGCGAGACTCGCACCCGCCAATTTTTTTCCGCCGTGACATTCGAGACTCCGCTACCGGGCGACCGCGTCTTTTCGGCCACGGCGGCCATTCGCTTTTCGCGCGGCGGACGAACGCGCCTCGCCTGGTACGATGCTCAATCTCCCATGCCCGACTACTACCGTTTGATGCCCTCGTTCTTTCCCGCTTGGTCGCCGGCAGACGATCTGGTCGACGCGTGGCGTGCGCAAGACCCGCGTGTAACTCAAGTCGATTGGGAGTCGCTCTATCTGGCAAACGCACTCTCGCTCGACGGCAGCGCGACCTACATCGTAGAGGAGCAGGTGGAGCTGGCGGGCGACCTGCACCTCAACCTCGATGTGACGCGCGTGTTGCAAAAGGGGCTCGAAATATCCTATGGCGTTCGAGTGAGACGCGACCGTTCGCGGTTCTTCAAGGTCGCCGACGACATGCTGGGGGGGGAGTGGGTGGCCAACGTCGACCAATACATCACCGATGACGACGGCGAGCCCCACATCCTGCCTCCAAACGAGAACGACCTGCGAAACCCCGGAAGGCAAGTGCGACAGGGCGACAGGTTCGGCTACGACTACGCATTCGTCCGCTGGAAGCCTTCGGCTTTCGGGGCGGTGCGGTGGAACAGAGCCGACTTGGGCGTGACGGTTTCGGGGTCGTTGACACACACTACCCTGCGCAGAGAGGGATTTTACGAGAAGGAGCTCTTCCCCGGCGCGGCCTCGTTGGGGAAATCGGAGCGAAAAAGTTTCACCACCTATTCATTGTCCGCGGCGGCATGGTGGCGTCCGGCGGCGCGACATTCGGTGGGCATTTCGGGTATGGCTTCGTCCGAGGCGCCTTTTCCGGGCGACGTATTTTTGTCTCCTCAGCAGAACAACCTCGCCGCGGGCGCGGTAAAAGCTTCGGGACTCTACGCGGCGGAGGCGTCGTGGGCGTTCGCGGGCGAGGATGTCGATCTGCGTGTGGGCGGATTTTTGAACGCCACCGCGGGTGAGACCGAAATCAGGCAATACTACGACGATCTTTCATCCGCTTTTTCGGAGATGGTCGTCCGCGGCGTCGACCGCCTGTCATACGGAGTCGAGGTGGGCGTCGAGGCGCGCCCCATCCGCTGGCTCACCGTTTCGGCGGGAGCGTCGATAGGCCGCCACCGCTATAACTCCGAACCCACGGCGACGGTGTACGAAGATGCCACGGGCGAGATAATATCCGACGGCATAGTCTGTTACATGAGCGGCCTGCACACGGGGTTGCCCGAGATGGTGGCGGGAGCGGAGGTCGCCTACTCCGACCGCCGAAGATGGCGAGTGTCGCTGTCGGGTGAATGGATGGGTTCTCGGTATGTGGAGATCAACCCTCTATATCACTCCTCACGCGTGGCGGGCATCAACCCGGCGCCCGAAATCATGGCCCTTTTCACATCGCAGGAGCGACTGCCGGACGCATTCACCCTCGGAGCCTCGGTCTCGAAGGGGTTCGTCGTCGGGGGCGGCTATTTGAGGGTGGCGGCGAGCGTGCGCAACCTTCTGTCGGCCGATATCATCCATTCGGGCTACGAGCAGATGCGCATCCGGCGCCTCGGTACGGGGCTCGACCGAACACTCGTGCCGTTCCCCTCGAAATACACCCACTCCTGGCCGGCGACGTGGAGCGTAACCATATCTTACCGATTATGAAACTTTTGACGATTTTAGCGCTGGCGCTATGCGTCTCCTGCCGCGAGTGGGAGGCGCCCCAGTTCGACGTCACGCACACGCCGCCCAACGTGACGATCGGCGACCTGCGCGCGTACTACGGCGGCGCCGAGGGCAATGGGGATGAACTCACCATCGCCGATGAGATAATAATCTCTGGGCGGGTGGTGTCGTCGGACAAGGACGGCAACTTCTACAATACCTTTTTTATCGACGACGGTACCGGTGCGGTCGAGATTATGGCCGGCATACCCAACCTCGACGCGCTGCATCCCCCCGGCCGACGGGTTGCGGTGCGGGCGCGGGGATTGGCGGTGGGGTGGCGCGACGGGGCGATGCAGATAGGCCTCCCGCCCGAACCGGGTAACCGCTTCCCCACGGGATACTTCTACCACCCGGCGGTTATGGGGCGATACGTCTCGGGGGAGCTGAGCGTGGAGCAGGTCGAGCCCGTGGAGGTGTCGTTCGTAGAATTGCACCCATCCATGAGTGGGCGTCCGGTGCGAATCGAGGGTCTGACGCTCGACCCCTTGGAAACGGCCTCAACGTGGGCTTCGCGCGACCCGGTTCCGACGACCGGATATGTCGAATTCCGCACCCGGGAGGGCGATCCGCTCACCGTGATAACGAGCGGCTACGCTTCGTGGGCGCTTGCGATGGTTCCAAACCCGGGCGAGGAGGTCTCTCTGACCGGAATCTTGCTCTACGGTCGCGGCGGCGGTTCGCGCGACCACTACCTTATCAAATTGCGATATGAGACCGACATTGATTTTTAGCATGCGCGGCCTGTCGGCTCTCGTCGTCACGGCCGCCCTTTTCTCGTGCCGTCCGGCGAGCGTAGTGCCGGAGCCCGAACCGGGATCGAACATTCCAACGCCGCCGGGGAAGGAGGAGACCACGTCGATAGCGTTCCTGAAAACGCTCTACAACGGAGCCCCCACCCGCGTCGAGGGTGAGTATTGGATTTCGGGAGCGGTCGTGTCGAGCGACGTGCAGGGAAATTTCCACAAAACATTAGTGTTGGACGACGGCACCGGCGGCATCGAGGTGAAACTCGACATGGAGAGGATGTTCGAACGGTTTTTGTACCACTCGCGGGTCTCGGTGCGCTGCAACGGGCTGTGGCTGGGCTCCTATGGCGGGACGCTGCAACTCGGCGCCGAACCGTGGGACGACTATCAAACCGAGCCGCTGTCGCCCATGCAGATTGCCGAGCATCTCTTTGCGGACGAGGCGTTTTACGGCGAGGTGCTTCCGCGGACGCTACGGTTCTCAGGGCTCTCGTTACGTGACGTTTCGACCTTCGTCGCCTTTGAAAACGTGCGGTTCGCCGCCGAGGAGAGGGGAATGTTGTGGGCCGATATCGAGGACGAGTCCGCCACCGACCGCCATCTGGTCGATGCGGCGGGCGACACGCTATTGGTTCGCACGAGCCGCTTCGCCGATTTCGCCGGATGGCCGCTGCCCGAGGGGGAGGGTTATGCCCGGGGGGTGTTGGGCTACTTCGACGGCCGCTATCAGCTCGTGCTCTCCCATTACCGCGACTTCATAACCGGAAAAAATTAGCGGTACAAACCGCCGAACAAGAAGCGAACAGGTGTCAAACGCCGAATATTCTACGGGCGTTTTCGGTGGTCAGGCGGTCGAGCTCCGCTGGTGGGATGCGAAGTATCTCCGCCGCCGAGTCGCGGATATAGGTGAGGTACGAGGGTTCGTTGCGCTCGCCGCGAAAAGGTTCGGGGGTGAGCCACGGGCAGTCGGTTTCCAATACGACGTGCGCCATGTCGATCCGGGGAAGCAACCCCCGCCAGCGATTTTTTTTGTAGGTCGCCGAGCCGCCCATACCCAATACGAAATCGCCCGCCGACCGCACTCGCAGGTAATCTTCGAAGTTGCCCGAAAAGGCGTGCATCACCCCTCGAAGTCCTCTGCCGGCATGTTTTTCCAGCACGGCGTGCATCTCGGGCCAGGCGTCGCGGACGTGAATGGCCAGCGGCAAGTCATATTGCAGCGCAAGCTCTATCTGCCGCTCGAACGCTTCCGTCTGTTCGGCCAAAAAGTCGCGGCTCCAGTGCAGGTCCAACCCCACCTCGCCAATGGCGTAAAAACCTCCCGCGGGCGGATCGGCGAGATGTTTTTCGACGATTTCCAACTCGCGTTCCCAGTCGGGGTTGTCGTTTATGGCCGTCGGGTGAACCCCCATCATGGGCAGGCAAACACCCGGATGCTCGGCGGCGGTACGGATCAGCGCCTCGTGGCTCGCCGAGTCTATCGCCGGACAGAGCAGCAGTTCCACGCCTGCCTCGGCCGCGCGGCGCAAAACCTCGTCGCGGTCGTCGTCGAACGCCTCGACGAAAATATGTGAATGTGTGTCGATCATTTTGGCTGCTTTATAAATTATCACCTAACGAAGCCCGACAGTGCCGCGAAGCGGCGCGCAGGAAGAGGCGGGTGAGGTAATCATTTGGATATGTTTTTTACAAGTGGCAATCGTCCGATTATCTGAACATCGCATCTTCGTCCCACTCCGATACTTTCCAAAAACGCATTCCTGTCAGTCCGGCGGCTTGGATTGCATCGTAAACGCTTTGATGAACAAGACATATCATTTTATTTTCGGAAAGTTCGAATATTAACCTCTCCTTCAACTCTATCGACTCCAACAGTCTTGCATCCAAAGAAAATCGGACCAAAGACCGTATTGTTCCAAACCGATTGGGCTCACCTCCTTCATAATTGTTCTTATCAATGGCTTCGAGTTTGTTCCAAATATGAAGAACCCAATGTCCCTTGATAATGTCTTTTTTGTTACTTGTAACCTCTATGGGGACAAACTGAACACCGTGAATATTCATCTTCTCGAACAACTCTTTGAATTTCCCGCTCACGGCAGAAAGGCTTGCAAGCATCAGTAAATCGGCCATTTCATATTGCTTT
>JAITWI010000036.1 GCA_031285345.1 Alistipes sp.
GGGGATTAAGCCGCATTTAAAATAACCACATTTTTACCTTTTAAATTTTTATGTTTTCGGTGTAAAATCCTTGTGTTTTTTCCTGCGCCGCCACCCTCTTCACCAGCTCGGGCAGGGCGCGAAACACAGCCCACGAGCGGTGGAAACCCATCCCCGGCATCCCGGGCGAGCCCAACAGCGTCGACCCGGCGGCAACGTTGTGAGCCACACCGCTTTGCGACCCCATCTTCACCCCGTCGCCCAGCGTAATGTGCCCCGCGATGCCCACCTGACCGCCCATCATGCAGCCCGCGCCGATCTTGGTCGACCCGGCCACGCCCACCTGGGCGGCCATCACGGTGTCGGCGCCGATCTCCACGTTGTGGCCGATCTGAATGAGGTTGTCCAACTTCACCCCGCGGCGAATCACGGTCGAACCCATCGTGGCGCGGTCGACGCAGCTGTTGGCGCCGATCTCCACGTCGTCCTCCACCACCACGTTGCCTATCTGCGGAATTTTCGAGAACACCCCTTCGCCGTCGGGCGCGAACCCGAATCCGTCGGCCCCTATCACCGCCCCGGCGTGCAAAATCACCCGGGCTCCTATCACGCACCCCTCGTATATCTTCACCCCGGCATGCACCGTCGTACCGGCACCAACGGAAACCCCGCGACCGATGTAGCAGTGCGGATATACCATAGCGCCCTCCGCCAGCGCCGCACCGCTCTCCACCACCGCGAAGTCGCCCACATAGCAACCCTCGCCGATAACGGCATCCTCGGCCACCGAAGCGCGCGCCGAAACGCCGACCGGCCTGGGTCGCGACTCCTCGTACAATCTCAACAGGCTGGCGAATGCGGCGTATGCGTCGGCCACGCGGATCAAAGTGGCGGCGAGGGGCGCGGTGGGCTTAAAATCGGCACCCACAATGACGATCGACGAGGCGGTATCATATATATGGTGCTCATATTTGGGGTTGGCCAAAAACGACAGCGCCCCCGCGCGTCCCTCTTCGATCTTTGCGAACTCGCTCACGGCGACACCCGGGTCGCCCTCTATCGTGCCGCCGAGGAACCCGGCGATCATTTCGGCTGTAAACTGCATTTTTATTCAAAAAAATCTTTAATGTTCATATTATCGGGTAGCGGGGGCAGCAGCGGCGACGGATCGCCCCCCGCCACCAAAATTTCGCGAACAAGGCTCGACGACACATGCGCCAACCCGGCCGGAGTGAGCACGCACACCGTTGTTATCTCGGGAAAGAACTGGGCGTTGGCCGCCGCCGCCGCCCGCTCGAAGTCGAGGTCGGCCCCTGTGCGCAATCCGCGAATGATGTGCCCGATGCCTCGCGCACGACAAAAATCGCCCGTCAGCCCCTCGTACACCGCCACCTCGATGCGCCCGGCGAACTGCCCGTCCGCCTCCAACGCCCTCTCTATAAGCTCTTTGCGACGCTCGGGCGACATGAGTCCCCGTTTGCCGCCGTTGACCCCCACGCCAATCACCAGCCTGTCGAACATCGACAGACCGATCTGGGCCACCGCTTTGTGGCCGAGTGTGAAGGGATCGAACGATCCCGGAAAAAGTGCCGTGCGCTCCATAACTTTTACAAAGGTAGTGAAAAATGAAAAACGAAAGGTGAAAAGTTGCGGAAATTTCCCGAACCGAGCGGAAATGCAAGTCCCGCGCGAATTTTCGCATCATTTTGCGCGGTTTTGCACCGTTTTGCGTCGTTTTATGCCGTTTTCCGGAGCGGCACCCGAAAGCTAACAGGCTGAAACTCAGCATGCAAAAAATCGCAAATGTTCCAAAACGTCCTATTGTTATCCTGTTCGTCTAAGTGTGGAACCTTTTGGCACATTCGGATGTATTTTTGTTGCGAACGCCCGCGGAACGTCTGCGAAACGCCCGAAAACCCGAAAACCGACCCGAAAAAGAACCCGAAGAAAAACCCGAAAACCGGCACGAAAAATCCGCCCCACCCGAACAACCCGAACAACCCGAACAACCAAGAACAACCCAAGAACAACCCGAAAAACCGCGTCGGAAAATTAATTCCGAAATTGTATAAACGCCCGGCACCCCGAACGACTACTTTTGCTAACCCATAAAAAAATTACGACTATGGTAGAATTGAATGAAACCAACTATCTCGCGCTCTCCGTCTTGCTCAGGGAGGCGATCGGAACGGCCGACTACTTCAACGGAAGCGTCGAGCTCGAAATCGCAATCCCCGAGCCCGAAACCACCCAGACCCCCGAAACGGCGACCCTGCGCCTGACCACCACCCTGATCGTCTACCGCCACCTTGAGACCCTTCCCGAGGGGGCGACCCGGCGGCGGATCATCCACGTGGTGCCCATCTGGTGGGAGCTCTCCTCCGTGACCGACGAGGGCGCCGTGCCCAACGACTTTTCGTTCGGCGAACTGAAACCATTTTTAATCGACAATGACTGAACTCCAACAACCCGATCTATGTAAGTTTGCACAGGCCGCGTTTCCAGCAATGGAAACGCGCCTTTTTCACGACAACTACTACCGTCTGTTAGACGCGTTCGCCCTGGGCCGCGTCCGCCACATGATCGTCACCATGCCGCCCCAGCACGGCAAGTCCCACGGCGCGTCGGTGCTTCTTCCGGCCTATATTTTGGGTCTCGACCCCGACCGCCGCATCGCCATCGCCTCATACAGCGCCTCGCTCGCCAGCCGCTTCAACCGCCGCGTCCAACGGCTGATAGAGTCGCCCGAATACGCGGCCATGTTCCCGCAAACCACCATAAAAGGCGCAGCCAAATCATCCAAAGACACGGCCTCCTACATCCGCACCTCCGACCACGTGGAGATCGTCGGCCACGAGGGCGAACTCTTTTCGGTGGGTCGCGAGGGCCCACTGACCGGCAACCGGGTGGACACCTTCATCATCGACGACCTCTACAAGGACGCCATGGAGGCCAACTCGCCCGTCGTGCGCGACAACTGCCGCGAGTGGTACACCTCGGTGGTGCGCACCCGCATGCACAACGACTCGACCGAGCTGATAGTCAACACCCGCTGGCACGACGAGGATCTCATCGGGGTGATCTCCGAGGTGGAGGAGGTGCGCACCCTTGAGCGCTGGTCCGATCTGGACGACTGGCCGCCCGAGGTGTGGCTCCACCTCAACTTAGAGGCGCTCAAAAACTCGCCCCCCACCCAGATCGACCCCCGCGCCCCGGGCGAACCCCTCTGGCCCGAGCGCCACAGTCGCAAGTTGCTGCTGCGAAAACGCGCCCTCGACCCTCTCCAGTTCGAGTGCATGTATCAGGGCAATCCCTCACCCGCCCAGGGGCTTCTCTACGGCGAGGGCATCGCCACCTACGACGAGCCGCCCGCCCGGGTGGTGGCGCGCAACAACTACACCGACACCGCCGACATGGGCGACGACTACCTCTGCTCGGTCTGCTACCAGGTGGGAGCCGACGGTCTGGCCTACGTCACCGACGTGGTCTACACCCCCGAGCCGATGGAGGTCACCGAGACCCTCGTGTCCGAGATGCTCGCACGCACCGACACCCGTCTGGCGCGCGTGGAGAGCAACAACGGCGGCCGCGGATTCGCTCGCGCGGTCGAGCGGCTATCTCCGGGCGTGGCGGTCGAGTGGTTCCACCAATCCGACAACAAGGAGGCGCGCATACTCTCCAACTCGGCCACCGTGACCCACCGCATCCGCATGCCCGCCGACTGGGCTCGCCGCTGGCCGGCGTTCCACGACCATCTGTCGACCTACCGCCGCCTCTATCGCGCCAACCGGCTGCACGACGCCGCGGACGTGCTCACCGGCATCGTCGAGTGCGAATTCGCCGACACCCGACGACGGATGTTCCGCATGAGATAGCCCATTAGCCCGCGCGTAATTCCCCGTCTTTGCGGGAGCCGTCGCGGAGCCGAAGCTAACGTGGCTTTCAAATTTCGGCGCACCGGAATTTGTACCACGTTAGATGAGGTGGGAGCAGGCGAGCGCGAACACGGGGTGAGTTTTTTTGGTTACTTTTTTTGCTCATCAAAAAAAGTAACGAGCATAAAAAAGCAGCCCCGACCGTTGGGCCGAGGCTGCTTATATAAACACATCGAAATTTAGTCGTTCAGCGAACCGAGCGCGTAAGCGCGAGCTCATCGACCGAGCGCCGACCGTCGGCCACAGGCCGGTGGAGGCGTTTTGCGAGGGAGATAACTAATCGTTCAGCGAAAACCGACGATACGCCACGATGCGCGCGTCCTTGTCGGCCTCGGCGATAAACTGGGCGACGCTCTTCTTGGGGTCCTTCACCAGCGACTGGTTCATCAGGGTATTCTCCTTGATGAACTTAGCGAGCTTACCTTCGGCGATCTTGTCCAACATCGCTTCGGGTTTGCCCTCCTGACGAGCCTGTTCGCGGCCGATTTCGCGCTCCTTTTCGAGCACCGCGGCGGGCATGTCGGCGGCGTCGATCGACACCGGAGCCATAGCCGTGGCCTGCATGCAGACGTCGTGCGCGACCTCGACCGGGAGCGACTTCGAGAAGCCGATGATCGAGCCCAACTTCTTGTTGGTGTGCACGTAGGCGTCGATGAACGGAGCCTCCACGCGGGCGTAGAACGGCAGTTCCACCTTTTCGCCCGTCTGGCCGCTCTTTTCGGTCACCACGTCGCCCACCTTGGCCATCAGCGCGTCCAGGTCGGCGATGTCGCCGGCGACCGCGATGTCGAGGATCTCGTTCGCCGACTTGCCGAACTCTTCGTTCTTGGCCACGAAGTCGGTTTCGCAAGCCAGGCAGAGCATGTAGCCCTTTTGGCCGACGATTTTGTATACCACCACACCCTCGGTGGCGGTGCGGTCGGCACGTTTGTCGGCCACTAATTTGCCCTTTTCGCGGATGATGTCCTTGGCCTTGTCGAAGTCGCCCTCGGCGTCTTTGAGTGCGGCCTTGCAGTCCATCATGCCCGCGCCGGTCATCTTGCGCAATTTCGCAACGTCTGCTGCTGTGATTTCCATAGTTGTATGTTTTTTGATGTTTGTCAATGCTTTTCATCAGCACACCCCTGCCACTCGTTATGCAAGAGGCAAGGGTGTATACCGAATCTCTTGTGTAATTTATTACGCCTCCGTCGGAGCTTCGGGAGCGGTCTCAACTGCGGGAGCTGCTTCAACAGCCGGAGCCTCGGGAGCAGCTTCGGCAACGGGAGCGACTTCAGGAGCCTCAACAGCCGGAGCGGCCTCAGCCGGAGCGGCATCCATGGTGAATTCGACCTCTTCGCGCACCATTTTGCGGGTACGCTGGCGGCCGGTGCCTTTGCCCGCGTTGGCCACGGTGCCCTCTTCGTTTTCGTCGCCGTTGTTGTCCTTCTCAAGCTTGCGCTCGGCCACACCCTCGGCGATGGCGGCGGTGACGGCGGCCATAATGGCTTCCACCGATTTGGTGGCGTCGTCGTTGGCCGGAATCACGTAGTCGATGTTCGACGGGTCGCAGCAGGTGTCGACCAGCGCGAAGACCGGAATCGACAGGCGAACCGCCTCCTTGACGGCGTTGGCCTCCTTCTGCACGTCCACCACGAACAGCGCGGCGGGCAGGCGGGTGAGGTCGGCTATCGAACCGAGGTTCTTTTCGAGTTTGGCCCTTTGACGGGATATTTGCAACTTTTCTCTTTTTGAAAAGTTGTCGAACGTGCCGTCGGTGGTCATCTTGTCGATGGTGGACATCTTTTTGACGGCCTTGCGGATCGTCGGGAAGTTGGTGAGCATACCGCCCGGCCAGCGCTCCGTCACGTAGGGCATGCCGACGTTGGCGGCCATTTCGGCCACAACGTCCTTAGCCTGTTTTTTGGTTGCCACGAAGAGTATCTTGCGGCCGCTTTTGGCGATCTGCTTGGCGGCGGCGGCGGCTGTGTCGATCATCGCGACCGTCTTGTGCAGGTCGATGATGTGGATGCCGTTCTTCTCCATGAAGATGTACGGAGCCATCTTGGGGTTCCACTTGCGGCGAAGGTGGCCGAAGTGCACGCCTGCCTCTAAAAGCTGTTCGAAATTTGTTCTTGACATTTTATTTTTTTAGTTTTTTACGTCAACGCGAGAGTAGCGCGCTCGGACCGAAAATCCGAAAAGGGCGGTCTCACGGGTTTTATTACTTTATTAATCGACGAAAAGTGAAAAGTTGTTGAGCGGCAAAGCCGCAGGCTTTTTAATAAACTCCGCAATTTTTCACTTTCCACTTTTATCTTTTCACTAACGTTTGCTGAACTGGAAGCGACGACGTGCTCCGGGCTGACCGGGTTTCTTACGCTCGACTTCGCGGCTGTCGCGGGTGAGGAAGCCGTTCTTCTTGAGCGCGGGACGCAGCTCGGCGTCGATTTCGCACAACGCGCGGGCGATGCCCATCCTGGCGGCCTCGGCCTGGCCCTTGATGCCGCCGCCGGTCAGGTTGATGGTGATGTCGTAGCTCTCGGTGGCGTTGAGCACCAGCAGGGGTTGACGAACCACATATTGGAATATCTCCAGCGGGAAGTAGGTCTCCAGCGGTTTTTTGTTGATGATGATGGTGCCCGTGCCCGGTTTTACGAAAACTCGCGCCACGGCGGCCTTGCGGCGGCCAACTGTGTTTGTGATTTCCATGACTACTTGATTTCGCTAAGTTTGAGAACCTTCGGGGTTTGCGCCTCGTGGGGGTGGTTGGCGCCCGCGTAGACGTGCAGGTTACGGAGCTGCGCCGCGCCCAGGGTCGTACGCGGAAGCATGCCCTTGACGGCCTTTTCGACCGGAACGGTCGGGCGGCGGCTCAGGTAGCCGGCCGGGGTTTCGAAACGCTGGCCGCCGGGGTAGCCCGTGTGGCGGACGTAGACCTTGTCGGTCATCTTTTTGCCCGTCAGACGGATCTTGTCGGCGTTGATGACGATGACGTTGTCGCCGCTATCGGCGTTGGGGGTGAAGTTGGGCTTGTTCTTGCCGCGCAGGATCTTGGCGATCTGCGAGGCGAGGCGACCCAAAACTTCTCCGTTGGCGTCGATCACGTACCACTGCTTGTCGGCGTTGGCGGCGTTGACGGAGATGGTTTTGTAACTTAATGAATCCACCTTAGATAATTTTTTAGAGTTATTTACGTTATTCGTTCGATTGTCGCACGGTTTTTGCATGCACTTCCCCATCGGCACGCCGTGGGAGCTCTGCAAAATCAGGCCACAAAGGTAAAAAAGATTTATCGAACAGCAAAACCCTATAAAAAAATTTGATATGAAAGAAAAGTCCTTGATGTTCTCCCTTATGAGAGAGCGCGGCACTAACCTGATCGACGAGCTCACGACGGCGCTGGTCAACAACATGCGATTCAGCGACCACAACGTGTTGTATCCCACCTACGGGGTGCCCAAGCCCAACGAGGGGGTGAGGCCCGAGTGGTTCTACGACGCCTACAAGGCCTCCAACGGATACTCGGAGCTCGACTCGATCCACATGTACATCACCCAGGAGGCGATGTTCGAGGAGCTGGGCGAGATGATGATGGGCGTCGCGCTGGTGGAGATGAAGCACTTGGACAAACTCGGCGACCTGATAATGAGCCTGGGCGGTCAAGTGGCGCGGCCGGGCAGCACCGAGAGCATAGAGTACGGATCGTCGCCCGTGGAGGCGGTGCACTTCGCCCTGTCGGCCGAGCAGTCCGCAGTCAAGGGCTACGACGAGATAATGGAGAAGGTGATCGCCCTGCCCCAGAACGAGACCACCCGGTATACCCTCACCTTGTTGGCTAAACTTATGGCCGACGAGAGGCTGCACATCGAGATGTTCGAGGAGTGGCTGCGCGAAAACGCCAACCGCCGCCGGGGAGACGAGTAGATAGTGTGTGTCGAGTGATGAAAAAGGCGCCCGCAGCGGGCGCCTTTTTTTGTGCGCTTTTTTATTGGAAAATCGGTGGGATTCCGAATATTTTTTATTACCTTGTGCCTGCAATCATGCACCAACAACTTTAATGACCTACTACTATGAAAAAGCTATTGCTATTGACCGTTGCCGTGGCGACGCTCGCGGGGTGTGAACAGCCCTACGAAGAGGATTTCATGCCTCAAAACACCGAATCTCAGACCCGGGCGGGCTGGAACGACTTGACCCCTGCCGACCCGATCGTAGTCATGCCGATGCTGCCCACCGCCGCGCAGCTCAACAGCTGGGCCGTGGAGGTGCTGAACGTGGGCAACAACGAATTGGTGTTGGATGCTATTTTGCAAGAGAATCGCATGCCCAGTCCCGATCCCTACGTTCGCCCCACCGGCGCAATCAATATATTGAGGGATGTGAATTTCAATACGATACCTACGACGATAGCCCTGGAGCAGATGTATGTGATTGACGGCAATCAGGTTTGGGCTCCCAAATATAATGCGGGAACGATCAGAGAATATCCATACACGATCCAGAGATCGGGTAGCGGCCAGTCTACGTTACCGTCGATCGACGATGCCTATGTCATCGCCAAAGTTATCGTCACTAAATTTTCATTAGTGAATCCCACCCCGAAAGACCCCCTCGTACCCCCGGTAATCACAGATCCCAACGTCCCGGGAAGTATAATTCTCGACCCGGTCATTCCTTCTATCGTTCGTGAGACACATTACGTCAAGTGCGACACTGTTGTTTTAAGTATATCATATTAGTCTATCGTTTAAAAAGAGGCGGGCCGCCCGGTTGGGTGGTCCGCCTTTTTTGTGCGGTCGTGCGGTTGGGTGGCTCGCCTCCTTTTATGAAGGCGGTCAATCCCTAACCCCCAGCCCCTGCTTGGAGGCGTAGAGGGTGGCCACCGACACGCGGCAGTCGGGAACGGCGGCGGCGATGGCGCGGGCGCACGAGGCGACGGTGGCTCCGGTAGTCAGCACGTCGTCCACCAAAAGAATGTGTTTGCCCGCCAGCCGCTCGGGACGGCGCACGGCAAAGATGCCCGCCACGTTGTCCCACCGCTCGCCCGCGCCGCCCACCATGGTTTGGCTGGGGTTGTTGACGCGGCGCACCACCGACCGGCAGTCGAGGTCGACGCCCATCTCGGAGGCCATTCCGCGCGCGATGTACTCCGACTGGTTGTAGCCGCGAGTGAGCTTTTTGCGAAAGTGGAGCGGCACCGGGACTATGACCTCCACCCCGCCCCAGCCGTCGGTGTCGGCCAGCGTCCGCCCGAACCAGCGCCCCATGTCGCGCGCCAGAGCCCACCGTCCGCGATATTTGAACGAGTGCACCACCTGCCTAAAATCGCTCTCGTGCACGAACCACAACAGCGCCGTGGCACGTTCCAGCGGCACAAGACCCCAAAACATGCGCGCCACCGGGTTGTCGGCCCGATCCTCGAAACCCGTCAGCGGCATCTGCCACTGGCAGGCGGTGCACAAAAATCCCGCCCCGCCATCCATCGCCCCGCCGCACGCCGGGCAAACCGGAGGAAAAAACAGGTCGCGGATATCTTTTAGAGGGTTGAACATGGCGGTTTTCTTCGGATAACAAAGATAATTAAGAAGTTGTTTAAATTTTCTACCGAAGCTATTTTGCAGCTATTTTTGTTCCGGTTTTTCGTTCGAAGCGAGGCGCATATCGGAAATACGTAACGAGTTCCGGACGAAAAACCCGACAAAAAAGAGCGCGAAAGAGCGAGAGTGGAAAATTTTAAACAACTTCTAAAATATTTTGATTATTTTCGCACGAAAGAAACGGTCGCATTATGATGACTAAATACAACAGAATATTACTCAAACTGAGCGGCGAGAGCCTTGCCGGAGGGGCTGGAACGGGATTCGCGTCCGAGGTACTGGCCTCGTACGCCTCCCAAATTGCTGCGGCGGCCGGCAAAGGCGTGCAGGTGGCGATCGTGGTGGGCGGCGGCAACATCTTTCGCGGCATCCAGGGAATGGGCCGCGGGGTCGACCGGGTGAAGGGCGACCAGATGGGGATGCTGGCCACGGTGATCAACTCGCTGGCGTTGCAAAGCGCTTTGGCGGCGGAAGGGGCGCGGTGCAAGGTGCTGACCTCCATTCGCATGGAGCCGGTGGGCGAGCTGTTTTCGAAAGACAGGGCGCTCGAATATATGGCAAGCGGCCACGTCGTGATTATCGGTGGCGGCACCGGCAACCCCTACTTCACCACCGATTCGGCGGCGGCGCTCAGGGCAATAGAGGTGGAGGCCGACGTGCTGCTCAAGGGCACCCGCGTGGACGGAGTCTACACCGCCGACCCCGAAAAAGACCCGGGCGCCACCAAATTCGACGCGCTCACTTTCGACGAGGTTTATTCGCGTGGCCTTCGCATTATGGACCTCACCGCGTTTACCCTCTGTCGCGAGAACTCGCTGCCCGTGGTGGTGTTCGACATGGACACCGAAGGCAACCTGGGCCGAGTGCTGGAGGGAGAAAAAATAGGAACTATTATAAAAAACTGAAAATATGGAGACCACAAAACAGATTCTGGACGACTGCACAGCAAGAATGCAGAAAGGGCTCGACTTTATGGAGGAGACCCTGCTAAACATCCGCGCCGGAAAAGCTTCAACCGGCGTGCTCAACGACATCATGGTGGACTACTACGGAACACCCACCGGGGTGGACAAGGTGGCCAGCGTCAACGTGCCCGACGCGCGCACAATCCTGATCAAGCCGTGGGAGAAAAACATGCTCGCCCCCATCGAAAAGGCCATCATCAACTCCAACATCGGCCTCACCCCATCCAACAACGGCGACGAGATCCGTCTCACCATCCCCGTGCTGACCGAGGAACGCCGCAAGGCAATCGTCAAGCAGGTCAAGGAGGAGGCCGAAAAGGGGCGCGTTTCGCTCCGTAATAATCGTCGCGACGCCGTGGAGGCGTTCAAAAAGGCTCAAAAAGAGGGCATGCCCGAGGATGAGGCCAAAAACGGCGAGGCCGAGATTCAGAAGATTTACGACCGGTTCGGCAAGAAGATCGACGAGGTGGTCGCCGCAAAGGAGAAAGAGGTGATGACCGTTTAGGGGCTTTGTGGGGGGGGTCGCGGCGGGGATGTGTGAGG
>JAITWI010000048.1 GCA_031285345.1 Alistipes sp.
ATAGCGGCAATAACATTGACCACAAGTACTTTCGCCGCCGCAAATCCCGACGAAAAATCAACCGCCCTCCTCGGCGAACTGCAAAAAAAAGTCGCCTCCTGGGGCGACTACCGCGTCGAATTCGAAGTCTCCATCGCCGACCAAAACCTCACAGGCAACTACGAAGTGAGCGGCGACAGCTACCACCTCACCACGCCCGACATCGAGCTATATTGCGACGGATCAACTAAATACGAAGTAAATAACCTCGACCGCGAGGTGGCGATAGACCGCGTAGACCCCGCCGACCGCACCGTGATGGGCAACCCAACGCGCCTGTTCGACTTCATGGACGGCAGCTACACCCACCGCTACATCGGCGCGGCACTCATCAACGGCACACAATGTGAACGCATAGAACTCAAGGAGTTAGCCCCCGACGGCTCGAACCAAGCGGGCCAAACGATCGACGTTTTCGTCTCCACACAAACGGGTCTACCCGTGCGAGTCGGCTACACGATGGGTATGTTGAGCACCGAGGCGGCAGTCGACGTCGTGCGCATCACACCTAACATTCATATTAGCAGTACTTTCCACTATGATCCACAAAGGTACGAAGGATTCGAAATAATAGACTTCCGGCCGTAACGACGGCAACGACATCAGTTAAACCAAAAGTTCATCTACCCACGCACATTATTGCTCGAAAACAAATAGTTAAGATAATAAACAAAACCTACTGCACCACCAATTAAAAGCAAAATCACAACCAATCCGCCCCACTGCTCGAAAAGCGGCGCACTCTCGAAACCCTCGGAAACCAAACCGACAGAACCAACAAAATCAGCCGAATCCAAAAACTCCGGCAACGGAATCTCGCGCACCCACTCCAACCAAGACAGTCGCGAAAACGACGGCAACAAAGCGGGAAACCAAGCCACGACCGCCGCGATACACCCAGCAAACAGCATTGCCAGCCCCGACAAAGAGGCAATCATCCCACGCCGAGCCCGCCGCCGCGAACGCTCCACCTCCCTGCGCACAATCTCAATCATCACCCGCCGCTCCAAATCGCCGCCGCCGACACCAGCCTCGACCCCGAACCCGACATCGCCCACACCCTCCGCAAAAGGCATCTCACTCGCTGCCAACAAAAGCTCCCTAAAATTATCTCGACAATTTTCCATCATCTCATTTTTTTCCTATTCCGCAGATTCCAAAATTTCATCCACAACAAAAAATCATTCCGCGCAGCCCATTAGCCATCTGACCATCAACAATTAACCATTAAAACCCGCAATCGCCCCCGCGCCCGATGCAACCGCGTCTTAACATTCCCTTCGCTCTCCCCGCAAATCGCCGCCACCTCGCGCACCGACCGATCTTCCAAATAAAAGAGCGTCACCAAAGTACGATCCACAGGCGAAAGCAACTCCAAAGCCCGCCTCATCCGCGCAATATTTTCCTCCGTCACCTGCCACTCATCATCCTCTTCGCCGGCAGTATCCGGCAACTCGGGCGAGGCTTCCCAAAAACTGCGACCGCCCCCACGCAACGCCGAAAGCGCAGTGGTATAAACAATCCTGTAAAGCCAAGTCGAAAGCGAACTCTCGCCACGCCACGACCCCAACTTCTCGTAAGCCTTCACCAGCGCATCCTGCACGACATCCTCCGCCAGATCGCGCCGACGCACAATCCCGAGAGCCAACCGCAACATTCTCGGCGCATGCGTCCCCACCAAACGGGAGAACTCCTCCAGATCGCCGCGCAAAACACGGCGAACACTCTCCTTATCGTTCGGGTTCCCTTTTTTCATTCTATTATATGACGCACACCGTGCTAAAAGGTTACAAGGTAACAAAAAATTTGTTCGCCGTGTAACCTTTTAGCAGTAACCGCGTCAAAATAGCAAAACAAACAAAAACAAAAAAATTATGAGTCCTGCAATTTTAGGTATCTTCATCCCAATCCTCTTCGTGATCGGCCTGTTCACAGCCATCTCGCTGAACATCTACTACAAATACAAAGCGCGCGTAGCCCACGCCGACCACCCTCCGGGAGCCTCCATCGCCGAGTGGTACGAGGCCGAAGCGCGCGCCAAAGCCTCCGTCAGCCGCACCGCCGCCCTTCGCCTCGGAGCCTTCCTTACCGGCGCGGGCGCAGGAACGATCCTCGGAATGTTCGTCGGCAGAGCACCTGCCGTATGGGAATTTTTCGGCTCCTTCGCCCACTATGACGAAGATCTTGTACTTGCATTCCAATTCTCCGTATGGGCGCTCTTCATTCTCGCCTGCGCAATCCTCGTCGGCGGCCTCTTCATGCTGATCGCCTACTTCGCCGAACGCATAATCGACAGAAAAAAATCAAACAACTAAAAAATATATTATGGAAATGGGATTTTTAGCAATTTTCATCCCGATCATCTTTCTGATCGGCCTGTTCGCGGTAATCGCCCTGAACATCCTCTTCAAGTACAAGGCCAAAGAACTCATGGCCAACAACTCCACCTCATTCGACGAGTGGCACAAAGCCGACACACAGATGAACCTACAGGTGCGTCTCGCAAAGATCGAGGCAAGAGAGAAGCGCAAACAAGGTACAATACTGCGCGTGAGCGGCCTAATAGCGGGAATCGGCTTGGGTGTAGCCATCGGTTGCATCGTTCTCGCCTCGGGTGGCGTCTCCCGCAGTGGCGGTTTCGACAGCGATGCCATCGCCGTATTTTTAATCCTGTCTCTGGCGATGCTCTGCGGCGGCGCAGGCTTAGTGGGCGCATACTTCCTCGAACGCAAGCTCGCCGCGAAATTCAAATAAATTTACTACTTTTACGGCGTGAAAGAAATCGCCCGAAAGATAGAAAACGGCACTCGCGTTACGGCTGAAGAGGCTCTTCGGTTGTGGCGCGAGGCTCCGTTGTGGCTACTCGCGCGGTTGGCCGACGGGGTGCGGCGGCGCAAAAACGGCGATGCGCTCTACTGGAACCGTAATTTCCACATCGAACCCACCAACGTGTGCGCCTTTGCGTGCCGCTTTTGTTCGTACCGCAGAGGTGCGGGCGACCCCGAAGCGTGGGATCTCTCGATCGAGCAGATGGAGGAGACGGCACGCCGCTATATCGGGACTGGAGTGACTGAGGTTCACATCGTGGGCGGAGTTCACCCCGAGCACGATCTGTGGTTCTACACCGAGCTGATCCGTCGGATTCGCGCGATCCTGCCCGATGCGGCGATCAAAGCCTACACGGCGGTGGAACTTGCCTACATGATTCGCAAGGCGGGACTGCC
>JAITWI010000062.1 GCA_031285345.1 Alistipes sp.
TATGGCCGCTCCGAATTTGGCGGCGTTCTTGTCGGGATTACCCTGCACCATCACCACCGGATTGATGTATACGCTCACCTTCCACGGTTCGAGCGTCAGATCGGCCATGGCGGCTCCCACGATGCGCACGTCGTCGCCGTCGACTATCACCCGGTATTCGTAGCTCTTGCCGGCCAGCCACTCCGACGGCGAGAAGAGCGAACGGGCGGGAGCGACGATGGTCTGGGGGTTGAGCCCCTCCTGGTCGGATATTTCGAGCGTCACCGACATGGTGGGTTCGGCTCCGGCGGCGCGCTCCAAAGATTGAGGCACGAGGAACAGATATCCGTCGGAGGGAATGAGGCTCACCGGGGCGGCGGTGCTCAAGGCCACGTCGACGAGCTCTCCCTCCCCGCGCGAAAGCGAATAGGAGGCGGAGGCGGTGCCCGAGAGCGTCCACTCGATGGGCACGTCGAGATCGGCCGTGCCGCTGTCGTAGAGTCCGTCGAGGGTGATTCCGGTGACTTTGACGGTGCGCGGATCGGAGCCGCTCTCGTTGAGGATGATGCCGGTGAACACAATGCGCGAGAGTGCGTGGCCGAAATTCAGGGTCAACGGTCTGCCCGCCGAGTAGGTCGATCCCGTGCGGTCGTAAACGGGGTGGGCGAACACAAGGTCGGTCTGATCGGCCGGGTCGGGATCGACGGTGTAGCTCGTCGAGAGCGTTCCGGCCGTGGCGCTGCCGTCTACCGCGACGGAGGCGGGGGCTATGGCGAAAAACGACACGTAGCGACCGTCGGGCCATTCGACGGGATCGTCGTAGCTCCACACAGTGCCGCTCTGGTTGCCCGTCACGGTGACTCCGTCCAGAATGGCGGTCTTGGTGTCCGGAGTTTCGGCCCAGGGTTCGTCGTGGCTCACGGCCCACACTTTGAAGCCTCCCGCCGAGGCCATCGCCGCCGCGTCCGTCATCGCGGCGGATCGGGTTTGTCCGCCGGTGCCTCGGGTTTTGTCGTGGTCGAGCGAGGTCGAGAATACGAGCCTTCCGTCGGCTGCCGTATCGTCTCCCGCCTTCAGGGTCGTCTCCTGCGTGCAGGATTGGGTCGAAAGTGCGACCAAAAAGGCTGTTGCCAGAATTTTTTTCATATACTAAAGTCGGTTTTGTCTCTTGTGCCCCGCCGGGCGGTCGAGCTCGGCGGGGCTTAGGTTAGCTAAGGAACGGAAACGTTAGGGTTCCGGTACCTCTTCGGCGGGCTTGGTCAGAATAATGACGCGACCGCTCTGGGTTACGGTCCAACCGGTGGTGGCGGCCGCCGCTTCGAGGAGATCGGCTTCGCCTTCGGTGAGGCACTTGATGCGGATAACGTCGCTCTCCTCGAAACCGTCGATGGCGGCGAGGGAATCCAACGTGGTGATGGTGCCCACGATGTCGATCGGGAACACGGTCAGCGCGGTAGTCGCGGCGTTGAGTGCCGCGTGGTGCATGATGGCGTCGTCGATGTGGACGGTGGTGGCCTGGGTCACCATGAGGGTTTCGACGACGGGAGCGGCGTCGGTCCAGTCGTCAACGGTGACGGTGAAGGTGATCTCGCCGCCGGCCAGGAAGCTGGTGAAGTCGATCATGTAGACGTAGCGCTTGCCGGGTTCCCATATGTAGTTGCCGAACTCGCTCAGGTTGGCCGTGACGGAACCGGTTTCGGTCGCCGGGTCGCCGCCCTCGTCGGTGTGGGTGAGGCTGTAATTGAGGCTGATGTTGCCCGTCGAACCGGCGGCGAACGTCTGAGGCATGAGCATCAGAGCGTTGGTGCGGTTGTAGGTGCCGTTGCCGTTACCCATGTAGCTGATTCCCGTGCCTTCGATGTCGATGACGTTGGAGGGGGTGTCGGGATCGGTGGTCGTGTCCACGAACGGAGTGTAGGCGTAGTCGGCCGAACCTGTCTGAGCGCTCCAGGGGGTGGAGGCGCCGAAGGTGTAGGTGCCTGCGCTGGCCACGTCGTTGACCATGATATCGGTCACTTCGATTCCGACGCCGAAGCTGCCCATCAGGGCGAAGTTAACCTCGGAGAGGAGGTGTTTGAACGGCAGGGTGACCATGTTGCCCGACACGGTGACGCCCGCACCCACGAGATCCTCCTGCGAGGCCACCGCGGGAACGGTGTAGCCGATAACGTAGCCGCCGGTGGTTACCCCGGTGTTGGTCACGTTAGTCTCGGGATACCACGAGTAGTAGCGCAGCGGGAAGCCCTTATATTCCACCGGGGTGTCGCCGTAGCCCCACGCACCGTCCGTGAGCGTCAGTTCGAACTGGTTGTAGAGGGTGGTCGATTCCACGGGATAGGAGTAGACGGTCAGTCCGTCGCCGTTTGCCCAACCGGTGAATTCGGAGGCGCGGGTGGTGGTCTGTTGGCCGAGGGCGGTTTTGAATTCGATCCCGTTTTCGGAATCGGCGGTCAACACCGTCTCTTTTTGGCAGCTCGCGGCGCCGACAAGCAGAGCCAGCGCGGGAATGAAGAATAATTTTTTCATGTTAAAATTGGTTTTTGTTAAGATATTGAGAATTAAAGTTGGTTTTTATCGTGTTATCGGGAAGTGGATGATCTCGTCGTCGCCCCAGTCTTCGAGGTCGATGGCGCCCTCCACCGGCACCACATCCTCGATGTGGGTCTCGTGCATGATCTCTATCTTGAGGTTGTGGTGGATTTCGGCTTCGCCGTCGTCGTGGGTTTCGTGGACCATGTCGAGGAACGCGTCCAGCTGCTCGGTCACGTCCACATCTTCCACCTCGACTTCGCCGTTGACAAGGGTGTACTCGATGTGGAGGATCACCTCGCGGTCGTCCTCGTGGGGAGGGCCGAAGGTGACGAACTCGGGCGAGGTGACCTGACCCACCCCGTCGCCCAGATCGACCCTGTTGTTGAGGTTGAACTGATGGGTGACCGTGAATTCGCGCGAGGGTATGTGGGTGGTCATCGACGACGAGCCCGACAGCCCCTTCAGGGCGGCGTTTATCGACAGGCAGTTGTCGATGCCCGACACCCACACCGTCACCTGACAGCGGTGCGACAGGGCGTGGGGCTCAAGCCGGCGCTGGGCGAGGATGTAGTCGCCCACCGTGTTGGAGATCATCTGGCCGTTGTCGTACTTTTTGTAGAAGGCCGCGTCGTCGGTGTCGTAGTGCTCGCGCATGATCATGGAGGTGAGTATCTCCATGTTGTTGGTGGCGATGTACTCGTCGTCGGCGCGGCTCAGGCGGCGGTTGGGTTCGCCCGGGTCGATGGTGGCCATCATGGTGGAGATTCGGTCGCTGCCCTGAAAGGTCACACCGTCCAACTGGTTGTCGACGTCGTCGAACATCATGCCGTTGAAGATCAACACGTCGTAGGTGCCGTGCTCTATGGGTATATCCACGCCATCGGCTTCGAGGAGGTAGTGGCGCGAAACGACGTCCCTCTCTATCAGATGGGTTATCACCGTGGCGTCGTTGGTCATGTCGTCGCGGCCGAGCGAAGGCACCCAGTCGCCTTGGACGGTGAGTACCGGGCCCGGAGAGACGTAGAGGTCGCGCTGCTCGTCGCATCCTGTGTTTACCAAAAGGATCGCCGCAATGGCCAGTGACGGAGTTATGATTCGTTGCATAATATTACTTATTCAGGGTTGTCGTATGTTTTTTGTTGATCAGCCAGATGAGGCTCACGCGCGCCTGGGTCGGCAGAAAACGGTTGGCGTTGAACACCGTTCGCTCCCACATCAGGTGGCCCTGCTGCGGGGCGCTGTACTTGCGCATCTCGGGAATGTTGACCCAACCCGCCATCACCGATAGGTCGAGGCTGAACGCGGGCGAGAGATAGGCCGACCATCCGCCCACAATCCCTACCGAGCGATAGCCGTCGCCCTGCCAGCCTGAGCCCCACTGCACGTCGAAGTGGTCGTTGTAGGTGCCGTAGAGCCCCAGGTTCCAGCCGGTGAGCGCCCCTTTGTGGGGGTTGAACCAGTAGCGCGCTTCGAGGGTGGCCTCGATCGCCTGAAGGGCGTAGCTGTTTTTGATGGAGGTGGATCCGTAGAGAGCGCTGCCCGCCACCGAAAACTTATTCTCTTTGCCTATGGGTACCTCCACCCCGAGGCTCGCCACACCCACTATGTCGGTCAACAGGTTGGTCTTGAGCGCCAGCAGGGTGTTGTATGTCGTGACGGTCTCGGGCTGCGGCGCGGGTGTGGGCTGCGGCGCGGGTTCTGGGATCGGGTCGCGCGCGGGTTCGGGGGTCATATCGGGCTGTGGCACGGGCTTTGCAGGAGGAGGGGTAGGCTCGGGTTTCGCCAAAATGAACGCTATGTCGGCCGAACCGGAACGCAGACGGCGCAGGATGTGGTTGTCCCTCAGATAGGCGAACGTGCGCCCACCCGCCATGGTGTTCATGCGTCGGTTCTTTTCCGCGTCGGAAATATCTTCGCGGGTGAGTGTGGTGAGTAGCTCGTTGCGTCCCGGAACGGCAGCGTCGGCTTCGACCGCCTCGACGAGTCCGTCCCAATAGCGGTCGACGGTGCGCACCACGATGATCGCCGGATCGAGTTCGGGGCACGTCTCGACCATGTAGGCCTTGAGCGCCCAACCACGGCGCCAGGCAAGGTCGCGGTTGTAGTCGGGGTTGCCCTCGGGCGACGCGGCCGCCATGATCTCGATCGAGGCGAGGCGCGAGACGAGGTCGCGGTCGGAGAGCATCTCTTCGAGCGAAGCCAGAGTGCGGCGATTGTCCATGAATTCGGGGTCGATGACGTCCCGGTCGAATCGAAAGAGAATGGAAACGTTGTCGCCATCAGTCCCGGAATCGGCATCCCTTTGGGGGTCGACTTTGGGGTCGTCATTGGGGTTGCCATTGAGATCGCCCTCGCTTTCGGGGTAGGCGCCCTTCGCAGGGTCGGCATCGAGGTCGACTTCGGGGGCGTCATTGGGGTTGCCATTGAGATCGCCCTCGCCCTCGCTTTCGGGGTAGGCGCCCTTCGCAGGGTCGGCATCGAGGTCGACTTTTGGGGCGGCTTGAGGGTCGACTTTGGGGTCGTCCGGAGTTCGATTAGTTAGCCCGGGGTCGGTCAGTGCCGATTTCGCCCGTGTGGCCGACGCGTCGATTGCCGCCAATGCGGTCGCTGAGAAAAAAAGAATGGAGATGATGGAAAAACAAAAAGCCTTCAAAAACGTACTCATAATTTCTACAAAAAGCTCTGATTTATCAGTAATGGTCTAATGGTTTGGTCTGTGGGTGAAAAATCTTCTGTTGTCGGGCAAAATATTTTTTATGTTAGCTAAAATAAAGTTGGTTTAGGGGCTCGCTAATGCAAATCTTACACCACATCAAGCTCATTTCTTGAATATTTTCGCCATTCCCGCGCTTTGGGCGGTCAAAACGGCGGGTAAATCACTCGATCTAAAGTCTTAAAAGTTTAATCTTCATAGTAATGGCGCCTGTTTCATAAAAAAATCAAAAAACCTCATCATCATACAAAAAAGTACAAAAACAGCGTCTCGATAAATTTGTATCAGAGCGTTTTATCTGTTTTTGCTGCAAAAACATGCCCATTTTTCGGGCTTTTGACATGAATGCAATTTTGCTGCCAAAATAAAATTCAGCTCGACTCGACTGTCATTTCTTTCGAAACCGGCGAGTCGGACCGGGGTCGCATGACACCCGTCGGGAAGCAATTTTGTAATTATACCACATGAGCAAAAACATTCGTACGTTTTTGCTTGTGGAAAGACAATGCGACGCACAATCAACATTTGTTTTTTACGTTGTTTAATAGCGGCTTGTGAGTTTTGGGCATAACTTGTTGATAACTTCCGCAAGCTGGTTCGGGCGTTGGCGGAAAGTTTGGATAGCTTTGTCACCGGTCGCAATCTTTCGGGAGCGGCGAAAAAAGAGGGAGAAAGAGGAAACAAAGAGGAAAAAAACGCATCGAACAGGTCTCGGAATACAATAAGAGGTACGAAATAGTTATGGAAACTTACATCATCAAGCGCGACGGCAAGCGAGAGCCGTTTTCAGTAGACAAAATCAGAGGCGCCATCTCCAAGGCGTTCCTTTCGGTGGGCAGTTTCGCCACCCAGGAGGTGATCACCAACATCCTCGCTCGGGTTAGCATCACCGGTGAGATGACGGTCGAGGATATCCAAAATCAGGTGGAGACCGCCCTGATGGCCGAACGCTACTACGCCGTGGCCAAGGCCTACATCCTCTACCGCCAGAAGCACGCCGAGGATCGCGAGGTGTCGGGCAAGCTCAAATTCCTGATGGAGTATTGCGACGCCTCGAACGCCGCCACCGGCAGCAAGTACGACGCCAACGCCAACGTGGAGAACAAAAACCTGGCGACGCTGATGGGCGAGCTCCCCAAGAGCAACTTCATCCGCCTGAACCGCCGCATGCTCACCGACCGCATCCGCGAGATGTACGGCAAGGAGGTGTCGGACAAATACATCGACCTGCTCAACAACCACTTTATATATAAGAACGACGAGACGTCGCTGGCCAACTACTGCGCCTCGATCACCATGTATCCGTGGCTCATCGGCGGCACGATAAGCATCGGCGGCAACTCCAAGGCGCCCACCAACCTCAAGTCGTTTGCCGGAGGGTTCGTCAACATGGTGTTCATCGTGAGCTCGATGCTGTCGGGAGCGTGCGCCACTCCGGAGTTCCTTATGTATATGAACTACTTCATCGGTCTGGAGTTCGGCAAGGAGTATTGGAAGGAGCCCGGCAAGCAGGTCGATCTGTCGCTCAAGAAACGCACGCTCGACAAGGTGATCACCGACTACTTCGAGCAGATTGTCTACTCGATCAACCAACCGACGGGTGCGCGCAACTTCCAGGCTGTGTTCTGGAACATATCGTACTACGACAAGTACTACTTCGAGAGTCTGTTCGAAAACTTCGTCTTCCCCGACGGTTCGGCGCCCGACTGGGAGTCGCTCAGCTGGCTTCAGAAGAGGTTCATGAAGTGGTTCAACCGCGAGCGCCTGCGCACCGTTTTGACCTTCCCGGTGGAGACCATGGCGCTGCTGACGGCGAACGGCAAACCGAAAGACGAGGAGTATGGCGACTTCGCGGCCGAGATGTACGCCGAGGGGCACTCGTTCTTCACATACCTGTCAGACAACGCCGACTCGCTGTCGAGCTGTTGCCGGCTGCGCAACGAGATCACCGACAACGAGTTCAGCTACACGTTGGGCGCGGGCGGCATCTCGACCGGCTCGAAGAGCGTGCTCACCATCAACCTCAATCGCTGCATACAGTACGCCGCGCGTCAGGGCATCCCCTATCAGTTCTTCCTCGAAGAGGTGGTCGATCTAGTGCACAAGGTGCAAAACGCCTACAACGAAAACCTCAAGGATATGCACGCCAAGGGTATGTTGCCGCTCTTCGACGCGGGATACATCAACCTGGGGCGGCAGTACCTCACCATAGGCGTGAACGGCCTTGTGGAGGCGGCGGAGTTTTTGGGCATCGAAATCTCGGACAACGACAAGTACGCCACATTCACGCAGGAGATTCTCGGCACGGTGGAGCGCTACAACAAGAAGTACCGCACGCCCGACGTGATGTTCAACTGCGAGATGATCCCGGCCGAAAACGTGGGCGTCAAGCACGCAAAGTGGGACCGCGAGGCGGGCTACAAGGTGGGGCGCGACTGCTACAACAGCTACTTCTACATCGTGGAGGACAAGTCGCTCAACGTGATTGACAAATTCCGCATGCACGGCAAGAAATATATCGAGCACCTGACGGGCGGTTCGGCGCTGCACATGAATCTCGACGAGCACCTGTCGAAGGAGCAGTACGAACACCTGCTGCGGGTGGCGGCAACGGAGGGGTGCAACTACTTCACCTTCAACATCCCCAACACCGTGTGCAACAGTTGTGGCCACATCGACAAGCGTCACCTTGGCGCCTGCCCGAAGTGCGGATCAGGCAACCTCGACTACCTGACGCGAATCATCGGCTATATGAAACGGGTGTCGAACTTCTCCGCCGCCCGCCAAAAAGAGGCCGCCATCAGACACTACGCCACGCAGGCGCAGGTTTGATAAGTTGAAAATGAGTTACGCGGAAACTTTGCATTGCGTAGCCGATCCCGTCGCGAAAAAAGGCGTGAAAAAATCGCGCGGCTAAAAGTGGTAAGAAATCGAGACCTTTTGGTTCCAAAAGCGCGAAGCGTCGATTTCGAACGTTAGACGGGAGGTTTTAGCCTTTTTTCGCATCGGGCTGGTTTTTGCTTCTTTTTGCCAGCTAAAAAGAAGTTAAAAATTACTTTGTATGTTGTTAGTGGCAAGTTACGATATCGTTTACGGTATGTTACCTCCCTCACGAGACGCCTCCACCGTCCTGCGGCCGACGGTCGGCGTTCGGTCGGTGATCTCTTGAAAAAACATTGGAAAGTTATGTTGTTAGTGGCAAGTTACGATATCGTTTTTCAAGAGATTCCGGGCGAGGTGACACTCGCCTTGAATCTTTCGGCATGCTCCAACGCCTGTCCCGGGTGCCACAGCGCCTATCTTCAGGCGGTTGTCGGCGAACCTTTGGGCGAAGATATGTTGGGTCGGCTGCTCGATCGCTACGGCCGGGCGGTGAGCTGCGTGGCGTTCATGGGCGGCGACGGCGATCCGGGCGAGGTGAATCGGTTGGCTCGATTGGTGCGCTCTTCGGGCGAGCACGGCGGCCTGAAAACGGCGTGGTATTCGGGCCGGGCCGAAAAGGCGCCCGAAGTTGACCTCAAAAACTTGAACTACATAAAGTTGGGGCCATACGTCGAACGATTCGGCGGCCTCGACTCGCCGACGACCAACCAGCGATTCTACCGCGTGGAGCCCGACGAAACGCTGACCGACATGACCTCGCACTTCGTCAAAAAATCGCTCCTTTAGGAAGTATTTGGAGGTTAATTTGCGATTTTGCAGATAAAATTACCGATTTTGCATAAAAAGCATTACCTTAGCGCCTCAAATATATCCAAAAATATGAACAGGCAGAATATCATAGCGGCGGGAAGGATGATGGCGATAGTGGTGGCGCTGTTGGGTGCGATGTATTGCGGAGTGGCCGTGGCGCCGCTGATCGGTAGCGACCCGGGTCTGGTCGGGATGTTGCGTCCGGGGGTGTTCGGTGTGGCTCCGCTTTGGAGCGTGGTGTCGGGCGGGGTGCTCATTGTGTGCGGGTTGGCGATGATGGCCACCTTCGGGCGTGCGGAGAGGCGTCCTTCCCTTGCCTCGGTGGTGCTTGCGGTGGCGTCGCTCGTAGCCGCGGTGGGTATAGCGGCGGTGGCGGTGGTCTACATCAATCCGTTTTCGTGGATGGCGGCGATAGTCGGTCTGGCCATATTCATCGACGCCCTCTGCCTCAAGATCAGCCTTAGGGACGACCACTGACTTCTGTCGTTTCGTCATTCTCATCATTCCGTCGTTCTCGTCGCGTCATCGGCCGCGTCGCGTAAAACGTAATCGTATTGCAATAAAATAGTCCTACCTTTGCCTGCAATCAGATACGAGAGCCGATGGAAAAAAGAATTCTTGTGGTCGACGACGAGCGGGACATATGTGAGATCCTGTCGTTCAATCTGCAAAACGAGGGCTACGCGGTCGACGTGGCCGGTTCGGCCGAGCAGGCGCTCGCCACGTTGCAACCCGACCATTCGCTGATCCTGTTGGACGTGATGATGGGCGGAATGTCGGGCTACCACCTGGCCGAAAAGTTGCGCCGCGAAGGCAACCCCATCCCCATAATTTTTCTCACCGCCAAGGACACCGAAAACGACATGCTGACCGGATTCTCGGTGGGCGGCGACGACTACATCTCAAAACCGTTCTCGCTCAAGGAGGTGTCGGCCAGGGTCAGGGCGGTGCTCAAGCGGGCGGCGGACGGCGCTTCCGGCGGAGGCGACCGCCTGACGGTGGGCGACATGACGCTCGATGTGGCCACCAAAGAGCTGTCGATCGGCGGCGAGGCGGTGGCGGTGACCAAAACCGAGTTCGAGATACTGTCGCTGCTGGCGTCCAATCCGTCGAGGATATTTTCGCGCGAGGAGATAATCGACCGTCTGTGGAGAGACGCCCCCTACACGACCGAGCGCACGGTGGACGTCCACATCACGCGGTTGCGCAAAAAGTTGGGCGAAAAGGCGTCGTGCATATCGTCCCGCGCCGGATATGGATACAGGTTTAACGCCGAGGGGTTATGAATCCGAGCTTTCAACACAAACTCATCGGGAGTTTCATCGTAATATTCACGCTCTTCACCGTCGGGATCGTTGTTTTCGAGCAACGCAGCGCCCGGCGCTACAAGACCGAGGCCCTCGAAGAGCGTCTCGACGCCTATGCCGGGCAGATCGAGGAGGCGTTGTCGACGGGGGTCGATGTCGACAGCCTGTTGCGGGTGATGCCGGCGGCACTCAGGTTGACGCTTGTGGCCGGCGACGGACGCGTGACGTACGACAACGCCGCCGATGTGACCGGAATGGCCAACCACGCCGACAGGCCCGAGATTCGCGAGGCGACGGCAAAGGGGCGCGGTTCCGATATACGCACTTCGGAGTCGGTGTCGAGACCACTGCTCTACTACGCGCGGAGTCGCGGCCATAACGGAGCCGGGGTCGCTTCCGGCAATGTCGGTGTGGTGCGGGTGGCGTTGCCGTATGACGTCGAGGTGCGCTCGTTTTTGAAGCCCGGGAACGGTTTTCTATACTTCGTGGTGGGTCTTTTCGTGGTGGGTCTGGCGTTCATATTCTACGCGGGTCGCTATCTGGAGAGGGCCGTAAGGCGGTTGCGCGAACACGAGGCGCGCGAAAAGACCCATCGTCTGAAGCGCGAGATGACGGGCAACATAGCCCACGAATTGCGCACTCCGGTGACCAGCATTCGCGGATTTCTGGAGATAGTGCTCGGCAACGAGCTGGACGAGGCGCGGCGTAGGGGCTATCTGGAGCGCGCCTACCTTCAGACGCAGACCCTGTCGGAGCTCATTTCGGACATGAGCCTGCTCGCGCGCATCGACGAAAAACAGGGCGCGTTCGAGTTCTCGGAGATCGACGCGGCGGAATTGATAGACAAGGTGCGGTCGGACGCATCCAAAGCGTTGATAGAAAAGAATATCACCTTTGTACGCGACACCCCGGACGGGCTGACGCTGAGGGGCAATCGCAGCCTCGTCTATTCGGTGTTTCGCAATCTGACCGACAACGTGATCGCCCACGCAGGCGAGGGGGTCGGGATAGTCGTCTCGGCGCGGGAGGAGGGCTCGCGCGTTCGGTTCTCGTTTTCCGACACTGGGCGCGGCATCCCCGACGGAGCCCATCTGGAGCGGATTTTCGAGCGTTTCTACCGGGTGAACGAGGGGCGCACGCGCGATACCGGCGGCTCGGGTCTGGGTCTGTCGATCGTCAAGAATACCATCGCCCTGCACGGCGGAGGCATCGAGGTGCGCGCCGCCAGGCCCCAAGGGCTGGAGTTTGTGTTCGATCTGCCGGCCGCGTCCAACCGCCGATAGCAGAGATCCGATTACGGCGAGTTAGCATAAGCGGAGGTGAACGCTTAGCGGCAAAAATATGCAAGCCCCCGTGTGAAAGTTTATACAATTTCGGAATAAATTGTAAGCTGCTGATTTACAGTCGTTATTTTTGTTACATTCCCGTGTTGACGAAGGGAAATATATCATTGCAGACAGCAACCATAGGTATCTTTCGATGATGTTGTTTTGGTTTGATGAAAAGAATGGGCAACTCTCGGTCTTGACGTTCTCTTTGCCGATAGGGTGGGCGAAGTGGCCCGGGTTGAGATTTTTTCGATGTTTTTTGCAAAATCGTTTGCAGATTGACGAAAAGGTATTATCTTTGCACTCGCAAAACGGAAGAAGTGCGAAGAAAATGGGGCGTTGCGGCGGTTTGCTTGTCGACAATGCACGGTGGGAAAGAAGAACCGAAGTAAATAGCTCAGTTGGTAGAGCACGACCTTGCCCCGAGCGGAGCGCTTGTGAAAACGAGTCCCGACCTTGGCAAGAGAGAAAAGGCCAACAAAACATTTTGCGGAAATAGCTCAGTTGGTAGAGCACGACCTTGCCAAGGTCGGGGTCGCGAGTTCGAGTCTCGTTTTCCGCTCTCGGCACTTCGGAAACGGAGCGCACCAGAAGGCAAAAATCCTTGTATATCAATGATATATGAGGATTTTTCTTTTTTGAGGCTGGCAGGAAAAAGCAATCGAAAGCAGGTCGGAACGACCTAATTCGTGACCTCTGCGGCCCAAATCCGAAAAAG
>JAITWI010000066.1 GCA_031285345.1 Alistipes sp.
ACCACGACAGGCGCCATCACCCTCAGCGGCCCCGCCGTCACCCCGCCCAGCGAGCCCATCGTCCACACCACGAACGACTTGACCGCCCCCTGGTCGCTAAAGTATTGCAGCACCTCGACCACCGCCCCCGCCGCGCTGCCCAGCATCATACCTATTATAAGGATGGCCATAATGTCCTTTATGCGGCGGCTCGCGGCGGCCACGAGCAGAAATATCAGCCCCGCCCCGATCCACGCCGCACCCACCACGCCGACGCTCCGCACCGCTTCGCCCAGCCCCGTTCCCGCGAGTGCGAAAAGCGGCGCGCCCAACAGAAACAGCGCCACCCCCAAACTCGCTCCCGAGCTGATACCTAACACGTAAGGCCCCGCCAACGGATTGCGAAACAGCGTCTGCATCTGCAACCCGCTCGCCCCCAACGCCGCCCCGGCCAACAGCGCCACCACTGCTTTGGGCAGCCTGAACCCGCGCACTATGTACGCCGCCGTCTCGTCCGCCACTCCGCTCACCGCTCCGCTCACCCTGCTCGCCGCATCGCCGATGCCCGCCGAATCGCTCACCGCACCGACCGCGTCGCCCGCACCGCCTACCGCCGCTCCGACTGCGTCGCCCGCACCGCCCACACCGAAAAGCGCGTCCCACACCTGTGCGAACGACAGCCCCACCGACCCCGTCCACAGGTCGAGCGCAAACAGCACCACTACCGCCGCCGCCCCCACCGCAAACAGAATCGCCACCCGCCTCCGCCCCGCGCCCGAGCCCCGAGCCTCCGCCCTGCACCCGAGCCCCGAGCCCCGAGCCACGCTCGCACCCGCACCCTGAGCCTCCCGAGCCTCCGCCCCGCACCCGCCGCCGCAACCCGCACCCGACGCCCCCCGAGACCCCGCACCCGAGCCCCGAGCCCCCCGAGACCCCGCACCCGAAGCCCCCCGAGCCACCTCCGCGTCAACCCTCCGCCCCACTATCTCGTCGTTTTTTTAAATTCCACCATCTTCATCACATCCGTCAGCTGCTCGGGGCGGCTCACGCGAAAGATCAGCGGTATCATCCGTCCCCACTCGGAGGCCAACTCATACCCGCCCTCGTCCAGCCCCAGCGCGGCCAATCCCTCCATGTGGCGCTCCAAAAAGTAGAAACTCGCCTGAAACCACCCCTCCCAAACCGACAGCCACAACACCGTCCGTCCGCGCGCGGCGGCCTTTCCCAACCACGCCTTGCCGTCGTTGTAGTATCTCCACTCGATCTCGACGCCAAGTTCGGCGGCCATCGCCCTAAACGTCTCGAACACGGGCCAAACATCGCCTAACGCCTGGGCCAACACCTCGTCCGAGGGCACCACGTCGCGCTCTTTAAGTAATTGCATCTCCATCATTGCAGTCTTTTATAGTAATACGGCACCTCGCCGACGCCGAACAGTTCGGGGTGTAGAATCAGCATCAAATCGCGCAGTACCCTGTCGGGCCTCACCACTCCGCTCTCCCAAAAGTCGCTTCCTCCGCCGGGCGTCGTGCGGGCGTTGTTGTTGTACACCCTGCCCGAGACTACCGGCGGTGTGTCGGCGAACCGCGGGTTGTCGCCCAACAGCGCGCCGAGGGTGGAGTAGTGGTTGGTGTGCAGCCACACGTCGGCCGTCCGCATCGCCACGTAGGCCTCCTCGATGTCGATCGGACGGCTGTCGCGGCTCTCCACCCCGCCACACACATACTCCCCGCCCGCGTCCTCCACCAACCGCACCATATAGTTGAGGTCGCCCGGCGCGTACCACACGTCGCGATAGGGGGCGTTGAACATCACTTTTGGTCGCCCCGCCGACCCGCCCACGGCCGACCCGTCGCCCACGCCCACGCCCACGCCCTCTGCCGACCCGCCCTCTGCCGACCCGTCGCCACGAGCGGCACCACCCCCGGCGGCGACGGAAGCGAGCTGGTCGTAGTCGCGCTCGATCCGGGCGAAACGGGCTTCGGCGGCCTGGCGCACCCCGAACATCTCTCCCAGGGCGACCATCCACTCGGCCTTACCCAGTGGCGACTCTTCGAGATATTCGCCCACCAACACGCACGGAATCCCCATGTGTCGCAACTTTTCGGTCGCCCCTCCGTCCCTCACTCCGTACACCAGCATCAGGTCGGGCCTTAGGGCGGCTATGCGTTCGAAGTCGAGGTTGTTGTCGTAGCCCACGTCGGCCACGTCGCCCACCCGGTGGCGCGTCGCAAGCAGCGAATCGGTGATGAACTGCGCGCCCGAAACGCCCACTATCCTGTCCGCCGCCCCCAACTCGCCCATAAACGCCGTGTAGCTCGACGACATGCAGATCACCCGCCTCGGGGCTCCGGCCAGCACCACCCCCTCGAATCCCACGGGCGCGGCCTCGCCTTCGCCGGGCACGAACACCCACTGCTCGAACCCCTCGGCTCCCTGCCACGGGTCGGTCACGCGAATGGCGGCGCTGCGTTCCCCTGCCTCGAAAACCGCGAACCCCCGGGCGTGCCGCGGCGTGTAGACGGGTTCTCCGGGAACGAACGAGGGTTGTTTTGCGCCGCACCCCCAAAACGCGGCGGCGGCAAACAGTGTAAATATGATTATGATGGACTTTTTCATACAAAAGTTTTTGCGGGTTCAAAGATAATATATATCTTTGCACTCTCAAAACCAGTTCGGGGTGTAGCTCAGCCCGGTTAGAGTACACGTCTGGGGGGCGTGTGGTCGATAGTTCGAATCTATTCACCCCGACAAATCAAATTTGAGTGAAAAGCCGCCTTTATGGCGGCTTTTCTTTTTTACGCGGCAGGGCTTTGTGCTTGCACGAAAAGACTTGCCGCGTAAAAAAGAAAATAACGCGGTGCGTTTTCACTCGAATTCGATTTCAGTCCCGCCCCGCAGGGCAGATAGATGGGCGAGCGTTTTTTGCGAGCCAATCTATTCGGCCGCAGCGAATTTCGCATTCGGATTTTTGATTTCAGTCCCGCCCCGCAGGGCAGATAGATCACGAGCCCGCCCGCGGGCGAGTAATCTATTCGGCCGCGAGTAATCTATCATACACACCCCAACAAAAAAAGTGCCCCATACGAGACACTTTTTACGTTACTTTTTTTGTTACCTCGGTCGCAAGATGCCTCCACCAGCCTGCGGCTGACGGTCGGCGCTCCCTCGCTGAGGCCTTGATAATTTTCGGACAAACGCCCGAAAATTATCAAGTGTTCAGTTACCTCGGTCGGCTTTTTCCGCGCCTGCCTGCGGCAGACCTGCGGGCCTCCCTCGGTGATTGTTAGTTTTTTGCGAACGCAAAAAACTAACAATTCATCGCCCCGCAAACATTGATAACCTGCCCGCTCACGTATGAGGCCAGGTCGGAGCCGAGGAACACGGCCACCTTGGCCACGTCCTCGGGTGTGCCGCCGCGCCTCATGGGGATCTGCTTCTCCCAGCTTTCGCGCACATCTTGGGGCAGCTGTCCGGTCATCTCGGTGATGATAAATCCCGGGGCGATGGCGTTGGCGCGAATGCCGCGCGAACCCAACTCCTTGGCCACGCTCTTGGCAAGGCCGATCATACCCGCCTTCGAGGCCGAGTAGTTGGCCTGCCCTGCGTTGCCCGACACACCCACCACGGACGACATGTTGACTATCGAGCCGCTCTTTTGGCGCATCATCACGGGGGTGACGGCGTGTGTGTAGTTGAACGCCGATTTGAGGTTGACGGCAATCACCGCGTCCCACTGGCTTTCTGTCATGCGCATCATCAGGCCGTCCTTGGTTATGCCGGCGTTGTTGACCAATACGTCGATGCGGCCGAAGTCCTTGACTATCTCCTCCACCACGGAGTGCGCCTCGTCGAAGTTGGCGGCGTTGGAGGCGTAGCCCTTGGCGCGCACACCCAGGGCGGCTATGTCTTTCTCGGTTTTCTTACCGTTTTCGTCGATTGCGAGGTCGGTGAAGGCCACGTCGGCCCCCTCTTTGGCCATTTCGAGGGCGATCGCCCTGCCTATTCCCCTCGCCGCACCCGTTATGAGGGCGACTTTTCCTGTTAACAGTCCCATAGTTATTTCCGTTTAAAAAAATAATAATAGCGCAAAGGTAGGGGAATTCCTTTTAATATGGCTAAATTTGCGGGCGAAATTCGAATAATTATAAACTTACAACTCATAAAAAAGCAATGGACAAGGAAATTTTTGACCTGATCGGTGCCGAACGCCACCGCCAGGAGCACGGAATCGAACTTATCGCATCGGAAAACTTCGTCTCCGACGACGTAATGAAGGCCATGGGCTCGGTGCTCACCAACAAATACGCCGAGGGCTACCCGGGCGCGCGCTACTACGGCGGCTGCGAGGTGGTCGACAAGGTGGAGTCGCTGGCCATCTCGCGCCTTTGCGAACTCTACGGCGCCGAGTACGCCAACGTGCAGCCCCACTCGGGCGCTCAGGCCAACATGGCGGTGTTCGTGGCGTGCATGAAGCCGGGCGACACCTTCCTGGGCCTCGACCTTTCGCACGGCGGCCACCTTTCGCACGGTTCGCCCGTCAACTTCTCGGGTCTCTACTACAAGGCCGTGGGCTACAAGGTGAAGGAGGATACCGGCACGGTGGACTACGACGAGATGGAGGCTCTGGCCATCGAGCACCGTCCCAAGATGATCGTCGGCGGCGCCTCGGCCTACTGCCGCGAGTGGGACTACGCCCGCATGCGCCGCATCGCCGACAAGGTGGGCGCGCTGCTTATGATCGACATGGCCCACACGGCCGGCCTTATCGCCGCGGGTGTGCTCAACAACCCCGTGCCCCACGCCCACATCGTCACCTCCACCACCCACAAGACCCTGCGCGGCCCCCGCGGCGGGATCATCCTGTTGGGCAAGGATTTCGAAAATCCCTGGGGCGCCACCACCCCCAAGGGCGAGGTCAAGAAGATGTCGGCCATCCTCAACTCGGCCGTCTTCCCCGGCATCCAGGGCGGCCCGCTGGAGCACGTCATCGCCGCCAAGGCGGTCGCTTTCGGCGAGGCGTTGCAACCCTCTTATAAGGAGTATCAGAAGCAGGTGGTGAAAAACGCCTCCGCCATGGCCGCCGCCTTCACGAGCCGCGGCTACAAGCTCATCTCCGGCGGAACGGACAACCACCTGATGCTGGTCGACCTTCGCACCAAGTTCCCCGAACTGACGGGCAAGGCGGCCGAAAAGGCTCTGGTGGCGGCCGACATCACCACCAACAAGAACATGGTGCCGTTCGACAGCCGCTCGCCGTTCCAGACCTCGGGTCTGCGCTTCGGCACCCCGGCCATCACCAGCCGCGGCCTCAAGGAGGATAAGATGGACGCCATCGTGGCCCTGATCGACCGCGTGCTCTCCAACCCCGACGACGGGGCCAACATCGCCGCCGTGCGCTCGGAGGTCAACGCCATGATGTCGCCCCTGCCGCTGTTCGCCTGGTAGGACTTCGTTAACGAACCGAACGGAGCGTGGCTTTGCGGCCACGCTCCGCTTGGTTTCCGATGGAGGCGGAATGGAGGCCGGGGCCGCCATCCGTCGCCACCCGCCGCCCAAATCGACAAAAACCGGCGTTTCCGCAACGTTTTCGAGATTTTTTCGCGCTTTTTCGCCCGAATTGTTTGCACGAACGAAATTTTGTCTATCTTTGCACCGCTAAACGAGAAAAACAAGGCCCATTCGTCTATCGGTTAGGACGCAAGATTTTCATTCTTGAAAGAGGAGTTCGATTCTCCTATGGGCTACGAGGCGCCGGAAAAATGGCGCGATTTAACGGGGGTGCCGGGCTATCGAGCACCCTTTTATGACTGGAAACGTAAACAAAAACATAAAATGGCAAACCACAAGTCGTCTCTCAAAAGAATCCGCCAGACCCAGGTGCGTCGTCTGCGCAACCGCTATTACCACAAAACCACCCGCAACGCGGTGAAGGCCCTGCGTGGCACCACCGACAAGGCCGCCGCCGAGGTTCTTCTGCCCAAGGTGAGCGCCATGCTCGACAAACTCGCCAAAATCAACGTCATCCACAAGAACAAGGCGGGCAACCTCAAGAGTTCGTTGCAACTCCACGTCAACCATTTGTCGTAAAAAACGGGCATCTGCGGCGTTGCTGCTCTAAATTTAGCTCGGTCACGTACGTCAGGTACGCTCCCTCGCAAACTTTTCGCGCGCCTTGCATCTATCCATTTTTAACGACAAATCGCCGATCGACCCCGTCGGCTCGCCCCGATTCCGGCTCAGAGCCGGGTGTTGTGATTCCGAGTCGGGCGTTGTGGTTTCGGATTGAGGTCGATAGCGGTTTCGAGCCGAGGTGCGGCCGAGAGGCGCGCCGAGCCCACCGACCGAACCGAGGTCGTGAGCCAACACGGGCGAGTTCACGACCGCAGGGAGTAACAAAGGAGAAAAACCGACCGAAGCGAAGTTAATGCCGACCGTCGCCAAAGGCGGTGAAGGCGTTTTGTGAGGGAGGTAACAAAAACCGCAACGTCGCGCGGCTGACACAGGCGTCCCGACAGGGAGGTAACGATAGACGATAGCGCGACAAAAAGACATACGGTGGACGTAGCTCAGCTGGTTAGAGCGTCGGATTGTGGTTCCGAAGGTCGTGGGTTCGAGCCCCATCTTCCACCCTCAACACTCTGGAAACAGAGTGCATTAGAAGGTACGAATCCTTGTATATCAATGATATATGAGGATTTTTCTTTTTTGAGGCTGGCAGGAAAAAGCAATCGAAAGCAGGTCGGAACGACCTAATTCGTGACCTCTGCGGCCCAAATCCGAAAAAG
>JAITWI010000005.1 GCA_031285345.1 Alistipes sp.
CGCGGCGGGGGGTGGGGGGGGTCCGTGTTCGATCGTCAGGAGGGTGGTGGTGGGTAGGGGGGCGGGGCACTCGGTGCTTGTGTTGTCGGTTCCTCTTTCGGCGCTTGCTGCGGGGGCGAGTCCCGTGTCGGAGTGCGTTGCGGGTTTGGGGTCGGGGTTTGCGGTTGCGCGGCGGGAGAGCTCGATCAGGGTTCGTTTTGGGCCGCTTTTGGGGGTCGAATGGACGACGGTGAGGCGCGAAGGTGCGAATCCGTGGCGCGCCGCGATTGCGATCATCGAGTCGGTTTCGCGTCCGGAGGGGAGGATGATGGAGATTAGTCCGTGGGGCTTTAACAGCCTGTCACACACCATGATGAAGTCTTCGTGGGAGAGTGTTTCGGTGTGGCGCGCCATGGTTTTCGGCGCGTCGGGCGAGGTGAGCGAGCCGCTGAAATATGGCGGGTTGGAGACGATGTGGTCGTAGCGGGGGGTGGGGGTTGGTGTTGCCGCCGGGGTTTCGGTTTCGGTTTGCGGGGGCGGGATGGGGGTTGGCAGGGTTGCGTTTGAGTGGGTGGTGGGCGTCGTTGCTTCTGCTTTGGTTTCGGTTTTTGTTTGAGGTTGGGTTTGCATTTGCGTTTGTCGAGAAGTAATGGGGCTCGGAAACTGCCTGCATGCGAGTAAGTTAGAGCGGGTGGTGGTTGCAATGAGGGCCTGTTGTGTTCTGATTGAGGATGAATTCGATGGCGTGAATGTGGATTTTGTTATTGCTTCAGTTTCGATTTTTGTTTGTCGAGATGCTGCCGGGGTTGGCGGTGGTGGTGTGGTAGAGATGTATCTTGGATACGTTCTGATTGCCAATGAGTTAGATGGCATGAAGGTGACAATGTGTTTCGGCGGCGTTGCGTTTGAGGGTAGGTTTGGGTGGGTGGCGGGCGTTTGTTGGGATTCGACGGAGATCGGCGGGGTTCTGATTGCGAATAAATTAGAGCGAGTGGCAATAGCAATGTATTTCGGCCGCGTTGCGTTTGCGGGTAGGTTTGAGTGGGTGGTGGGGGTGTTTGCTTCGGTTTTGGTTTTGGTTTGGGCTTGCGTTTCGGTTTCAGTTTGCGGGGGCGAAATGTGCCTCGGCGGCGTTGTTGCGTTTGAGGGTGGGTTTGAGTGGGTTGTGGTTGTGGTTGATTTAGTTGCTTCGGTTTTGGCTTGCGTTTCGGTTTGCGGGAATGAAATGGGGCTCAATGGTGTTGTTCCGCTTGAGGATAAGCCTGAGTGTGAGGTGGTTGCGGTTGATTTAGTTGCTTCGGTTTTCGTTTGGGTTATTTCGGTTTTTAGGGGCGGGATGGGGGTTGGCGGGGTTGTTGCGTTTGCGGATAAGCCTGAGTGTGAGGTAGTTGTGGTTGATTTAGTTGCTTTGGTTTTGGTTTGGGCTTGCGTTTCGGTTTCAGTTTCTGTTTCCGGAGAGGAAATGGGGCTGTATTTGTGGTGGAAATCACCGTAAATACCTTGATTATTAGCAATATATGTGTATGGGGCTTCGCTATGATTGTCGAGGTGCGAGGGTTCGGGGGTGTTTGGGTGGTGTTTGGAGGAGAGGCGTGGGGATTTTTGGGCGTTCATATGGTATTTGTAGCTGTTATCACTGCGAACACGCTGATTATCAGTAATATATGTGCGGGATATTTTGCGATGATAGTTGCACGGTGTGCTCACAGAATAGGGGTTGCCGCGTTGTTTGGGGTCGTTTGGGTTGTATTCGGGGGCGAGGTTTTCAGGACGAGAATCGAGATGTGGAGGCGTTGGGTTGTGTGAGGAGTGTGAGGGGTCATTGGTCGGGTGTTGCAGTGGCAATTCTCTGTGTATCAAGTGATTATCCGTATCGCGGTGGAAGATTTGATCGAGTGGAGCGTGTGCTGGATTATGGGTTGGATGTTGTGTAGATATTCCACTGTATGTCAGACGATTGGCTATGTCGCGGTGGGTGATTAGGTCGAATGGTGAGCGGTCGGGGTTGGGGCGGCGGAGGGTGTGTGCGGGTGCGTTGGCTGGATGCTGCGCGTGTATTTCACTGCATATCAGGAGATTGACTATGCAGCGGCGGGTGATTGGTGAGTGGTCGGGGTTGGGGCGGCGGAGGGGGTGTTCGGGTGGGTTGGCTGGATGTTGTACGGGCATTTCACTGGGTATCAGGCGGTTAGCTGTGACGTTACGGGTGATTAGGTTGAATGCCGGGCAATTGGGGGATATTTTGGTGAATGTCGGGTGTTTGGACGTGTCAAGGTCGTTGGTTGGGTGCTGTATGTGTATTTTACTAACAATCATGAAGTTAGGCTGCTTAGTGGTGTCGCGACTGGCGATTAGGTTGAATGGTGAGCGGTCGGGGTTGGGGCGGCGGAGGGTGTGTTCGGGTGCGTTGGCTGGATGTTGCACGGGCATCTCGCTTGTTATCAAGCGGTTAGCTGTGACATTACGGGTGATTAGGTTGAATGCTGGGCAATTTGGGGATATTTTGGTGTGTGTCGGATGTTTGATCGTGTCGGGGTTGGGGCGGTATGGTGGGTGTGTGGAATCAACGGTTAGTTTTTGTATGTGTATTTTACTGACAGTAAGGTAATTATCTGCATTAATGCATGGGTGGTGCGTGTGTTGATTGGCCTGGTGCCGCACGGATACTTCACTGAATGTCAGGTGATTGGCTATGTCGCAGCGGTTGGGGTTGGCTGGATGTTGTATGTGTATTTTACTAACAATCATGAAGTTAGAGTGTCTCGTGGTGTCGCGACTGGCGATTAGGTTGAATGGTGAGCGGTCGGGGTTGGGGCGGCGGAGGGTGTGTGCGGGCACGTGGTGGCATGGAGTATGTGCGGGTTCGTTCGCCAGATTCTGCGCGGGCATATCGTACAGTGTCAAGCGGTTAGCCCATTCGCTCGCGTCGAAGTTGCATCGAGCGCGGCGGGCGGCAGCGGGATCTATCTCGACCGTCTCTATCTGTGCATCCCAACTATCGGTTCTCTGGGCTAACTGCAAGGCAATCACCCCAGTACCAGTGCCTATATCAAGTATCACATTATCTTGTTGCGGTCTTAGTCGACACCACGCTCCCAATAGGACCCCGTCGGTGCCAACCTTCATTGCGCAACCTGTTTGATTTATTGTAAATCGCTTGAATTTGAAGATGTTGCATCCTATCATATCGACTGTTACTTTAAGTTGTCGCTATCGGTTCACGGGCGCGTCCCTGAATTCGCCGGCGATACCTGCTCCAAAGAGTGCGAAATCGAATTTTGCGGGGTCCGATGCGTCGAATTTGCGCAGGTTTGCAGTCGCCTCTTCCACTGAGCGCCAGTCATTTACGCGGCGCGACAGTAGTCCGAGAGAGCGAGCGGTATTTGCGCTGTGGAGGTCTAACGGGAGGTAGAGTGCCGACGGCGGAATGCCCCTCCAGAGGCCAAAATCGACACCGCGGTCGTCGCGGCGGATCATCCACCTGAGGAACATGCATAGCCGTTTGCAGGCTGCCCCGCGATCTATCGAGGAGAGGTGTTTTTCGCATCTTTGGGCGTGCGGCGGGGTGAAAAATTCTTGTCGAAAGCGAGACATTACGACCCTCAAATCGCCGTTTTGGTCGGGTTTTGGGTCGCTGATATTTCGTGCAAAATTGCTGACATTTCGTTCAGGGTCGTTGATATTCAATAATATACGACTGCTGTTTTTGCTCTTTTCGCTGTTTTCGGCGACGGTGCGGGCATATTCCGTTTCGAAGAAAGCACCCATGGATCCGAACTTGGAATAGATGTGACGCAGGGAGAGCAAGAATGCACGGAAGTCGGCGCCATTGAAAGTGCGGTGTACGTAGCTGTGGATGCGATTTAGCTCGTTTTGTGACGAATTTGCAACAAAATCGTACGGGGCGTTGTCGAGCAAATCCATCATTTTTGACGCACTTTTGACGATCGCCTTGCGGTTGCCCCAGGCGATGGTCGCGGAGAGGAAACCCGCTATTTCGATGTCGTTTTGGCGAGGGTGATGCTCAGGGTGTATTTGGAGGTAAGTGTTTGATTGTGAGGTTTTTATGGTCTTGTTGGAGGTATGGAAGTTTGCGGTGCCGAAGAAGCGATGCGGAATGGAAATGGGGTCGTCGGCAATGAATTCCGGGGTATTATAGCGGTCGTGAAGTCTGTGGAGCAGGTCGTTCAGCCTCTCGAACGAAGCGGGATCGGAGATTGGGGCATCGGTAATCATTCGGGAAATTATATAAAGTAAAAGATTAGATGCTGATTGATTTTATCCACTGTATCAGATGATTATGCCGTCTACCATTGTTATTTTTCGGTCGGCCATGGCGGCGAGATTTTCGTCGTGGGTTACGATTATTATGGTCTGCCCGAAACGGTCGCGAAGGGAGAGGAACAGCCGGTGTATTTCGTCGCGATTTCGGGAATCGAGGTTGCCGGAGGGTTCGTCGGCGAGGAGTACGGCGGGTGAATTGACGAGTGCGCGAGCAATCGCAACTCGTTGAGCCTCACCGCCTGAGAGTTCGGCCGGTTTGTGGTTTCGCCGCTCGGAAAGACCAAGCAGTTCAAGTAATTCCTCTGCCCGTTTTTCGACTTCGCGGCGGTCGCGGCCGGCGATGTGGCCCGGAATGCAGACATTTTCGAAGGCGGTGAATTCGGGAAGCAGGTTGTGGAATTGGAAGACGAAGCCTATTTTGCCGCCGCGAAATGCAGATAACTCATTGTCACTGAGTTTATTGACCTCCACACCGTCGATGGTGACGCTACCGCTGTCGGGGCGGCTGAGCGTGCCGATAATCTGCAATAAAGTGGTTTTTCCGGCGCCGCTCGGGCCGACGATCGAGACGATCTCTCCCCTCTTGACGTTCAGTGTAACGCCCTTGAGGACAGTGAGTTGATCGAAACTTTTGCGGAGGTTTTTAATTGCTATCATATGTTATTCGTCTTGTGAAACAATCTTGTCCCGGAACATGTCGCGGTCGGAATAGTGGTGTGTGGCGCGGCGTGGGATTGGGATTCGGGGCGATGACGGAATCCTGGTGCAGGGCGGCGGCGGTAATTGAATCTACATGATTAATCACTTGATATGATTGAGTGTAAGTTGCGGAAAATCAATGGCATGGTAATCGAGGTGGTTTTAATAGCTGGAGTCGTTTTGGACTCGTGGCAAATTTTGTTAATTGCATTTTCGAACGCGCCGCTACACATGATTAATTACTTGATATGATCGAGCGTAAATTGCAGAAAATCAGCCGTTAACATTTTTATAATAGTTGTGGAGTTTTATCACTTCGACGGCGGCGAGGGTGTCGTGCACGCGCAAAATATTGGCGCCACCCTGCAAACAGGCCCAATTGAGCGCCGCGGTTCCCGAAAGAGCCTCCACGGGCGTGCTCTCCAATACGTTGTAAATCATTGATTTGCGTGAAATTCCGGCCAAAATGGGCAGCTCGAATTTTTGCAACTGACGCAGCTGAGCAAGCAGGCGGAAATTTTGCGGCGTGGTTTTCGCGAATCCGAAGCCCGGATCGAGAATAATATCGTCCACCCCGCGGCTGCGCAAAAACTCGATCTTTTCGGCAAAAAAATCCTTAACGTCGGCTACAATATCTTGATAATCAGTCATTTCCTGCATCGTCTTGGGCGTGCCGCGCATGTGCATCAAAATGTACGGCACGCGAAATTTGGCCGCCACGTCGAAAATTTCGGGGTCGATTTGGCCGCCCGAAATGTCGTTTATGATGCACGCGCCGAAGCGTTTGATGACCTTGGCGGCCACCTCGGAGCGGAACGTGTCGAGCGAAACCACGACCCCGGGCGCCTTCGCCCGAACCACCTCGACGCCCGTCATCACGCGGTCAACCTCCTCATCCACAGATACATCCTCGGCTCCGGGGCGGGACGAATAGCCGCCCACGTCGATGATTTTGGCGCCCCACCCGACCGCCTCCTCGACCCGCATCGTGATCTCGTCGATGTGCATGCTGCGGCTGCCCGCAAAAAAAGAGTCGGGCGTGACGTTGACGATGGTCATCGCCACCGGGCGTGACAGGTCGAGTGTTTGTTCTCCAACTTTCATTGTATCAATCGTTTATCAAGTTATTTTTGCTTTTTTGGCTGCGGCGGCGAGTTCTTTTTTGCGTCGCCGAGGCGCAATAGTTTGTCGAGTTCGCTGACCCGAGCGGCGAGTTGCATGAGGTCGCCGCCGTTGTAGATCGTGTAATCTGCGCGAGCGATTAATTCGCTTTCGCTCAGCTGGTTAGACATTCTTTTTATCACATCGTCGCGCGACGGGCCGCGGCCGCTTGCCATGCCCGGGACGCGGGCAGTTTCGGGGTTGCGCGTCGAGTTCGAGCCCGATGGCGTTGCGGAGCTGCGGGCAGTTGCGGGGTTGTTCGGCTCTGTTGCGGAGCTGCGGGCCATCACCCGGGCGATGCGTAACTCCTCGGGTGCCGATACTGCTATGACCTTATCCACCAGGTGATTAAACCCGCTCTCGAAAAGTATCGCGCTCTCCATTATAAGGTATGGAGGTGTTCCTGCTTCGGCTTTCGACGTGGTTTTTGGGTCGGTTTTTTGAGACGCTATTGTGGGGGGGGTGGGTGCCGGCGGGGATTCGAGCGCCATTGCGGCAACATTCGCACGTTCCTTCATGCCGCGCGCCGGGGATTCGAGCGTCGTCGCCCACGCTTCGAAATCTTGCGCCACGATGGGGTGAACTATCGCATTAAGTGAGGCGAGTAACGACTTGTCACTAAATACTTTAGCTGCAATAAACTCGCGATTCAAAGAGCCATTGCACCACGCCTCGGCGCCAAGCAACTCGACGATCGCGCGGCGGAGATTTGCGCCACGTTCGTTAGTTCCAGCTGCGACGCTTTGTTCGCTGTCGCGGTCGCACTCATCACGATAGGTTCCAGCTGCGCCGTAACGTTCGCTCCCCCTCACTGTGTCGCCGGCAACCACACTTTGTTCGCTGCCATGCCCGCGGGCATCGCCATTATCACAGCCAAACTCGGGGTCGAATCCGGCTTCGACGAGGTTATTATCGCCCATTTCACCCCTGGTCCCGAATTCGGCGCGTATGCTTTCGCCGACCGCGACCTCGAATTTGGTGCGTATGCTTTCGCCTCGGCCGTTTCCGGCCTCCGCGACGCAGACCGCGCCTACCGAGACGTCAGGTTCGTTTTCGCCAATCGCGCCGCTGTGTTCACCGCCTTCCGCCGTGTTGTCGCGAGCTGAGGTGCCGAACATTTCGGCGCCGGACATAAGTTCGCGCGCGCGAAGGTCGGTGTTGTAAACAGGTATGCCGAGAGCCGCAAATATCTCACACACAGTGCTTTTTCCACTGCCGATACCCCCCGTGACGCCGATGCGAATCATCTTTCACACACAAATTTGAGCCCGATCATTCGGCGCCGTCGGCCTTTGGTTTCGCTTTCGCCGCCTCGGCCTCCTCCCGTTCCTTGGCGGCTTTGGCCTCGGCCTCCTCCGCGGCGCGCTTATCGCGCCTCTCCTGCCGTTCGCGTTTGCGTTTTTCGCGCGCGGTTTCGCCGTCATCATTCCCATCCCCGTCGGCGTCCGCGGCGACCTCCTTGGGGGCGGGCACGAACTCGGGTGCCTCGACTATCTGCTCCACCTTCAGCTCGTTGACCGCGTCGTTGATGGCGCGCTGCAACGAGGCGGGGGTGATGGTGAGCGCGCCCTTGGTTTGGCGCGAGGAGCGGCTCGAAAGGTCGTCCAGAGAGAGGTCGAGCGGGCTTTTGAGCGACAGTCGTTGGGCCAGGATCGTGGAGCCGCGACCCGTGACGAGGGCGGTGACTTTGTATTTTTGGCCGTCGATGCGCACCTTGAGCGGCATCTGAGAGGTGTATTCGTAGCCCAACTTGGTGGTGAACCACAACAGGCACGAGACCAGCAAGATGAGCAAAAACGCGGGCGAAAGCGCCTGACGCAGCACCCCGATCACCCGTTCGCGATTTATGTTGAACCCTTTGAGCATAATGAGACAAATGTACGAAATTTTTGACGAACTGAGTGGAAATGCAAGCTTCGCTTGCAATTTCCCGAAGTGAGGATTAAAATGCGTGAAGCGAAAGCCGAGCGCAGACGCAAATTTATTTGACGATGTTCTCCTGCACTTCGTGCCTCCTCGTCCTTGCGAGGCGACCTCTGCTCCCGCTTCGTTCCCCCGGTTCGCACCTCGGCTATTCGAGCGAGGCTCGATAGCGCTCGGTTTGTCGTCGGTTGCAGATTGCCCTGGCGCGGTGCGTAAGGCGAAGACAAATGTACGACTATTTCCACAAAATAAGACAGGGGCTTGAAAAATCAAACCCCTGTCTTATTTTATAGTCGATTATGGCCTACTATGGCCGACGGAGATGGCAGAACCAATAGAACCGGCCGTAACTATTCGGCGGCTTGCTCGGTTGCCGGAACTGCCGTTTCTCCCGTCGCTTCCGCGGCGGGGGTGGCTTCAGTCGGAGTTTCTGCTTCGGCTTCGGCGGGAACGTCCACCTGGTTGGGGATAACTTCCTGACCGCTGGTCTCGACCTGGTCGATGATGGCGTTTTCAACCCCGGTGCGGCTGCGTTCGACGCGATCTTTGGGCATCGTCATCGTTGCGACAAGGCTCAGCAGAAGAATCGCGATGGCGAGCCCCCACGTCGATTTTTCGAGAAAATCGGCGGTTTGCCTAACGCCCATCACGGCGTTGGAGGCTCCGAAGTTGGCGGCCATTCCGCCCTTGGGACTTTGAGACAGCACGGCAAGGATAAGCAGTATACTTGCGATGAAAATCAGTACGATACAAGCTATGTACATTTCAGTTGTATATTTTAATTGTTTGTTTTTTCTATTTAAACTTCGCACCTCGTTACGGCCGCCTGTTCGGCGTCGATGCGCGAAATAACGCCCGCAAAGTAAACACTTTTTTCGGGATTGTGCAAGCTAAGGCGGCGATATATTTCTTTCGCCTCAGCGTGGAGGCCCTGTTTGAGGTATATTTCGGCCAGTTGTTCGGTCACCAGATCGGGGTCGAGGTCGAAATCGCGGCCCGCCGACGCAGCCGCACCGCCCACCTCTCCCTCCGACGGCACTATCCGGTGGCCGCCGTGGCTGAGGAAACGGTCGATTATGCGGTCGGAATCGGTATCGGCTTCGGCTGCCGCGCTATCGGGAGTCGAGGAGGTCGAGAGGGCTTGGGGAGTTAAGGAGGCCTTCGTCCGGTCGGGCGCCGCCAAAGGTGCGGCGGTGGCCCAAAAGCCCGCGGGAAGGATCAGCGCCGGATCGGGATCGCCGGTCACGAGCGCACGGGCGCGGCGGGCGGTGGTGAACCACTCGTGGCGCTCTATCAGCCGGTTGATATCCCTGCGGCCGGGGGGCTCTCCCCTGCCCCTCAGATATTCGTTGAGCGGGTGCATGGCTACCAGTTGGCGACGGTGGCGTTGAAAATTTGGTCGACCAGCGTGGTGACGATCTCCTCCTCAAGGCCGGCGGCAACATCCTGCAACATGGCGGTGCCCGGATAGTCGGCGTAGGCGGTGAACGACTTGCCGCCCGGGGGGAAGTTCCACTCCGGCTCCAGGACGTTGACGAAACGCACCTGCACCGTGATGGTGAGGCGGTTCATGGCCGCCCCCTCGAACTGGCTGTCGGCGGTGATGGCCGACGGGGCGGTCATGTAGCCCGTGATCTCGCCCTCGATGGCAAGGTCGCCCGACTCGGAGGCCTGGTCGAGCCTCGTTTGGCGCGTGAAGCGGTCGATGATCGCCTCGGTGAGGGTGTTGCTAAGCATGGGCGACACCATGGGCGAGTTGTTGGGGAAGTAGGCCACGCTGAAAGTCGTCGCGGCGACCGGAATGTTGGCCTCGGTGAACGAGAGCGTGATGCGGCAGCTGCCCGTCATGGCCGCCGCGCCGAGGAGCGTGAGCGCCATCAATATTTTATGTAGTCTGTTCATTTCTGTTTTAGAATCATGAATCAATGGTGTGCTGCGCACGGTTTTGGTTTACACTTCTATTTCTAACTCCTTGATCTTTCGGTAGAGCGTGCGCTCGGAGATGAAAAGCATCGCGGCGGCCTCTTTGCGGCGACCACCGGTTTTTTGCAAGGCTTGGATTATGTTTTCGCGCTCGACCTCCACCTTGGTCGGCTCCCGATCCGGGGTCACCTCCTCGCTCTGGGCGAAGGGAGTGTGCGATCGGGTGGAGAAAGGGTCGTGCGCGCCTTCGGTCTGGGGAGCACGCGCCATCGCCGAGGCCGGAAGAAGCCCCGCCACCGGGACTATCCGCCCGGGTTCGAAGTCGCCTTTACCGCCCGGCCCCTCCTCGCCGGGGAAGGGTTCGTAGATCTCGCTCCGGCGGCACAGTTCGTCGAGCGTGCGGCGCATGTCGGCGATCTCAGCGCGCATGTCGAACAGGATGCGGTAGAGAATCTCCCGCTCGTCGGCGAACGATCGCCCGGCTCCCGCGGCTCCCGTGGCTCCGGCGGAAAATATCATGGCTCCGGTCGGGGATTGCTCCGCGGGGAGGTATTTGAGTAGTATCGAGGCCGTTATCTGGCGCGTGGCCTCGACGGCGGAGATCTGTTCGGCCACGTTTTTGAGTTGGCGCACGTTGCCCGGCCACGAGTAGCTTTCGAGAACCTCGCGCGCCCCCTCGTCGAGCGACACCATCGGCATGCGGTAGCGGTTGGCGATGTCGGAGGCGAAGCGGCGGAACAGAAGGTAGATGTCGCCCCGACGCTCGCGCAAAGGGGGCACCGCGATCGGCACCGTGTTGAGCCGATAGTATAAGTCCTCGCGGAAACGACCCGCGGCGGTGGCGTCGGTGAGCGGTTTGTTGGTGGCCGCCACAACCCTCACGTCGGTCTTCTGCGGTTTGGACGAGCCGACGCGGATGAACTCGCCCGTTTGGAGCACCCGCAGCAGCCGCACCTGAGTCGAGAGGGGAAGCTCGGCCACCTCGTCGAGAAAAATCGTTCCACCGTTAGCCTCCTCGAAGTAGCCCTTGCGCGCCTCGATGGCTCCGGTGAACGCCCCCTTCTCGTGGCCGAAGAGCTCGGAGTCGATAGTCCCCTCGGGGATGGCGCCGCAGTTGACCGCCACGTATTTGCCATGCTTGCGGGGGCTGTGGTCGTGGATCACGCGCGGGAAGAACTCCTTGCCCACCCCGCTTTCGCCCGTCACAAGCACCGTCAAATCCGTAGGGGCGACCCTGAGAGCCACCTCCAGCGCCGAGTTCATCTTTTCGCTCGTGCCGATGATGCCGAAGCGCTGTTTGACGGACTGAATGTTCTGCATGCCGATTCCGGATACGGAGGGTGCGTCCGCCGCGCCTGCGCCTGAGCTTGAGCCTGCGCCGAATTTGGGGCCAAGATGCGCCGCCTTGCGGTCGAACCGGCCGCGATGTGTGTCGAACTCCGCCATCTATCTGTTTAAAAAGGGCATGTTGCCCGACGAGGCGCCGAACACCAGCACGGCCACGGCCACCACGGCCGCCGCTATGGCGACAAGGATGATGGCGTCGGGCTTTAGTTTTCTCTTCTTTACGTTCGACACCTTGTGGGTGCGCGGCTGCGGCTGCGGTCTTTGGACGGGTCGGGGTGTTGCGCGTTCGGGACTGGCCGCGCGGCTGTTTGTGGCGAGGTGGTCGACCGCGTCGCCATCGTTGACTTCGTTGTCTTCGTCCGGCGGGCCGAACAGTCGCTCCTGCACGGCGCGCTGGTCTTTGCGCGGCCGGTAGCGGGGCGAGTGGTCGAAGACGTAGAGTCCGTTGTGGTCGAGGGTCATGGTGCCGAAGCCGGCGATCGCGCAACTGCCGGTGCGTTCGATAGCCGTGCGGGTCTCGAATATGAAGCGGTCGATCATGGCCATGGCCTCGACACCCGAGTAGGGCCCGTAATCCTCCACCAACTCGGTCAACACCCCGTCGTCGCTACGCAACAGGTCGACGAAGATCACATCGCCGCCCGAAGCGTTTTTTTTGCCGCTATGAGTCTCTTGGGAGTCGCCGCCGCTTCTTCGGGCTTCGGCGGAGCTGGGATTTCGGTCGTTGCGGGCTTCGGCGGGGTCGCCATCGCGCCCGTCGCGCCGCATGAACGTGCCGAAGCCGGGGACGGTGAGCTTCCTCGCCCCGCCCTCCATGTAGTCGCGTATCACCCTGCCGATCATTTTTTGGTGCGTTTTTGTGTCCCAAAGATACGACATTTCGCACATATATCAAAATTTAGCGTACCTTTGCGCTCGCCGCATGGAAAAATCCGCGCGCGCCGAATCGTCCGACGCCTGGCGAAGTAGCCGAGACGGATAGCCCGCAAAAGAGAAAACCGAAATGAAAAACAAGTACATCGACCTGATCGAACAGACGTTCGAGTTCCCGACGGACGAGTTCGCCGTGGAGGACGGAGAGCTCAACTTTCACGACGTGCCGCTGATGGACATCATCAAGCAGTACGGCACTCCGCTCAAGATAACATACCTGCCAAAGATATCGCAGCAGATAAACAAAGCCAAGCGGCTGTTCAACGTGGCGATGGCTAAGGTGGACTATCGCGGCTCGTATAACTACTCGTACTGCACCAAAAGCTCGCACTTTTCGTTCGTCTTAGAGGAGGCGCTCAAGAACGACATACATCTGGAGACCTCGTCGGCGTACGACATTCCGCTGCTCAACTCGCTATACGACGACGGGTTGATAGACAAGAACACCTTTATTATATGCAACGGGTTCAAGCGGCCGCAGTATGTCGAAAACATAGTGTCGCTGGTGAACGACGGCTTTCAGAACACCATACCCATTTTGGACAACAAGGAGGAGATAGACCTGTTCAACGACGCCGGGTTGACCAAAAAGTGCAAGATCGGGATGCGTATCGCCGCCGAGGAGGAGCCCAAGTTCGACTTCTACACCTCGCGCCTGGGTATTCGCTACAACGAGGTGCTGGAGCTGTATAAGCAGAAGATCAAGCCCAACAAAAAGTATGAGATGAAGATGTTGCACTTTTTCATCAACACCGGAATAAAGGACACGGCATACTACTGGAACGAGTTGAACCGATGCGTGAACCTATACTGCGAGCTCAAGAAGATCTGCCCGGAGCTCGATTCGCTCAACATCGGCGGAGGGTTTCCGATTCGCACATCGCTCGCCTCGGAGTTCGACTACGAGTATATGGCCGAGGAGATTGTGGCTCAGATTAAGAACATCTGCAACCTGAACGAAGTGGAGGAGCCGCATCTGTTCACCGAGTTCGGATCGTTCACCGTGGGCGAAAGCGGCGCGGTGTTGTACTCCATAGTCAACCAGAAGCAGCAGAACGACCGTGAGTTTTGGTACATGATCGACTCCTCGTTCATCACCACCCTGCCCGACACGTGGGGGATCCATCAGCGCTATATCATGATGGCGGTCAACAATTGGGATAAGGAGTATCAGAGGGTGTTTTTGGGCGGGCTGACGTGCGACAGCGAGGACTATTACAGCGGCGAGGCGCACACCAACGCCATATTCCTGCCAAAGCTCAACGGCGAGCCGCAGTATATCGGATTCTTCCACACGGGCGCCTATCAGGAGTCGTTGGGAGGATTCGGCGGAATTCAGCACTGTCTGATCCCCGCCCCGAAGCACATAATCATAGACCGCGACAAGGTTTCGGGAGAGTACTACACCCGCCTGTTCGCAAAGGAGCAGAGCTATCGGTCGATGATGAGGATACTCGGGTATTAGGGGGCGCGATTTTGACAAAAGGCCGGAAATTTCCGGCCTTTTGCATGATAAGAACCCACTTTTGAAGGCTAACTATTTTTTGAAGGCGAAAAAGACTGCCGCGATGAGCAGCGCGAACGAGATGAGGTGGTTGACGCGGAAGGTCTCGGTGCGGAACACCACCAGCGTGAACACAGTGAAGACCGCGAGCGACAGCACCTCCTGGATGATTTTGAGCTGGATGAGCGAGAACGGCCCTCCGTTGCCGGCGAATCCGATGCGGTTGGCGGGAATCTGCACGGTGTACTCGAAAAACGCGATGCCCCAACTGATGAGGATGATGGCGATGAGCGGCAGGTGGGAACGGCCCGGGGCGGCGGTGGAGGCGGCGTTTGATGCGGCCGAGGCGCCGAACTTAAGGTGGCCGTACCACGCGACGGTCATGAATACGTTTGCGACCAGCAGAAGGCCGACGGTGAGGAGTGATTTCATGGTTCTTTGTTTTTTTTCTGGCCAAACCCTCCGCCGGGATTTTCGTTCCGGGGAGAGGCGCAAAGGTAGTTTTCTTTTGGGGAAGTTGTCGGGATTTTTGGCCGCGGGGCAATATCGTCGCGCAATTTTAGGCGCTGATTTTCGGCCGCGGGGCAATATCGTCGCCCGGTTTTGCGTATATCTTTAAAAATAGCTATCTTCGCCTTGGTAAATTTTGTAAAATTGGCAAATTCACTCAAAAACAAATCCGATATGAAAAAACTGTTTTTAATCGCGGCGGCGGTGTCGATGACGGCCGTTTCCGCTTTCGCTCAGGCTCAGGCCGGAGCCGACCGGCAACTGCCCGCAGGATGGGACGAACTGACCGGACCCGACTTTAAATTGGCCGTAGAACAGGCCGAGGGTGTGTGTGTGATCCCGATGGGCGTGGTGGAAAAGCACGGCCCGCACATGCCGTTAGGTACCGACGTGTTTTCGGCTCGCGAAGTGGCCCGTCGCGCCGTGGCGGACGAGTACGCCGTGGTCTATCCGTTCTACTTCGTGGGGCAGATTCACGAGGCCAAGCAGCAGCCCGGAACGATAGCTTACAGTCCCGAGCTGGTCTACCGAATGTTGGAGGAGACGTGCGAAGAGATTTCGCGCAACGGCATGAAAAAGATTATCCTCAACAACTCCCACGGCGGCAACACGACCTTTCTGGAGTATTTCTGCCAGAGTCAGTTGGCCGCACGCAAGGACTATGTGGTGTATCTGTTTCAGCCGTCGGTCGATAGGGAGACCGCTCAGCGGATCCGTGAACTGCGCAAGAGTGAAACCGGCGGTCACGCCGACGAGGTGGAGACCAGCACCCTGATAGTGGCAAAGCCCGACCTGATGAGGATGGAGACGGTGAACGACGAGTCGGGCGAGGACCTGAACCGCCTCGACGTGCCCAACCTCTACACCGGAATATGGTGGTACGCAAAGTATCCCAACCACTACGCCGGCGAGTCGTCGGGTGCGAGCGTAGAGTTGGGCGAGGTTGCCCTCGCGCAGAAGAGCGCACAGCTGGCCGAGGTGATCCGCACGGTGAAGCGCGACGCCGACGCCTTGAAGTTGCAGGACGAGTTCTTTCGCCAGAGCGACGAGCCGCTGAAGACGCCGATTTGGTAGGTCGTCGCGCTTCGATCCGGTAAGTTGTCTCCGGTAGGTCGTCGCGCTTCGATCCGGTAGGTCGTCGCGCTTCGGCGAGGGAAATGCCTGATTATAAACGAAACCGCCTCCTGTTGGGGGCGGTTTTGTTTTTACGCAGGTATCTTTACGCTGGTCGCGAGACCGGGCGTTACCGGCGGGTGGGTGGCGCTTCGGTCGCCACTCGGGTGGGTGGAGTCATTTGCATGTAGCGGCGGGCGACTGCACCGGGTGGATGGTGCGCTAAAACCGTTTGACGTGGGGGGCGCAGACGTTGCGGCCCGTCTTTTCGGAGTAGTTTTGGTGGTACTCCTCGGCGCGGTGGAACTTGGGGGCGCGGGTCAGGCGGGTGACCACCATGTAGCCTCGCCGGCGAAGCGCCTCGATGAGCATCTCGGCCGTCTCGCGCTGCCGGGGCGACGTGTAAAATATCTCGGAGCGGTATTGCGAGCCGATGTCGGCCCCCTGGCGGTCGACCTGGGTGGGATCGTGGATCTCGAAAAACAGGCGGGCGAGCTCCTCGTAGGAGACCTCGTCGGGATTGAATTTGACGCGTACCGCCTCGGCGTGACCCGTGGCGTCGGTGCAAACCTCCTCGTAGGTTGGGTCTTCGGTGTGTCCGCCGATGTAGCCCGACTCGGTCGACGTCACCCCGCGAACCTTGCGGAACGAACTTTCGACTCCCCAAAAACAGCCTCCCGAAAAGATGGCGGTTTCGACGCTCTTGTTTTTTTCCATAATGTTCGGATTGTTACTCATGCTGTTACAAATTTCGTGCTGGAAACGCCGGAAGTTCGAAAAAGTTTTGCGGAATTTTTTCGGGGCGGGATTGGTGGCGGGAGGCGGGGATTGGGTCTTTGGGGCGAGTGTGTTGGGTTTTGGGGTGAGGGCTGGCTGGGTTCGGGGTCGAGGGTCTTCTGCGGGCGGTGGGGTTTTGGGGATTCGGGGCGAGTGTGTTGGGTGTTGAAGGGTGAGGGTTGGGTGGCGGTGGGATTTCAGAGGCCGATGTTGGGATTTTGGGGCGTCGACCGCGGTAGGCGCGTGTTTGTGCGCAAAAAAATTGCAAAAATGTCGCGGAAAATTTGGAGAAACGAAAATTTGCCTTACCTTTGCACTCGCTTTTGAAACGGAATACTTGTTTTTGAGGGCGCGGCGCTCGATTTGTCGTTAAGCGCTTGCCCGGAGACGAAACGACGATTGTCGAAACGAAGCGCTTGATTGAGAGTCTGTTTTAAGACTACCGACGGGAGTTTAGCTCAGCTGGTTCAGAGCATCTGCCTTACAAGCAGAGGGTCGGGGGTTCGAATCCCTCAACTCCCACACTAAAAATCAAAGGGTTATGGCTTTTCGCTATAACCCTTTTTCTTTTGCGTACACACAATTTGCACACAAGTGGGGCGAACGGATTTCGATCCGGTGGGATTTGTTTTCGGAGTTTGAACTTGTTTGTTTACGATGGATGTGCCGCGATTTACGAAAATCACATTGCATTTTGAACGAATCGTACCATACCCACCTATTTGCCGGTTCGCTCGCAGAGCCGTTGCCACACCACTTCATTCTCATTTGGTAGCGACCAGCAAAGGTTGAAAAAGTAAATCCGCAAGGTTTTCGGAGAAACCATGTAGTGGTTCACCGACTACAGGGAGGTAAACCACTACAGGCCACGACCTTGCGGATTTAGCTTTTGCAACGTTACCTTTGCGAACAAAGGGGGATGGGACTCTACATATTATTACAAGTGGTTCCGCTTGTCGGAGGATTGCCCCCTCGACAATTAGTACAATAGCTTTATGCTGAAGTAAATACCTTAACTTTATCAATATGGTGGTGCTGTCCGAAAACCACTGTAATACCTCGCAATAGTAGGCTCGTTTAATTTCATATTTACGAACTCTTATCTGCCGTACGCTTATAACAAGAGCAACAGTTGCTGCCAAGAAAGACCCTATTGACGCTATCGCGACGGCTAAATTTGAAGACATAATATTCAAAACTTATGATACGAGAATAGTAGTTGCTATTTTATCATCCTCCCCTTTTCGGTCAGCGAATAGGTCTGATCGGGATGATTCGGGTTGTCGGGATGCGACGGAATCACAAACCCACCCACGATGGCCGGGCGCAGATACTCGTACAGCAAGTGTGGACGGTGTTTAAGCCCCAACTCCGCCATAATTTCCGACATTTTCTTCGGAGTATCAAGTATTTGTATTAACTTCACAACCTTTGGATCGGGTTGTTCGGTAGGTTGTTCGGTAGGTTGTTCGGTAGGTTGTTCGGTAGGTTGTTCGGTAGGTTGTTCGGTAGGTTGTTCGGTAGGTTGTTCGGTTTCGTCCTCCGGTCGCCACAAAGTAACCTTAAAATCCTCCTCTTGGGCGAAGATCGGAGTGCGCAAACCCGCCGCCTCGCACTTGGTGATTATATCGCCCGTACCCGTTCCCATCCGCTCGATGCTTCCGGCGAGATACATCGGATTAGCCAACAGCGGATTGACAGGTATAGAAGTATGTGGATGACGGAGTTTCTCGACGGTCAGACCGACGGGCAATCTTCCGGGATTCCAAATTTCGAGGCGGTTTTTGAACAGCATCACCTGCACGCTCCCGTTGCTCGAATAGTCGCGGTGGGCAATGGCGTTCACAATCGCCTCGGTCACAGCGGCCAACGGAAGCTCGTAATCGACATCGACCCGAACATCCGTGTCGCGAGTGCCAACCCGCGCGTCGATGCGCGACATCACGAAATCGACCGCCTGCGTAATCAACTGAAACACATCGCCCCGATACACCTGATAGGACGGAATCGGTTTCGCCACCTCGTTGCCATAGAATTGGGCGCACTTCACCTCCGACGAGATAAAAAATCGTTGCGGCTGACGACCGAAAAGCAGGATCGCCGCATTGGTCAGCCGTCCGTCCGTCTGGAGCGATTAGGTCGAGGTGTGTCAAAATCCGCTCTGTGCTCGCGTCGGCGGATAGAGGGAGACCTCTGCGCTTGCCCGCGATATGCACGAATTCGCGAACCTTTTCCTCGTCGATGTCGGCCATCGTTGCCCGGCTCAATGTCGCGTCGAACGGCAGAATCCGTAGATACTCCTTTTGTTCGAGGTAGTGAACGAGCGCGGCATAGACCCCGGCACGCAACTCCTCGTAATCGACGAACGACTTGCGCACGACCGCACTCTCGGCTTTGGCGACGAATTTTTGTTGCTTAGGATCGCGGTCACCGCTCCCCGTTTTGTGAATGAAAATCAGCCTGTATTTCGATTCGGCGGTCGCCTTGTCGTATTCCCGCTCTGTCGGCGAAATCCCGGAAGCATCCTCGAAACCATAGCTGTCGCCCAAAATACCGATGTAAATATCGCTATGCCCGACCTCAGACAGGTACGCCTCCTGCACAGAGAGGTCGGCGGCGGGCAACTCCTCGAACAGGAACGGGTCGAAGAATTTACCCAACAGCGCATCTTGCCGGATGTAATCGCACAACCATCGCCGCTCTCCTGCGAACTCGCGCTGAACACTGCTTATGAATATCTTAATAGGCTTCATCGAGAACAAAGATAATTATTATTGATGGAATTGCGTGAGCAAGGCGGCGTTTTTCTGCCGTTCCTCTTTCTCGAACGAGGCGAGGTAGGTTTCGGTGGTTTGTAGGCTGTTGTGGCCGAGGCTTTCGGAAATGTAGGCGATATTCGCCCCGCTACGCTTAAGCACGGTCGCGTAGCTGTGCCGGGCTGTATAGGTCGAGATGTGGCTGATTCCCAACTGCTCGCCTATCGCCGCCATACGCTTGTTGATGGCACGGGTGGTGTATTGTGTCTTCTTTTTCGCCGTCACCGCATCCTCGCCGCCTTTCAAAATCGGAAAAATATAGCTGTCGGGCGAGGGTGGATTGCCCCAACGGTCGAGAATCGCCTGCATCTCCGGGGTTACAATGGCGCGAATCTCTCGCCGCATACGGTTGGTTCGCTCGGTCTTCTGTCGCACGAAATAGATCTCGCCGTCTTCAATGTTGGCGAATTTCAGTTTCACGAAATCAGCCATATTGATCCCGTTGCAAAGATAAAGGAACAGCCAATAGTCGCGATACCTGGCAGTCGCATCGCTCCCGTCATCGTACCGGACTATCTGCCCAATCTGTTCCAATGTAAGAGCCATTTTTCGCCCCTCGGATGCTTTTACCTCGTACTTATCGCGCCCGAATGGGTAGGCCGATTCTTTGATGACCCCAATCCGCCGAGCGTCGTTCAGTACCGCCCGAAGCGTCCGCATATGAATCCCGATGGTGCTATAACTCTTGCTCTCGGACAGCAGGAATTTCTCGTAACGGTTGAGCCAGTCGGCGGTGATGGCGTGGTAGGCGATGTTGCTCCCCGCGAACCGCTCCAAGCCTTTCAAAACATTGTCGTAAACAATGCTATTGCCAATCATATCTCCGGCTTTAAGTGCGGCAATTTTCGCTTGAAAAGCTGTATTTACCGTATCGTTCGCGCCTTTACTTAGCCGCTTATTTAAGGAATCGAAAGAAAATTCACCGTCTAAGGCAACAGTCACGACACACCCCTTGATAATGTTGAAACTATTTTCAACATCGGTTTTAATATCCGTTGCCGCTCGGCTTTTATTAGCGGGCAATTTCTCCCACGCTTCGGGCGACAATTCCTTCCCCGTGGAGTAATACTTTCTGTCGCGAAGATAAGTTACCCTTATCTTCACGGGAAATAAACCGCTTTGTTTTTATCGCGTTGTCGTCGCCCGCGGCAGCGACGCATGGCGGCACGAGAAAAGATGAGGGAGGTGGGCAAAACCGCGGGAAATTTCTAATTTTGCGGGCAAAAACAGCACTCTTTGCAGGCAAAACAGTAAAAAAATGCGAAAACTCAGCAGCGGCGAACTCGGCCGACCGACAGCCGAACAGGCTCTCGAAACGGCGAAAATGCCCGTCACGGTGGTGTTGGACAATGTGCGGAGCCTCAATAACGTGGGGTCGTTTTTTCGAACATGCGACGCGTTCGCCGTCCGGCGGCTGGTGCTGTGCGGCATTACCGGTACCCCACCCGACCGCGAGATCCATAAAACCGCCCTGGGCGCCGAGTTGACAGTCGAGTGGAGCTACTGCGCGAAGACCGAGGAGGCCGTGGCAGGGTTGCGCGACGAGGGCTGCACCGTTTTGGCCGTCGAGCAGGTGGAGGGGGCGGCGACGCTGGGCGAATTCGTGCCATTCGGAACCGGAGCCCGGGTTACTGCGTCGGCTGAGATCGAGGCGGGCGGGAACGGCGAGACTGAAGCCCTGGCGGCTGAAGTCAAAACCGAGGCGGGCGGGAGCGGCGCGAAATACGCCCTCGTGTTCGGCAACGAGGTGGAGGGGGTGGCGCAAAACGTGGTGGACATGTGCGACGGGGCGATCGAGATTCCGCAGGCCGGCGCCAAACATTCGCTCAACGTGGCGGTGAGCGGCGGGGTGGTTTTGTGGCATTTCTTCGCCGAATACTTGCGGCTGTCGAAAATGGTAGTAACTTAGCCGGGCAAAAACAAGAAACAATTAAACGAAAACAGCGCAACAATGTCTACTGAAGGAAAAACCCGCCCCGTGACCACCCACCGTCTGGTCGAGATGAAGCAGAGGGGCGAAAAGATAACCATGCTCACCGCCTACGACTACTCCACCGCCCGCATTATGGACGAGGCGGGAATGGACGTGATTTTGGTGGGCGACTCGGCGGCCAACGTCATGGCGGGATTCAACTCGACCCTGCCCATCACACTCGACCACATGATATATCACGCCCAGAGCGTGGTGAGGGCGGTCAAACGGGCCCTTGTGGTGGTCGATCTGCCGTTCGGCACCTATCAGGGCAACTCGAAGGAGGCGCTCGCGTCGGCGGTGCGCATAATGACGGAGACCGAGGCCAACGCCATAAAATTGGAGGGAGGGGTGGAGATCATCGAGTCGGTGCAGAGGATTCTGTCGGCCGGCATTCCCATCATGGGCCACCTGGGGCTCACGCCGCAGTCGATCAACAAGTTCGGAACGTACAGCGTGAGGGCAAAGGAGGAGGCCGAGGCGGAGAAACTGCTCAGGGACGCGCAGCTGCTGGAGAAGACGGGTTGCTTCGGCGTGGTGGTGGAGAAGATTCCCGCCGCGCTCGGCACCAAAGTGGCGCAAAGCCTCGAAATTCCGGTGATAAGCATCGGTGCGGGGGGCGGTTGCGACGGGCAGGTGCTGGTGGTGCACGACATGTTGGGCATAACCAACGAGTTTTCGCCGCGGTTTCTGCGCCGATACGCCGACCTGTACGGGGTGATGACCGACGCCTTCACCCACTATATAGAGGATGTGAAGAGCGGCGACTTTCCGAACGACGAGGAGCAGTATTAGCAAGCATTTGCCGTCCAGGGGTCGAGCCCGCCTATTGCCAGCACGCCATAACACCGCCGCAAGATGGAAACTTTGAAATCGCAAATGAACAGCGAGAGCCTCTACAAACTCCCGGGGCCGCTGTTGGATACGCTTCTGGCCTCCTCGACCGAGATAACGGTGAAGCCGCGCCATCCGCTGATCGACTACGGGCGGATGGACGACAACGTGTACATACTCAAGGAGGGAATCGTGCGCTACTCGTGGTTCGACGGCACCAACGAGCGCACCTACGGATTCGCGATGCCGGGCACGATGATGATCTCGTACCACTGCTACTACATGCGCCGGCCGTCGTTCTTCAGGCTTGAGGCGTGTCGGCGGGAGATGGTGGCGCTCAGGCTGTCGAAAAAGGATCTCGACGCGCTGATAGACGCCCATCCCGAGGTGGCGAAATGGATGTTGAACCTGTCGCTCGGCCAGCTGCACATAAACGAGGTGAAGATGTCGGTGATAAACGGCACGGCGCGCGAACGGTTCGAGGCGATGATCAAAAACCGCCCCGATATCATGTCAGAGGTGTCGATGCGCGCCATAGCCTCGTATCTGGGCGTGACACCCGCCTATCTCAGCCGATTGAAAAAGGGGCTCTCGGCGTAGAAAGAGCGCTCGGCGTGGGCGGCGTTCTTGGGGGGCCGTTTCGGTGCCGACAAACATACCGTAAAATAAATACGATGGTGAAAACGTTGACATAGTACAACGTTTTTTGTTGTATGGTGTCCATATCTTTGCGTTTGACATCACTAAACCTTAATTTTTACGAGTATGAAGATTTCGAAGAGACTTATTTTGGCCCTTACCGCACCGGCGTTTTTGTTCGCCTCGTGTAAGGATGACGGAGGGGATCAGAATCCCGGCACAAAGGCCACGCTTTCGACCGACGCTCCGGCGACGATCACTTTCAACGCCGACGGTACGGGCGGAATGGCCGCCATCACCGTCACTACCGACCAGCCCGAGTGGAGCTTCGAGCTCTCACCCGAGGATAGCTGGTTGAGCGCCACCAAGGAGGGCGACAAACTCAACCTTGTGGCCGAGCCCAACACCGCGGAAGAGGCTGCCGCTCCGGTGACCATCACCTTCAGCGCGGGCGACGCGACCGAGGTGACGGTAATCGCCAACCAATTGGGCACCGACGGCCCCGTTCGCCAGGCCGGATTCTACGCCGTGGACGACCTGTGGCCCGACAGCGAAAACCCCGAGGGTATCGTCTACTGGATCGACCCGGAGACCAGCACCGACGGCGGTCTGACCGGCTCCTACGGCTATGTGATGAGCCTCAAGCAGTCTCCCGAGGTGGCTTGGTGCCTCAACCGCTTGCAGGTAGACTTCGGCACCAATTCCGACGTCGACGGCCGCCTGAACTGGAGCGCCGTTTGGGCTTTCGACGCGGCAAACGAAGAGTACACCGGCTCGTTCGAGGCGTTCAACTGGGTGAAGGACAACTACGACGAAAATTGGTATCTCCCCTCGTTGCAGGAGCTGCGCCGGTTCCTGTCGGTGTACACCGGCATGACCCCCGAGCAGACCGAAAAGTATATGAGCGGTCGCAGGCAGTATAACGTCAATCAGGTGTTCGGCGACGGCGAGGATTTTTGGAACTCCGAGGCCGCGATGGCCCACCGCGAGGCATACAACGAGATGTTGGCCGCGGCCGGCGGCGACCCGATGTTCGTACTCAACGAGACCAACGACCCTCAGATGTGGTCGTCGACACACTACGACGAGACGCACCCCGCCATCGAGCAGCTTCCGTGGTACACCGGCTTCTTAGGCGGCTGGGGCAGCAGCAGCACCCACGAACAGCATAACGTACACTATGCACGCGCAATGCGCCGATTCTCGGCCGACGGCTACGTTCCCGTTATCGACGAGCTGACCGCAACTCCGACGACGCTCAACTTCTTAACCGTAGACGAGTCGGTGAAGAGCGTCACCGTGACCACCACCGCCGACGACTTCGAGGTACACACCGCCACTCCGTGGGTGCACATCGTGACGTCGGACGATTCGTTCACCGTGAGCGTCGACGAGTATACCGAAGCGGAGGCCGCGCCTATCAACTACTCGAACCGCCAGGCCTTCATCACCGTCGTTTCGGGCAACGCTCCGATGGTGACCGTGACCGTCAATCAGGAATCGCCCGCCAAACCGGGGCTTGAGGAGCTCGATTTTGAGGGCGAATGGAGCTGGACGGGGGAATCTTGGAGCTTCGGCAGCTTTACGTCTATGTCGGGAACTTTGGAAGCCACCTACAACGAGGCTCTCGGTTACTGGATATTCTCGAATCTGCCGGATGTCATGGCGAATTCGACTTTATTTGGCGATCCTCAAACGGATGGCGGTATTGCGCTGCATGTGAGCACTTCCAACGAGGTTAGTTTCGTGGTGGGCGACGATCTGGGTATGTATCACTCCTTGGGCGGTTTCATGTGGAGATGGTACTTGAACTACGCGACTTTCTTCGACAAGTCGGGAGCCAACGTTACCGGAGCCGCAGGTTTCGCGCGCGAAAGTTCAATATCCGTGGATGTGAGCGAGGACGGAAACACGCTGACGTTCCAGGCCTTCGGTTTCGACACCGATGAAGAAGGTACCGAATTGGACTATGGGTTCGGCTTCGGCTATGTGGATGTTTATACCGATGGAGATCCGATGCCGACAACAGATATGAGTGCCGGTGCCATCTTCCGCAACCTTGTCTTCACCCGCGTGGTCGAATAACGGCGGCTGACAGACCTGAAATAATTAAGGCCGGAGAGTTTTCGATTCTCCGGCCTTTTTTTTGTGTGTTGGGGGGGGGCTTGGCGGCGAATGCGGTGAGATTTTCGCGCGGATGCCGCCCCTCGATCGGGGGGTTAGAAATCGGCGACGGGCTCAAGCCGCTTCCGTCCGTACTCAAAAATCGGCGACGGCGCGGGCGGCGTAGTAGCGACTCTTAAAAGTAGTAACAGAACTGTAATAGCTATATCGAAAATAGGCGAAATAAGCATGATCGGGGCCGTATTCCGAAGATGACCAATATCCCTGTTCATCACGGAGTGCTATGCCGTTCGCGTCGGTGAGACACTGATTGAAGATGTCGAATCCCAGTTCCCTCCATGCATTGTACAAAGTCGGCAGATCGCCCTGACTTGGCAAATACCAGTTTTCGGTTTCCGTCTTTTTAGCATCGACCCATGCCATAACGTCCCACCAATTACCACTCCCTTCATCCAGGCTCACGATCTTGCCGTGCTGTCCGCTGCCGGTGGCGGGATTGTAGCCCGCGGCGTTGGGGTTGAGCTCGTAGACCACGCCCAACGGCTCGCCATCGGCGGGATAGACGTCGCCCACACGGTAGAACCGTTGCACGCAGCGGACGGGTAACTCGTTGGTGACTATAGAGCTTGTATCGAAATACGCATGGTCTGCGTTGAAGTGTATGATGTGACCGTAGGTACCATAATCAGGAATCTCGATGTGCACATCAGACCAGTAGTAGCCGTCAGCACCGTCAAAATCACCACCTGCGGCGGGCAAAAAAACAGAGTTTTCGCCGCTGCCGAACCGGCGGCCGCTCGCACCCTCTTCGGTAGTCCACCGGCTGCCGGCGGCTATGAGCCTCTCAAACTCCGCCGGCGTCGGCACCCGCCAACCTTCGGGGCAGGCGGTTTGGGCCTCGTCGAAGTTATAGTAGCCGCCGCCGTCCCAAGGATCGGAGGCGAACTTACCGGGAGTGGCGCCCACGTTGCGCGATGCCCACCTCAGACCGTCCATCTCGACATACTCCGGAAACGGGGGCGAGGTGGTGATGGGCGCTCTGGGCACTTCGTCCCACGGGGTGATGCGGCCGGTGGCGGTGACGCCCGTGCGCGATATCACAACGTCGTAGGTGTATTGCGTGTTGGCGGCGAACGAGGCCTGGGCGGCGGTGAGCGTCCAGACGAAGGTTTCGTTCGCGGGGCCGATGCGCGGAAACTCGACCCGCAACTCGCCGTCTTCGTAGTCGTAGGGGGCGAGGGGGATTCGTAAAATCCCGTCTTCTGTACGGAATTCGTAATCAATCTCGGGAAGATCAGGGATATCAATCGCCGAAAGCGTGCCTGTCGCGGGGTGGAATGAGATGCCATTTTTCAACCCGTAAATCGTCGGGAACGACCTATCGCCGATATCTTCGGCCGTTATACCGGCGCCGGGGATGAGGTTAAACACAATCTGCGAGTGCACACGGCGGAAATCGAGCTCCACAGGGCCGCTCTTGCGGTTGTATCCCGCGCCCCCGTTGTCGGCCCCGACCCAAAATATACCATGGTCGATCAAGGGCGCGTATTCAACCATATAGCCCCGAAACAGTTCGTCGAATGGGATAGTGTCACCCCACCATGAATGCATGGCTATAAAATCGACCTCTCCGAGCTGCGGATAGTAGATCACATCTTCCGGGGAGGCCATCACAAAACCGTTCTCTTCGTCGTAAACGTATTGGCACCCTTCCGCGCCGTCCACGATGTCGGTGGTGCCGTGCTCGACCATGTACACGTATATTTTGTCGCCGGCCTCCCACTCGTTGCCCGTGACGCGGGTCGAGGGGGTGACTGCGCCGTCGATTTTAGTCGTAAATCGCACCTCGACGCGGTCGCCCTCGCCTGTCGCATCGTCGGGGCCTTCCGGAGCGCAACCCGTCAAACCGGCGAAGCCCGCCAAAAGCGTCAGCCCAGCCGCTGCCGACAACATCCTCGCCGCGAATCCGGTGCGTTCCGCCGCCGCCCGAGCCGCATAGGCTCCGAAGCGCGCAGTCGTCCAAATTATATTTTTCATTGTTGTAATTCTGCTAAAGTTAAAAAGACATGACGGCGCGAACATTGACCGGTCTGTTTTGGAGATTCTTTTTCTCCGGACCCGATTTCATCTGACGGTGATCATACACCATGGCATCCCCTGTTTGGGAGGCTTGTTGAGACGACCAGTATATGGTGGTCGAGTGTTCGAATCTGTCCGAATTGGCTATCCGTCTCAACCCCTCGATGACGGTGGCCTTCGCCCTGAACAGCACATTTAACTCCTCTTCGGTAGGCAGATACCACACGCCGGGTTTCCATTGGGAATAGGTCGTTCCGGCAGGGTTTCTATCGTGACACCACTTGAAGGCGGGATAGTTTGCGAAGTTGCCGCCTTTCAGACCGATAATCCGCATGTTCTCGCAACCATTGGAGGTAACGGTATTCTCCCTCACATTGTAAGTCCCCCACGGCACGCCTCTCGCCTCGTCGAGACTCACTATGTTGCCGTTTCGACCATTGGCGGAGACCTCGAACACCACACCTATGGGGGTGCCGCTATGGGGATAGATGTCGCCCACGGCATAGAAGGCGTCGATAGAGTCGAACTGATCCGCCCACGGCGAAGAGACGTAGGTGTTGTAGCTCCCTGCCGGGACGTAGAGCACGTCCGCCTTATCGGGGAAGTATGGATCGCGTTCGAAACAGTCGGGGTGGATTTCGGGCGGCGAGGTCGCCAAAACGGTTACCTCTTCGAGTTTGAGGCAGTAGCCGAACGCTCCATCCGGCATGCTCTCCACATCCTTGCCGATAGTCACGCTCTCAAGGCCGAGACAGTTGTAGAAGGCAAAAAAGCCGAGGGTTCTGATGCTGCTAAGATCGACCGCGGTGAGGTCTTCGCTATTGAAGAAAGCCTCGTCTCCGATGACCGTCACGCCGCTCAGGTCAATATCCACAAGTCTGGGGCATGATTCGAAGGCATCCGATTCGATCTCCTTCACCCCTCCTAAATCGACCTCCGTCAGGCTTACGCAAGCCCAAAATGCAGAATTGCCCACCTTCGTCACACTTTGGGCGAGCCGGACGCTCTCAAGTGACGCAAAATTAATAAAAGCCGAGTATCCCACACTTGTCACCCCCTCCTCGACGATCACTTTTTTGACCCGGTCCACGTATTCCTCCCACGGTCTTTCTATTACCGAATAGCTGGGCATAGCTCCGGTGCCCGAGATTATCAGGGTGCCGTCGGCGGTGATGCGCCAGAAGATGTTGCCATCCACGCCGCTATCGAGAAGGTCTTCGACCCCGCCCTCGATCGGAGCGTCGTCCGTGCCCTCCCACGGGGCGATGTCGGGCGAGCCGAACTTGATTTGGGTGCCGTCGATGGTCACGGGGTATATGTAGTGCTCGCCAGGCTCGAACGATTCGCCCCCGGGGAAGCCTGCGGTGCGCAGTTCACCGCCCACATTGAACGTTATCGTAGCTTCTTCCATATCCCTCCCGTCGTCCGGAACGACAAGGGCGGTGAAGGTGGCGTCGGCTCCCGTGCGGGTGGCGATCCGGCGGGCGTCGAAGTCGCCGAAGTTGATACTCGGAAAGGAACCGGGATAAAAAATTGCAAGAAGCGCCTCTCTGAGGATGTTGCCCAGCGTGACCGACTCCACGTCGGCGCCCGTGAGCCCCTCCATCCCCTCGCCCAACGTGATGTCGAACGACACCCTGCTCAACGCGTGCGAAAAGATAAACTCCACCGTCTCGCCTTTGGAGTAAGCATTCCAATTGGCAGGCATATCCGGCCAGCTCCACATAAAATCGACATGGTCGGCAAGGTCGAACAAAATATGACCCGGGCGTTCGAACTGATCGGTGGGGCAATATGGGTAGTATGCCACGAAATAAAACTCTCCCGTTTGCGAGTAGTAGAGCGTTTCGGCGGCCGAGGCCGGGGCGAAAGAGGCCGTAGTGGGATCCTGTCCCGGGGTGGCGATATATTTCGCGTTTTCGACCATCAGGCCGCCGTCCGCCGTAAGCATATAGATGCCTATCGCGTCGCCAGCCACCCAACTGTTGCCGTCCGCCGAGGTGCGGGTGGCCTCTCCGTTTAAGCGGGTCTTGAGGCTCTCTATTCCGGCGGTGAAGCGTACTTCGGTAAGGCTGTCGGAGCCCTTATCCTTTTCGCCGTCGGGCGCGCAACTCACCAACCCGGCCGCAAAACTCGCGAAAAGCAACATCGCTGCTGCAACACATATATATTTAATAGTTTTCATCTTACCTGAATTTTTTAAGCCACAACGTTAAAAGGCCATCACGGCGCGGACGCGGTTGTTACCATATTTATTTATTGTACTGTCAGTACTAATTTTTATCGATTCGGCATAGCTTTCATCTATCTCCGTCGACGACCAGTATCGGGTATCCATGGCCTGTCCTCCTGCGTCGGCGAGTTTTTCTCTGAATCTATCCGGATCGGCAAGCCACACGTCGCACAAAGTCTGCAACTCATTGATGGCGGGCAGATACCACACACCCTTTTGTCCCGCCGAGTAGGTAGTGCCCGCCGGGTTTCTGCCGTGACAACGCTCAAAAGCCGGATAATTCCCAAAACCGCCGCCGTTGAATGCGTAAACCGTCGCCATATTCGCCGCGCCGTCATTCAAATCGTTGGCACCGGTAACAACAGCTTCCCCGGACCATGGCATTCCTCCGGTCTGATCGAGCGCCAATATCTTGCCGTGACGGCCCTCGTCGGAGACCTCGAACACCACGCCCGAAACCGGCCCCGCGTGGGGGTATGGGTCGCCCACGGCGTATTGATGGTCGGGGTCGACGCCCCACCCCACTATTATGTTCCATTTTTTGACCGTTCCTTCGTCTAAACGCACCTCCGCGGGGTTGGTGTGGGTGAGCGCCCACCCGTCCTGCGCGATGACGAAAAGATCTCCCGGCATGAGGGTCTGCGGCAGAATCAGCGCGCGAAATATAACCCTCTCAGCCCCCGGCACGCGGTACATCTTGACGTCTTTCAGTTCATTCGAGCCGCCGTCTATCCGCACATTTTTAAGCGTCACGCTCAACCCGTCGTTGTACACCGCGCCCGGCTCCCTGTCCGTGATGTCGACCTGCACCAGCGAACGTTCATGATGAAACTCCAGGTTCACCGTTTCGCCTTTTCTGCAGCCAGCCTGGGCGAAAAGAGAATTCGAGCGGTTATGATTCTCCTCGGTGCTCTGGTCGGCTTGCAACGCACTTTCCATATCATACGGGTAAAAGGCCTGAAAAGTAAGCGACCCCACCGCATCCCCGGGCCAATATATGTCGTCGCCCACCCACTCGCCGTTACTGTAAGTAAGCGGCATGTTGTCGAAAAACGGTTCGAACCCTAAGGCATCGTACGCGCGAATGCCTATCACGTCGCCCTCTTGCCAAGTGGTGTTGAAAGCCTCGTCGGTCGCCACGCGGGTCGGCCCGCCGCCCGCCGCTTCGGCGGCGCTCACGCGAGAGGTCGGGGCGAAACTTATGTTGAACACAATCCGGTCGGAGCCGCCGTCGTTTCGGTCGCCGGGCAGTCGTTGCTCCGAACCCCCGTCGGGCGAGCACCCCGCCGCCGACAGCGGCAGAGCCAAGAGCGCAAAAAGTTTTATTGATTTCATGGCGTTCTTCTGTTTTAGTCGGCTATAACGCTTCCGCCGTCGACCTTGTTCCAATCGGAGATCGTGCCGGTGACGTCGGCCGCGGTGCGGTTCAACGTGGCGTTGAAGGTGTATTTGGTGCCCGGGGCGAGCGTTTGGTTCATCGTCCAGTTGAACGGTTCGTCAGCGCCGTTGTTGAGGTTGAAGGTGACCTCGTAAGTCGAAAATTCGCTGTACGGCATTAGGATGGCCTCGTAGAGTACGCCGGGGTCGGTGGCTTTCGTCGTAATCGTAATTGTAGCGGTTCCTCTATCGAACATACCCTCGTTCAAAAGGAATACTTGTTGAAATCCGGCCCGGGCGATCGTGACGACGAGGTTGTCGAGATCGTCCTGCGTAAGTCCCTCGCCAGGGGTGATGTTGAAGACGATCTTGCTGAGCATGTGCTTGAACTCTAACTCAACCGCGGGTTGCGATTTGTCCTTGCCCGTGGTCTTGGCGTACATGAAGTCTATCGCCTCCTGATCGCTCTGATCCGTAAGGTCGACAAGGTAGCGATAGCCGACAGCCGATGTGTAAAGTGCATTGCCATGCGGGTAGTAGGCCACGAAATCGACGCTCCCCTCGATCGGATAGTAGATGGTGGTTTCGCCCTCGGACGGCACGAACGCGCCCGTTCCGTCGGTGGCGTAGATCACGTCTTCGACCTCTTCGGCGATGTTTTCGGGGGTGAGCGGCTGGCCGGCCTTCACCATGTATATGCCTATTTGGTCGCCGTCGGACCATTGCGCATCTACCGCGCGGGTTTTGGCGCCGTTCGTCTTATCGCTGGACACCTCGGCGCTTATATTGGCGTCGAAGCGCACCGCGACGCGGTTTTCGGTAGTAGGTTTTTCTTCGGCCGAGCACGAGCTCATAGCCGCGACCACTACGGCGGCCGCAAGCATGCTTGAGTAGGAAAGTCTATTTTTCATGTTGTTTGGTTTTTCTTTAGAAGTCGTTTGAAATTTTCCGCCGAAGCTATTTTGCCGCGGTTTTTGTTCTGTTTTTTGCCCGAAAACAGGCGCATAGCGGGACTATGTAACGATTTTTCGGGCAAAAAACAGGGCGAAAAGAGCAAAAAAGAGCGAGAGTGGAAATTTTCAAACGACTTCTTAGTTGATATCAATTTGTTCTGTGACTTCGTTCCAGTCGGTGATGGTGGCGGTGATATCGACACCGTTGGGGGTTTCGGCGGTGGTGCCGCCCAGCGTCAAAGGGGTTTTCTTGTCGGCGTTGAAGTCGACAAGGGCAGTCGAAAGATCGCTCTCCAGAGCTATGCTCAGAGGGGTGCCGTCCTCGAAAACTATCGTGCCCGTCAACTTTTGCTCCGCCCCGGCTATGCCCAATAGCTTCATCGTGGCCGTCCATTTGCCGTCCGTGCCCTTGGTGAAATCGAGCGCCACATGGGACGGCGAGCCGTGATGGTGTGTGTCGATGTCGAGCGTTCCGGCCACGCCCGAGAGCGTCGCCGAGATGCTCTCCACACGCTCCGCCGCGTCGCCCGTCGGTTCCACAACGAGGGTCAGCCGCCGCACCTGCTGGTGCATGGTGACGGTCAGTTCGTGCACCTTGTCTTTTTCGATCTCGATGCCGACGGCGTCGCTGAAAAACCAACCCGGGTCGGCCGAGACGGTACGCGGAGCCGCGCGATTCAGGATCACGGCCTCCACCGAGGCCACGTTGCCAGACATCGTTATCCCGGGGGCGTCGTGCCACAGGTGCAGGCGATGGGTTTCGGGCGCGAACAGGTCGGGAAGCTCGACGCTGGCCCGGGCGAAGGTTTGCCTCGTCGCATCGTCGCCGTTCACGCGGACGTGCCAGGCATCCGGAATTTCGACATCCTCTCCCCTTTCCGACCAGTCGGTGGTGAGGGTGACGCGCCCGTGGTCGGGGTGCGGAGTGTCGTATATCGGTTCGAAAAAATTGCAGCCCGCAAGCAGAGCCACCACCGTAGCGGCCGCCGTAGTCTTCACTGAGGCCTGCACCGTAGCGGCCGCCTTCGCCGATGCCGTAGTCTTCATCGCAGTCGCTGTCGTCGCGCGAAATATCTTTGTCTTCATGTTGTTCATCTTTTACCTGATGCTTTTTTATCTTTTGCCGATCGTCCAAACGAGGTTCACGCCCGCCTGCGTGGGGCCCCAGAAGTTTTTGGAGCGCCCCATGGCTTCGGCCACGCGCACGCCGTTCGTCATGCGGAAACTGTCGTATTTGCTCGACGTGTAGCCCAATCCGAGGTTGAAATCGAGCGAAAACGCGCGCGTGAGCTTCAGCTGATAGCCCACCGTGGCGCCCGCGTTCCACAGGCGCCCCTGATAGCCGACCTCCTTGGAGAACAGGCCGCCCACCATACCTTTGTATATATTGTATTCGCCCACTGCGGCCGCCGCGCCGACATATAACCGCTTGTTGTCCAGTAGGTACCAGCGAACTTCGGGGTTCACGAACCAGATTTTTTGAGTCCGGTCGCCGTTGTTGTTTTTCGCGTTGCCGCCCCAGTAGCTCACGCCGCCGTCCAGTTTGATGCCCAGGCTGCGGGTCGCGCGCCACTCCACACCCAGGGTCGGCAGCAGAAACGCGTCGTACAACAGGTTGGTGCGAATCGCGATGCAGTAGGGTTTGGAGGGTTTTTCGAGCTTTTCGGGCTGCGTCTGGGGTTGGGGTTGGGGTTGGGGTTCGACCACGCCGACGAACTCCGAGGGGGTCTCGACGATCGTGTCCTCGGGGCGATTTTCGCCCGTCGGTTCCGCCGGTTTTTCGGGTTCCGGGGTCGGTTTTGCGGCGGGCGCGGGCTTGGCGGGAATGCGCAGCGTCACGGTCACGGCGTCTCTGTACGAAAGGCCGTCAGGTGCAACGTAAGCCTCTATGTGAGTGGTGGTTATGAAGTGATTTTCGAGCAGGTCGCCGTTCGATATCAGCTCCGACTTCACGCGGTTGGCTCTCACCGCGGCGAGTTCGATATCGCGCTCGTCGAGCCGCATCGAGGCGCTGTATCCATCGACGTAGATGGGCATCTCACCCGAAACTATCGCCGCGCGATGTTCGTCCACCAGCGTGCGAAGCCGGCTCAGCTCCGCCTCGTTGCCGCCCCACGGAACGTAAAACATGTCGCGACCCGGCACGAAACGAAAAGTCACGATTCGGGGTTCGGGCGTTTGAGAGGTTTCGGATGTTCGGGCCGCTTCGGGGGTTTCAGGCGTTTTGGGTGTTGGGGATTCGACGCGGTGAGTTTGGAGCGTTGCGGCAGCCGTCGCAGTGGTCGCCACGGCAACCGCCGCACCCAGCATCACGCCGTACAGTAGTTTGTTGATCGTTTCCATTTACAATATGTGGATTTGGGTATAATATTTCGCCATTCCGCCGGCTTCGGGTAAGTTGGCCGTACTTCGCGCAAAGCTACACACAAAAAACGAGACACACAAGGCGACCGGCACAAATCGTCGGGGCGACTGTCTTAACTTTTCGGGTGCGGGTGACTTCGCGTTCCGTGGAATCGGAGGTCGAGCATAAAACAAGCCCCGACAATCAAGACTCTCTTGATCGTCGGGGCTCGAAGCGGAAGTGCAGAACCTATTCCGCAACGAGTCGGACGCTCAGTCCGTAGTTGCGATATTCGTGGGCTATGACGGAGACGCTATTGGTCGTGAATCCGAAAACGGCGACGCTGGAAAGGTATGATTTTGAGCGCCACCCATCGCTTGTCGTTCAGCGCGACATCGACGAACAGATGAAACGAGAGCTCGTCGATTCGTTGAAACATAAAAAATTAGTACTATCTTTGTATTAACTAAACCATATTGCTTATTATGATCAAAAGAAATTTTATAGTCATCTCTCTGGTTCTAAGCACTGTAAGTTATGTGCAAGCGAGTGCTGAAGACGATCGCACTCCGACGACATGCGAAGTCGCCGCTACTCAGGCAAGTGTCGATACCACCCGGAGCGTCAGAAAAGTGCCGATAGTGGTCTACTCCCCCTTTGATTTTTACGGACAACTTATGGATGCGTTCAAATGCACCGAGACACAAGATTATTATCTCGTTACTCGCGACAGCATATGCATATACAACAACAGAGACGCCCGTTTGGGTAGATACATGGAACGCGATTTGCGAAAATTGAGCGGCCTTGGAAATCTCAGGACTTTTCGAGAAAGAATACTCACTACCGACAGTTGCTTCCTGTTTTCACCCATTCAGTTCACCAAGTATGACAATCGCTATCTCGGTATAAAAGAGGGCCACGATCTGCATTTTATTGACGGGGAGGGCAATCGGTTCGATTCACTGGAAGAGTTGTTGCTGGATTTTACGAATGCCGAATTCCTGGACACCTATTTCGATGCGTACATAGATGAGGTGAAAGATAAGATATACAATTGGAATTATAGTATCGAAAATGAGGATGAGGCTGTGTCGATTCTTAAAAACGACTATAATTTCAGATTTTTTTACGATCGGGATGAGCAACGTGCCATAGATATGTTTCTCGGCCACATTTCTTCCTTCATTGATATTGATAATAATGTGCTTGCCGCCATCAAAGCGGATTTAGAGTCGTTTTTTGCTGACAAGATCATACCGGACACGGCTGACAGGGATGAGTTCAATACCGTATTCGGGCAGTTCGTGAGGGAGGCCGATATGGAGTATGTGCCGTTAATGCTGAACGATGTTTCGGAGATATTGCGCAATAACCTGTCCGAGGATGAGTTTCAATTATTTGTCAAGCGACATAGAATTAACAGGAATAAGACAAGGGCGGCATTCCTCTTTTTACGACGCACATATCGTTCATACGTTTATGGGGATGTAGCCATGTCCTCTGTTATTCCTTATGGCAAATTTGTAGAGTATTTCAATCAAATGATTTTTATGCAGTAGAATTTGAAACCTATTGTCGACATTTTCTTATTCGAAGGGTAATGCTTTTGTTCTCGCGTCAGTAGGTTTCTGCAAAATGACGACAGGGAGCAATTTGGGAACAACACCTTAAATGAAAAATCGCTAACTTCTGGTTTGACAGAAAGTTAGCGATTTTTGCAGTACCCGGAGCCGTTGCGGTATTGTCGAAAACGACCCAAATATACACGGCGGGAAACAGTCTCAAACAAGCTATATGTCAATGATTTACGTTCGTTTTTGATTGAATGTGTTTTGATT
>JAITWI010000081.1 GCA_031285345.1 Alistipes sp.
AACCCGTCGCACAACATTCCGAACGCCGAGGGCTTATACCCCAAAGGCGTGGTGCGGGCTACGACGGGCGCGTGGGTCGGTCACGTCAAAAGCTGGCGCGCAACGTGGGTGCAGGGGCTCGGAAGTGTGGTCGATACGCCCTACGGGTTGGACGGAACTTTCGGCGCGACGGTGGGATGGCGCATCGACCGCGCGTTTTCGCTGCGGGGGGTGGTTTCGCGCTCTATGCGACTGCCTACTTTCACCGACCTGTTTTATAGCGTCGCGACCTACCATCCGAACGACGCGCTGAAACCCGAGACGGCGATGACCTACCGCCTGACGGGCGACTGGGTCTCTTGGAGGGCGCTCGGCTCCCATGGCGGCGAGTTCAAGGCCGAGGCCTCGGTGTGGTATCGCGCGACCAAAGACGTGATCGACTGGGAGCAGCGGCCCGACCTCACGCCGGGCGACGGCGAGGATCAGACCGGCCACTGGTGGTCGACCCAATCGAACCGCCTGGGAACCGTCGGAGCGGAACTTTCGGCGAGCTACACCTCGCGCGGATGGCTGCGGGTGGCGATGCTGGGCTACGGCTACATGAACTCCGATATGTCGGTCGCCACGAACTACATATCGAAGTACGCCTTAGACTATATGCGCCACAAGGCTTCGGCGGTGGTGGGTGTGGCTTTCCTGCGCGACTTCACGCTGACGCTGACCGGATCGTTCTACGACCGCGAGGGCTCATACATCGACGTCGGCGGCAAGCAGAGAGGCTACAATCCCTACTTCCTGCTCGACGGACGGCTGGCGTGGGAACCGCGCATCGAGGGGCGTACGGGCTTGCAACTCTACCTCGACGCGACCAACATCACCGGCACGGAATATTTCGACTTCGGCGGATTGCCTATGCCCCGGCAGTGGGCTTCCGGCGGAGTGGTGCTTACTTTTTGATAAAAAAATCGGCGGGGCTCTTCGGAGCTCCGCTTTTTTATTCTACCTTTACGGAACCAAAAAACCTTTAATCCAATAAGGAAATTATGAAAAAAATCTTTTTGACGGTCGTCGTCGCGCTTACAGCCGCGTTGGCAGCCACTCCGGCGTTCGCACAGCAGGCTCCCACCAAAGCCGCTCCGGGCACCGAAACCGTATTCGTGGTGAAAGACGCCAAAGGCAAGGTGCAGAGTTACTTGAAGTCGGTGGTCGACGCGGTGAACGAAACAGACGCCATGAACTACTCCGTAACCACCACCGTCACCATGATGGGCGATGATCGCCAGCCGATGATGGATCCCATCACCACGACCGCCCGGGTCGTCAACGGTCAGTTGGACATGAGTTCGATGTTGCCGCCCATGCCTCCCGAGGCGGGCAAAATCAAGATCGAGGGCACCCTTCCACCCGTGCACCCCGTAACCGAAGTGGGGCAGGAGGACGCGTTCAACATCACAACGAGCGCCGAGAAGCTTCCCATCTCCTTCACGATCGAGGGAGTGAACAGGGTGATCGCCCGCGAAAGCGTGGTGGTGCCGGCCGGAACGTTCGAATGCTTCAGAAACGAAACCGAAATGACCGTCAAGGCCATGATGATGGCACAGTCGATGAAAACCATCTCATGGAGCAACGACGAGGTGGGTTCGGTGAAGAGCGAAACCTACAACGAACGCGGTAAATTGGAGACCGTTACGGAACTCATATCGATCAAACGGCCGTAAAGTTTTTTCTCGGCCGCCCGATGTTTCGAGGCGGCCGGGACGTTTACGTAAATTTGCAACCTTAACCCGGAACGATGAATTTTTTCCGACGATTTCTTTTGATCGCAATCCTTTCCGCTCTCTGCACTCCGGCTTTCGCTGTCGGGGCGCGGAGCGAGCGGGACTCTGTCTCCATGCTGCTGCGCGAAGGAACGGACGACGCCCGCACGCGGTACTCGAATGTGTACGCTCTGCTCTCGGCCGGCACCTCCACGGGCGACCAGACCGAAGGCATCGCCACCGACCTCGTGCTGCCGTTCGTCGACAAGGAGTGGAAGGAGGATGTCGAGAGGCGGGGCATAAACCGTTCGGTCACCTATCTGCTGGTGGCCTTCGCCTACCGCGAGAGGGGAGGGGACGACGCCGAACTCGCCGTCCGCAAGGAGAGCGAATATATGGACAGGGCGCTGGAGGAGGCGCTGCTGTCGGGCAACGACATGCAGTGCGCGCTGTGCTACAACTTTTCGGCCTACGTGGAGCTCAAACGCGGCGACGTGACGCGGGCGCACGAATACATGTACAAGGCGATAGAGTATTACGACAGGCAGGAGAATTTTACGAAATCGTCGGAGATGCTCTACGTCATAGGCGCACAGTTTTTCGAGATAAAGGACGCCGAGGGGCTCGACAGGGTGTTGGAGCAGATGCGCGAATACCTCGACAAGGACGATTCCAAGCAGTCGAGGTATCAATACAATGTGCTGAAACACAACTATTTTACGCTGTTGCAGGAGCGTCGTGACGAAGCGAGCGAGGCGAGTGCTTCAGGCGGTGTTGGCGCCGTAGGTGCTTCCGGCGGTGCAAACTACTCGGGTATTTCCGGCGGCGCGAACGGAGCGGTGGGCGGCGTGGCCGGACGAGACGGCGAGTATTTCGCGCTGGTCGATTCGGCGATGGTCTATATCCGCGCCAATGTCGAACTGGTGGAGCGGTCGGTGGACGAGCTGGCGGGCCACTGGATGCACGGCTACGCCTACTACTATCTGGCCAAGGAGCTCGACCGCAACTATCCCGAGCGCGGTGCGGAGATTTTCGACGCCTTAGACAGGGCCGAACAGATCACCCAGGCCGATATGACGCGCGAGGGGTCGGTGGTAGCGGGTGAAGCCAACTCCCACAAGGAGTTCTACATCATGGTGGGTTCGATAAGGCTCAAGGCGCTGTTTCGTGCCGGCCGCGTAGCCCAGGCGCGGCGGGTGCTGGACGGCACGATGGCTCTGCTGGACGGAATGGAAAACTACGAAAACCTGAACGCCATACGCTCCGAAGTCTACCGCGCAGCCGTCGACATCAACGAAAAGAGTGGCGACCTTGGCGCGGCTCTGCGCTTCCAAAAGCTATTGACCGACAACGAGGCGCGCGCCCACGAAAAAGAAAAAGTGAGGGCCATCAACGACATGTCGGCCAAGTACGACGCCGAGCGGGGCAAGGAGCGCATCGAGATGCTGACGCGGGAGAATCGCGACGCCCGCCTGCGGCTGCTGTTGGCTTTCGGGCTGCTGTCGGTGCTCGCCGTGGCGGTTGTGTTGGTGGTTTTGTGGGGGCGTTCGAGGCGGCACAACATCGAACAAGAGCTATACGAAACCGCGCTGTTGGCCGAACTCCATCAGACCGAACTGGATAACATGAGGCGGCGGGAGAGCTTCGCCACCCGGGAGACGGAAATATTCGAGGCGGGAGGGGAGAAGAGCGATGCGCTCGATTCGCCGGAACGTCTCGACCCGCCGGAAGGTCTCGACTTACCGGAACGTCTCGACCCTCCGGGAGCGATTTCGGAGCGTGAGACAGAGGGGACTTCGGAGCGTGCGGCGACTGCGGTTGCCGGTGCGAACGTCCGATGGCAGAGCCCGGTGGTGAACGCGGTGGAGAAGATCGCGCGGCAGGTGGCCGATTCGCGAATAGACGACCAGGCCAAGGAGCGCTATCGGGACAACCTGTCGCACCTCGACACGGCGCTTTTGGAGAGCGCCTACCGTCTGTCGCAGGCACCGCTCACGGCTCTCGACATGAAGTATATCATCTGTTTCAACGCCTCGTTGGATGTGCGCGACATAGGGCTACTGTTCAACGTCACGCCCGCCAGCGTCAACACCGTGCGCTACCGGATTCGCAAGAAATTCGCCAAGGACGACCCCTACCGGATCGTGATTTAGGGTGTTTTATAGGGGTTAGGGGCGCTTTGTGGCCGCGTGGCTATGGGCGTTTGCGGCACGTAGAGGGGCGTTTTAGGCGTGGCGGTGTCGGAAATCTATTTCTGTCTATTGTCGGGCACGCGGCCTGGGGCGTATTTTTGTGCGGTCAATTATGACAACTAAACTTAACCCAAGGCTATCATGAAAAAACTTATCCTACTGAGCGTCGCCTTTCTCGCCGTTTGCGCGAGCGCCGCGGCGCAGGACGAAACACAGGAGCAGCCCCGCAAGAGAGGCGGATTTTTGAACGCACTTAAAAAAGGGGTCGAATCGTCCACCGGCCTCGACGTTTCGAACGAGGCGCTGTTCGTCTATCCCGAGATCGGCGTGTGGAAAATCTCGGTCGCCAGCTGCGTGGGCAACAGAGACCTGGGCACGGCGACGCTGGTGCTGCGAGTGGCCAAAATCTCCGGCACCCCGTCGAGGGGCAGCTGGTGTCTGCTCTCCGAGGCCGAAACGAGCGATGGGGTGGAGTTGGGCTTCGGCACCAACTCGGCCGACCCGCTCTTCAACTTCGAGATCGGCAAACCCATCGAGGTGCCGGTGCAGATTATCGGCGGAGTGCCCGACAACGCCACCGCGCTCAACGTGAAGTTCTACATCGGCTACCGCGCCAACGCGTTCGAGGGTCGCGACATTCCCATCGCCTGGGCAGAGTAGGTTGCCAAACCCCTATGCAGAGAAAGTGCGGCCCCTTCGAGGGTCGCACTTTGCGTTTAATTTCGAGGGTCGCACTTCCTGTTTAATGATCGAAAATATACCTACCCAGTTCGTCGACGCGGGTCGGGAATGCCTTTCTCCTTTATTGCGCGAACAGATACTTGCCGAGTTCGTCTATGCGGTTGACGTAGCATATTTCGATGCCTTTTGGGAGGTGTGGCGCGCCGCCGTTTTTGCCAACCAGACCATTGCCGCCGCTACCACCGTTTGCGCCAATATCGTCCCGACCACCGCCGTCACTCGAAAAGTTTTTGCGTAGATAGCCCGACACCACGATGCGGCGGAAACCCAACCGCGCGGCCTCGGCGATGCGCTGCTCCGAACGAGGGGCGGGTCTCACCTCGCCCGACAGCCCGATCTCGCCGGCCAAAACCACCCCCTGAGCGATCTCGCGGTCGAAGTAGGACGACATCACCGCCCCCGCCACTGCCAGGTCGAGCCCTGTGTCGGCTATGCGGAATCCGCCCGCGAAGTTCAAAAACACATCTTTCGCACCAAGTTTAAGCCCCGCACGCTTCTCCAGCACGGCCAACAGCATATTCATTCGCTTCATGTCGTAGCCGGTGGCGCTGCGTTGGGGTGTGCCGTAGGTCGCGCCTGATACCAATGCCTGAGTCTCAATTAGATAAGGCCTGATGCCGTCTACCGCCGCACCCACCGCGATGCCGCTCAAAGGCTCCTCGTAATCGCCCAAAAGTATCTCCGACGGGTTGGCCACCTCGACCAGCCCTTCGGCCCTCATCTCGAAGACCCCTATCTCGAACGTGGCGCCGAAACGGTTTTTAATGCCCCTGAGGATGCGGTAGACGCCCGCGCCGTCGCCCTCGAACGAGAGCACCACATCGACGATATGCTCCAGCACCTTGGGCCCCGCGATGGCGCCGTCCTTGGTGATGTGGCCGATGATGATGATCGACGTGTCGTGGGTCTTGGCGTATTTCAAAAGCGTGGCCGCGCACTCGCGAATCTGCGACATGCTGCCCGGCGACGAGTCGATAATGTCGGTGTAAATAGTTTGTATAGAGTCGATTATGATTAGACCCGGCTCCAGCGCGTCGGCCTGCGCTACGATATTTTCCAACAGCGTTTCGGCATAGACGTAGCACTCCTCAGACCCGGCGGCGGAGATGCGGTCGGCCCTCATTTTGATCTGCGAAGGCGACTCCTCGCCCGAGACGTAGAGCGTCCGCAGACCGTGGCTACCGAGGGCTATTTGCAGCGACAGGGTCGATTTGCCGATGCCCGGTTCGCCGCCCAACAGAATGAACGACCCCGGGACCATGCCGCCGGAGCTTGTCTGCCCGGAGCCGCCCGAGGAGGCGTTTTTATTGCCGCCGCCTTCCCGGTTTTCGCCGTCGCCCGATTTTGCGCCCGTCGATCCGGAACCCAAACCCAAACCCGAACCCACGCGTCCCGAACTGCCCTGCGTTCCGCCCAACACCCGGTTAACCTCGCCGATGCCCAGGTCGATGCGCCGGAGCTCGTCGCGCACGATTTCGCGCACCGGTACGGGTTTGGCCGTCGCCTGGGTCTTCACCAACGAGCGCGCGCCTTGGGTTTCCTCTTTGGCGACGATCTCCTCTACGAACGTGTTCCACTCGCCGCACGCCGGGCAGCGACCCATCCACTTGGCCTGCTCGTTGCCGCAACTGCTGCAAAAATATGCTTTCTTGATCTTTGCCATAAATCTAAAGAAACGAAAAGAGAAAAGCGAAAGACGAAAAAATAGAGGAGATTAACTATTGTTTTTCGCAGTTTTTATGGATTTAACCAGCATGGAGATTATCTCGGTAATGTCATTAAGCAAAATCTCAGATTGTTGGTCATTAATGTACTCGGATGCATTCAATAAACGAATCCAATATCTGGTTTCGTTAGCCTCTTTTAGGGCTATGCTCATTTTGGAAACAAAATCAGCTCTGCTTTGGGCAAATTCAGCTTCGCATATCAGAGCGCCGATAGCTGTTCCGGAACGCAATACCTGCTTGCTTATGGAATAGTCTTTTATCTCCGTCTGAAGATATTGGGATAATCCGACGACCTTAACTCCGAACGCAAACGATTTATTTTGCAACATGCCTACCCTAATCAAATGTTTTTCACTTTTCGTTTTTCACTTGGTTTTTCATAAAATAACAAGTTATTTTATGAAAAACCGATAGATGTCGTTCCAGAAGGCCAAAACCAAAATGGCCAACAAAATCAGCATACCCACCATTTGGGCGCGCTCCAAAAACTTGTCCGACGGTTTGCGGCGCGTCACCACCTCCCACAGGGTAAATACCACGTGGCCGCCGTCCAACGCGGGTATCGGCAACAGGTTCATCACCGCCAAAATGATCGACAAAAAGCCCGTCACGCGCCAAAAGATATACCAGTTCCACTCGCCCGGGAAGAAGTTGCCGATGGCGATAATGCTGCCCACCTGCTTGTAGGCCTTGGTTTTGGGCGAGAATATCATCTTGAGCTGCTGCCAGTAGCCGGCGATTTCGGCGCCGGTGCGGCGGAACCCCTCGGCTATGCCCTCGCCGAAGCCGTAGCGGCGCGTGTGGATCGGGAAAAAGTTTTCGACGGTTTTCACACCCACACCCACGCCCAGCGTCCCCTCGGGCGATACGGCGATGTCGAGGGTGCGCCCGACCTTCACTCCCGCGCTGTCGCGCACGAGGCCTATCCGCACGTTTTTGCCCGCCGCGGCCGTCAAAGCGTCGCGATACTGGTCGAAAAACTGCGCCGGCTCGCCATTCAGCGTCGTCAGCGAGTCGCCGGCGGCCATTCCCGCGGCCTCGGCCGACGAGCCCGGAGCGACCTGCAAAACCACGAACGGAACCCGCGGGGTCATGAAGTCGGGGGAGTCGAGCATCTCGGCGGTGCGTTCCACGGGGATCGCGATCTCTCGCGGCACGCTATCCGGCATGTCGTCGCCCGCCGCATCGTCGCGCGGGGTGCCTTGAAGTGCGTCGTCATACTGCGGCACGCCGTCCTGCATGTCGTCGCCCGGCACGCCGTCGTCGCCATTCGGCAGCCTGCCGTCGTCGCCATTAAGCACATAGCCCGCCGCGCCCTCAGCCTCTAAGCCTTCACCCAGCACCTCCACCCGCCTCACGCCGCCGATCACCATGTCGGAATATATCTTCGCGAAGTTGCCCTCCACCGCCACGCCGTCGAAACTCACCACGCGGTCGCCGTCGCGAAAACCGATCTCTTCGGCCAGCTCGTTGTAGGCGTATCCCCACCTCAGGTCGCCGTTGTCGATGTAGCTTTCGCCCCACTGCCAGCTCATGCCGATGTAGATTGCGCACGCCGTCACGACGTTCATCGCCACGCCGCCCACCATCACGATGAGGCGCTGCCACGCCGGTTTGGAGCGAAATTCCCACTCCGCCGCCGGTTTTTTCATCGCCTCCGTGTCCATGCTCTCGTCGATCATGCCCGAGATCTTGCAGTAGCCGCCGAACGGCACCCACCCGAGGCCGAACTCGGTCTCGCCGATGCGGAACTTGAAGAACGAGAACCCGCCCGCGTCGAAGAACAGGTAGAACTTTTCGACCCTGATGCCGAACATTCGCGCCGTCAGGTAGTGGCCAAGTTCGTGCACAAACACAAGGATCGACAGCGACAGGATGAGTTGCAGGGCTTTGATTAATATTTCCATGAAATGATTGATGAATTAGCGGTTAATGATTTGAAGGGCCGTTGTTTTTGCCGCCTCGTTGCAGGCTATGTAATCTTCGAGAGTGGGTTTTGCGACGTTTTCCGCGCGGTCGAGGGTTTCGTGAATGACGCGCACAATGTCGAGGTAGCCGATGCGCCCGTCGAGAAACGCCGCCACCGCCGCCTCGTTGGCCGCGTTCATGGTGCAGAGTGCCGTTCCGCCCGCCGCCAGGCAGTCGCGAGTGAGCCCCAGCGCCGGGTAACGCGCGTGATCCACCTCACGGAAAGTAAGGTCGGTGAGCGAAAATTCCGCCGCACTCCCCGGGCTCGTCGCACTCCCCGCGCTCTCGGGGGCGGGCAACCGATGCGGAAACGACAGGGCATAACTGATAGGCACCCTCATGTCGGGCGTGCCCAACTGAGCCTTCACCGCGCCGTCGCAAAACTCCACCATCGAGTGGACGATCGACTGGGGATGGATGAGCACGTCTATCTTTTCGGCGGGCACGTCGAAAAGCCACCGCGCCTCCACCACCTCGAACCCCTTGTTGACCATAGTGGCCGAGTCGATGGTGATCTTTGCGCCCATCGACCAGTTGGGGTGCTTGAGCGCTTGAGCCGCCGTCACTTTCACCAACTCGGCCGGGGGCACGTCGCGCAGAGCCCCGCCCGAAGCTGTCAATATCAGTCGCCGCACGGGCGACTCGCCCGAAAAACCATCTCTCTGAGGCCCGAACTCGCCCACCAGACACTGCAAAATGGCCGAGTGCTCGGAGTCTATCGGCACTATGGGCACGCCCTTTTCACGCGCCAGCCGCATCACCGTCTCGCCCGCCACCACAAGGCTCTCCTTGTTGGCCAGAGCCAATTTTTTGCCCGCCTCGATGGCGCTAATCGTCGGTACCAGCCCGGCCCAACCCACCAGCGCGTTCACCACCACATCCACACCGCTCGCCGCCGCAACGGCCGCCACGTCGCCCTCGCCCGCCCAAACCTTTATGGGCAGATCGGACAGAGCATCCCTAAGAGGCTCATAAAAAGCGCTGTCGGCGATCACCACGCTGTCGGGCTCCACCAACCGCGCCTGAGCCGCCAGCCGCCGCCAGTTGCGATGCGCCGTGAGCGTTGTCGCCTCGAACAGGTCGGGATGGCGACGCAAAACCTCTATGGTCTGCTCGCCTATCGAGCCGGTCGAGCCGAGAATGGCTACGCGTTGACGCGGCGCCCGAACCCTTTCGCTCCCCATTGTCCGAATCTTTTCGCTCCCCATCGCCCTGATCTTTTCGCTCTCCATCACTCGGGCTTAAAAAACAATGTGATTTTCGGGATCGACCGGGGTGCCGTTATACCATAGCTCGAAATCCAACGGGCCCGTCGAGCCGGGAACGTTGCCGTCGACACTGCCCGCCACGCCGATTATCTCGCCCGCCTTGAGGCGCACACCCACGCCGTGGGATACCTGCGAGAGGTGCTTATACACCGAAATGAGGTTGTCTAAATGTTGGATCTGCACTATGTGGCCGTCGCTCGGAGTCCAGACGCTCAAAACCACGCTGCCGTCGCCCACCGCCACAACGGGTTGGTTGGCCGCGGTGGCTATCTCGACCCCGAAACGGCCGTCGACCGGACTGAAGCGCGACTGCACCAACCCTCCCGCGGGAGGGGTCAGTTCGCGCACCGTGCCACCCGGACGAACCGCCGCCGCCGATGCCGCCAAAGAGTATTCGCCCGTTCCCTCCATGCTCGCCCTGAGGAGCGAGTCGGCCATCGAACGAAGCACCAGTTCGCGGTCGCGAATCTCCACCGAGTCGCCCATGCGGGTCACGTCGCGGATGACGGGGGTTTTGCCCTCCATTATGAGCGCTATGTTGTCGCTGTACACCGTGATGTGCTCCATCTCGCGCTGAAGCGAGTCGAGGCGCATGATGTTGTCGATGAGCAGCTCGCGCGAACGCCTGCCCGGATAGCCCGGAATGGTGTCCATCAGGGGGGTGTAGATTATGAGGATCACCACCGCGACGGCGATCAGAAGCACGAGCGAGACGAGGCCCGTGAGTATCCTCGCCGGCGAGATGTACATATACCACCTTTCGGTACCGTCGTCGGGCGAGGAGATCGACAGCCGGTGCTTTTCGACGAACGCCCGCCACCATCTGTTAAACATGTCACGCATAAAAATCACTTTGAGAAAGCAAAGATACGGAAAATTTGCTACATTCGCATCTCGTAACAGACTCAATAGAATATGTCAAACCTTACTCTTGTAGTGTTGGCCGCCGGAATGGGGTCGCGCTACGGCTCGCTCAAACAGATGGACGGCGTGGGCCCCGCCGGCGAAGCAATCATCGACTACTCGATCTACGACGCCCTGCGCGCCGGATTCACCCGCGTGGTGTTCGTCATCCGCCACTCTTTCGAGCGCGAGTTTCGCGAGGTTTTTTCGGCCGAACGGTTCGACGGACGAATCGCCGTCGACTACGTTTTTCAGGAGTTAGACTCGCTGCCGGCCGGATTTTCGGTACCCGAGGGGCGCGAAAAACCGTGGGGCACCAACCACGCCGTGATGATGGCCGCCGGGGTCGTGAAGGGGCCGTTCGCGGTGATCAACGCCGACGACTTCTACGGCCGCGACTCATACGCCGTTTTGGCCGATTATCTGCGCGGGCTCGGTGAGGGAGAGGGCGGTGCGGCTGGCTTGGTCGGCGCGGATGGTGATGGCGGCGGGGGCGAAAACCGCTACGCGATGGTGGGATACAACGTCGAAAACACCCTGTCGGACAACGGCACCGTCTCGCGCGGGGTCTGCTCGGTGGACGCGGCGGGCGATCTGGCGACCATCGTCGAACGTCACAAGATCGAGCGGCTGGCCGACGGGCGGATAGTGTACGCCGACCCCGACGGAACGCAGCACCCGATCTGGGAAGGCACTCCGGTGTCGATGAACATGTTCGGCTTCACGCCCGACTACTTCCACCATTCGGAGGCGACTTTCCGCGAATTTTTGGCCAAGAACGCGAGCGTGGGCGGCGCGGTCGGTGTCGCCGGCGCGGCGCCGCTGTCGGGCAATCTTAAGGCCGAGTTCTACATTCCGCTGATGGTCGACACGCTCATCGGCGGCGGGGTGGCGCGAATGAAGGTGCTATCCACGGCGGCCAAGTGGTTCGGCGTGACATACAAGGAGGACAAGCCGATGGTCGAGGAGCGGATCCGTTCGCTCGTCGCCGCGGGGGAGTACCCGCAAAGCCTTTGGAAATGACGGCGGCGAGATTATAGGCGCTCGCGCCCCCGACAGAAAAAATCAGCGCGTCCGGAGCGACGGTTTGATCGGTCGCCCCGGGCGATAGTCAAACCCGCAAAAACAGTCTATCTGTTCAAAACCATAAACAAAAAACACAACTTATGAAAAAATTCACCCCCGGACAACTTAATGCGGCAATAATCGCAATCGCCGTCCTGTTCGGCCTCGCCGCGATCACAGGCTGCGAAGACCACCCGACAGACCGAGGTAAAGACCTTCGCAATCAGGTCATTTTAGGTGACAAAACATTGGATTTGGGGCAGGGGTGGCAAGCCGCGTTGGGTTTGATGGATTATCCGGTAAACACTGTCCGTGTGTGGCTGCCCGTTATGTATGGTGACGACAGTGCGTTTTGGTTCGAATTTTTCGTCGAAGGCGATGACCGAAAGCTGAAACCGGGCAAATATAACGTTGTCTATTATTCGCCGGGCATCGACCCCATTCCGCCGATCGAACCGGGCGATTGCTTTATGAGTTACGCCATCGCCGGAGTGTACGACAAAGAGACGGGCACGTTCGATTTCGACAATAGAACAAGGAGAGCTGGGTCGGGCACCGTCACCGTCGGCGTGGACGGAGATGCATATACGATCAAGATTGGTTATGACGAGGACTTGGTGTTGCGATATAACGACGAGCTCGAATACTTCGACCAAAGCGAAACGGGAACCTCGACCTTCCGATACGGTGACGACCCCGCGGTTTACGACAACGCCCGCCTGATGGCGTTGGAGAACGAAAACTTTACGGAATTGAGGCTTCGGGCAAGTTCCTCGTCATCATACCCTAAAGCCCTGGAGATGCAGATGTTTTTGACGCACGACACCGAACGCCTCTCCGCCGGCACATATAATCTTTATTCCGCCGCCGCTTTGGAAGAGATGCCCGCCTCCACGTTAGAGGGTCAACTCTTCGGCAGGCTGTCGTTGAGTGACAGTTTCATCCATACAGGAGATGCAATGAGCGGGAGCGTAACGATCGAGATAACGGGAGACGACTACACCCTTACCTTCAACGACGTGGAGATAGGTGACTTCTTTTGGAACGCGGAGGAGAGCGAAAGGAGCTCCTTAACAGGAGGCTATACGGGACGGATCGCGGATCCGCTACCTTAGGCGGTTTGCGGATAGGCTATCTTAAACGGATCGTGGATCGGTTACCTTAAACGGTTCGCGGATCGGCTACCGTAAGCCGTACTTTTCACGCAGCTTTTGTTTTTCGGCCTCGTCGAGCGAGGCAAAATAGCTTCGCCATCCTGGGCAAAAGCCTATGTGCCAGCGCCATAGGCGGCCTGTCAATGAGCGCGGGTTTTTGTCGTGCGCGGCCCTTATCGGACACTCGGCGCAGTTGTGGTCAGCCATTTTCTTATGCTTTTTTGCGTGTATGCTTTTTGCGTGGGGAATCGTGTTTTTTGGCGTTGAGGCTTCGTCGCGACGTCGAGGTCTCCGCCCCGGACGTTATAGTTTCGGAAATTCTTTCAACGGAACATATTCGCCGCCGGCGCCCACCTCGTAGAGGTAGTGGCGCAGGCCGTTGGTGAGCATCACGTAGCGCGCGCCCAAGACCGCGTTGTAGCGAAACGCCTGCGCCAACACGGCGTCGGTGATCGCCACCCCGGGAGCCTTGCACTCGACCACCGCGAGAGGCCGCAAACCGACACCCGAACCTCCAGAGCCTCCCGAGCCCCCTGAACCTCCCGAGCCTCCTGAACCTCCCGAATCCGCCCCGCCTGCCGAACCGAAAACCACTATGTCGGCCCTCTGCGCGGTGCCGTTCACGTCCACCGGATACTCCTGCGAAATGAGGGCGGGCGGTACGCCGAGGTGCTCGATTAGCAGCGTCAGAACGTGCCGCCTGACCCACTCCTCGGGCGTGAGTACCAGCCAGCGGCGCCTCGCAGTGTCCCACACGCACAGTTCGCCGCCACGCTCCGAGACCCTGAGGCGGCACGGAGGAAGGCTTAATTTCGGGAAATCGGCGGGTTCTTTCAAAATTTCAGTATCTTTAAGGCCAAAATTACGTCATTCCGAGTTATGAAAAAAATAATTCTCATATCGGCCGTCATTGTGGCCGCCGCATCAGCAGCCGTTACGGTCGCCGCCCAAACGCCCCGCCACCTCGACCCGACGGTGGTGTCGGAGGGCAAGGAGCTCCCGCGGGGAGAGGTGGTGAGCCACGATTCGCGCGGCGACGCCCTTCGCGGCGGCACCGGCTCCTCGAAATATCTGCAGCCGCTCGCCGAGTGGACCCGCACGGAGAGCGCCGAGGCCGTCACCTACAAAACCCGCTACAAAATTCCTTTCGGTTGGATTGACCGCCGACAGTTTTTGTACTTGGGCGGGGTGTCGGCGTCGTTCGACGTGGTGATCAACGGCGAAAGGGTGGGGTACGCTCAGACCGGCGGCACCCCCTCGGAGTTCGACATAACCGACGCGTCGCGCGAAGGGGCGAACGAGCTCGAAATAGTGATATATCGCCAAACCGCCGCGCAGAAGCTCGAAAACGGTCGTCCGGTGACGCAACCGGCACTTCTTGGTGAGGTGTATGTGCTGTCTCAACCGCGGATGAGGGTGCGGGACGTTTTTGCCGACACCCGCATGTCGGGAACCGACGGAGTGCTGGAGCTCGGCGTGGTGATGAAGAGCCACCGACTCAACGCGCGCGAATACACGGTCTATTACGAGCTGTTGTCGCCGCGGGGCGAGATAGTGGCGGAGGGGCGCAAGGAGGCTACGCTCGACATGAGGCGCGAGGACACGGTGAGCTTCTTTGCCCGCATTCCACGCGTCGCGCCGTGGAGCCACGAGCAGCCGACGCTCTACACGCTGATGGTCAAAACGCAGCACGAGGGGCGGTTTATGGAGTACATGTCGTTCGGGGTGGGGTTTCGGAGCGTCGATATGGTGGACGGGGGCTTGAGTCTCAACGGCGTGCCCTTGAGGCTCGAAACGAGCGACATGGTTGCTTTGGGCGACGCTTCGATGTGGCGGGAGATGCTCGAAGCGGTGCGCGCCGAAGGGGCGAGCGTACTGAAATTGCACGGGACGCCGCCGTCGCACGAGTTCTATGACCTGTGTGACCAGATGGGGGTGTACCTCGTCGTGCAGGCCGACATCGACACCCATCTGGCCGGGGAGTCGCGTCGAGTGGGCGGCAATCCGTCCAACGATCCGGCTTGGAGGGAGGCTTACCTCGATCGCGCGCTTTCGATGTATCACACCTCCCGCAACCACCCTTCGGTGGTCGCGTTTTCGTTGGCGGAGGGGTCGGCCAACGGCATCAATTTATACGAAAGCTATTTGGCTCTCAAGTCGTTGGAGCGTCGGCGCCCGGTCGTGTATGTCGATGGCGGCGGCGAGTGGAACGACGACGGACTCGATCTCGACGCTACGGGTTCGGCGGGTTCGGCGGGTTCGATGGGGGATGTCGGCGCCGCCGGGATTCTGCCGGAGAATAACGGGGGTGTCGGCGTCGGGGCTGCGTCGCCGGGCGAGAGCGGACAGATGTGGGCCGTTATATCTCCCGGAAGCGAAGGTGGAGGTGAGGTCGATGGCGAGAGCGAGGTCGGGCACGGAGGCGTTTCAGCATCCGAAGACGTGGGCGAAGTCTACGGCGGAGGCTTGGCCGAAGGCGGGCTCGACGAACGGGACGTCCGCCGATTTTCGATACGCAACACGCGCCTGTTCACCCCCCTGTCGGGCGAGGCGGCGTGGAAGATATTCGTCGGCCGCAGGGTGGTCTCGTCCGGCGCGGTTCCGGTCGACATCGTGCCCGGAGGGGTCGCCCACGTTGCGGTTCCGATCGAGGGAGTGAAAGCCGGCAGGGAGTTCGAGGTGGAGATCGAGGTGAGGGTCGAGCGGCTGATGGGCAGATACGTTCCGGCTGCGGGCGAAGACGCCGAACGCAGGGTGTTTCGCAGTCCGGGCGCCGCGATCCCCGAGCAGGACAGGGTGACGGTCGGGCGCGGTCGTTTCTCGTCGAATGAAGTGTCAGATGGCGAGGCGGCGTTTGGGCGACGTGTCGACGGTAGGGTCGGCGATGAGGCTGGAGTGGCGGCTGGTGGGGTCGCTGTTGTTACAGGGCAAGTGACCGAGGCGGCGCAATTGGCGCAACTGGCGCAACGAAAATAGACAACGGAAATGAGGGGATTTGTTCGGTGTGGCGCCGGGATCGTGCGGCGGTTTATTTCGACCCAGTCGGATGCGGGGTTTGTTTCGGTGGCTTCTGGTTCAGAGATTGTCTCATCTCAGTCGGGCGCGGGGTCTGTTTCGTCGGTGCCCGGCTCGGAGATTGTTTCGGCTCAGTCGGGCGCGGGGTCTGCTTCGGCGGTGCCCGGTTCGGAGACTATCTCGACCCTGTCGAGTGCGGGGTCTGTTTCGTCTCGGCGTTGTTTCGGATCTGTTTTGGCCGCGCTCGGCGCGGCGTTTGTCGCTTTCTCAAGCTGCGCGCAACCGTCATCGCAACCTGCACCGCAACCGAAATTCAAAACCGAAAGGGTCGAGATTGCCGAGTCGATCCAAACGCCCCGGTCGGCAGGACAGGAGCCCGCGATCAGCACGGTCAGGCTGATATTTATCGGCGATGTGATGTCGCACACCCCGCAGATTGCCGCCGCACGCGCCGAATGGGAGGAGCGGGAGGCCGAAGCCGCCACGACCGCTCCGCGCGAAACCGAAACCCGGACACGCGAAGCCGCCGCGACCGCTCCTCTCGAAACCAACCCGCGGGAGTACGACTACTCTGGGGTGTTCCGCCACGTGAGGCGCATCTTCGAAAGGGCCGACGTGGTGGTGGCCAACCTCGAAACGACCCTGCGCGAAACGCCCCCCTACACGGGATATCCGGCCTTCGCCGCACCGGCCGAACTTGCCCTGGCGATGCGCGAGGCGGGTGTCGATATCGTCACCACGGCCAACAACCACATCCTCGACAAGGGGCGGCAAGGCGTTTTTTCGACGATCGACATTTTGAATC
>JAITWI010000009.1 GCA_031285345.1 Alistipes sp.
GCCTGGGGTGCAACGTCGGCCGGATCGCCGCCATACCGCATCGCGTACCACGTCGTCCGCTTCATCTCCCACCGGGCGGCGCGCTCATACCAATAAAAATGGAGCGTGTCGGCAATCTCCGCGCCCACCTCCAACGACGCCTCCGCAAGCCCGCTCTCCTCGCTCACCTCGCGCGCGGCACACTCGGGCAGACTTTCGCCCTCCTCCCTGTGACCCTTGGGCAGATCCCAAAACCCTCTCCGCCGGATCATCAGCACCCTCTCGCCCGAAGTCCTCGAACCATCCGAAGCCCCGTCGCCGCAAAAAACCACCCCTCCCGCCGCCTCGACGGGAGTGAACCGCGCGCAAAACCCCTCGAACAGAGCTTCGGCGTCGGGGGACCAGACGGTCAGCCGGTGGGTGTCGTCCAGCGCCTTGAGCACGCGCTCGATCGTCGGCACCTCTCCGGCGGGGTCGAACAGCACTTTCCCCTCCGAAGTTTGGAAATCAGGGCTGAAAAAGATAACTTTGTCGGCGTAATAGACCCTTTTCATTATAATTCTGCCGTTTATGGATTCCGTTTCAAAAACAAACACGCCGTCCGCCGTCGAAAAAAACGACACGCCGGACGCCGCTAAAAACATCGCGAAAAAAATCGCCGAAAGGCTACTGCAAATTAACGCAATTAAACTCAGTCCTGCAAATCTTTTTACGTGGACCAGTGGGTGGCGTTCGCCCATCTACTGCGACAATAGGCGAATTTTATCCCACCCGGCCGTGCGGGTCGAGGTGAGGGACGCTTTCGCCGCCCTGGTGCGCGCCAAATACCCCGCCGCCGAGGTTGTCGCCGGCGTCGCCACGGGAGCCATCGCCCACGGGGTGTTGGTGGCCGAGGCGTTGGGCTTACCCTTTATATACGTTCGTTCGGCTCCCAAGGGTCACGGGCTCGAAAACCTCATCGAGGGCGACTACGCAGCGGGTCAACGGGTGGTCGTCATCGAGGATCTGATCTCCACGGGCGGCAGCTCTTTGAGCGCGGTGGCGGCGTTGCGCGGCGCGGGTCTCGACGTGTTGGGCATGGCGGCCGTATTCACCTACTCGTTCGATGCGGCGGCGGCCAATTTTGCCGAGGCGGGCGTCGCCTTGGACACCCTGAGCGACTATCCGACACTTGTGGCACTGGCCCGGGAGCGCGGATACATAAAGCCCGAAGAGGTGGCCGCGCTCGAAAAATGGCGCGAAGATCCGGCGAACTTTTAAGTGAAAAATCATGACAGAAAAATACCAAAGCAAACAGGCTCAGATTCGCAAACCGGCCGCGACGATATACGCCGTGCTGTCCGACTTCAACAACTTCACCCCCCTGGTCGCCGGCAAGGTCGACGACTGGGCGGTTACGGGCGACGAGTGTAGTTTCCGCGTGAAGGGCATCGGGGTGACGCTGCGGATGACCGAAAAAATCCCCGGTGAGCTGGTGAAGGTCGAGGCTTCGGATTCGTCGCCGTTCGGCTTCACGCTGTGGGTGCAGCTCAAACAGGTCGAACCCGCCGAATCCGCTGAACCCGCTGAATCCGCCGTCGCCGCCTCCGGCACTGTCGCCGACACGCGGATAAGGCTGGTGCTCCACGCCGAGATGAACATGATGATAAAGATGATGGTGGGCAGCAAGATCCAACCCGCCATCGACGGCATAGTCGAACAGATCGCCGCCACCTTCAACGTCATATAACGCCACCGGGCCCAACGAAGCCCGAGTGCAAATCACAACCCCGAATCCCGAACTCCGAACCCGAACCCAAACCCGAACCCGAACACCGCCCGCAAAAAAATGGACGAACTCAAGCGCCTGATCCTCGAAGAGTGCCCGCACAATCCGCACAAGATGCAGGACGGATTGTTCGACGAGTTTTTGGGCGCGATGACCGAGGTGCGCCTCCGAAACCGCGAGGTGCTGGTGCCCTACGGCAAGATGGACGCCAACCTTTACGTGCAAAGGAGCGGCATCACCCGCTACTGCTGGTTCGACGGCGAAAAGGAGAAGACCTACGGTTTCGCCACGCCCGGCACGGTGATGATATCGTATCACAGCCACGTCCGTCGGGCGCCGTCGTTCTTCCAGCTTGAGTCGTGCGGGCAGAGCGTGGTGATGCGCATATCCAAAACCGAACTCGACGCCATGGCCCGGCGGTCGCACGAGTTCGCCCTGTGGCTGGTAGACATCCACCTGGAGCAGCTGTACAGCAACGAACTCCGCTACGCGGTGATCAACGGCCAGGCGAAGGAGCGGTTCCGCTCGCTGGTCGAAAACCGCCCCGAGATCATGGCGCGGGTGCCGCTCAAGGTGATAGCCTCCTATCTGGGCGTGACGCCCAACTACCTGAGCTACCTGAAAAAAGTCGCGAAAACCGCGGAATAATTCGCGATGTTAATATAGTGTAGCTTTTTTCACGGTTCGTTTGCCGTTATTTGCATTTGAGAGAATGCAACATCTAACCTAAAAAACGAACGAACATGAAAAATCCAACACTTGCCGCACTACTGATCGCCGCCTCGATAGTGGCATCATGTAAGGAGGATCCCCAGGGGCCGACCGACATTCCACTCGAAAAGATCGAACTTAGCGACCCGACCCTCGCGCTCGAAGTGGGCGACGAGCAGACCCTCGAAGTCGTTTTCACCCCCGCCGACGCCACAAATCGGGAAGTGGAGTGGGTCAGCAACGACCCCGCCACCGTGTCGGTCGACCAAAACGGCAACATCGAAGCCCTCAAGCCGGGCAACGCCACCGTCACAGCCACCTCCAAAGTCGACGATACTATCGTGGCCTCGTGCGTGATATCTGTGACGGCCGCCACCGTATCCGTCGAGGGCATCGAACTGAGCGTCCCGACGCTCTCTCTCGAAGTCGGCGCCGAGGAGGTGCTCACGTTTATCCTCACCCCGGCCGAGCCGACCGACGACGGCGTGGAGTGGAGCGTTCTGCCCGTCGACGTGGCCTCGGTCGACCAGTCGGGCCGGGTGAAGGCCCTTAAAACAGGAGAGGCGACGGTCGTCGTGAAGACCAAAGACGGCGGACACACCGACGAGTGCGTCGTGACGGTGACCCGAAAGATAACCGACCTGTGGTTCAACAAACCTTCGCTGATTCTGAAGGAGGGCGCGAGCGAAAAGCTTGTCGTCACCGTGATCCCCGGCGACGCGTCCAACCAGACGCTCAAGTGGGAGAGCGACGCCCCGGCAATCGCCTCGGTGGATCAAAACGGCACGGTGGTAGCTCTCGTCCCCGGCGAGGCGACCGTCACCGCAAGCGCTCAGGACGGCAGCGGCGTCAGCGTCTCGTGCGACGTGACCGTCACCAGCGCCCAAGACCCGTTCTTCAAAGAGGTGAGCTTCAGAACCGACAAAACATGGACGGTGGGCGCCCAAACGTGGAGCGACGTGGTGATGGCCGAAGGTTGCCGCAAAGACACCTTCGACGGCGGCGCGACGGGAGCCTACAAGAGCGACTGCCGCCAAAACGGCAGCTACGGCGACCTGTTCTCGTGGACGGCCGTCAGCGAGAACGGCGACGTGCTCTGTCCCGACGAGTGGAGGGTGCCCACGGCCGAGGATTTTTGCACGCTCGACAAAACGCTGAACAACTCCGCCGGTTGCGAATTGCGTCAGGGCGCCGCGGCGGCACTCTACACCACCGAATGGGGCGGCGAGTACAGCGGCCGCTGCACCACCACCGGATGGATGCAAAACATCGGCAACATGGGCTACTACTGGTCGTCGACTCCCGACACCTCATACCCCAACGCGGCGATATATCTATACATGGCCCGCGCCGCCGGAAGCGTCAACCCCACCGCCAACTCGGCCTACGACTTCGGTCAGCAGCTCAGATGCGTGAAATAATAAATCCCGGCGATCATGAGACGTATTATAAGTTTTAGCGGAAAGGGAGCGGTTGTGGGAGCGATTGTGCCTGCGATTATGGCGGGCGTGATGCTCTGCGCGACGGTCTCGTGCGGCGATCCCGATGTGGGCCCCGGCCCGGAGGAGCCCGATACCACGGTGAAGGTCGAGAGCGTGTCGCTCGACGAACCCACGCTGACCCTGCCCGAAGAGGCGACGTTCACCCTCCGAGCCACGGTGCTGCCGGAGGACGCCACAGACCCGTCTGTCGTGTGGACGAGCAACGCCCCCACCATCGCGCATGTCGACGAGAACGGCCTGGTGACGGCGCTGAAAAGGGGCGACGCCATAATCACCGCCACGACGAAAGAGGGCAGCAAAAAGGCCGACTGCGCGGTGAGCGTTACTGCTACGCATCCCGTTTTGGGCACGGTGAGTTTCCGCACTCCCACCGTATGGACCATCGGCGCCCAGTCGTGGAGCGATGTGGTGATGGCCTCCAGGTGTAAAAAGCGCGACTTCTACGGCGGCTTCCACGGCGAACCCAACGAGGTGGATTGTCGCCAAAACGCGGACAACTACGGCGACCTGTTCTCGTGGGAGCTCGTACGCCTGCACGGCGGGGTGCTCTGCCCCGATGGATGGAGGGTGCCCACCGAGGATGATTTCTGCACGCTGGACAAGACGCTCAACAACGACTCCGAATGCAAGGTGCGCGGAATAATCGCTCCCGGCGACCCGTTTCCGTCGCTCGACGCCTACATCGGCGATTGGGGCGGCGAGTTGGGCGGTGCGTCCAATTACGACGGGATGCTTCAGTTTCAGGGAGTTACCGGCCACTACTGGTCGCAGTCGCCGTGGGGAGACAGCGACGTGCACGCGATTTTGCTGCTGTTAGGTTGGAACATCACCCATCCCTCGCAATACACCGGGCAATACTACGGCATGCCGGTCAGGTGCGTGAAGGATATTTGACGGTGGTGTCCGGTTGGAGATCAAAAAAGGTGTGTCGCTTGACACACCTTTTTTGTGTTTTGTGAAAACTTAGTTTTGCGAAAACGGGAAAACGACAGTCGGAACTTCGCGATTACCCGCGTAACTGCCGGCATGCTTACCCGCGTTCTCGATTGCCCTAATATCCTCCGACAGGCACGATTACCCGCGTCCCCGATTGCTCGCGTCACTGCCGGCACGATTACCTGCGCCCCCCACACGCTATCTGCGTCCCTGCCGGGCGGCCTGGGCCATCATGGCCTTCGCGCCGCCGGCACCCGCACCGATCGCCGAACGCATCATCTTGCGCGTCTGGTCGAACTGCTTCAAAAGGCGGTTGACGTCGGGCAGGGTGGTGCCGCTTCCCCGGGCGATGCGCTCGCGGCGGGAGGCGTTGATCGCCGCGGGATTTTCGCGCTCGTAGGGGGTCATGCTGCCGATAATGGCCTCGGTCTGTTTGAACACGTCGTCCGATATGTCTACGTCTTTGAGCGCCTTGCCCACGCCCGGGATCATCGACATGAGGTCCTTCATGTTGCCCATCTTCTTGACCTGGGCGATCTGATCGAGAAAGTCGTTGAAGTCGAACGTGTCCTTGTGCAGCTTTTTTCGCGTTCGGCGCGCCTCCTCCTCATCGTACTGCTCCTGAGCGCGCTCGACCAGCGACACCACGTCGCCCATGCCGAGGATTCTGTCGGCCATACGCTCGGGGTGGAACACGCTCAGCGCGTCCATCTTTTCGCCCGACGAGATGAATTTGAGCGGTTTGTCGACCACGCTGCGGATCGAAATGGCCGCCCCGCCGCGGGTGTCGCCGTCCAATTTAGTCAGCACCACGCCGTCGAAATCGAGCCGCAGGTTGAACTCCCGAGCCGTGTTGACCGCGTCCTGACCCGTCATCGAGTCGACCACGAAGAGCGTCTCGGAGGGTTTGACGGCCGCTTTTATCGCCGCTATCTCGACCATCATCGCCTCGTCCACGGCCAGGCGACCGGCGGTGTCGACGATCACCGTGTTGAGGTTCCGGGTGCGGGCGTATTTTATGGCGTTTTCGGCGATGGCCACCGGATTTTTCGACTCCGGCTCGGTGTAGACCTACACCCCGACCTGCTCGCCCAGGATCCGCAACTGCTCGATAGCCGCCGGACGATAGACGTCGCACGCCACCAACAGCACCCCGCGGCCGCGTTTGCCCTTTATTTGCGCCGCCAATTTGCCCGAAAAAGTGGTCTTGCCCGAGCCTTGAAGACCGGCTATCAAAATCACCGCAGGGGAGCCTTCCAGCGAGATGTCGGTCGCCGTGCCGCCCATCAGGGCCGCCAGCTCGTCGCGCACGATCTTGGTCATCATCTGACCCGGTTTGACGGCCGTCAGCACGTTTTCGCCCATCGCCTGTTGCTTCACCGTGTCGGTAAACGATTTGGCCACCTTGTAGTTGACGTCGGCGTCGATCAGCGCGCGGCGAATCTCCTTGAGGGTTTCGGCGACGTTGATCTCGGTGATCTTGCCCTCGCCGCGGAGGATCTTGAACGACCGCTCTAATTTATCTGTTAAATTCTCGAACATTTTTTCAGATTCTGATTTTGGAAATGTGCAAAGATAGTGGAAACAAAGAGGCGGCGCAAATTTATTTTACGCCGCAAACCTGCCATCCCGCGGACGCTCCGGCACATTATGGTACAAAGTTTGCAATAGCCCACCCCAAACGGATATAAAACAAATCATTCAAACAAAAAGAAGAATATGAAAAGCATCAACAAACTGCTGTTAGTCGCTCTTATGGGCGCGTTCGCTATCGCCGCAACCCCGGCGACTGCCTCTTCCCCCGAAGGCCCCGAAGGAAGGGTCGTGACCTTTAAATTCGTGCCGGGGGTGGATATGTTCTACACCCCGTGGGGCGGTAACGACACGCAGATAACCCGACTCTGGGAGCTGATCGACGAGTACCGCGAAGATATTCGCTCGGGTCGCATGCCGGTGTACGTCGACGGATATTGCGCGTCGATGAAGGACGAGGCGCGCAACCGCAAACTCGTCTTCATCCGCTCCAACCGCGTGAAATCGGAGATGATCGTCAAAAAGGGACTCGTGGAGGGCAACTTCGTAACCCACAACCATCTCGAAGCCCTGGACGGACAGAAAGACGTGGTGGTGGTGACGTTGCGCCTGCCGGGTGACGCGGCATCGAAACCCGAGGCCAAACCCTTGTCGCAACCCGCGGCCATCGTTTGCGAAACCTGCGGTGAGGGCACCTGCGACGGCACATGCAAAGAGGCCGTTTGTGACGGATCCTGCGACGGATCCTGCGGCGGCACCTGCGAAGAGTGCATGAAAGCAACATGCGCGGAGACCGAAACGGAAGTAGCGGTGGTCGAACAGATCGCCAAACCGGTCGAGGTTGTCGAGGTTGTCGAGGCTGAAAAGCCCTTCGACATGACCCCCGAAAAGCCCTATAAATTCGCCGTGCGCACCAACCTGCTCTACGACGCGTTCCTGTTCCCGACCATCGGTGTGGAATGGCGTGCGACCCCGAGCGTGGGCGTTAAACTCGACGGCAGCTTCGCTTTCTGGGGCGGCGACCACGGTATGGTTCAGAAGGCGTGGATATTGAATCCCGAGGTGCGCTGGTATATGGGCAACGTCAAAAGGTTCTATCTCGGTGCGGCGGCCAACTTCGGGCAGTACAACCTGTTCGGCTATCCGTTCGACACTATGCTGGCCAAAAACGTAGGCTATCAGGGCGATTTGTGGAACGCCGGAGTGACGGTGGGCTATCAGCTCCGCCTGTCGCGCAGCTTCTCCATCGACTTCAACGTCGGGGTGGGCTACAACAAGTTGGATTACGACACGTTCGACATTCTCGACGACGAACGGACTTACGAAGATCAAGGCGTCTCGGAAGGTTTCTGGGGCCCCACCCAGGCGGGTGTCAACCTCGTGTGGACGATCGGCGGAAAGAAATAAATTTGCGTCTGCGCTCGACTTGCGACATTGTTGACTCGCTTCGCTCGTCCAATATAGGCGGCGCCTCGGCAATCCGAAAATAAATTTTCGATTGCGCTCGACTTGCGCTATATTTGCAGCCGCTCCGGGAAAGTCCCGGGGCGGCTAATTTTTTAATCATAGTTCAAGATGAACAAACAAACGCAACAGGAGCCCGTATGGTGCTTCCGTCGGTGGTCCCGCAGGCCGTGGTCGGCTTTCGCGGGGATGTGCCGGCTGAAGATCGGGGTTCTCTCGGTTGCGATGTCTATCGTCTTGCTTGCGACACAGGTCGCTGGTGCTCAAACGGTGGGGACGGACTCTCTGTCCTCCTACCGCACGATGCACCTCGACTCGGTGAGGGTGACGGCGCACCACAGCGCCGCCACCACGACACGGATTGTTGTGCCGCAAACCCGAACCCTTGTAGATCAAAAGGCCATAGCGCCGCTGCAGACCGTCGAGTCCGCACTGCGCCTGCTGCCCTCGGTCGACGTCAGGGAGAGGGGGGGCAAAAGCCCGCAGGCAGACATCGCGATTCGCGGAGGATCTTTCGATCAGACAATGGTGATGCTCAACGGCATCGACTTCTCGGACGCCCGCACGGGCCATCAATCGCACTCGCTGCCCGTCGACATCGACCTGGTGTCGGACATCTCGGTGGTGGACGTAACGTCGCAGCCGGGGGCCCTTTCGGGGGCTTTGAACTTTCAGACCAGACCTTTGTCGCCACGATTTTTGCGCGCCCGTCTCGAAGGAGGGGCCTACGGCTACGGCTACGGCAACCTTTCGGGGGCGTTCGAGGCTGGCGACGTGCAGGTCTTGGGCGCGGCTTCCTTTCGCCGGAGCGACGGCTATCGCCACAACACCGACTTTTGGAACGTGAACTCCTACGCGCGGGTGATGTACGACTCTCCGCGGGCGGGTTATTTCGACATTCAGGGCGGGTTCCAGCGGCGCGAATGGGGCTCTAACGGCTTCTATTCGCTGGACTACGAGGAGCAGTTCGAAAGCACCATGACGGGGCTCGCCTCGGTGAGGTGGAGCAAACGGTGGGGCGCCTTCACGCTCAACGCGATGGGCAGCTTTCGCCAAAACAACGACCTGTTCGAGATGGTGAGGGATAATCCCGATCCGGCGGCGGGAGGAGTGCTGTTCAACCGCCACACAACCTACAACACGGGCGGCGAAATCTTCGGCAGCTACGACTGGCGGCGTGCGGGAACCACCTCACTCGGCGTGAACTACATTCGCCACCGGATGTTCTCGAC
>JAITWI010000051.1 GCA_031285345.1 Alistipes sp.
CCACGTCGATACTGCGATCCTTGACAACCTTGTAGGAATAGACCGGGCTGGCCGAAAATTCGGTGTTGTCCGAGGCCTTGAGGGCGAGCGGTGTGTCGAACTCTCCGCGCTGCTCGAAAAGCGGCACTTGAAATAGCTCTGTCCCGGGGGCCAGTACGTTCACGCGCCCCAAGACGATCGTAAAGTCGCTTTTGCCGTCCTTGCCCCAGTTCTTCATCAGGACACCGGAATAGTTGGGTGCGACGCGCTCGCACGAGGTGCAGCAAGCTGCCAGCAGCACGATGGCCGCGAGATAGGTGAAAATTTTACTCATTTTCATTTTTGAGGAATTTTGTGATTTGATTGATTATGTAAGTGAGTGTTACTGCGTAGACGGCGACCCCGAACCAGCTGTACACGTATTCAAAGCACACGTGGCCGAGGTAGAGCGCGGCGAGGCTCGCGATGATTTTGATTGTCGTTTTCATCCTCTTACCGTTTGATGTTTGCGTTGTGCCCGGTTCAACTTCGTAGCCCCGAACGGCTTTTTCTTCGGCTTGCCCGTAGAGCCGATAGGTAGGTGAGTGATTTTGACGGGCGAAAACGCCATGCGGTAGTCGTCGCGCGCCATACGCTGGCCGTCGGTCATTCTCTCGCTGTTCGACAACCCCGACGCCGCAAATAGGGCGGCCATTCTTCCAAGTAGATTTGTCTTCATGGCTTACAGAGCGAAGAGGTTGAACGCCCGGTTCCAAAAGCGGTAGCCGTGGCGTGCCGCGAAGTTTTGGAGGGCTACGTGCCGAGTGGCACGGCGATCCTGTTTGTTTCTCAACCTTTCGGCTTTGATGGGGTCGATGTACCCCAAAATTTTGAGCGATTTCATTGTGTGGTAAGGTTTTATTGGTTATGTTTTGCGAAAAGTTCAAGTGCGAAATCTGCGTCGACCACTATCGTTCGGCCGCATTGACGCACGGCGGGAGCCAAAAAACCGCTCTTCCACGCGCAGGCTGTGGTGTGCGACACGCCGAACAAGGTTCGGATGCCTTTTATGCCGTGAACCTCACGCCGCGCGGGGCGTTCTTCGCGGGTCGGCATGGGAACCGTGGGGGCCAACGCCGCCCTTACGAGCTCCGTAAGTTGATCCGCCGTCAGAGTGACGATCGGGGTATTGCCTGCAATCGCGGTCATGATCTTTTGCTTTTGTCGTTTCTTTTTCGTAAATTTGCCCATATAAAAAAATCATCGTCCGGTTTTATGCTGGTAGGCCCGCCGGACGATGATTGCAAAAGGTTGCCACGTGGGCTCGCTTTCGTATGTCGTTTGTGGGCCTACCGTAACTCACGGGACAAAAGTAGAACGTTCTTCTTAGAAAACCAAATATTCTTAGAAGAAAAATATAAGAAATTTTTGCGCTTACTTTTAATTCGCTGACATTATGAATGTTAAAGACAGGCTTTTGTTGTTCATTTCGGAGCAGGGAATGAGCAAATCCGTTTTTGAAAGGCGGGTAGGATTGTCGAACGGCTACCTCAACAACTTTAAAGGGAGGCTTGGCGACGACAAATTAAACGGCGTTCTGTCGGCATTTCCGGAGCTCAGTAAGGTATGGCTCCTTACAGGTGAGGGGGAGATGCTGAGGTCTGGCAGTACGCAATCAGGGGCCTTTAGTGCAATGGTGTCGGGGGTTGTATCCGGGAGTGACAACCGTATAGGCGGCTACCACGTTGAGAACAAACCCGCGGTGGCGGGTTCTGCCTCGGGTGATGTTACACAAATTGGCGGCAACCGAAGTATCCAAATCTCGGGTGGGCACAATACCAACGTGGGCAATTCCGGTATCATAAGCAGTGGCGGCCGCAATACCTACAATGTGGGCAGGGGTCGCTCGGCGGGTGCCTCGCCTACTGAGCCCGATACCTATTCGACCAATCAAAAGGGGCGCGGGGTTCCATACTTCGACGTGGACTTCACGATGGGGTTCGACTTGTTGGAGAACGACCAGACGATCAACCCTGAATATCACATCGACTTTCCACAGTACAACAAGGCCGATTGTTGGGTGAATGCCACGGGTAAATCCATGTCCCCTTTAATTGAGCCCGGCGATAAGGTTGCAATAAAGCGGATAACCGACTGGGCGGACAATATCCTGTACGGAGAGGTATACGCCGTAGTGACCGACGACCACAGGACTATAAAAAAGATACGCAAATCGCCTAAAGGAGATGACTACCTGCGGTTTGTGCCTGAAAACACGGCGGAGTTCGACGCGCAGGATGTCCACAAGCAGACAATTATCGGCGTGTATCGGGTACTCGGGTGTGCCAAACTCATGTCTTAGCGCACCGCATTTGTGAAACGGCGTGCGGTGATTACGCCCGGTCGAACTTGCTCATAGCATCTATCTTTGCGGCGTCGGCAATGTCTATGTATGGTTTCATGGCCTTGTAGTCAGAGTGGCCCGTCCACTTCATGACCACCTGTGGTGATATGCCGAGTGAGAGGGCGTTGCAGATGAAAGTACGCCGCCCGGCGTGAGTACCAATCAGTTCGTACTTAGGGTGCACCTCGTCGATCCGCTCGTTGCCTCGGTAGTAGGTAATGGTGATAGGAGTGTCGAGCCCACAGAGCCGCCCCACGTCCTTGAGATAGTCGTTCATTTTTTGGTTGGACATAATCGGCAGGGCGAGGTTGCCCGGGAACTCCTGATCGGCGTATTTGTCCAGTATCGCGCGGCTGTATTTGTTTAGCTCGATGCGGAGTGCGTCCGCCGTTTTGATGGTGGTAATGGCGATGTGATTGTCGAAGATGTCGGCGCGCCGCAGGTTGGCCACGTCGGAATATCGCAGCGACGTGAAGCAGCAGAAACAAAACACATCCCGCACGCACTCCAGTGTATTATTGTCGAACTCGTGATTGTAGACCGTCATAAGCTCGGCCCAGTCGAGAAAAATAATCTTCTTGTCGGTGGTTTTCAGTTTCGGTTTGAATGAGGCGTAATCAAGTGTCCGACATGCCCCGTTCGCCGTTGCCCACCGCAGGAACCATTTGAGAAGATCAAGCTGCTTACCAACTGAAGAGTTTCGCATAAACTTGACATCTCTTAAGTGCGTGACGTATCCAGACAGTCCAATATCGTCAAGGTTGGCAAATGTCAGTTCGGGGTTGTACGATTTCAGATGACCTCGGGCGGTGTGGAATTTCTGAAAAGTGCCTCTCGTCCAATTATTGAGCTGACCCATTTCACGGACAAACTCATCGAAATAGTCAAACAGGCCACGAGCCGCAGACTTGGTGAGTTTGTTCGCGCGCCCCGCGGCCTCGTTGAATTTCGCCCTCACTTCGGCGGGTGTGGGGATGGTGCCGTCGAGTTCGGCAGCCTTGAAAATATTCTCCAGCGCGTCGCCCTGCTGCTGGATGCGCCCGTTGATCAGTGAGGCCGATTGCTTTTGCAAATTGGTGGTTTTGGCTATGCACCGTTGCGTCCTTGCGTCCCATTGTGAGAGTTTCACACGATAACCCACGTTGAAATCCACCTTACTGCCCGACCACCGCACGCGGATACGCAGTTTGCCGTCGGGCTTGTAGCCTGCGCCGTCCCGCTCTTTGTCGGGGAAAAACAGGATATTGTACTTGAATTTAAAGTTAGCCATCTCGAAATCACTTTTAGTCCCTGCTCCGCAAAAGTAGGGACTAAAATCGGTTTATCCTAATGAGCCGTATTGAACTCTATCGAACTATCACTCCCGCTAAACACCCATAAATGAGATGCTTTAAAACTCTATTGAATTGTAGTAAACTTAACTTACAGTCTCGTATTCTCCACCCCGCGCCGCTTCGGAACTCTCCGTGGCGGCGTCTTTATTTCACGTGTCGGGTTCCGTGTCGCCCCAAACTCAAAATTGAACGGAGGCGCGGAGGATGACGAATTTGAATAATCCGGTTCTGGCCCGAAACAATCCGCATCGACGGGGCCGTTACGCAGGCGAAGGCGACCCGAAACAGGGTAGCCTTCGCCTGCACCGCGTGTGTGGCCGTCAGCGCGTGTGGGAGAATGGTTGGGAGAAGTCGCGCGTGGCGACCCAGGTGAGCCTTCGCCGGGTGTCGAAGAAGTAGAGCCTCGTGCGGACGATGTGGCGGTGTTTCTCCTCGCCCGCCCACTCGTCGATGCGGTAGACGGTGCCCTCTGACGACATGGAGTCGAGCTCCAGCGTGGCGGCGGGAACCGATCGAACAACTTTCTTGAACTCCTCCACACTCATGCCGAGCTCTACCCGCTGCGCAACGTCGGAGGGGGTTCTGAACACGGCGCAACCGACGGACAAAACAGCCACGACGGCCATCAAAATCAATCTCCTCATATCCAAATATTTTTGTCGTTTTAAACAAATTTTTCACAGCAATCGGCACGCGCGCCGGACCGTCGACGGCTCCCGTGGCGGGCGCCGGCTCCCCGCGCCGCGCCGACACCCCGCTAATCCCGCCTAACAATCTTCGCGCCGAGGGCGTTCAGTCGGCCGTCTATGTTCTGGTAGCCGCGGTCTATCTGCTCGATGTTCTGGATGACGCTCACCCCGTCGGCCGACAGGGCGGCTATGAGCAGCGCCACCCCGGCGCGTATGTCGGGCGAGGTCATGCGCGTGGGGCGAAGTACGAACCCGCGGTCGTGGCCGATGACCGTTGCGCGGTGGGGGTCGCACAGGATGATCTGCGCCCCCATGTCGATCAGCTTGTCGACGAAGAAGAGGCGGCTCTCGAACATCTTCTGGTGGATCAGCACCGAGCCGCGCGCCTGCGTGGCAACGACCAGAAAGACGCTCAGCAGGTCGGGCGTCAGGCCCGGCCACGGCGCGTCGGCGATGGTCATTATCGAGCCGTCTATGAACGACTCTATGCAGTAGTGCTCCTGCCGCGGGACGTGGATGTCGTCGCCCCGCTGCTCGAAGCGTATGCCCATGCGGGCGAACTGCTGCGGAATGATGCCCAGCTCGTCCCACCCCACGTTTTTGATCGTGATCTCGCTCTCGGTCATGGCTGCCATGCCTATGAAGCTGCCCACCTCTATCATGTCGGGCAGGCAGCGGTGGTCTGTGCCGCCCAGCGCCTCGACCCCCTCGATGGTGAGCAGGTTGGAGGCTATGCCGGATATTTTCGCGCCCATGCGGTTGAGCATCCGGCAGAGTTGCTGTATGTAGGGTTCGCAGGCGGCGTTGTAGATTGTCGTGAAACCTTGCGCCATCACGGCGGCCATGATGATGTTGGCCGTGCCGGTGACCGAGGCCTCGTCCAACAGCATGTAGGTGCCGCGCAGGTCGCGGCCCTCGACGGTAAAGAAGTCGTCGCCCGCGTCGAAGTCGAACGTGGCGCCCAGCTTCCGGAACCCTAGGAAGTGGGTATCCAGACGTCGCCGTCCTATCTTGTCGCCCCCCGGCTTGGGCAGGTGGCCCTCCCCGAAGCGGGCGAGCAGTGGGCCCATTATCATCACCGAGCCACGCAGGCGTGTGGCCCTTATGCGGAAGTCCTCGGTTTTCATGTAGTCGAGGTCTACGTCGGCGGCGCGGAAGCTCCAGCTGTCGTCCGTCGGGCGCTCCACCTCCACGCCGAGGCACTGCAGGAGTTCGATGAGTTGAATGACGTCCACTATGCCAGGGACGTTCGATATGGTTACCTTTTCCGGGGTCAGCAGCGTTGCGCAGATCACCTCAAGCGCCTCGTTTTTGGCACCTTGCGCCGTTATTTCGCCTTTGAGGGGGCGTCCCCCGTGAACTTCGAATAGTGCCATTTGCGGAATTTTTTTGCAAAGATAAAAAAAATAGCTACATTTGCATCCGCTTTGGGACGGTTAGGGTGGTGCGGTTCATCGCAAGGGCCTGAAAACGAAACTCAAGATGGCGGGTTAGCTCAGCCGGTTAGAGCGCATGATTCATAATCATGAGGTCCGGGGTTCAAGTCCCCGACCCGCTACCACATTCAAAAGTCAATTTCAGGGCCCGCTTTCGAGCGGGCTTTTTTGTGCGAATTCGTGACCACTCACCCCAAAAGTTTGCGGTTTTTTTTGTACGTTTGTTCGGGGGAAAACTATTTTTTATTTGGGAAACGATATGTCGGTGGCAGAAAATATCGCGCGTGTGCGTGCTGGGCTCCCCGCGGGGGTGGAGCTGGTGGCGGTGTCCAAGACCCACCCGGCGGAGAGGGTTATGGAGGCCTACGAGGCGGGGCAGCGGGTTTTCGGCGAGAACCGCCCGCAGGAGATGGCCGCCAAACGCGCCCTGCTGCCCGCCGACGTCAGGTGGCACATGATAGGCCACCTGCAAACCAACAAGGTGCGGCTCGTCGCGCCGTTCGTCGAGATGATCCACTCGGTGGACTCGGCGAGGCTTGCGGCCGAGATCTCGCGCCGGGCCGTGGAGGCGGGGCGCACTATCGACGCGCTGCTCGAAATCCACATCGCGCGCGAACAGGGCAAGCACGGCTGGGAGTGGTCGGAGCTCGTCGCGTGGCTCGAAACCGACGAGTGGCGACGCCTGCCGGGGTTGCGCCTGCGCGGAGTGATGGGCGTGGCCACCTTCACGGACGACGTGGCGGTGGTGAGCGCCGAGTTCTGTCGCCTGGCCGCCATGCACCGCGAACTTGGGGAGCGATTCTTCGGCGGAGGCGTTGAGACGGACGGCGATTCAGAAACCACCACCGCCCCTGCCGCGTTCGACACCCTTTCGATGGGCATGTCGGACGACTACCCGCTCGCCGTGACGGCCGGTTCCACCATGGTGCGCGTGGGCAGCACCATCTTCGGTCGGCGCGACTACGCCGCCAAGCAGGGCTGAGGCCGACGGATCGTGGCGCGGCGGCGCATGGCGTATGAAATTTTATTTTGTGAGAAAAAATCGCTAACTTCGCGCTTATGAAATACAGAAGGGTTTTACTCAAACTTAGCGGCGAGAGCCTCGCCGGAACGCGCAAGGAGGGCTTCGACGCGGGGGTGCTCGCCTCCTACGCGCGGCAGATAAAACAGGCCGCGGACGCGGGGGTGCAGGTGGCCGTGGTCATCGGCGGCGGCAACATCTTCCGCGGCATTCAGGGCGCCGGGCGCGGGTTCGACCGCGTGAAGGGCGACCAGATGGGCATGCTGGCCACCATCATCAACTCGCTGGCGTTGCAGTCGGCCCTCGCCGACGCCGGGGCGCGCTGCAAGGTGCTGACCTCCATCCGCATGGAGCCAGTGGGCGAGCTCTTCAGCAAGGACAAGGCGCTGGAGTACATGGCCGCGGGGTACGTGGTAATCATCGGCGGCGGGACGTCGAACCCCTACTTCACCACCGACTCGGCCTCGGCCCTGAGGGGCATAGAGGTGGAGGCCGACGTGCTGCTCAAGGGCACGCGCGTGGACGGGGTGTACACCGCCGACCCGGAGAAAGACCCCGCCGCCACCAAGTTCACCGCCCTGACCTTCGACGAGGTGTACGGCCGCGGGCTGAAGATAATGGACCTCACCGCCTTCACCCTCTGCCGCGAGAACGGCCTGCCCGTGGTGGTGTTCGACATGGACACCGAGGGCAACCTCGGGCGCGTGCTGGTCGGCGAAGGGATAGGAACGACAATCAAAAACTGACACAAGAATATGGAAACGACACAGCAAATCCTCGAACACTGCACCGAAAAGATGCGCAAAAGCGTCGACCACCTCGACGAAGCGCTCCTCAACCTGCGCGCCGGCAAGGCCTCCGTGAGCGTGCTCAACGCCGTCGCCGTGGACTACTACGGCTCGTCGATGGGGGTGGACAAGGTGGCGAGCGTCAACGTGCCCGACGCGCGCACCATTCTGATCCGTCCGTGGGAGAAGAACATGATCGGCCCCATCGAGAAGGCGATCATCAACTCCAACATCGGCCTCACCCCCTCCAACAACGGCGAGGAGATTCGCCTAACCATTCCGGTGCTCACCGAGGAGCGGCGCAAGCAGATAGTGAAGCAGGTGAAGGAGGAGGCCGAAAAGGCGCGCATGGGCCTTCGCAACAGCCGCCGCGACTGCGTGGAGCAGTTCAAGAAATCGCAGAAGGAGGGCATGCCCGAGGACGAGGCCAAGAACGGCGAGGCGGAGATCCAGAAGATCTACGACAAATTCTCCAGGAAGGTGGACGAGGCCGTCGCCGCCAAGGAGAAGGAGGTCATGACGGTGTAATCCACCGCCGCCCGGGGTCGACGGTCCGCCGCTTTACGTAGCGCCGACACGTACCGCCGCCCGCCCCGGCTTCGGCCGGGCGAGGCGGACGCGGGCCCGAACGGCCGGCCGGGGAGGCCCCCGCCGCCACAAGGGCCTGATAAAGCCCCGACAAGGCCCGGCGTCCGACGTTTTCCCCCAATAATGTAGTGTGAAATAACTATTTACCCGTTATTTATGCGAATTAAGGGTTGGATTTGTCGTCATTGCGAGCCCGTAGGGCGAAGCAATCCGGAAACATATCGCTACCGGATTGCTGTTTCAGCTCGCCGCTCGCTGTGCGAGAATCGGCTACACCCATCGCAATGACGCTTCCGAACGTATTCCGCATTTTCACCCTTAATTCGCATTATTTAGCACGACTTGCCTGTTCGATACATTTTTCCCCACAGCTTAATAACATCTTAAGAATCCTTATGAACTTTTTCAAAACCTTTTTGGCGGCGCTGTTGGCCGTGGTCGTGGGCACAGGCTTCGCGATGATGCTGGGAATCATGACGCTGGCCGGAATGGCCGCCATGATAGGCAGCAAAACCCCCGCCGTGGTGCCCCACGGGGCGGTGCTCAGGCTCGATTTGGGGCAGGTGTCGGACTCTCCGCAGCGCTCGCCGCTGGACGCGTTCGACTTCATGTCGCTCGACGTGCCGCGCCACACGCCCCTGCTCAAGGTCATTCGCAGCATAGACGCCGCGGCCGAAGACCCCCGCATCGAGGGGCTGTACCTCAACTTCGGCGAGGGGACGAGCGCCCCGCTCGCCTCGCTCGAAGAGCTGCGGGCGCGGATCGTGAAGTTTAAGGAGAGCGGCAAGTTCGTGGTGGCCTACCAGGAGAACTGGGGCCAGGTGGGCTACTGGTTCGCCTCGGTGGCCGACAGCGTATACACCAACCCGGCGGGATCGTTCGAGTGGACGGGCCTCTCGCTCGACGTGATGTTCTACAAGGGGCTGCTCGACAAACTGGGCGTCGAACCCGTCGTGGTGCGCCACGGCAGCTTCAAGAGCGCCATAGAGCCCTACATCCTCGACCGCATGAGCCCCGAAAACCGCCTTCAGTACGAGCGCCTTGCGGGCTCTATCTGGGGCATGGTGGTGGGCGACGTGGCCGCCGCCCGCGGGGTGGACAGCCTCCGCCTCATAGAGTGGGCCGACAACCTCGAAATCCACTCGACGGGCGCCGCACTGGAGCGCGGTCTTGTGGACGGCGTGGTGTACGAAGACCAGGTAATGGCGCGCATGAAGGAGCTGACGGGTGGCGAGAAGGATCCCACGGTGGTGTCGCTAGCCGACTACATGAGCCAGACCGCCGACGCTAATATCGCCTCCAAGAACAAGATAGCGCTCATCTACGCCGAGGGCGAGATAGTCTCCGGCTCGGACGACGTGGGCAGCGTCACGATGGTGGATAAGATCAGGAGGGCGCGCGAGGACAAGGACGTCAAGGCGGTGGTGCTGCGCGTCAACTCGCCCGGCGGGAGCGCCCTCGCGGCCGAGGTGATGTGGCGCGAGCTGGAGCTGCTGCGGGCCGAGAAGCCGCTCATCGTGTCGATGGGCGCCACGGCCGCCTCGGGAGGCTACTACATAGCCGCTCCGGCCGACGCCATCTACGCCGACCGCTCGACGCTGACGGGCTCCATCGGCGTGTTCGGCCTCTTCTTCAACGCCGGCGACGCGCTGCGCACCAAGCTGGGGGTGACCACGGACGTCGTGACCACAAACCGCCACTCCGACATCGGTTCGCCCTTCCGCTCGCCCCGTCCGGCCGAGCTGGCCTACCTTCAGAAGTCGGTGGAGGATGTCTACGCCACCTTCGTGGGCCACGTGGCCGAGGGGCGCAACATGATCCCGGAGGCGGTCGACAAGATCGGTCAGGGGCGCGTGTGGACGGGTGTGGACGCACTCGGAATAGGGCTCATCGACGGTCACGGCGGCCTTGTGGAGGCGCTGTCGCTGGCTGCCGACCGCGTGGGCGTGGCCGACGACTTCCGCGTGTGGGAGGTGACGGACGAGCTGTCGCCGTTCGAGGCGCTCCTGGGCGGCCTTTCGGCCAAGGTCCGTGCCTCGGTGCTGCGCGACGGCGTGCTGCGCGACGAGCTGGGCGCGGCCTTCCGCCACTACGAGCAGCTGCGCGGCATCTTCTCCGAACCGGGCGTGCAGGCCCGCCTGCCCTACGTTATAGAAATGCGGTAACGCACCTCAGGCACACACAACGCGAGGGCCCTCCCGAAACGGAGGGCCCTTGCCACGTCCGGAAATCGAGCCTCTCGGATGATTTGGAGGTACCCATATACCACGCTGAACCTTGCCGAGAAGCGGATGGACGAGGCGTTGCACAAGATCGGGTTTGCGCGGAAGCCCAAGCGTGTCGGTGGTAACCCCGTCTATGTGTGGCTGATTCGCAAGATTACGCCCAATCCTTTTAATGAAGCCATTAATGACACCAAAACTACACGGCAGATCAATGAGTTGCTCAAGCTAAATACTCAGTAAAAATTAATTATCCATTTTATGCCGACAAGAGCAATAGTGTCAGCGAGACGTTCTTTGAGATTTTGGAAGTTTAAAAAGGCATCGAACGGTAGCCAATAATGTTTTATGCGTTTCCAAAGGATTTCGATCAGATTGAGTTCTGGCGAATAGGGTGGAAGAAAGTATATCTGCAAGTTGCGCCTTGCCCAAGCATCGATCCTCGCCATGAATTTGTGGCTTCGATGGATGGGTGCGTTGTCTAACATCACCACCGTTTTGCGTGTCAAACGGGCGGCAAATTCGTCCAACATGGCGATCGCCATGTCTGAATCTATCGCCCCCTCTACCATCCACGAGGTCAGGCGACAATCGGGCGTCATCAG
>JAITWI010000056.1 GCA_031285345.1 Alistipes sp.
AGCCGAACGTCACCGACTGCAACAGATTGTACTGCTTCTGCACCAACAAGATAGCCACCCCCAACACCGCGCAGTTCGTCGTGATGAGCGGCAGGAAAATCCCGAGTGCCTGATAGAGCGCCGGGCTCACCTTTTTGAGCACTATCTCCACCATCTGCACCAGCGCGGCGATCACCAGAATGAACACTATGGTCTGCATATACTCGATGCCAAGCGGCACAAGCACGTAGTACTGAAGCAGATAGACCACCACCGACGCGATGGTGATGACAAACACCACCGCCGCCCCCATACCCATCGAGGTGGAGACTTTGTTCGACACGCCCAAAAACGGGCATATCCCTAAAAACTGCGCGAAGACGACGTTGTTGACGAAGATCGCGGCGATAATTATCAGAATATATTCCATCACGAGCGCAATTTAGAGGTCGATTTATTGAACAACACCATCAGATAGCCGAGCACAAGGAACGCCCCCGGAGCGAGCACGAAGATCAGCATCCCGTCGCCCGAGATGAACCGCTGGCCGAAGATCGCCCCCGAGCCCAACATCTCGCGCACCGCCCCTATCACCGTCAGCGACAGGGTGAAACCGAGGCCCGTGCCGACGCCGTCCAACGCGCTGTCCAACACCCCGTTTTTGGCCGCGAACCCTTCGGCCCGACCCAAAATGATGCAGTTCACCACGATGAGCGGAATGAACACCCCCAGCGTTTTGTACAGATCGGGCAGATACGCCTTCATGCACAGTTCGACGATGGTGACGAACGCCGCGATTATAACGATGTAGGCCGGGATGCGCACCTTCGACGGTATGATGTTCTTAACGAGCGAGATGACCACGTTGCTCAGAATCAGCACCGCCATCGTGGCCGCGCCCATTCCCGCGCCGTTGACCGCCGAGGTGGTCGTGCCGAGCGTGGGGCACATACCCAGCAGGAGCACGAAAGTGGGGTTGTTTTTAACTATTCCCGAGAGTATGATTTTCAGTCTGTTCATTTTTTCGTCTCCTTTCCGTCGTTCGCTATCGAACAACTAACTATTTGAGGTCGAGCCGATTCGGTTGTTTTTGTCGGGGCGGTAGCGGCCTCGGACGCGGCTTGAGCGGTCGTATCCGTCGAGTCGGTTACCGACGGAGCGGTCGAACCGGTTCCGGCCTGGGCTGTTGCGCCCGTCGCGGCGTCGACTCCGGTGCCCAAGCCGTTCGACTCCATCATGGCGTTGAACGCGCGGGCGACGGCGTCCACATAGGCTCGGGAGGTGATCGTGGCGGCGGTAAGGGCATCCACGTCGCCGCCGTCTTTGCGCACCGCAAGGTTCATCTCACCCGGATTGCGGCCGTCGAAACTGGCGAAAAGCACGTTGCCCGCGTCGGCCATCTTACTGCCCAGCCCGGGGGTTTCGGCGTGCTGCAAAACCTTCACCGCCCGCACCCTGCCGTCGGGTTCGAAGCCCACCATAAGGTCGAACCGACCCGAAAAACCGCTCATGGTGGCCGTTTCCACTGCGTAACCGACAATCTCGCCGGACGCGGTGGCGGTGTATACTATCACGGGAAGTCCGTCCAGTGTGAGCGAATCGGGCACCGCCTCGTCGAAAGCGGGTAGCACCTCGCCCAGAGCCGCCTTTTTGTTGGCCTCGGCGGCTTGCGCGATCGGATCCTTGGTCACCTTGTAGACAAACCCCACCCCGGCCGAGGCCACAAGCGAGATGCCGCCCAGCACGAGGACCATATTCAAAAGAGAGTTCTTCATATCTTCAATCCTCCTATTTTTTCGCCGACGCCGCCGATGACGCACGATTGGCCACTCCAAAGCGCTGGGGTTTCACATATTTGTCGATGAGAGGCACCACCGCGTTCATTATCAAAATGGCGAACGACATGCCCTCCGGATAGGCGCCCCATAGGCGTATAATGATGGTTATCAGCCCTATGCCGACGCCGAAGATGATTCCGCCTTTGCGCGTCATGGGCGAGGTGGAGTAGTCGGTCGCCATGAAAAACGCCCCCAACAGAGCCCCGCCGGTAAGCAGGTGGAACAGGGGCGACATGTAACTTTCGGGATTTGCGCCCCATAGAATCGCACTAAAAACCGCCATCGTGCCCAGCACCGCAACCGGGATATGCCACGTTATCACGCGACGCGCCAACAGATACAACCCTCCGAGGATCAGCGCAATAGCCGCCACCTCACCCAGCGAGCCGGAGTGTTGTCCGATAGCCAGCCCGAGGTCGGAGATACCCATCTGCGTCATCACGTCCGCCACCGAGCCGCCGCCTTTCAAAATCCCTTTGGCCAGGCTCAGCGGGGTCGCACCCGTCGCCGCGTCCAACATTCCGGCTCCGGCGGCGGTCGCGGTCGGGAACGAGGTCATCTGAACCGGATAGGCGATCAGCAGAAACACGCGCCCCACAAGCGCCGGGTTGAACGGATTCTTGCCCAAACCTCCGAAGGTCATCTTGCCCACGCCGACGGCGATGAACGCACCCAAAATAACCAGCCACAGCGGAATGGACGACGGCAGGTTGAACGCCAGCAGCACGCCCGTCACCACGGCCGAAAGGTTGCCGACCGTGGCCGGGCCCTTGATCAAAAACTTTTGGATCAGCCACTCGAACACCACGCAGCAGGCCACCGAGAGCACCGTCACCGCCAGCACCTGCGCCCCGAAAACCCACGCCGACACCACCAAAGCGGGCGCGAGGGCTATCAGCACGTCGCCCATGATCCCCCGGGTCGAACGCCCGGTAAAGACGTGCGGCGAGGGCGATATTGTCAATTTATGTTCCATATGTTTATATTTCAATAAATCAAATTTAAATCATGAATCACGAGTCATAAATCATGAATTACGGCGTGCTTCGCACGTATATTCAGGAGTTCCCTCAACGACTTCGATTATCTCCGAACGACAGTTCACATGTAACCCACCAATCCGTCATCAGTTGTTGCGCGCACGACTGACGCCGACCCGACCGGTGACAATCGGCTAACAGTTCAGCCGCGCACGAATTATCCGACCCACCTCGGCCTTTCCCAGCCTTATCCAGTCCAACAGCGGAACCCGCGCCGGACAGGTGTAGGAGCAGCTGCCGCACTCTATGCAATCCGTCACTCCGCCCGCCTCCGACTCATCCCATCGCTGCTTTTGAGCGAGCCTGGCCAGCAGGTAGGGTTCGAGACCCATGGGGCACACTGTCACGCAACCGCCGCACTTTATGCAGTCGGTCTCGGTTCGGCGGGCCGCCTCGCGGCCGCTCATCACGACTATTCCCGAGGTGCCCTTGGTGACGGGGGCGTCTATGTTCGACATCGCGCGACCCATCATCGGGCCGCCGCCTATGACCTTGCCAGCGTCTTGCGGAAGTCCGCCCGCCGCCTCGATGAGCGCCGAAACCGGAGTGCCCATGCGCACCAAAAAGTTCGACGGCCTGGCGATCCCCTTTCCGGTGACAGTCACAACTCGCTCTATCAGAGGCTTGTTTTTGTGCACCGCCTCGTATATGGCCAGCGCCGTCCCCACGTTCTGAACCACGCAACCCACCTCGATGGGCAAAGCGCCGGAGGGTACTTCTCGACCCGTGACCGCTTTGACAAGCTGCTTTTCGCCGCCCTGCGGATATTGCACCTTCAGCGGAACTATCTCGATGGGAGGCAAAAAGCGAACGAGGTCGCCGACCGTCCGCCTCAACGCTTCGATCGCGTCGGGCTTGTTGTTCTCCACACCTATGTATATGTTCGACACGCCCAGGGCACGCGCCAGAAGCCCCACCCCGACCAAAGTTTCGGCCGTGCGTTCGAGCATCACCCGGTGGTCGCTCGTCAGATAGGGCTCGCACTCCACCCCGTTGATGATCAGCGTGTCCGCCTTTTTGCCGGGAGGAGGCGACAGCTTCACCTGAGTGGGGAACGTCGCGCCGCCCATACCGACGATTCCCGCCGCGGCTATTTTAGCGATTATCGCCGAGGGATCCATCTGTCCGCAGTCGGTCACCAGCGTGGTGGAGCGGTCGATGGAGGTCTCCCACTCGTCGCCGTCGACTCTGATGGTCACGGCCATGCCCTTGACGCCCGAGGCGCCCGCAACCGGTTCGACAGCCAAAACCGTACCCGAAACGGGCGAGTGGATGGCGGCGGAGACGAACCCGCCCGGTTTTGCGATGAGCTGTCCCACAAGCACGTTGTCGCCTTTGACCACTTCGGCCACGGCCGGCGCGCCTATGTGTTGCGACAGGGGCACCGTAACCGTCGCGGGAAGGGGCAAAACGCTCGTCGCCGCTCCCGCACTGATCTTGTTGTCGGGCGGATGGATGCCGCCCTTAGGAAAACTTTTCAGCATATCTTATACAGTCTTATTCCTTTTCTGTCGGGGTTGGGGTTTCGAATGTTGCTTCGATCGTCGGGATCGTGGGCGCGGTTGCAGACGTCGGTGTCGGAGTTTCGGCTACGGACGTCGAGGTCGAGGCAGAAGGTTCGGCTGCGGACGTAATTTCGGCCGCCGATGCCGTTTCCGTTGCGGGCATCGCCTCGGTCAAGGGCTTTGCTTCGGCTACGGATGTCTTTTCCGCAACAGGCTTTGTTTCGGCCGCCGATGTCGCCTTGACCAAGGGTGTTGCTTCGGCCTGCACAGTGGCGGGATTTGAAGGAGAAGCAGGAGAAGCAGGAGAAGCAGGAGAAGCAGAGGCTGCCGGGGAAACAGGAGCTGCCGGAGCTTCTTTTCTCGGCGGGAACCCGGTCTCGATAATGGCTCCGGTGGGGCACTCCGTCACACATTTGCGGCACAGTTTGCACTTTACCGGGTCGATGTAGGCGAGGTTCGAATCCATCGTGATCGCCTCGAACGCGCACACTTTCACACACTTGCCGCAACCTATGCACGCCACCTCGCACGCCTTGCGCGCCACGCCACCTTTGTCTTTATTCACGCACGAGACGAACACACGGCGCGATTTGGGTCCCTTGCGGCGAAGCTCTATGATACGCTTCGGGCAGGCGACGACACATTTTCCGCACGCCGTACACTTGTCCTGATCCACTTCGGGCAGGCCGGTCGCGGGATTCATCCGAATGGCGTCGAACGCGCAAACCGCCACGCAGTCGCCGTTGCCCAAACAACCGAACGAACATCCGGTTTCGCCCGCGTAGGTAGCCGCCTCGACAGCGCACGAGCGGGCTCCGTCGAATCGGTTCAGACGCGCGCGAACGGCCGTTCCGTCGCCTCTCAAAGCGCAACTTCCGGCACAGCGCACAACCGCCACCTCGGGTTCGCGCTCGGGAGCCGTTTTGCCCAACAATTCGCCGACCGCCTTCATGGTCGTCGCTCCGCCGACGGGGCAATACAGAGCCGAAATATCGTCATTTTTAACGAGGGCCTCCGCCATTCCGCGGCAGCCCGGATAGCCGCACGCACCGCAATTGGCGCCGGGAAGTATCGCCTCCGCATCGTCGATCCGCGGGTCTTCCTCCACCCTGAACTTTTGCGCCACAAAGTAGAGCACGACAGCCAGCACGATTCCCAACGCACACAGGGTCAGGACGGTGTATAACAACACACTCATATTTTTCTGATTTTGAACACGATTTCCCTTTCGATACGCCGTCTGAAGACAAACAGCGCAAAATAATAGACCGCCACCAATCCCAGCGCGGCGAGCCCGGCCGTGGTCTCCGGCCAATTCAACATCCGCAACCCCACAAGAAGCGAGCCCAACAAGACAAAGAACGGGAAAATGTAGGCCCACACGGCCGCCCTCATTCCCGTCCGCTCCGAAACGCCGATCATAACCTCTTCGCCGACGGCGAAATATCGAGCCATGGGCTCCGGCACGGTCACGAAGCGTTTGTTCCCCTCGTCGACGCCGCAAAGTCCCTTCGCCTTGCAATCCGCGCAGGCGCTCTCGGTGACGAACTCCACCTCGACCAGACCTTCGTCCACCGCGCTAACTACCCCCTTATGTTCCAGAAACTTCATAATCTTATGTTTAGCGAGCGAAATGTCTTAAACGTTTTAACTAAAATCCGTAACCCCCGTATTCGTTGGTCAGGGGCATGATGAACTCCTTGCCCAGCGGCGCGGTCGACAGCCGGAACACCGGACAGCCCTGCCGCCGCTTGTACTCGTTGCGAAGCAGCATCTTGTGCACCCGGTTGACCGTCGGGGCGTCGAATCCCGCGTTGATTATCTCCTCGCGGTTCTGCCCCTCCTCTATCATGCGGTACAAAATAGCGTCCAGCACGTCGTAAGAAGGCAGGCGGTCGGAGTCCAGCTGCCCCGGATGGAGCTCGGCCGAGGGCTCTTTCAAAAGTATGTTTTCGGGAATCACACCCCCCTTGCGGCCATCCTCCGATTCGCGCACTTTGTTTATGTGGCGCGCCAGGTCGTATATTTCGCACTTGTAGAGGTCGCCGGCCATGCTTATCGACCCTATGCTGTCGCCGTAAAGCGTGCCGTAGCCCACCGCGTTCTCGCTCTTGTTGGAGCAGTTCAATACTATGTGGCCGAACTTGTTGGAGAGCGCCATGAGCATCACCCCGCGGATTCGCGACTGGACGTTCTCCTCGGTCACGTCGAACCTGGTACCGCCCACCACGGGGATCATCGTCTCGGTGACGGCCTTGTAGGTCTCGGTGATGGGCACCACGTCGTAGGGCGAACCCATACGCTCGGCCATATCCACCGCGTCGTCCACCGAGTGCTCGGTCGAAAACTGCGACGGCATCATCAGCAGCCTCACATTCTGCGCACCCAGAGCCTCGCCCGCGATAGCCGCCACCACCGCCGAGTCGATACCGCCCGACATACCTAAGCACGCGCGGGTGAAGCCGTTCTTGCGGAAGTAGTCCGCCAGACCCATCTTCATCGCGCAGTATACGTTTGCCGTCTTGTCCTGCGGCGGTATCGCGACCGTGTCCGCGGCCTCGGTGTCGATTATCCGAAAGTCCTCTTCGAAGTTTTTGAGCAGGCAGATGGCCTCGCCCCTGCCGTTGAACGCCGCCGACGAGCCGTCGAACAGAACGTCGGTCTGGCCGCCCACCTGATTGACATACACCGTCGGATGACCCGCGTTATGGGCCAGACGGCTGTAATGGTTGTACCGTTTTTCGACGATGCCGCGCGAGTAGCTGTGCGCCGTCAGGCTCACTATGACGTCGGTGTTGGGCGACCACTCCTGTTCGAGGGTTATATCCTCGCCTATCACCACCGCCACCTTTTGGCTCGCCACGCGCACGTACTTCACGCCGCTGCCGGGAACGAGATACGGTTTCTCCTCGCGCGAGGGTATATTTTTCTTGCCTATGAAACGTTCGATTCGTCGATTGTGGATATGAGCCGCCGCGCTCACCGTGCCGCCCTTGCCCTGGATCGGCAGCCCTACCAGCACCGAAATGTCGTCGCAATGGGAGGCGATCTCGATCAGCGCCTCCTCCGCGTGCTCCAGAAAAGAGTATTTCCGCAACAGGTCGTAGCCCGGCGTGCCGCTTATCGCCCCTTGAGCAAAGACGACCAAATCGGCTCCCATGGCTTTTGCGCGGGAGATGTGGTCGATGATTTTCAGTTTATTGCCCTCGAAATCTCCGATGGTGTAGTTGAGCTGACAGGCGGCGATTTTCATACATTGGTTGATGTTTCGTGGATGTTTCGGCGTCGTTTCGTGCCTGCTTCGGCTTTACGACGGTACAAAGGTATAATAAAAATCGGCGCGCCCTATTGCCGGATCGAAATTTATGTCTATCTTTGCACCCGTTCTCAGGAAAAGAGGGCGGCTTTCCGGTTTACGATTGCGGAGGGTCAAAACGGTACCATAGCTCAGTTGGTAGAGCAAAGGACTGAAAATCCTTGTGTCCTTGGTTCGATTCCGAGTGGTACCACAGAAGGGCGGCCTTCCGAAAGGATGGGCGCAGGAAGCAAAAAACCGAAAACTCCCGAATAACGCACGTTATTCGGGAGTTTTCATTTTCTCGGGGCATGCCTAAGTTCGCCTTAGTTCGCTTTAGCGTAATCCACCGTTATGTTTTTGCCCTCGTAGACCCAGGTTTTGGCGCCGTACGGGTTTGTGGGATTTCCGTCGCCGGTGTAGCGCATATTCGGATCCGTGGTGGTGTCGGGCATGGTGTTGTTGTCGAACCACGCACGCACGGGGAACGCAGAGACTCCGTCGCCCGGATTGCCCGTGCAGTCGAACCTTATCAGCGCGGGGTTTTTCGAGATATCGACCGTGGCGAGCAGGTTGCCCGTGCAGTGAAACTCGCTCAATTTGGGACTGCGGGAAACGTCCACCGTCGCGATCCTGTTGTTGGCCATGTGCAGCCGCTGCAGCGAGGTCATTTGAGAGACGTCGAGCTGGGTCAGATTGTTATCTGCGCAGAACAGATACTCCAACACCGTGCAGGCCGACAGGTCGAGCTCGTCCAGATCGTTCTCGTGCACCCATAGTGTGTTCAGTTTGGGATTGCCCGACAGGTCTATCTCGGTCAGGCCGCAGTTGTTGACGCACAGCCGGGTGAGTTTCGGGTTGCGAATCACGTCTATGCCGTCGAGCCGGTTGTTGAACAGCTCCAGCCTGTCGAGCTCGGGATTGCTCTCGACGTCGATCGCAGTGAGACGGTTTGTGTTCGCGTCCAGCGCAACCAAATCGGGCAGCATCGACAGGTCGATCTCTTCCAAAAGGTTGGCGAAGCAGTACACGGTTTGCAGCTTGGTGTTGGCCGACAGGTCGAGCTCCTCCAACTTGTTGTTGTTGACGGCCAGATAGGTCAACTCTGCCAACGCCGACAGGTCGATTTCGGTGAGTTCGTTGCCGCCGCAGGTCAGTTCCGACAGCCCGGTGAAGTATTCGACCCCCTCCATCGAGGCGATCTTGTCGTCGCTCGCGGCGTTGTTGACCCAAATTTCGGTCACCGCGTCGGCTTCGTCGGCACTCAACCGACCGTCCTCGTCCCTGTCCCACTGCGGCAACTGGGCCACGCAGTAGGCTTTGAAAATCGGGTCGGCTATCTCGTCCAGCACGTTCACATCGGAGAATGTCTTCACCTCCACGGTGAAGGTCGCGGTTTTGCCTCCGCTCACGGCTTTCGCCTCTATGATGGCCATGCCGTCGCCCAAACCCGACACGAGGCCAGTGGTTTCGTCGACCCCGGCGGCGGCGGGATTGCTGCTGCTCCACTCCATCGCGGGGTTGGCGTTGCTCGGGATTATCTTCACCTCTAACTGCAACGTGCCACCCACCGCCAGCTTCACGGGTGAGGTGGCGCCCATCGGTCCGGTGACGGTCATGAATTCGGGAGCGATGCCGAGATCCTCCGGCTCTTCGGGTTTGCCCCCCTCCGGCTTTCCGCAGCTCGCAAAAGCGAGCACCAGAGCGCTCAGGGCTATGGATACAAAATATTTTATTTTCATATATGCGTTTTGTTTGAATAGGCCTCCCCGTGAGTTAGTTCACGGGGAGGCCTACCCTACTATTAATTCTGCTTCACGCAACGAACCGACAGAGCCGACACGCGCGACGTATAGTTCACGGTAGCGAACGAGATCATCACGTCGTCGTTGCCGTTCAGCATTTGCATCGCTCCCGCCTGCGGGTTGTTCGGAGCCTGAACGCCGTAGTCGCTCCAGTAGTGGCCGTGGGTGCCCACGTTGCCGGGAGCCTCGCCTGACGGAGTCGAAATCCAGAATCCGGCCGCGGGGAAGAATATGGTCTTCGAGGTATCTTCCTTGTCGGTGAAGAGCCTCCCCTTGATACCGCCCGCAACGTAGATAACTTCGTTGGTCGTAGCCGCGCCCAGTGCCTCGTAATCGGCGGGAGTTGGAACCTTATAGCCCGCGGGACAGGGATTGCCATCGTTCGACCCCGAACCCGTCGCGGTTGACGACCATGTCATCTCTTTATACAGTCTCGCACCCGGCTGGGGTACGTTAGGAGTGTACGGCCAATAGGACGGTTGTTGCCAAACGGCTTCCGGCGACTTAGTCGAGCCGTCCTGCCAGCCGTACCTTATGCCGAACTGATAGTACCAGCCGTAGTCGGTCACAAGCGTCGCGAAACTGCCGGGAGTGGCCACGTTATGAGTCGCCCACGTCACTCCGCCGATCGACACCGACTCGCCCGGTTCGGGAAGGGTGAGTTCCACGTCGCCGATATATTTGAAGTAGGCGCGAATCTTTGCGAAACCGCGGTACAGAAGCCCCGTGCTCAGTGCGGTGGAGTTATTGCCAAGGTCGGACTCCACACCCTCGGCGTTGACGGTGCGCCATTTGGTGAACTCCCACTGGCCTGCCTCGTCGGGTCTGGCGGTGAGGGTCATCTGGCTTTCGAACACCACCTCGTCTCCGCTGGCGACGGGCTCTCCGCCCACCGTCACTTCGAAAGTGTTGGCCGTGTCTTCGAGCAGTTCGCCGGTGTCGGTGTCGAAAATCTCGAAAACGACGGGCGAGGCGTTCTTCTCGAACTCCACTTCGAGGGTCGACGAGTTGGTGAGCTCGAAGGTGTTTACGAGCGCCTGTTCGTTCAGTTCGTAGCCGATCATCGAAATGGACTTGAGGCGGTAGTTCTGCTCGGGCACGGCGGTGACGGTCATCTCGTCCTGCTTGAAGGCGCGCACCACGTGGCGGATTATCTGGGTGCCGGCATCGTTCCACACATCCTCGATTTCGGCCGACTCTCCGTTGAGCTCGAAGGTCAGGCTGCCGCCCACGATGTTGAAAGGTTCGACGCGTATGGTAAGCTCGACGGGAATGTACTCGAACGCCGCCGAAATTTCGACGTCTTGGTCGGGCATCAGGAACCACGCCTCCAGGGCGTCGTTCTCCATCAGCTCGATGCCCGTCCACCCCAGGAAGCGGTAGCCCCTCTCGGGCACGGCTTTGAGGTCGACCCTGCCCGCGGCGGGAATGTCGGCGCCGCTTTCGATCACCTCGCCGTCGAACCGCACCTCGATGGTGCCGTGTTCGAACGCGTCGGCGAAAGTGATCTTGTTGTAGGTAACCACCTGATTGTAGGTCGTCACCAGGGTCACGTCGCCGGCGGGCATCGTGAAGGTCGTTTCGGGCGACTCTTTGGCGGCAAGGGCTACCGTCGTCGGAAATATCGACCAGCTGCCGAAGGTGTATCCGGTCGCATCGGCGGGTGTGGCGACGATTCTCACCTGGTCGCCCTCCTCGGCCCGGGTCACCTCTTGGTCGCCCACGAAAGCTTTGGCGGTGCCGTTTTCGTTGGCCTCGAATTTGATGTCGTACATCGTGGCGGCGGGCTCTTCGCCTCCGTTATTGTCGTCGTCCGGCTTGCACGAACCCGTCAGGCCCGCGGCCGCAAAGGCGGTGCATATCAGCACCCATTTTTGTAATGTTTTCATAGGTTTTAGTTTATTGTTTTTCTTTGTCCACTGCAATAAATTCGTCTATCGTAAAGTCGGCGTCTTCGCCAGACAGCGCCATCACGCGCCTGGCCTGCATCCATCGGCTCGGGGCGTTGAAATAGTGAATGCTCTCGTCGTCCATGCAACTTTCGGCCTCTTCGGAGCGCCACACGCCGTCGGTGAACATAAACGCACCCTCGAACGCGCCCACGTTTTCGTAGCCCGCCTTGCCGACGAAGCCGCTCCATTTGGTCAGCGTTTTGTCGCCGCCGCACTCCACGTCGATGTTCATGTAGATTCCGTCCCGCTGAGCGGCTATGATATTCGATCGCATCGCCGCGTCGGGAGCGCCCGGGCGGGTGTATTCGTCCGCAAGTTTTGCAAAGCCGTGGCCGCAAACCTCGTGCAGGATCATCGACTGAAAGAACGCCTCTCCGGTCGAACATATCGCCATCGAGAACCCTCCGCTGCGGAACCAACTCGTGCCCGCACGCGCCGTCATATTGACTGGCACTATGGCGGTCACCTCGTCGAGGGTCTTGCCAGCCGCGTCGGCCGCCTTTCGGGCGTACTGTTCGGCGGTGGTTCGATCGCATTCCAACAGCGTCGAGCCTCCTCCGCCCCACACGGTTGCCAATCTGGTGTCGCGCCTGCCCGCCGCTCCGGCCGAACTGTCGGTTATGCCCTCGTCGCCCGACACCGCCGCCACCATCCACACGTTGAAATAGTCGCGGTAGTCGCTCAGCGGATAGGTCGAAAAGAAGTGCTCTATCGTCTGGCGCATCAACTTTTCGTAGTCGCCGCCCTGCCGGGTCATGTCGGCAAGGGTGTAGCCGTCGCCCATCAGCACCAACTCCACTCCATCGCCTTTTTTCGCGCCGAGGAGCTTCACCACCTCGCCGTCGGCGTAGTAGTTCTCCGAATCGAACGAGCCTTGCGTCACCGTTATCTCGCGCGAAAGGCTGCCGGCGACGACATCGAAAGTGACCCTGCGTTCGGCGCCGAAGTTGTTTTCTACCTCGATTTCGATGCGGCCGCCTCCCGTGTCGCGCGTCACCCTGCACCATTCGCTTCCCGAGGGCACCGGCACCCGCCACGAGGGAAGGTTGGTCTCCACGTCGATATACTTCGTTTCGCCCTCAAAGCCGAAATCGAGAGTCGGGGCGGAAACATCTAACCGCGTCTTTTGCTGACGGACGGTCAGGGTTTCGGTCGCGCCGCCGGAGCGGAAAATTATGTCGGCCGTGCGCTCCACATCGCCGTCGTTGGCCGAGGCTACTATCTGCACCTCCGAAACGCCCGCCTCGCCGCTCGCGGGCCACAGCGACAGCCATTTGCTCTGCTCGGGGTCGGCCGCCTGCGTCGTCCACACCATGTCGCACTCGACATCGAACGTGACGCTGCCGCCCTCGTTGCCCAGCAAAAGTTCGCCCTCGTGGTGAATCGTAATGTTGCCCCGCTCGACCCCGTCGGTGGGAGTGCAGGTGGCAAATGTAGCGAGTGCCGAAAACATCACGCCGACCAGAGAGACTATGCCTCGAAAAACGTTCATCGCAGGCAAACTATCTCGTGGGAGGAGCCGGAGCGCTCACCTTCGCGGGCTTGATCTCGCTCGAAAAGGTGCCCGAAATGCGGTTCTGATTGCTGTCGTAGGCGACTATGTCTATCTCCACCTTATAGATGTCCTTGCCGTCGGCCTCGTCGGTGCGCAGCAGAGTCGAGTTGAACTTTATCTCGCCCTCCTGAAGCGGAGTGCGTCCCGACTGGTAGCCGTCGCCGTCGTACACCAACACCCAGCAGCCTTCGCCCGGAGACGAGTTGCCATACATGGCATTGCCCTTTTCGAACGTTTCGGCCAGCGGATAGGTGCCGTTGGGCAGGATGGTTTCCGAGCCGTTGGGAGCGTCGCAAAACATCAGCTGCACCACCGTGCCGTTGCCCATCAGCGAGCCGTTCATAAAGTAGATGTCGCGCGTCCACGCCTCGAACAGCCAGTCGTTGGTGGCGTTGTTCATCGGATCGTCAACCATCGTGAGGCGGCCGCGGTGCAGTTCGGGAATCTCGTAAGCCTCCGTGAAGGTCGAGGTTACCAGGTAGTTGGGCCAATATAGTTCGCCGATGTAGAATCCCTCCACCTTGCGACCGTTGACCAGCGTGATGTCGGTGGTGATGGTGTATTCGCGGCTCGTGCCCTCGAATGTGATGGTGCCGCCGGCGACGGTGTTGCCTTCGTGATCGGGAAACGGGGGCGTGCCGCCGTTTTCCAACCACACGCACCAACCGTCCACGTCGTAGGTGCCGGCGGGAATTTCGTAGGAGGGTTTTGTGATGTCTATGCCCTCAACCGCGAAGTTGATCATCAACAGCGGGCCCGTTCCGCCGCCCGGCTGGCCGTAGTTGGCCGCCCGACCCAGCGACATCATCACGTTGTCGCGCACGCCCGTCTTGGCGGTCTCGGGTTTGGTGGGGTCGGTGGCCTGAAAGAATGCCCCGGGATAGTGGTGGCCCACAAGCTGGGCGTTTTGGACGACCTTAACGGAGAGGAAGTTCTTGCCGTCGCTGATGGTGATGCTGCCCGTGCGCGAGACGATGCTCGGCTCGACCCTCACGTCGATGGCGTCGGTTTCCGATCCCTCCACGCTCGTGCCGGGAACGATCGTCAGCGTGATCCAGTCGGCGCTGGGAACCATGTCCCACGCCGTGTCGGACGAGACCCTGATCTGGTGGATGCCACCCTGCGAGGGGAACACCAACTCGTCGGTACTGACAAGGAAGTAGTCGTTGGTTTGGGGCTCATCCTCGGGAGGGTTGACGATGGTGCCCGGATCGCCGTTGTCGGGGCTCTTTTCGCATGAGACGATAGACGCGGCCGCGACAGCCATAATAATAAATAGGAATCTGTTCTTCATAAGATAGGTATTTTTAAGTTAATATCAATCGGGCTAACCTTAGATGCAAAGGTAGCCGAGTCAAAAATAAAAAAGCATGAATCTATGTTAACGCTTTTGAGAAAAACTAAAAAACAGAGAGGGTTATCATTTCAATCTGTGCGAAAACTCCTTTTTCAGTTTGCACAAATACTGCGGCGAAACGCCGATATACGACGCGATGATGCGGTCGGACAGATTCTCCATTATTTCGGGCCTGTTGGCTATCAACGCCTCGAAACGCTCCCTGGCGTCGCCGTTCATCACGTCCCGCTTCTTTTCGTAGTTAAAGAACTGATCCGTAAACACGGCCGCCACCCACTGAGCAAAGTCGTGCGACTCTTTTACCAGGTCGGTAAATTGGGCTTTGGTTATCTTCATTACCACCGAATCGCAACAGGCCACATACTTGTTGAATGACGGGAGTTTTTTATAGTATGAGTACCAGGATATCTTAATGGTGCCGGGGAGTGCGAAAGCGAAGGTCACCTCCTTGAACCCGTCGAAATAGACGGTTCGTATTATCCCCTTCTTAATCATATACACGTTGTCGTCGACCGTGTTGTAGGGCACCAGAACCTGATTGCGCTTCAGTTTCACCTCCTCCATCAGGCCGATGAACCGCTCCACGGTCTGGTCCCGCATCCTATATTCGCCCTCGGCGTTTATCAATCTTTTAAGCGTCTCCATATCGACCTTGACTGTGTTGTTGAGTTTATCGGAACCTCTATCCGCCCGAACTCTCCCCCGATCCGACAGAACCCGATCCGGCAGAACCCGATCCCGACATTGCCCCCCACGATAGAAATCGCACCAAGAAAGCAATAAATTTTCAAACGACCAATTTTTCGCGACTTCAGGGCGGGCACGACTGTTGCTTTGAGGCGGCCGCGGGCGCTACCTTCAGGCGGCCACGACCGTTGCTTTCAAGTGACCACAACCCTCAGGCGACCTCGACTGCAACCCTCAAGTGGCCTCGACCGCGACTTCATCTCGGCGGGGGCAAAATTCATCTCGATCGAGGGTCTATTCCGGGCGAGGTCACACAACGGGCCATTCCAAACATATTTGGAATGGCCCGTTGTGTGGTTATGGTTTATTTCGGAATCGACCTTCCGGCAGGTCACTTCACTTTCAGGCTCGACCGACCCACGTTCCAACCCGACACCTCCACCGAAAGTTTACGCGCATCGGGGCCGGACTTCTCGATCAGGCACTCCACCGTGCGGGTTTCGCCGGGCAAAAGGCTGATGTAGTTGTCGCTCCAAAAGGCGGGGCAGACCATCTCGCCCTTCGAGTCTTTGAGCTTCAGCGTGGTGAAAAACGCGACCGACTTCGAGGGGTTTTCGAGCGTAACTCGCACTTTGTCACCTTCATACACGGCTGAAAAATCAATCGTCGCGGGAGCCATGTCGGCCAACGGACGGAAGTCGGCGTACTCGGAGATGGGGGTCATATACCACTCGTTGTTCGCGTAGTCGTGCACGTCGTCGCGCGCCGTAAGGACGTAGAAGTTGTCGGCGATCTGCCTGTCGTCGGCGTCTTGGAGTTTGAGCGACAGGAAGAACACGCCCTCCGCCGGACGCTCTATCTCGGTTATCTTTATCGACGAGTTTGCAGGCGACGAAATTTCCTTCTCGCGCTCCAGCAGCGTCCGCTCCGAGTCCATATTATAGACTTCGATCCTGGCGGTCATGCCCGCGGCGGCGTCCCCCAGTTCGTTCACCAGATATATGCCGTCGTCGGCGTAGTTGAACACCAACTGATAGGGGTTGTTTGCGCGCTTTACGCCGTAGTACGACGAGGTGGGAATTCCGTAGTAATCATACAGTTGCCAGTACATCGACGGCCATGCCGAGTTCAACATCCACTGTATCAGCCCCGTGGTGGCGGGCTTGCCGTCGGTCAATCCCGAACCCGATTTATTGACGCGGAACGCCTCGAACATGCTGCGCGTGGATTCGTATGCCGCAAGGTCGGCTTTTTTCAGGTAGTCGTCCAGATCGGTCGCCTCGCCGTACTTGGCGTTCACCACTTCGGTCATCACCTTGAGCGAGTTCATATTCGCGGCGGTGGTGCAATGGTAGTCCATCGACTCGCCCAGGGGCCAGAGTTCGTCCGCCGGGACAAACTTTTCGATCGACTCGCGCACGGGAAGCTGAGCCCCCGGGCCGGTCTCGGTGTTGAAGCCGTATGCTCCGCCGTTCTCGGTGTCGGTGAACCAGTAGTTCGGGCCCACGTAGTC
>JAITWI010000082.1 GCA_031285345.1 Alistipes sp.
ACCGGAACCTGAACCTGAACCTGAACCCACCCCCGAGGCGAGACTATCCGCCGCGCCCGCGCCGCCACCGGAACCCGAACCCGCCGCCGCACCAATTCCGAAGTCCGCCCCGCTCCCCATCTCATCCAAGGCTCCGACCGCCCCCCACACGAAGTCGAACAGCGGCGACGAGGGCTCCACCTCGCGCACAAGTCGATATAGCATCTCGGCCATAAACAGCGCTATGGTGCTCTTGCGCACGTCGAACGGCGTGGAACGCAAAGGCACCACCGCCCTCATCTCGCGAATGCGGTGCATCTCGCCCCGCGGCGGCACGATTCCCTCCAACTCCAGCGCGAACATCGGTTGCAGCAGCGCCCCCTTGTTGCCGTGGCCGCGCCCGCTGCGCACCCCCTGCACCATATACGACTGCCGCCCGAGGGTATCCGTCAACAGATACGCCACGAGCGACGAGTCGCCATACTTGATGGTGTGCAGGACTATCCCGCGAGCCTTGTATGATCTCATTTACAACAGACGCCCCCGAACTATCTCTCCGAGCGTCCCCGGCCGTCGATCAAAAAGCCGAGCCTGAATCCGGCGACGAACGTGAATCCGCGGTGGGCGAATCCGCCGAATCCGCCGAACCGTCCGTCGTGGTTGCCCCATCGGTCGGTGTCGCCCGCCTCGCGCCGATATATGGAGTAGTCGAACGCCAACCCGGCGTTGAGGTCGAAGAAGGCGCTATGCCCGAGGGCGAAGTGCTTGCCGAAGCGCAATTGCACCGAGGGTTTGAGATAGGATCGGGTTTTAGACCCGCTGCCCCATTCATAGAATGTCAACCCATCCTCCTCGAACGGGAAGTAGCCGCTCTCGAACCACTTCACGCGAAAGAAGTCTACCAACAGCCCCGTCGAGTAGTACCATCCGCGCCGGTGGAACGTATTCTTGAAGACCGCCGACGTGCCCACGCCCCACATGCTGTGGTAGTCGTCCCAGCCCGAGGAGTGGTTGTTGTAGTCGTCGTTCCAGACCCAATCCGAGTCGCGCGGCGAGGCTATGTAGCCCGTGATGCTGGTGCCGAACCAGTGGCCGGGGCGCGGCAGCTCCACCTCGAAGTCGAACTTCAGGCCGTTGTCCACCAACTTGAACGGGCTCACGGCTACTATGTAGCGGCGAGCCGGAGCCTCCCCGGAGACCGCCCCCGTCTCCGGCAGCCAGTAGATGCGAAGCGGCCGCACCATGCGGTATGTGCCCACCGTCGCGGCTTGCGTGCGGATGGCCCGCCTGCCCACCGAATAGCTGTAACGCTCTTGACAGTGGGCGTCGCCGGCCCAAAACGTCATCGAAGAGAGCGCCGTCAAAAGCAGCGCCGAAAATATTATCTTTCTCATAACTGCGTCCTCAGGTCGATTTTACTGATGAATGTGAACTTCTCGCGGTCGTATCCCAACTGGTAGAGGCCGTCGGCGCCGATCACCAACAACCGTCCGTCGAGCGCGATGCAGTCGTAGGCGTCGGCCCGCCGGAGCTCCGGAATCGTGCTCGACACATACAGCCCCTTAAGGTCGTTGGGGTCGCTGATGTCGTAGGCCTTCACCATGTCGTTGTCGCACACGAACACCATCTTGGCCTGGCCGTCGACCGCCAACCCACGCGGCGAGGACATACTCACCTCGCTTAAACGAATAGGATCTTCGATGTCGGTGATGTCGTACACCTGCAATACGTTGCCGCTGTTGCCGCACCACCACCCCAGGTCGCTGTTGAGGGTCACGAACGCCAGATTGCCGTATGCCACCACCGGGTCGCAGCTTCTGAAGTGGCTCACCATAGAGAGCCTATTCGGAAAGGCGGGGTTCGTCACGTCGTAGATGTACATCGCGTTTCGCGAACCGACGAACAGAAAGTTGTCCATCGTGAATATCGTCTCGATGTCGATGCCGATGCGCACGTCGTTCACATCCAGCGGAGAGGTCGGGTCGACTATCGAGAATACGTTGAGGTTTTGGTCGTCCACCGTGTAGAGGTAGTCGCCGTTGATGGTGAAGCGCGCCATCGAGCCGCCCTGACTGCTTTCGTTCCCCACTCCGTTCGGACTACCGCCCCCGTCTGACGGCGCTTCGCAACCGGACAGAATCGTCGCCGCCGAAAGGAGCGCCACCCAAGCCGTCGCCACGAGCGCGCGGCCGCCGCAAAATAACTTAATATCCTTCATAATAGTTGCCGTTATCGGTTACACCTCTCCAGCCCACGAGGATCATGCCATGCGGCTGGTCGTAATATCTCTCGCCCGTGGGACTGGCCGGCTCGGGGAAGAAGTTTTTGATGCGTCGGGTCACCACCCCCGTCACAAGGTTGAAGGCCACGAAGTCGACCGCGTTGTCCAGATACAGTATGTCGTTCTTCACCGCCACGTCCATGCAGCCCGGAGCCACTATGAACGATTTCGGGGTGGGGTTGCGCGGGTCGGAGTTGTCGATGATGTGTATGCCGCGGTAGCGTTCGACGATGAATATGTCGTCGCCGGCGATCCAAATTTTGCCCGGGTCGATCATCCCTCGCGGCTCGGCGGCGTACTTGACCGACCGCTCCAGCTCGGCGCGCTCCATAAACAGCGGCACATAGTCGCCGTAGCGGTCGGGCGCCACGTCCGACGAGGCCAAAAGCCACACCGCGGCGAGCACGGTAAACAGAAGGAGTCTTTTCATAAGCAGTGGTTTTAGTGGTTTTAGAGGGCGTTTTCGGACGCCTACCAAAAACAAAGATACGAAAAAAGTGCGGAAGTCCGCACTTTTTCACTCGGTCACCGCACTTTTTTACGCTAAAATAGCCGGACGTTCCGCTCCGAACGACCCGCCGCGAAATCAATAGTTTTCCTTTCGGGGCTCGAAATAGGCCTTGGGATGTTGGCAGGCGGGGCACTTTTCGGGCGCTTTTTTGCCCGTGTGCACATACCCGCAGTTGCGGCATTGCCACACGATCTCGCCGTCGCGCTCGAACACCTTGTCCTCCACCACCCGCTCCAGCAATGCGCGGTAGCGGCGTTCGTGCTCGGCCTCCACCATCGCCACGCGGCGGAAAGTCTCGGCGATGGCAGGAAAGCCCTCGGCGTCGGCCGTCTCGGCGAATTCGCGGTAGAGTTCGTCCCACTCCTCGTGCTCGCCGTCGGCGGCCTCCAACAGGTTCTCGGCGGTGGTGCCTATCATGCCGGCGGGGTAGGTGGCGGTGATCTCCACCGGGCCCCCTTCGAGATACTTGAAGAACTTCTTGGCGTGCTCTTTCTCCTGCTCGGCGGTTTCGAGGAATATGCCCGCGATCTGCTCGTAGCCCTCTTTCTTGGCCACGCTGGCGAAGAAGGTGTAGCGGTTGCGCGCCTGACTCTCGCCGGCGAACGATTTCAATAGATTTTGCTCGGTTTTGGTTCCTTTAACGCTTTTCATATCGAGGATTTGTTTGATTGGTTCGGTGCAAATATAGTGCCTGTTATTGGTGATTTTTAATTTGGTGTTCCCGAAATAGTTCCATACCTTTGCGGGATTAAAAAACCGCCATTTGTAACGGGGCCTTAACCGGCTCAAAACCACAATCTTAAAAAAGAACTGCGAAATGAACATTTCACACATCGAGCACCTGGGCATCGCCGTTAAGAATCTCGAAGAAGCCATTCCCTACTACGAAAAGGTGTTGGGACTCAAATGTTACAACATCGAAGAGGTCGCCGACCAAAAGGTGCGCACCGCCTTTTTTAAGGTGGGCGACACCAAAATCGAACTCCTGGAGCCGATGAGCGAAGAGAGCACCATCGCCAAGTTTATCGAAAACAGGGGTGAAGGGGTGCACCACGTGGCATTCGCCGTAGACGGCGTGGCAAACGCTTTGGCGGAGGTCGAAGAGAAGGGCGTGCGCCTGATCGACAAAGCCCCCCGCGGAGGCGCCGAGGGACTCAACATCGCCTTCCTCCACCCCAAATCGACCCAGGGAGTTCTCACCGAACTGTGCGAACCGGGCGCGGCGAAGTAAATCACGAACAAACAAAAAAACCAAAATAAAATGAGCAATATTCAGGAAAAGGTCGGTCAGTTGATCGCCAGGCGCGAGAAGGCGCATCTGGGCGGCGGACAAAAACGCATCGACAGCCAGCACGCAAAGGGCAAATTCACCGCACGCGAGAGGATCCACATGCTCCTCGACGAGGGTAGCTTCGAGGAGTTCGACATGTTCGTCGAGCACCGCTGCACCAACTTCGGCATGGAGAAGGAGCACTACTTCGGCGACGGCGTGGTGACGGGCTACGGCACGGTCAGCGGCCGTCTGGTGTATGTGTTCGCGCAGGACTTCACGGTCTACGGCGGCTCGCTGTCGAAGACCATGTCGGAGAAGATATGCAAGGTGATGGACATGGCGATGCGCAACGGCGCCCCCATCATCGGCATCAACGACTCGGGCGGCGCGCGTATTCAGGAGGGCGTCGACGCACTGGCCGGTTACGCCGATATCTTCCAGCGCAACGTGATGGCTTCGGGCGTCGTGCCGCAGATTTCGGCCATCTTCGGCCCGTCGGCCGGCGGCGCGGTATACTCTCCCGCCCTCACCGACTTCGTGATCATGAAGAAGAACTCCAGCTACATGTTCCTCACGGGCCCCAAGGTGGTGAAGACCGTCACGGGCGAGGACGTCACGCAGGAGCAGTTGGGCGGCGCGTCGATGCACACCACCAAATCGGGTGTGGCCCAATTCTCGATCGACACCGAGGAGGATGGCTTCGAGTTGATCCGCAAGCTGTTGAGCTTCATGCCGCAGAACAACATGGAGGATGCCCCCCTGGCCGTGTGCAACGACCCGGTGGACAGACTGGAGGACGCGCTCAACGAGATAGTGCCCGACAGCCCCAACAAACCCTACGACATGTACGAGGTGATTCGCGCGGTGGTGGACAACGGCGACTTCCTCGAAGCGCACGAGGCCTACGCCAAGAACATCATCACCTGCTTCGCCCGATTCAACGGTCAGAGCGTGGGTATCATCGCCAACCAGCCCAAATATATGGCGGGCGTGTTGGATATCAACGCGTCGCGTAAGGCGGCCCGCTTCGTGAGGTTCTGCGACTCGTTCAACATTCCGATCGTCACCTTCGTGGACGTTCCGGGCTTCCTGCCGGGCACGGGTCAGGAGTACGGCGGGGTCATCACCCACGGCGCCAAGCTGCTGTTCGCCTACTGCGAGGCCACGGTGCCCAAGGTGACCGTCACCCTGCGCAAGGCCTACGGCGGCGCCTACATCGTGATGTCGTCCAAGCATATCCGCGGCGACGTCAACTACGCCTGGCCCACCGCCGAGATCGCCGTCATGGGGTCGAGCGGCGCGGTTGAGGTTTTGTACGCCAAGGAGATCGCCGCGCTGGAGGGCAACCCCGAGGAGAGGGCGAAGTTCATCGCCGAGAAGGAGGCCGAGTATGTCGAAAAGTTCTCGAACCCCTATCAGGCGGCCAAGTACGGCTACATCGACGACATCATCGAGCCGCGCAACACCCGTTTCCGCGTGATTCGCGCGCTTCAGTCGCTGGCTACCAAACGACTGGTGAACCCGGCCAAGAAACACTCAAATATTCCGTTGTAGGCATGAGGAGGATTTTGATGACGATCGTTGCGATTCTCTGCGTCGGAGGTGCACTCCGGGCGCAGGGGGTCGGCAACGTGCGCATAAACGAGGTTCTCGTGATAAACGAGGACAACTATGAGGACGACTATGGCCACCGCTCGTCGTGGATCGAGATTTTCAACTCGGGCTACGAGGCGGTCAACGTGTCGTCGTGCTATCTGGCCGTCACCAAGACCGACGGAACGGAGACCCGCTACGTGATTCCCGACCGCGATCCGGCTACGGCGATGCACGCCCACACCTACCTGGTGTTTTTCTGCGAAGGCACCGACACCAAGGGGACGTTCTACACAAATTTCACGCTGGACGGGGTCAAGAAGATCACCCTCTATAACGCTGACGGCAAGGGGGTCATCGACGAATTCGCGATCGACCCGGCCACCCAAAGGGCGGACGTGTCGGTGGGCTATATGAGTGCCGACGGCATCGAGGCTCCGAAGATCGTGAGTCTGCCGCGCACGACCCCCAACTCCACCAACGAGACTATTCCGGTGGTTCCCAAGTCGGAACGTTTCCGCCAGAAGGACTCCTCGGGCGGCGTTATGGCCCTTATCGCCATGTCGGTGGTTTTCAGCGCGCTGATACTCATATTTTTGGTGCTGAAGATATTCGGCTTCACGATGATGAAGTTGCAGGCGCGTCGTCAGGCTCAGCCCGATTCGCCCGCACCCTCGCCCAAAAAGCAGTCGGCGTCGGATCAGGTGGAGCACGAACTTGCCGCCGCGGCGCTCGCGCTGAAGCTTTTTCAGGAGGAGCTGCACGTCAACGAAGCCACCGTCATCACCATCAACCGCGCGTCGAGGGTCTACTCTCCGTGGAGCTCCAAGATCCACGGCATAGCCCCCATGCCCCGCAGGTAAATTCCCCAAACATCAGTATAAACATACAAAAAAATGGCAAAAGAGTATAAATTCAAGATTAACGGTAATAGCTACGACGTCGCCGTGGGCAGCGTCGAGGGCGGCATGGCCAAGGTGACCGTCAACGGCACCATGTACGAGTTGGAGGTGGAGAGCAACACTCTGCTCAAACCTTCGCCCGCACGTACGGCACAGGTGGCCCCGGCGACCTATTCGGCGACGGCTCCGGTGGCTCCGGCCAAGATCAACCAGGTCGCAACTTCCACAGGCTCGGCGTCTCCCATGAAGAGTCCGCTTCCGGGCGTGATCCTCGACGTGAAGGTGCGCGAGGGCGAGAGCGTCAAGGAGGGCCAGCTGCTGATGGTGTTGGAAGCCATGAAGATGGAGAACAACATCGACGCCCACAAAGCCGGCGTGGTCAAACTCATCAACAAGCGTCAGGGCGACTCGGTTCTGGAGGGCGACGTTTTATTAACTATCGAATAGAGCCATGCTTACACTTTTAGAAAGCAGCGGCTTCGGAACGTTCCTCGCCGACAACTTGCAGACGTTTTGGGCCTTCACCGGCTTTGCGAACGCGACGTGGGGGCACATGGCGATGATCGTGGCCGGGCTGTTCTTCCTCTTCATGGGCATAGCCAAGAAGTGGGAGCCCATGCTGTTGGTGCCCATCGGGTTCGGAATCCTCATCGGCAACATCCCGTTCTTCCCGGGGCTCGACATCGGCATCTACGAGGAGGGTTCGGTGTTGAACTACCTCTATTTCGGGGTGCTCAAAGGGGTCTATCCGCCGCTCATCTTTTTGGGCATCGGAGCCATGACCGACTTCTCGGCACTGTTGTCCAATCCCAAGCTGATGGCTGTGGGTGCGGCGGCGCAGGCGGGCATCTTCGGAGCGTATATCCTCGCATTGGCGTTGGGCTTCCCGGCCAACGAGGCGGGTGCTATCGCTATAATCGGAGGAGCCGACGGCCCCACGGCTATATTCTTGGCATCGAAGCTCGCTCCCCAATATCTGGGTGCGATAGCTATCGCGGCCTACTCCTACATGGCCCTCGTGCCGCTCATTCAGCCGCCCGTGATGAGGATGCTGACCAGCAAAAAGGAGCGCCTCATCAGAATGCCGTCGCCCCGCCCCGTGTCGCAGACGGAGAAGATACTTTTCCCGATCGTGGGATTCCTGCTCACCTGCTTCATCGTTCCGTCGGCGCTGCCTCTGTTGGGTATGTTGCTGTTGGGCAACTTGTTGAAGGAGTGCGGAGTGACGAAGCGTCTGGCAACCACGGCGGGCGGTCCGCTGATCGACATCGTGACGATCCTTATCGGCCTCACCGTCGGCGCGTCGACCCAGGCGACCACGTTCCTTACGTGGCAGTCGATAGCGATATTCTTCCTCGGTGCAGCCTCGTTCTTTGTGGCCACGTTCTTCGGGGTGTCGTTCGTGAAGTTCCTCAACCTGTTCCTCAAGGATGGCAACAAGATCAACCCGCTGATCGGCAACGCCGGTGTGTCGGCAGTTCCCGCGGCCGCTCGCGTGTCGCAGGAGGTGGGGCTGAGATACGACAAGACCAACCACCTGCTTATGCACGCGATGGGTCCCAACGTGGCCGGCGTGATCGGTTCGGCCGTCGCCGCCGGGGTGCTGCTGGGCTTTTTGGGGTAGTCGAATACCGAATAAATAAGATTTGGGCGCGTATCAAATACGCGCCCAAATCTGTTTGTGTTTACAAAGAATTGTCAGGCGAGGCTTTTTTTAACCGACAGTCCGCCCCATTGATTGACGCGGTAGGTGGCGACGTGGGGTTTGCCGCCGTTTTCGCAGACCGAGAGTTCGACCTCGAACGGCGGCGACTGCGCGACGATGTCGGAGGCGGGAAACCTGTCGGCGATGACGTATAGATACAGGTCGGCGTGGTCGCACGGGACGGTTTCGAGCGCCCCGCCCTTGTCGGAGAGGTTTATGTAGCCCACGATAGCCCCGTCGGCGCCGAAACAGACCGCCGTCATGTAGACGCTGTATCTGTCCCACTCGGGGAAAGAGCTCTTTATCTCCACCTTAAAACTTTTCATGGCACGAAGGTAGTGAAAATAAAAATATTTTGTACCTTTGCACCCCGCGCATTATGACACAGAGGTACACCATCGCCCACAGAGGGCTCAAAGAGGGCACGCACGAGTTCGAGTGGAAGATCGGCGACGACTTCTGGGAAGGACGCGGAGAGAGCGGCGTGAAGGGCGGCGAGGTGGATGTGAGGGCTGTGTTGGAGCGTGGCCCGGGCGGCGCTAACGCGGCGATGAGGCTCGCGGTGGAGATGAAGGGGAGCGTCACGGTGTCGTGCGACAGGTGTCTGGAGGATTGCCTGCTGCCGGTTCGCGTGACGGAACGGTTGGCGGTGAAGCTTGCCGAGTCGGACGAAATGCCGGCCTTCGAGGGCGACGTGCTGTGGCTCAACCCGGCCGACGCGGCGATAGACCTCGAACAGTATATATACGAGAGCGTCGTGCTCAGCCTGCCCCTCCAGAGGGTCCACCCCGAGGATGTCCACGGTCGGCCGCTCTGCAACCCGGCGATGCTGGAGCGCTTCACCATCGTCAGCGAAGATGAGTTTGAAAAGTTACAAAGCTTGAAGTCGTGATTAGTAATTGATTGATTCATAAACAAATAAAAATATGGCACATCCTAAACACAAAGTCTCGTCGACTCGTCGGGACAAGAGAAGAACCCACTACAAAGCCACCGTACCGACGGTAGCCACCTGCTCCAACTGCGGCTCGCCCGTGCTCTATCACAGGGTATGCCCCGAGTGCGGTTTCTATCGCGGCAAGCTCGCCGTCGAACAGAAGGCCGAGTAGTCCCGACCCTAAAACCCCCTGAGGCCATGGCCGAAAGAAGGTTGAATATAGGCGTCGACGCGATGGGGGGCGATTTCGCTCCCGAAGCCGTCGTGTTGGGCGCCATCGAGGCGGCGGGCGTGTTGCCGACCGACGTGCGCCTGACCCTTGTAGGCGACGAGGCGGCCATCCGTGAGATTATGTCTCGCCAGGGAGCGGCCTCCGACCTGTTCGACGTTGTGCATACCACCGAGGTGATCACCATGTCGGACCATCCGGCTCAGGCGTTCGCCAAAAAGCCCGACTCTTCGCTCACCGTGGGCTTCGGTCTGCTGAAGGCGGGGCGGATCGACGGATTCGCCAGCGCGGGCAACACCGGCGCCATGCTGGTCGGGTCGATGTACACCGTCAAGGCCATCGAGGGGATAATCCGCCCAACCATCTCGTCGCAGATCCCCACCTTGGGCGGCGGCGCGGCTCTGGTGCTGGATGTGGGGCTCAACGTGGACTGCAAACCCGATGTGCTCGACCAATACGGCATGCTGGGCAGCATCTACGCCGAGAAAGTACTGGGCATCGAAAACCCTCGCGTGGCGCTGCTCAACATCGGCGAGGAGAGGGAGAAGGGCAATCTGGCCACCAAGGCGGCCTACGAGCTGATGGAGGGAACTTCGAGGTACAACTTCGTGGGCAACGTGGAGGGCAAGCACATCTTCACGGGCGAGGTGGCCGACGTCGTGGTTTGCGACGGATTTGTGGGCAACATCGTTTTGAAGCAGGCCGAAAGCATGTACGACATCGCACGCGAGTTGGGCATGGACATGAACAACGACTTCTTTCGCGGGCTCAACTACGAGCACGTGGGCGGAACTCCGGTGTTGGGGGTCAACGCCGCCGTCACGGTGGGCCATGGCCGCTCGACGCCGCTGGCGATCCGCAACATGATCATGCAGACCGAAAGGGCCGTCCGCTCGCGATTCGTGGAGCTGATCAAAGAGATTTTGAGTTGACGCGGCGGTTCGGCGAACGACTGACGGATAAAAGACGAGAGAGGCGCTCGGCGGCCAACTAACGGATAACAAGCGTCGGACAGATAAAAGAGGAGCATGGTAGACGAACTTTTTAGTTATCTCCCTCACAAGATGCCTCCACCGCCTTACGGCGACATTTGGCGCTCGGTCGATGAGCTCATTCGTTGCGAGGCAACGAATTCGGTTCCATAGTTCACCCGAGCGGACTAATCGTCCGCGAGAGCACCGACCGGAACCCGCTTGTCGGCCAAAGGCCGGCGCGGAATAGTGCAGGGAGGTAACAAGGGGAGGTATAACCCCGGATGGCAGGAATAAGAGATATTCGGTTCCATAGTTCAACGGATAGAACGACAGTTTCCTAAACTGTAAATCCAGGTTCGATTCCTGGTGGGACTACAAAGAGAGGCGGACCTCTCGGCGTAGAAAACAGGGGAGGCAATGCGCCTCCCTTTTTTGTGTCGTGCCTTTTGCCGCGCCTTTCTCGTTGCATGTTTTGCTCTCTGTCGAAAAAATAGTACCTTTACGGTCGTTACTACATTCTTCCGGTATGAAAAAACTCTCCATGCTCAGTGCGGCCGCCGCCGTCGCTGCGCTCTCGATAGCCCTGCTTTCGTGCGACGGCCAAAACGCCCGAAACGCAAAAAACGCCCGAGGCGAAGACGACCTCACCCGCTGGGTGGATCAATATATCGGCACGGGCGGCCACGGCCACGTTTTCATGGGCGCGAGCGTACCTTTCGGAGCCGTGCAATTGGGCCCGGTGAGCATTCCGCGCGATTGGGATTGGACGTCGGGCTACCACCGCAGCGACACCACGGTGATAGGATTCGCCCACACCCACCTCTCGGGAACCGGCATCGGCGATTTGTGCGACATAATCCTGATGCCCACCACGGGTGCGACCAACCACGCCCGCGGTGACGAAAACGAGGGCTACGAGAGCGGAATGTGGTCGCACTTCAGCCGCCGGGACGAGTACTGCGCCCCGGGATATTACGCCACCTATCTCGAACGCTACGAGGTGGGGGTCGAGCTGACGGCGACCGAAAGGGTGGGATTCCACAAATACACCTTCCCCACCAACGCCCCCGACTCAAGGGTGGTGATCGACCTGGCGGGCGGAACAGGTTGGGACGCCCCGACCGAAACCTTCATGCGCGTGGCGGGCGAGAGCACCATCGAGGGATATCGCTTTTCGAAGGGATGGGCTCCGGATCAGAAGATATTTTTCGTGGCCGAGTTCTCGCGACCGTTCCAGGCGTTTAAGATCTACGACGGCAACACGCCAGTCGAGGGCGACGAATACTCTTCGAGGCAGACTTTCGGCGAGGCGATGTTCGGCGAGGCGGGCGGCGAGGCGGTCTACGTCAAGGTGGCGATCTCCCCCGTCGGTGTCGAAAACGCGCGCGAGAACATGGCCGCCGAGTTGCCCGGGTGGGACTTCGGAGGCACCATCGCCGAGGCCAAGGACGCGTGGAACGACGAACTGTCCAAAATTCGCATCGAGACCGACGACGAGGCCACCAAGCGCATATTCTACACCGCCCTCTACCACACGATGATAGCCCCGTCGCTCTTTTGCGACGTGGAGGGAGACTACCGCGGAGCCGACGGCCTGCCTAAAAAAGCCGCATCGTTCACAAACTACACCACCCTGTCGCTGTGGGACACCTACCGCGCCGCCCACCCTCTGATGACCATCATCCACCCCGAGAAGGTGCCCGACATAATCAACACGATGATCAACATCTACCGCCAGCAGGGCAAACTGCCGGTGTGGCACCTTGCGGGCAACGAGACCGACACCATGGTGGGTAACCCGGCGATTCCTGTGGTGGCCGACGCGATTCTGAAAGGCTTCACGGGATTCGACCGCGAGGCGGCCTACGAGGCGATGAAAACCTCGGCCATGCTGGACGAACGGGGGCTCGACCACTATAAAAAGTATGGCTACATTCCGTTCGACCTCTACGGCGAATCGGTGGCCACGACGCTGGAGTACGCGCTGGCAGACTGGGCGCTGGGGCAGGTGGCGATGATGGAGGGTCGCAACGAGGATTACGACTACTTCGACGCCCGGAGCCGTGCATATCGCCACTTTTTCGACCCCGGGACTGGCTTTCTGCGAGGCCGCGCGGCAGACGGCGGATGGCGCACGCCGTTCGACCCCTTCGCCTCCACCCACAGAGCCGACGACTACACCGAGGGCAACGCGTGGCAATACACATGGCTCGTGCCCCACGACGTGGAGGGATTGGCGGCGGCGTTCGGCGGCATGGAGCCGTTTCACGCGAAACTCGACTCGCTATTCGTCGCCCGGGGCGATATGGGCGCCCAGGCCTCGCCCGACATCAGCGGCCTAATCGGTCAGTACGCCCACGGCAACGAGCCGAGCCACCACATAACCTACTTCTACACCATGACCGGACAGCCCCACAAAACGGCACGCCTTGTGCGGCGGGTGCTGAGCGAACTCTACAACGACGCCCCGGACGGCCTCTCGGGCAACGAGGACGTGGGGCAGATGTCAGCCTGGTATGTGCTCTCGGCGTTGGGATTCTATCAGGTCGAGCCCGCCGGGGGAAGATACTTCTTCGGTTCGCCGGCGGTCGACGCGGCGGAGTTGGAGGTGGGCGAGGGCAAAATTTTCACAATAGAAGCGATGGACAACTCGGCCGACAACATCTACATCCAGCGCGTGGTTTTGAACGGTCGGGAACACGACAAACCCTACATCACCCACGCCGACATCTCGGCCGGAGGTGAAATGATTCTCGAAATGGGGCCCGAGCCTGCGATTTGGTACTAAAAAAACTTTTTCGCGTCAAAAAAAACACTATCTTTGACACCATTCTTGAAACCTTCGTCGATAATAAAACTACCTAATGTATGACCGATAAACTCAATTCACTGACACAGAGGCTCTACGAAGAAGGCCTCTCGAAAGGTCGCGCCGAGGGCGACAGGATCCTTTCGGAAGCCGAAAACCGCGCGAAGTCGATAGTGGCCGAGGCCGAGACCCGCGCCCGCGAGATCGAACGCAAGGCGGCTGCCCAGGCCGAGGAGCTGCGCAAGAACACCATGACCGAGATCGCCATGGCGGGTCGTCAGGCAGTGTCGGCGCTCAAGGGCGAGATCACCGACCTAATAGTAGCCAAAAGCGTCGAGGGCGGAGTGAAAAAAGCCGGGGTAGATCCCGCGTTCGTCAAAGAGATGCTCGTCGCCGTGGCCAAGAATTGGCAGGGCGCCTCGTCGGACAAAATCACCCTCACCGCCCTGCTCCCCGAAGCCAAACGCGCCGAACTCGAAAGCGCTTTCAAAGATAGCGTCGCGGGTCTGTTGGCCGAAGGCGTCGAAGTGGGTTACAGCCCCGCGGTCGGCAGCGGTTTCCGAGTCGGCGAGAAGGGCGGCGGATACTACATCGGCTTCTCGGACGAGAATCTGGAGGCGCTGCTGGGCGGCTATCTGCGCGAACGGGTGTCGGAAATCCTTTTCGGTAAGAAGTAATGTTTCTCTCGACGCAATACTACGCCCTCATCGCGGGTCTTCGCGAGTGGACGTTGGATGGAGCCGACAAGGGGTTCGACGCGACGGAGACCTACGGAGAGATCCGGCGGGAGCTGTCGCCGAAGGACCGTCGGACGGCCGCGCTTTTGTGGTCGCTGGTCGACATCTACGGTCTTGAGCGCACCCGCGTGGAGTGGCTCTACGACAGGTGCGAGGCGTCGCGCTGCGACTTTTTGAAGGATTGGGCGCGGTTCGACCGCAACCTGCGCAACATAGTGGCCGCCCACACCGCCCGCGCAAAGGGCATGGAGGTGGCTTCGAATCTGTTGGGCGGCGGCGACATAGTGGAGGCTCTGGCCAAAAGCTCCGTCGCCGACTTTTCTCTCAGGGGCGAGTTGGAGTACATCGACTCGCTGCTCGGCGCGTTGGACGGCAAGACGGGCATCGTGGAGAAGGAGCGGGCGATAGACCTCATCCGCTGGAGCAAGGCCGAGTCGATGGCCGAGTTCGATAGCTTCGGCATGCCCACGGTGCTCTCCTATCTCATCAAAATAGGGATTATCCATCGTTGGGAGGCTCTCGATCCGGAGGTGGGTCGGCAGATGTACGAAAAACTGCTTGCGGCAGTCAAATCAGAGGTAAAAATAGCACAATAAATATGGGAACAAAAGGTAAAGTGTCGGGCATCGTCGCCAACATGGTGGTGGTGAAGACCGACGGAGCCGTGGCGCAGAACGAGATCTGCTGGGTCGATGCCGACGGCGGCATCCGCCTGATGGCCGAGGTCATCAAGGTGATAGGAGACGAGGCCTACATTCAGGTGTTCGACAGCACGCGCGGCCTCAAAAAAGGGGCGTCGGTGGAGTTCGCGGGGCACATGTTGGAGGCGACGTTCGCCCCGGGCATCCTGTCGCGCAGCTACGACGGTCTGCAGAACGACCTGGAGAAGATGTCGGGCATCTTCATCGAGCGCGGAACGACCACCGAACCGGTCGACTTCGCGGCCGAGTGGGAGTTCACTCCGTTGGCCGCCCCGGGAGAGAAGGTGGTCGCCGGTTCTTGGCTGGGTCAGGTGCCCGAGATCAACATCGTGCACAAGATCATGGTGCCGTTCGTGTTCGAGGGAACCTACACGGTGAAGAGTGTCGCTCCCGCCGGAAAATATAAGATCACCGACACAGTCGCGGTGGTGACGGGCGCCGACGGCGTCGACAGAAATGTGACCATGGTGCAGAAGTGGCCGGTGAAGCGGGCGGTGAAGGCCTACACCGAAAAACCGCGCCCGAGCAAGGTGATGGAGACGGGGGTTCGCGCGATCGACACCTTCAACCCCATCACCGAGGGTGGCACGGGCTTCATCCCCGGACCGTTCGGCGCGGGCAAGACGGTGCTTCAACACGCCATCTCGAAGCAGGCCGAGGCCGACGTGATCATGGTCGTGGCTTGCGGCGAGCGCGCAAACGAGGTGGTGGAGATATTCGCCGAGTTCCCCCACCTTGTCGACCCACAGACGGGCCACAAGCTGATGGAGCGCACGATCATCATCTGCAACACCTCGAACATGCCCGTGGCAGCGCGCGAGGCGAGCGTCTACACCGGGATGGCGATCGGCGAATACTACCGCGCGATGGGGCTGAGGGTGCTCATTTTGGCCGACTCCACTTCGCGTTGGGCGCAGGCTCTGCGCGAGATGTCGAACAGGCTCGAAGAACTTCCCGGTCAGGACGCCTTCCCTATGGACTTGTCCGCCATCATTTCGAATTTCTACTCCCGCGCCGGGCTGGTCTATCTGCCCAACGGTAAGACGGGGTCGGTTACGTTTTTGGGAACGGTGTCGCCCGCGGGCGGTAACCTCAAAGAACCGGTGACCGAATCGACCAAAAAGGCGGCTCGCTGCTTCTACGCCCTGAGCCAGGCGCGCGCCGACTCGAAACGCTACCCCGCCATCGACCCGCTGGACAGCTACTCAAAGTATCTGGAATATCCCGAGGTGGTGGAGTATTTGGACAAAACCATCGAGCCCGGCTGGGTGGACAAGGTGATGAAGGGCAAGACGCTGGTGCAAAGGGGCAAAGAGGCGTCGGAGCAGATCAACATCCTGGGCGACGACGGCGTGCCGGTGGAGTACCACGAACGCTACTGGAAGTCGGAGCTGGTCGACGGGGTTATTTTGCAGCAGGACGCGTTCGACCCCATCGACGCCTACTGCCGCTTCGATCGCCAGAAGTATATGTACAACATGGTGTTGGGAGTGTGCGAGCGCAAGTTCGCTTTCGACGGATTCGAGGATTGCTCGTCGTTCTTCAAGGAGCTCATCAACCTGTTCAAGCAGATGAACTACTCGACCTACCAGAGCGCCGAATATTACGACTACGGCCGCCAGATCGAAGAAAAAGTGTCAGAAAAAGAGGTAAAAGCATAAAGATATGACAACTACCGCATTTCAAAAAGTATACACCAAGATCGACAACATCACCAAGGCGACGGTCACCCTGCGCGCCACGGGCGTGGGCAACGACGAACTCGCCACGGTGGGCGGCAAATTGGCCCAGGTGGTGAAGATCGCCGGCGACGAGATAACCTTGCAGGTGTTTTCGGGCACCGAGGGCATCGCGACGAACGACGAGGTGGTTTTCCACGGCGAACCCCCTGTACTGAGGGTTTCGGACGCTCTGGCGGGTCGTTTTTTCGACGCCTACGGCCAGCCTATCGAAGGCGGCGAGCAGCCCGAGGGCGAAGCGAGGCAGATCGGCGGCCCGACGGTCAATCCGTTCCGCAGGCTTCAGCCGTCGGAACTCATCGCCACCGGGATCGCGGGCATCGACCTTAACAACACCCTGGTGACGGGGCAGAAGATCCCGTTCTTCGCCGACCCCGACCAGCCGTACAATCAGGTGATGGCCAACGTCGCCCTGAGGGCCAAGGCCGACAAGATCATCCTCGGCGGCATGGGGCTCACCAACGACGACTACCTGTACTTCAAGAACGTGTTCGAGAACGCGGGCGCTTTGGATCGTATCGTGAGCTTTGTGAATACTACCGAGAACCCGCCGGTGGAACGTCTACTCGTTCCCGACATGGCGCTCACGGCGGCGGAATACTTTGCCGTCGACAAGGGCGAGAAGGTGCTGGTGCTGCTGACCGACATGACCCTCTACGCCGACGCGCTGGCTATCGTGTCGAACCGTATGGACCAGATCCCCTCGAAAGACTCTATGCCCGGCTCGCTATACTCCGACCTCGCCAAGATTTACGAGAAGGCGGTGCAGCTGCCCAACGGCGGTTCGATCACCATCATCGCGGTGACCACCCTCTCCGGCGGCGACATCACCCACGCCATTCCCGACAACACGGGCTACATCACCGAGGGCCAGCTGTTCCTGCGCAACGACACCGACACGGGCAAGGTCATCGTCGACCCGTTCCGCTCGCTGTCGCGCCTCAAGCAGCTCGTGATCGGCAAAAAGACCCGCGAAGACCACCCGCAGGTGATGAACGCCGCGGTGAGGCTATTTGCCGACGCCGCCAACGCCAAGACCAAGCTGGAGAACGGTTTCGACCTGTCGGACTACGACGAGCGTACACTCGGTTTCGCAAAAGACTACTCGGAGCATCTGTTGGCGATCGACGTCAACGTGGCCATCGACGAGATGTTGGACACGGCGTGGAGACTGTTCGGCAAATACTTCTCGCCCGCCGAAACGGCCGTCAAGAAGGAGCTCATAGAGAAATACTGGGTCGGCACGCCGACGGCGGTTTAAGCTACGCGGAATAAGCTATGGCTATTAAGTTTCAATATAACAAGACCGCTCTGGGCGACCTGGACAAACAGTTGAAGGTTCGCCGGCGCGCCCTGCCCACCATCAAGAGCAAGGAGAGCGCGCTCAGGGTGGAGGTCAAGCGGGCCAAGACCACGGCCGAAGGGTTCCGCACGGAGTTGGACGACCTCTCGGCCCGCCACGAATACATGGTGGCGCTGTGGGGCGAGTTCGATCCCGAGCTGGTGCGCATCGACGACGTGCGGCTCGTCGAGGGCAAGATAGCGGGGGTGAAGGTGCCGGTTTTGGAGGGGGTCGACTTTTCGGAGAAGGAGTATGACCTGTTCTCGTCGCCCGCCTGGACGACGGACGGGGTGGAACTCGTGAAGAGCATCGGCCGCCTCGTGGTCGAGAGCGCCGTCTATATGCGCCGAGCGGAACTGCTCGACCGTGCGCGCAAGAAGACCACCCAAAAGGTGAATCTGTATGAGAAGGTGCAGATCCCCGGCTACGAGGAGGCGATATTGAAGATCAAACGTTTTCTGGAAGACGAGGAGAACCTGTCGAAAAGTTCGCAAAAGATCGTCAAGCAGCGCCACCAGCAGGAGGATAAAAAAATGGCCGCCAAGGCGCTCGAAGCAGGAAAGGAGGCCGCCGCATGACGACGAACAACACAGCAATAGGTCGCGCGACGGCGAAGCACACAACGGGATGTGAGGCGGCAACGAAGCACATAGCGGAAACGGGCTTTGCCGTGCAAGGAACCGAATCAAGGAAGGAGGGCTCGCATGATCGTTAAGATGACAAAATACGCCTTCGTGGTGTTGGAGAGCGATCGCGAGGATTTTCTGGCGCGGTTACAGCAGTTGGGTCTGGTGGACGTCACCATCACCGGCCGCGAACCCTCGGAGCGCGACGCCGAACTCGTGCGCCTGATCGACTCCCGCCGCGAGGTGGCCGAATATCTGCGCACTTTTGCGGCGGAGGCCAAGCTTGGAGCGCCGGAATATGCGGCGACGGGCAATGCGGCGGCTACCGAGAATGGGAAAGTTGAGGCGGGTAAGGGTGCTTTCGCCGGCAAAGCCTATTCGACTTCCGCCGCGCCATATTCTACTTCCGCCGAGGCGATCGAACGATACGCGGAGGCTCGCGAGGGTCTCGAACTGACCGCCGCGGAGTTGGCGCGATACAAAAATTTGTTGGAGGAGGTCGCCCCGTGGGGTGAGTTCGATCCGGCTAAGTTGCGCGAACTTGCGCGCCTGGGCGTGCCGACGGAAGATATTTTCGCCGAGGCGGGCATCGACACCTCGCAGGGGATAAAACTGCCCGACGAAAGCCCCGCGCAAATGCGCACCCGCATCGCCGAACTCGAAGCCGAGCGCGACGGATGGAGTGCAAGCATGGTGCGCGCCGCCGCGACCCTTCCCGCCATCGACGCCGAAATCGAGGGGTTGAAAGACAGTTTGCAGTTCTACCAAACCGCCACGAGCGGCATGGCGGCGGCAGACGGAACCTTAGTGGTGATGGAGGCTTGGGCGCGCGAAAAGCAGGCCGCCGAGGTCGACAAAATGCTGACGGACTATCCGGGCGTGATCCACCTCAAGGATCGCCCCACGCCACAGGACGACACCCCGGTGGAACTCCACAACTCGCGGATAGTGAGGCCGTTCGAATTCATCGGCGAGATGTACGCCCTGCCCAAATACGGCACGATGGACCTCACGCGCTGGTTCGCTCCGTTCTATATGCTCTTCTTCGCGTTTTGCTTGGCCGACGCGGGCTATGGCCTGCTGATATTCGGCGGCGGACTCGCGCTCACCCTCAAAGGCAAGGACGGAATGAAGACGATAGGCAAGCTGAGCATGTGGTGCGGCGGCGCGGCGGTGGTGTTCGGGTTTCTGGTGGGGTCGCTGTTCGGGCTCGACATCAAGACGTGGAGCATCTTCGCCGGCAAACCGATATTCTTTCCCACCGACAGCATGTTCTTGTTCTCGCTGGCGCTGGCCTTAGGTGTGTTGCACATTCTGTTCGGGCTGACGCTCAAGGCGATAACCCTGGCGCGCGCGTTCGGGTTGAAGTACGCCATGTCGACCGTCGGCTGGATAGTCACGGTGCTGACGGGCATAGTCATGTTGGCGCCGGGCATGATGGGCATGGAACTCGCCATACCCAAGGTGGCGCTGTATGTCTCTTTCGGTGTGGGCGGCTTTCTGATGCTGTTCATGAACAATCCGGGCAAGAATCCGCTCGTCAACTTAGGCGGCGGATTGTGGAATACCTACAACGACATCACCGGCTTTTTGAGCGACGCGTTGAGCTACATCAGGCTCTTTGCGATCGGCCTTTCGGGCGGGGTGTTGGCGATGGTGTTCAACGACCTTGCGGCGGGCATGAGCGGCGACATTCCGGTCCTAAAGCAGCTCATCATGCTGATAATACTTCTCATCGGCCACGGGCTGAACCTGTTTATGAGCGCCCTATCGTCGATGGTGCACCCGCTGCGTCTGACGTTCGTGGAGTTCTATAAGAACTCGGGATTCGAGAACACCACCCGCATATTCAACCCCTTGAAGCAAACGGGGCAAAGAGAGCAAAACGGGGCAGACGAGTAAGGCCGAACTGACGAACGCTAATCCGACCGAAGCCGGCCGGGAAAATGAATAAAACTTCGAAAAAAATAACAAACTAAAAAAAAACAACATCAACTATGACAACAGCAATTCTTTTGGCCTACATCGGCGTCTTCTTCATGGTGGGCGTCGCGGGCATGGCCTCGGCAATCGGCACGGCTATCAGCGGCATCACCGCCGTGGGCGCGATGAAAAAGAACCCCAACGGCTTCGGGTCGTACATGATCCTTTCGGCGCTTCCGGGCTCGCAGGGTCTCTACGGCTTTGTGGCCTACTTCATGGTGAGCGGCTTTTTGGTGCCGGAGATCACCATGTTTCAGGGCATCGCCATCTTCGGCGGCGGTTTGGTGATGGGTCTGGCGGCGTTGAGCAGCGCCTACATGCAGGCTCGCGTCTGCGCCAACGGTATCGCCGCTATCGGAAACGGCCACGACGTGATGACCAAGACGCTGATTTTGGCCGCGTTCCCCGAACTCTATGCGATTTTGGGTCTGGCCGCGGTGTTCCTCATCAGCATCGCCATTTAAGCGTTATTTTGAAATAAGGCGGGCGCCCCGGAGAAGGGCGCCCGTTTTTTGTTGCAATGTATAGAGTCTGTTAGAAGGTCTATTTAAGCGTTTATTCGGAGGTATGTTAGAGGATTTATTCGAGCCCCAATAGTATTTCCATTCTGCGATTGACCTCGGTGTTGTCCATAATCCCGCCGAATGCCGAAGCCCCGGTTCCGTAGGAGAGTATCGGCACCATGGTGGCGGAGTGGCCGCCGGTGGCCCAACGGAACTCCACGCCGCTGTCGGGCAGCAGAAAATTGTCGTCGCCCGAGGGAATCGTCAACCCACCCGTCTCGTGGTCGGCCACCACTATCACCAGCGTCCCGGGGTGGGCGTCGGCGTAGTCGAAAGCCACTCCTACCGCGTTGTCGAAATCCCTCATCTCACCCATCAGCATTCTCGCATCGCCCGCGTGACCCGCGCTGTCGATCCACGACCCCTCGACCATCGCGAAAAATCCTTTGCCCGAGGCTGTTTTCGCGCCATCTGTTCCGCCGTCCGCCGCCTTGCCTTCCCCCGAAACCCCAGCCGCACCGTTGGCCGTCAGGATTTCGAGAGCCTTCGATGTGCCCTTTGCGAGCATCGACGGATCGCGTCCTTCGCCTTCGGAGGTCGTCGCTCCGGCCGTGTCGCCGTTTTGCGAAACATAGGCGGGGATTTCGTCCTCGTTGTAGAGAGCCACCACGTTGCCGCTCGTCGCCGTTGCGATTGCGGCGAGATTGTCCGCCACGGCGTAGCCTTTGGCTTGGAGCTCTTGCATAAGGTCGCGCCCATCCTCACGGCCCGTCATATAGCCGATGCCGCCACCGATAGCCACGTCGACGCCCGAGTCCAACAGTTCCAAAGCGATTGCGTGGTAGTCGTCGCGGTCGGGAGTGTGGGCGTAGAACGCGGCCGGAGTGGCGTGCTGAATGTTGGTCGTGGCGACAAGCCCGGTGGCGAGACCCGCGGCTTCGGCCTTTTCGAGAATCGTTTGGAGCGGCGCACCGTCGGGGTCGATCCCAAGATAGCCGTTGGCGGTCTTTTCGCCTGTCGAGTAGGCGGTTGCGGCGGCGGCCGAATCGGTCACGCGGTTGTTGGCCGAAGAGGTCTTCACCATACCGCCCATCGTCGCGCGCTCCATGTTCAGCGGCCGGTCGCTCGCCATCATCAGCGCGCTGATCTGCGCCGAGCCCATCCCGTCGCCCACCATCAGGATGATGTTGCGGACTTCGTCTGGCCGGGCCCCGGGGGTCTGTTGTCCGTTCGCCGCGAGTGCCATAGTCAGCGCCGCCGCGACGAGAATAAGATGTTTTTTCATGCCGTTTTCAATGTTTTGTACAAATATAGCCTGTTTACCGCCGAAAATACCTATTTTCGTAAAATTAATCGAGATGTAACGATGCGGATTTTAGTGACGGGTGCCGGAGGGCAGTTGGGGCGCGAACTGAGGCGGTTGGTCGAAACGGAAACCGGAGGCGTTTGCGGAGGCGATGGCGCCCCCGGAGGCGGCCTCGTGGGGCGCGACCACGATTGGATTTTCGCCGACTCGCGGCGGTTGGATGTAACGAATCCGGAGGCGGTCGCGGCGTTTTGGGAGAGCCGTCGTCCCGACGCGGTGATCAACTGCGCGGCCTTCACCGACGTGGATGGGGCAGAGGCCGAAAAAGCGAAGGCGTTTGCCGTCAACCGCGACGGCCCCCGGTTTTTGGCTCACGCGTCGGCTCGCACGGGGGCGCTGTTGCTGCACGTCTCGACCGACTTCGTGTTCGACGGCCGGAGCAAAAAGCCCTACACGGAGACCGACACGCCCGCGCCGCTCAACGTCTACGGCGAGAGCAAACTTGCGGGCGAGAGGGCTGTGCTGGAGTCGGGATGTCGCGGCGCGGTGGTTCGCACCTCGTGGCTCTACTCGCCGTGGGGTCGCAACTTCGTGAAGTCGATCTTGACGGCGGCCACGAACGCTGTTTCCGCCTCCTGTGCCCGGAGCGCCGTCCCCAAACCCGAGCTTCGCGTGGTGGCCGACCAGATTGGCCGTCCAACCTCGGCCGCCTCGCTCGCCGCGGCCATCGTAAAGATCGTCCCGCCGCTCATGGAGCGCAACGAGCCCGCCGCGCTATACCACTACTGCGACGCGGGGGACGATAGCCGCGCCGCCGGAGGTGTTAGCCGCGCGGAGTTTGCGGCCGAGATCGTCAGGAAAGCGGGTCTCGACTGCCGCGTGGTGCCCATAAGTTCGGCCGAATACGCGGCGACCCGACCCGGCAGCGCCACCACCGCGACCGCCACCGCCACCGCCCCAGCTACCGCCTCCCGCCCCGAATACTCGACCCTCGACACCTCTAAAATAACCCGCGACCTTGGCGTCGTTCCGCCCGCGTGGCGCGACGCCCTCGAAGATTGCATTAAACTGATATACGATGGACGTTAGATTGCCCGCCGCGTGGAAGGAACTGCTGGCTCGGGAGTTCGACAAGCCCTACTTTGGCGACCTGACCGACTTTGTGCGGAGCGAATACACCGCCGCCGCCCGTCACGCCGCCGCGCCCGAAACCGTCGCCTACGCACCGCCGATCTACCCGGCGGCGCGCAACGTTTTTCGGGCGTTCGAGAAGTGCGCGTTGGACGAACTCAAGGTGGTCGTCATCGGTCAGGATCCCTATCATGGCCCCGGCCAGGCCAACGGCCTCTGCTTTTCGGTGGACGACGGGGTGGTGCCGCCCCCCTCGCTACGCAACATTTTCAAGGAGATCGCCGCCGACATCGGAACCCCGCAAACCCTGCGGAACGGCAACCTCGACCGTTGGGCCGAACAGGGGGTGCTGCTGCTCAACTCCAGTCTGTCGGTGCGCGAAGGGCAGGCCAACTCGCACTCCGACAAGGGGTGGCAAGTCTTCACCGACGCGGTGGTGGAGGCGATAAACAAGAACAAACAGGGCGTGGTGTATATGCTTTGGGGGGCATTTGCGCAGAAAAAAGGCGCCGCCATAGACACCGAACGCAACCTCGTACTTAAGGCCGCGCACCCGTCGCCCCTGTCGGCACACAACGGATTCTTCGGCTGCCGCCACTTTTCGCGCGCGAACGAATACCTCGAAAGCACAGGCAAAACCCCGATAATATGGTAGAGACCATCGAAATAAAACGCGACCGGCGAGGTCCGTGCCGCATTGTGGTGGGCGACGCTTCGGCGACGTTGCCCGAACTGCTGCCCGCCGACAGGCGAGTGGTGGCGATAACGGACTCCAATGTTAATGCGCTGTATGGCAGTGTGATGGGTGGATTTGCCGATCGCGTGATAGTCATTCCCGGCGGCGAGGAGAACAAAAACCTCGCGACGATAGAGACGATCCACCGCCGCCTTGTCGAGATCGGCGCCGACCGAAAGACCTTTCTCGTGGGTCTGGGCGGCGGCGTGGTCACCGACATCGCCGGGTTCGCGGCCTCTACATATATGCGAGGTTTGGACTTCGGATTCGTGGCCACGTCGCTGATGGCTCAGGTCGACGCGAGTGTGGGCGGCAAGAACGGGGTCAACGTGGGCGGCTTCAAGAACATGGCCGGAACGTTCGCGCAGCCCGACTTCGTGGTGTGTGACACGGCGACGCTGCTCTCCCTGCCGCCGAGGGAGTTCCGCGCCGGATTGGCCGAGGTGATAAAGGCCGGCATCGTCGGAGACCCTGTGCTGCTGGAAATCATGGAGACCCACTCGCCCGGGGAGTTGCTGGTAGACGGCGCGCTTTTGACCGAAACCATCGTGCGTGCGATAGCGGTGAAGGCGTGCATAGTGGAGGCCGACGAGCGCGAAACGGGTCCGAGACGCAAGCTGAACCTCGGCCACACCGTGGGCCACGCCGTCGAAAAATTGTCGCGCGAACCGAACCGTTCAACCCTCGGGCAGAACCTTAACCACGGCGAGGCGGTGGCGATAGGGCTGGCGACGATAGCCGACGTGGCGGTCAAAATGGGCGCGCTCGACCCGCAAACCCGCGACCGCATAGTGCGTGCGATCGAAAAGGCGGGCCTGCCGACGCGCACGGAGATACCGGCCAAAGATATAATCGCCGCCGTCACCCGCGACAAAAAGATGGATGGAGGCGCGCTCTGGTTGGTCGTTCCGCGCGCCGTGGGCGACGTGGTGGTCCGCCGCGCACTTCCGGACGAACTTGCCGCGTGGCTGTCGGAATAACACGTCGAAATACTGCCGATGGCCCCCGGAGAGGATCCGGCGGGCAAACCTCCGGGAGAGGGCTCGACAGGCGAACCTCCGAAGAATGGATGCACAAAGGCGACAGAAAAATAGAACGCGAAGATAAAAAATCCGCCGTCGCACAAAATATTATGTAATATTTGGACGTTATGATTTTTATTCGGACTTTTGTGAAGACAATATGTGTCCGAAAGCCATAAAAAAGTAGACGACATAAAATTCCTAACTCCAAAAACAATAGTATGAATAAACGTTCGCTATTCGCCCTCGCGGCAATCTCCATCGCCCTTGTGGCGTGTAACCCCGAAAATCCCGGCGACAAACCCGTCGCGGTGGAGGGTGTAACCATCTCCACGCCCCAAGAGGAGGCCATAACGATGAACGTGGGCGACGAGTTCACCTTCGAAGCCGCCCTCGAACCCCTGGAGGCCACCAACAACAAAATGACATGGTCGACGAGCAACGCCGACGCCGTGACGATCGACCCCGCCACCGGTGAAGCCGTGGCCGTGGCCGCGACCGAAGAGCCCGTCACCATCACCGTAACCACCGAAGAGGGTGATTTCGAAGACACGGTGGAAGTGACCGTAAGCGTGCCCGTGGAAACGATCCTCATCTCGCCGGTCGAGATGGTCGTGACCGAGGGCGAAACCAAAGCGTTCACCGCCGAGGTGCAGCCCGCCGAAGCCACCAACAAAGAGATTGAGTGGTCGAGCGACGACGACACCGTGGCCACCGTCGACCAGCAGGGCAACGTGACGGGTGTCAAGGCCGGCAACACCACCATCAATGTAGTAGCTAAGGACGGCAGCGGAGTGACGAACTCCCGCAGCGTGATGGTGAAGGCCGCCTTCGTGCCGCCCGCCATCGTGCAGGAAATTTTGGCCGACATGGTCGACGTGTTGGGCGGAACGTTCGAGTTGGGTACCGGCGAGGACGCCAACAACGCGACCCACGAGGTGACGTTGAGCAACTTCAAGATCGGTAAATTCGAGGTGACCCAAAGGCAGTACGAAGAGGTGACGGGCAAGACGCTCGCCGATATGGTCGACTTAGCTGGCAACGGAATGCCCGGAATGCCAATCTACGGCGAGGGTGACGACTACCCGATATACTACCTCAACCGCACCGACGCGCAGGCCTTTATCGACATTCTCTGCGAGATCAGCGGATGGATGAATTTCCGTCTCCCCACCGAGGCCGAGTGGGAATACGCGGCTCGCGGAGGCAACATCAGCGAAGGTTATCAGTTCAGTGGAAGCGATGATGCCAACGCCGTGAGTTGGAATGGGGACAATGCCGAAAGAACTTCGCATCCTGTCGGACAAAAGGCCCCCAACGAACTTGGTCTGTACGATATGACAGGCAACGTACTTGAATGGGTGAGCGACACCTACGGCCCCTATCCCACCGAACCGCAAACCGACCCCTTCGGAGCGGAGACCGGTAACTACGGCGTACTTCGCGGCGGCAGCTTTTTTCTTTCGGCGGCGACGTCGTCATACTATCTCGTAAACAGCTATCGTGGAAACTATTTGCCCACCGCGCGTAATATAGAAAACGGATTCCGTGTCGTTCTGGCCGAGTAGTCTCTCCCCGGAGGCGTAATATCCGGAAGCGCAAATAGAGTTCGGGTCCATGCGAGATTTATCGCATGGACCCGAACTCCGTTTTTCGGCGTCATCGCCCCGCTTTCCCGGCCGCTAAGGGTGCTTGCGCTTGGGATTGCTCAGCCGTCGTTCGATGAAGGTGCCCTTGGGCGCGTCGGCTATATAAGGGGTCGAACGAAAGTGGTCGGGCACCACGCGGCCCGTATTGGTGGTGTAACCCTTTACGAACACCCGCTTTGTGTCGCCGCCGCCCGGGTTTTTCGGTTTGTGATCCATCGGTCTACTGTTTTTTTGTGCTTACCGACTAACAGACAGACAAATTGCGTGCAAAACTTTAGCTCGCTGCCGCATTTTTTTTAGAAATTGTATAAATTTACCTTACCTTTATCTGCGCTGCGCTTGATTAAGATAGGCCGCGGTTCGGAAAACCACAAACTTCGCTTGCGTTTTCGCTCACCTTGCACTATCTTTGTCGACTATATTTGGCAAAAAACATATAAAAACATACCCTAATGAACGTCACAGCAACCGAAAAACCGGGCAAAGTGATGGTGCTCACAGCCACCGTCACCGAAGCCGATTACGCCCCCGAAGTAGATAAGAGCCTGCGCGAGTATCGCCGCAAGGCCAACGTCCCCGGATTCCGCCCCGGCATGGTGCCGATGAGCATCATCAACAAAATGTACCGCAAGGGCGCCGTCGCCGAACAGGCCTACCGCAAAGCCAACGAGGCGGTGTTCAAACATCTGGAAGATAGCAAGATCGACATCATGGGCGACGTGATGCCCTCGGACGACCAGCCGGAGCTCGATTTCGACGGCGCGACCGAGCACCTGTTCATGTTCGAGGTGGGCGTGGCTCCCAAGGTCGACGTCACCGTCGGCGCCGACGACAAGTTGACCCTCAACAAGATCAAGCCGTCGAAGGAGATGCGCGAGGGCTACCGCTCCAACTTCCTGCGCCGCTTCTCGTCGCTCAAAGACGTGGATAAAGTGACCAAGGACGAAGCGCTCGAAGTGTCGCTCGACGGCGGCGACGTTCACGTCGACGAAGCCTACGTGGGTCTCATCTCGATGAGTGACGATGAGCGTAAACCGTTCGTGGGCAAAAAAGTGGGCGACGCGATAAAGGTCGACGTGCGCAAATTGTATAAAGATCCCAAACAGCTGACCGCCGTGATGGGTATCGAAGAGGAGCAGATAGAGAGCCTCGCCCCCGAATTCACCGCCACCGTCAAGCGCATCCGCCAATTCGCCGAGCCCGCCTTGGATGGCGAGTTCTTCAAACTTGCGTTCCCCGACGGATCGGTCGCCGACGCGGCCGCGTTCGAAAAGTATATCGACGACGCTATCACCGCCGATCTCGCGCGTGAAAGCGGCTACCTCTTCTCGGCCGACCTAAAGAAGCACCTGATGGCCAAGGCCAACCTGTCGCTGCCCGAGGAGTTCCTAAAAAAATGGCTCTACGCCGTCAACGAGGGCAAATTCTCGATGGAGGAGATCGAAAAAGACTTCGCGGCGTTCCTGCAAATGATGAGCTGGAACCTCATCATGCGCCACTTCGCCGACACGATGGACATTCGCGTCGAGCAGGACGACCTGATGAAAGAGGCCAAAGCCATCGCCCGCATGCAGTTCGCCCAGTACGGCATGAGCCAGGTGCCCGACGAAACTCTGGAGGGTTACGCCAAGAGCATACTGGGCAACAAGGAGGAGGCGCAGCGGATTTTCGAACAGGTGCGCGAGCGCAAGATTCTCGCCGCCCTCACCCCGCTGGTCAAAACCACCGAAAAGAGCGTCTCGTTAGAGGAGTTCCAAAAGCTCGCCGCCGCCGCGCAGGCGTAACGCTTTCGGGTAGCGCGTTGCATCACGGGGGTAAAATCCGCGAGGCGCAGGCGTAACTCACCTTATATAAAAGAAGGCAACCTCTCAAAAGGTTGCCTTCTTCGTGTTGTCTAATCGGGGGCTCTTTACAGCGCACCAAACAAGGATTTACAGCGCACCGATCTCCTTGAGCACGTCGTTGGTCTTGCGAACCGCGGCGGCCGAAGCTTCGAACTTCGCCTTCTCGTCGGCGCTCAGTTCCATCTCGATCACCCTTTCGGCACCGCCGCGGCCGATCACCGTCGGAACGCCGATGCAGATATCCTTCTGGCCATATTGGCCGTCCAACGACACGCACGAGGGAATAACCTTCTTTTGGTCGAAAACGATCGCCTCCACAACCGAAGCGGCGGCGGCTCCGGGAGCGTACCACGCCGAGGTGCCCAACAGACCGGTCAGCGTCGCGCCGCCCACCATGGTGTCGGCCACTACGTTGCCCAGCACCTCCGCCGAAGCGAATTTGCAAACCGGAACACCCCTGTACGAGGCCTTCTCCACCAGCGGGATCATCGTAGTGTCGCCGTGACCGCCGATCACCATGCCGTCCACATCCGACATCGAGGCGCCCAGCGCCTTGGCCAGATAGCAGCGGAAGCGCGACGAGTCCAATTGGCCGCCCATGCCGAATACGCGTGCCGCGGGCAGACCGCTCGACTTCAAAGCGAGGTAGGTCATCGTATCCATCGGGTTGGCGACGATCAGGTAGATGGCGCCCGGGGAGTGCTTGAGCGCCTCGCCCATCACCGCCTTGACGATGCCGGCGTTGACGCCGATGAGCTCCTCGCGGGTCATGCCCGGTTTGCGGGGAACGCCCGAGGTGATCACCACAACGTCGGAATTGGCCGTGGCGGCGTAGTCGTTGGTCACGCCGGTGACTTTGGTGTCGAAGCCCACGAGGGTCGAGGTCTGGTAGATGTCGAGCATTTTGCCCTCCGAGAGTCCCTCCTTGATGTCGATCAGCACCACTTCGGATGCGATCTTGCGCATCGCCAGCACATTGGCGCAGGTCGCGCCGACGTTGCCCGCGCCGATAACTGTTACTTTACTCATTTCGTATGATTTTTAGAGCGTTAGCATTGTTGGTCGGGAGTTCCGAAACGGAACGTAACCGATTCGATTCGATTCGCCGAGTCCGCCCGAATCCCGATAGGGCGACCGTTAGCCTACCAGCGCGTTGTACTGCTCGGCGGACATAAGGCCGTCCACCTGGGCGGGATTCGACATTTTGACTTTGATGATCCAGCCCTCGCCGTAGGCGTCTTTGTTGACCGCGTCGGGAGCGTCGTCCAGAGCCGAGTTGAACTCCACCACTTCGCCGCTCACGGGGCAGAAGAGGTCGGAGACGGTTTTGACCGCTTCGATGGTGCCGAATACGCTGTCGGCTTCGATCGTTTCGCCAACCGTGGCAACGTCGACGAATACGATGTCGCCCAACTGCGACTGAGCGAAATCGGTGATGCCGACTACGGCCACATCGCCCTCGACGCGAACCCATTCGTGATCTTTGGTGTACTTGAGGCTTGCAGGAGTGTTCATTGTGTCTTCTATTTTTTAAGGTTTGATTTATGATGCGATTTTTGTGACGCACAAAGATAGTGCTCTTCGGGCGAAAAGCCAAATCTATTTTCGGTAGGTTTCCCACACCTTTCCGACTATCGCCTCGGGGGCGATTTCGGTCAGGCAGCGGTAGTCGCCGTGACGGCAGGGACGGTTGCCCACCACCGAACAGGGGCGGCACTCCAACTGCAGCTGAACGGCGCAGGAGGGATCCTGCCCCAGGCCGTAGTAGCCTGCGTAGGGATGGGTCGCGCCCCACACCGACACCACCCGCGTGCCCACCAGCGAGGCCATCTGCATCGACACGGAGTCCATCGTAAGCATCACGTCGAGATTCGAAATGAGGTTCAGTTCGTCGCCCAAACCCATCACCCCGATCACCGAAAAGACGTTGTCGGACTGCGAGGCTATCTGTTCGGCCAGCCGCCGCTCCTCGCTTCCGCCGCCGAAAATAAAAACTTTTTGAGCGTCGCGCGCGATTTCGGCCACCACACGTTCCATCTGCTCGACGGGGTAGATCTTGGCGCTGTACTTGGCGAACGGGGCGATGCCGATCCATGGGCCCGTCTTTTTGCCGTGCAGATAGTTTATCGCCAGAGGCACGGGCAGCTGCATCCCCAGGGCGGGCTGGGGCTTGAGCTCGAACCCCAGGTCGCGCAACACGTCGGCGTAGCGTTCGACGGTGGTTTTGAGTTGGTGGAAGTTGAGGTATCCGCGGCGGCAGAGGCGGCGCTTGGAGTCGTGCCCGGCGTCGATGTGCGCCACGCGGCACCGTTTGATCCTCAAAATGTTGCGGATGATTCGGCTGGAGATGTTGTTTTGCATGTCGGCCACCGCGTCCACCCCGTCCCTCTTGGCGTCGGCGGCGAGGCGGAACGGCCCCCAAAACCCCTTGTGGCGCACGTGGCGGTTGAGCAGAAAGAACCTCATGTTGCGAATCCCGCGAAAGAACGGCGCGTAGAACGGCCGCGTGAGCACGGTGATGCGCACGTCGGGATAGTTCTCGCGCAGCGCCCGCACGACCGGCACCGTCATCGCCACGTCGCCCATCAGCGACTGACGAATGATGAGGATATGTTTAGGGAGGGGTTTCATAAAATTATCGTGCGTGGCAAACAGTGAGTCACTCCGCAAATTTAATAAATTTTTCTACCTTTGTGAAATGAATTTTCTTAAATCCGTCACACTTTGCATAGCCTTGTCGGCCGCAGGTGCGTTGCCGGCGCAAAACATATCGCGCGCCGAGTATATCGAACGCTACAAGGGCATCGCCGTCGCCCATCAGGAGAAATACGGAATCCCGGCCAGCATCAAGATGGCGCAAGGCATTCTCGAAAGCGCCAATGGCAACTCGCGCCTCGCCCTGGAGGGCAACAACCACTTCGGCATAAAGTGCAAGTCGGACTGGACGGGGCTCACCATCCATCACGACGACGACGCGGCGGGCGAATGTTTCCGCCGCTACGACTCGGCCGAGGAGTCGTGGGCCGACCACTCGGAGTTTCTCGACAACGGGGCGAGGTACCAATTTCTGTTCGAACTGGCGCCGACCGACTACGTTGCGTGGGCCAACGGTCTGAAAGCCGCCGGTTACGCCACCGACCCCAGCTACCCCGAGCGGCTGATCAAGATAATAGAGGACAACCGGCTCTACCTGTTGGATAGGGGCGAACGGCCGGGGATGGACATTATAGTGGCGCGCGAACAGGCCTCCGAAGAGCGGTCTCGCGCAAGGGAGATCCCGTCGGGGCGCATCGACCCGGATTGTTTCCCCGTCTCGGTATATCCGGTGGACGGCAGGGCCATATTCCGCACCCCCGAGGGGCTGTTCATAGTGGCGCAAGAGGGTGACACGCCTCGGTCGTTGGCTCGCCTGGCCGGTGTCAGGGCCCGCCGCCTCGCCCGCCGTAACGGCATCGCAACCGACACCCCGCTCGCCGCCGGACAGAGCATAAAATTGCAGTAAAAAACCGCACCGAAAACCATCACCAACAGCAGAGATATGGAAAGCGTAACCGGACTGAGTCCGCGCCTGTTGCAGGCCGTCATCGAAAAGTCGAACCTCTCGCAGAGGATCTACGACAACACCTTCGCCGTGATGACCAAACTGAAGGAGATTTTGCACGAATTGGCCTCGGAGCTCGACGAGGAGCTGGAGGAGCGACTGGACGAGCGGGTGCGTATCGAATACCGCGACAGGGGGAAGTACGAGGCGCACTTCTTCTTCGGCGAGAACCTGCTCATCTTCTCCATGCACACCGATATTTTCCGCTTCGCGCCGGGCGATGCCATCTGGAACAACGCCTACGTGGCCGACGCTCCGGACAACGCCGCCTGCGGGATCATCAACGTGTGGAACTTCCTGAAGGACTCGTTCGAGCACAAACGCCCGTTGGACGAGGGCTACTTAGTGGCTCGCATCTTCGTCAACCGCGAGATGCAGTTTATGGTCGAAGGCAAGGGGCAGGGTGCGTTTTTGCGACCCGAGTTCGGGAGACATCAGGTGACCAAGGACGCTCTGGGCGACGTGGTGGAGGCGGCGATCGACTACTCGCTGTCGTTCGACCTGTTGGTGCCGCCCTACCAGAGCGGCAAGGTGGCCACCGCCGAGCAGTTCAACACCCGGCTCGAAAACTCGAAGATGCAGACCGGTAAGCGATTGGGGTATGAGTTCGAGACGGAGGATATAAAATAGTTATCGGGTCGCAGGTCGGCCGATGTGATGATGAAAAGACAAGACATATTGGTGGTGGTGTGCGCGTTGGCGGTGCTGGCGCCGTTTTTCGTGTTCGACGGGGTGTACGCCGCCTACAAGGCTTTCAACGCCGGGCACGGAATGGTGATGAGTTTCGTGAAGTTCGCCGTGCTGTCGACCTTCGGCGAGTGCATCGGGCTGAGGATCACGGCGGGTGTCTGGTCGCGGCCGGGGTTCGGCATCGTGCCGCGAGCGCTGGTGTGGGGCGTGTTAGGGATGGGTATCTCGATGGCGATGACTATTTTTTCGACCGGTGTGCCGACGTTTTTGGTCTCTCTCGGGGAGGATGGCGCCGCGGGCGCTTTGGCCGGGGCGCTGTCGTGGGAGAAGGTGTGGGTCGCTTTCGCCGTGTCGGTGGCGATGAACACCATCTTCGCGCCGGTTTTCATGACGCTGCACAAAATCACTGACACGCATATCGTCGGCTCGGGCGGTACGTTGCGCGGATTTTTCACCACGCCGTTCCGCATGGGCGATATCATTTCGGGACTCGATTGGCGGCGGCAGTGGAGCTTCGTTTTCGCCCGCACCATCCCGCTGTTTTGGTTTCCGGCGCATACGATAACGTTTTTGTTGCCGGGCGACCTTCGGGTGCTGTTCGCCGCGCTGTTGGGCGTCGTACTGGGGGTATTGTTGGCGCTCGCCGCACCCAAAAAATAGATTTTTCGGCGGCCGTCAGGGGAGGCGTCGCTCAAAAAGCTCCGGCTCGGGCAGGCAGGCGAAGGTCTTGCGGTGGTGGGGCGACAGGCCGTGGCGGGCGATGGCCTCGCGGTGCTGTCGCGTGGGGTAGCCCTTGTTGCGCGCCCAGCCATACTCGGGGAACTCCTCGGCCAGGCGTTCGATATACTCGTCGCGGTGGGTTTTGGCGAGCACCGACGCCGCGGCTATCGACGCGTACTTGCCGTCGCCGCCCACGATGCACTCATACGGAATGTCGAGCGCGGTGCGAAAGCGGTTGCCGTCGATGAGCAGCATGTCGGGTTTTATGTGTAATCCGCCTCCCATGGCGCCGACAGACACTCCTGAATCGGCCTCTGAACCTCTCATCGAACCTATCTCCGGGCCTATAATTCGGGCGACCGCCAGCGTCATGGCCTCGAACGAGGCGCCCAGGATGTTGATCTGGTCGATGCGCGCGGCCGACACCGACGCCACAGCCCACGCCGTCGCCTCGCGCTCGATCACCTCGCGCAAAACATCCCGCGCCCGAGCCGTCATCTTCTTCGAATCGTTGAGCAGCGGATGGCTCCAACCAGCGGGCAGCACGACCGCCGCCGCAAACACCGACCCGGCGAGACATCCGCGCCCCGCCTCGTCGCAGCCCGCCTCCGTGCAACACTCTTTGTAAAATGGTTTTAACACTGTAATGCAGTTAACTAACTGTCAAAAGTACGAAAATTATCCATACTTTTGTCGAGGCAAAATAAACATACATAACCCGATTTTAGAGAGATGACACTACCGGAGAAGGTAAACATACTGCTGCTGGGAGGCGGAGGAAGGGAGCACGCGATAGCGCGCTCGGTGGCGGCGAGCCCGCGGTGCGGCAAACTATACATAGCCCCCGGAAACGCGGGCACGGCCCTGTGCGGCACGAACGTCGATATCGAGGCGGCCAATTTCGGCGCCATAAAGCAGTTCGTGGTGGGGCACGGCATCGGCCTTGTAGTCGTGGGACCCGAGGATCCGTTGGTGAAGGGCATAGTCGACTTTTTCGCCGACGACGCCGAATTGAAGTTCGTGCCGGTCGTGGGGCCGTCGCAGGCGGGGGCGAGGCTGGAGGGGAGCAAAGATTTCGCCAAGGCGTTCATGACGCGACACGGCATCCCCACCGCTGCCTACCGTACGTTCGGGAGGGGAGAAGCGGCGGAGGGTAAGGCTTTTCTGGCGACCCTGAAACCGCCGTACGTGTTGAAGGCCGACGGACTCGCGGCGGGCAAGGGGGTGGTGATTCCGCAGACGCTGGACGAGGCTCACGGCGAGTTGGACGAGATGCTGGGCGGGAAGTTCGGTTCGGCGGGCAGCAGGGTGGTCGTCGAGGAGTTCCTCAAGGGGATAGAGTGCTCGGTGTTCGTCGCCACGGACGGCGAGAACTATAAGATATTGCCCGTCGCCAAAGATTACAAGAGGGTTGGCGAGGGCGACACGGGGCCCAACACGGGCGGCATGGGGGCGGTGTCGCCGGTGCCTTTCGCGGGCGCCAAGTTTATCAAGCGGGTCGAGGAGCGGATCGTGCGCCCCACCATCGCCGGGCTCGCGGCCGAAAAGATAACCTACAAGGGTTTTATTTTCATCGGGTTGATGAACGTGGGCGGCGATCCGTACGTGATAGAGTACAACGTTAGGATGGGCGACCCCGAGACCGAGGTGGTGTTCCCGCGAATCACAGGCGACGTGATTGGGCTCTTCGAAGGGATGGTCTGCGGCACTCTGGACGGGTACGAATTGAAGGTCTCTGGGCAGGTCGCGGCGACGGTGGTGTGCACTTCGGGCGGATACCCCGGCGAGTACCGAAAAGGCCTGCCCGTAGCGGGGCTCGATGCTGTTGGCGGCGATTTGGCGGACGGCGGCTCGACGACTGTGTTTCACGCCGGTACGGTGCGCAAAGGCGACGCCGTGGTGACCTCCGGCGGCCGGGTGTTGGCGGTGACTTCGCTCGCCGGCTCGATGGACGAGGCTCTCGCCGCAAGTTACGCCGCGATCGAGGGGATATCTTTCGAGGGAATGAACTTTAGGCGCGACATAGGCCGCGATCTGGAATAATATCAGAGATACCGACCGAGTGGGTGGGTCGCGCCGGTTTGGAGGGTGGCAGCCGCGACCGGAAACGCTCCAATTCTTCCGTAAGAAGAGCTTGCAGCCCGGGAGGCGGCGGGACTCGTCAATAACATTTCGCGTCCGAAGTGGCGCAGAAAAAAATGATAAACGCATCGAGGCAACCATTCCCCGTTTCGGGGGCGATATGCGTGGCGTTGGGGACGGTTTTCTCCCTGCGCCGCATCGTCGCGCCGTGGCCCGCGGAAGTGCCGTGGTTCGCGGAAGTGCCGTGGTTCGCGGAGGTGCCGCCATTGCCCATCGCCGAAGCGCTCCCCTCTGCCGCGCTACTCGTCGAAACGCCCGCCACCGACGCGCATATCTCCGGGGGGATGCCCCTGGCCGAGGCGCTGACCCGTTTTTCGGCGGAGTTCGGGTGGATTGCCGCCGTGTGGGGCGTACTGCTACTGTTGTGGATGTTGGTCCTTGCGGTGCAACTGTCGCTGAGATACTCTCCCGCCGCCAACCGCAACTACCTGCCCCCGCAGGTGCTGCTTGTCGTGGCAGTGGGTCTCGTCGTTCCGGGCGAGGCGCTGGCGGGACTTTTGGCGGCGTGGCTTTTTCTGCTCTCGTCGCGCCAGTTCGCCTTTTCGCTCCACAAGGGCTATCGTTTTCAGGAGGTTTTCAGAGCCGGACTCTATCTGGGTATCGCACCGTTGCTTTACGCCCCCGCCGCGGTGGTGGCTCTCGTCGTCGCCCCCGTCTCGCTGTCTATCTACCGGCGTTCGTGGCGCGAATTCGCGGTTAGCTTCGTGGGATTGCTTTTTCCCGTTCCGGCGGCCGGATTCATCCACTGGGCCATGGGCCGACCGGCCGACTTCATATACCGCGAGTTGTGGCGGGTGGCGACGACGCCGGCGGGCGAGGATTTTTTCAGAGACTTCATGCCCCTCGGAGCGACCGTCGTGGCGGGATTGGCCGCGCTGCTTGTGCTCGTCGCCATGGGGCGGACGCTGACCCACAAGAACGGCATCCGCAAGTCGCAGCATAAATTCATGCTGGCCTCCACGCTCTCGATGGGCGCCGTGGCCCTCTCCGCACTGATGCCGGGCACCTCCCCGACCCTCATGCCGTTTGCGGCCGTGCCCGCCGCCCTGTGTGTGCCCTACGCCTTTGCGGGCAGAGTGTCGGGAGTTTCGTCGGCCGTCTATTTTACGGTCGTTTCGGCCGCCCTGGCGCTGAATCTTCTTTCACTTTTTCTATAATCGCATTTTTGGCACGAACAGTGTGCCTCTAATAGTTTCCCGTCTCTTTTCAGAAGTTTGACCGACTTCTTATTATGTATTGATTGTATTTTGTATTGTAGTTTACAATATTTTATTGTATTTTTGTAGCGATGACCGACACTTCACATACCCAGCTCGAAATGAGTCCCGCAGAGAAAAAGAAGAAGGCGGCTCGCCAATCCATAAAGCGTTCCTCGCGCAAACGGGAGCAACAGGAGAGGCAGGCGACGGGGCGAGGCAGGATGGCGCAGCCCGTGGCGGTCAGAAGCACCGAAACGTCGGCCTCAGGCATCCGAACCTTCTCGGTGTCGCGTTACGTGTTGGGCTACGTGGTGAGCGGCACCAAATATATCTGGTCGGGGGATATGCGCTACGAGGTGTGCGCGGGCGACGTCTTTTTCCTCTCCAAGGGCGTCCACTACGTCGAGGACGCGCCCGACAGCCGCAAACCGTTCGAGCAGGTGATGTTCTTCTACTCGTCGGAGCAGATCGGCCGCATAGTGGCGCAACTGAACGTCGAGTACGGCATCGACATCGTCGTGTGCCACTCGTGCGAGGAGTGTCTGGCCCGCGACTACGTCATCGCCCCTGGATGGAGCACGGTGAAGCATTTTTTCGCCTCGGTGCGGCAGCAACTCAAGGAGGGCTATTTCGAAGACAACGCCGCCGCCGGAATGCTCTCGCTCACGCTGCTCGTGTACTACATCGTCGCCTGCCCCGAGGGGTGTCTGCGCACAAGGGTCTTGGGCAGCTCCGATCCCGAGAAAGAGCTCATCGAGAGGCTGCTCCAAAACTATATATTCTCGAAGACCACACTCTCCGAACTCGCGCTGGTCAATAACCGCAGCCTCTCGTCGTTCAAAAAGAAGTTCAAGGACTATTTCCACCAGTCGCCGCACAAGTGGGTGGTCGGCCAGCGGCTCATGCACGCCAGGTTGCTCGTCATCTCGACCAAGAAATCGACCGCCCAGATAGGCACCGAATGCGCCATGCCCAACACGTCGCACTTCATCCGCCAGTTCAAGTCGATGTACGGCACCACGCCCATGGAGTATCGCCGCGCCTACAAGGTGGAAGAGGCCGCGCGGGTGGAGACGGACGAGTTCTCCTACGACGACGACCCGATCGTCGAATAGAGGCCCCCTGCCCGCCATCGTCGCGGCTCCCTGTTTGTGGAGCCGTTTTTTATTTATATCTTTGTTCCGTATGAAAAGAAAACACATAGCCCTAATTGTGGTCGGCCTCGTCGTGCTCGACCAGATCGTGAAGATAATCATCAAAACCAACATGACCCTGGGCGAGAGCATCCACGTGTTCGGCGACTGGTTTCAACTCTATTTCATCGAGAACGAGGGCGCGGCCTACGGGATGTCGCTGGGCGGCGAGTACGGCAAGCTGGCTCTGAGCCTTTTCAGGATCGTGGCGGTGTGCGCCGGCGGGTGGTTCGTCAACTATCTGTGGAAAAAAAAGGTCTCGACGGGACTGTTGGTGGCCGTGGCGTTCATCATGGCGGGCGCTATCGGCAACATCGTGGACAGCGCGTTCTACGGGTTGGTGTTTTCGGAGAGCACCTACGCTTCGGTGGCGACTTTTATGCCCGAAGGGGGCGGCTACGCCGGATTTTTGCACGGCAAAGTGGTCGACATGCTCCATTTTCCGCTCTTCACGCTGCACGACCTGCCTTCGTGGATGGATTGGCTGACGGGCGGCGATGGCGATTTCACCTTCTTTGCGCCGGTGTTCAACGTGGCCGACAGCTACATCACCTCGGCGATAATCTATATGATTTTGTTTCAGTATAAATATTTCAAATAATGAACTACGCGGAACAACTTTCGGAATATGCCGCTGCGGCCTCTTCGGCGGATGTTGCGGCCGAGGTGGCGCGCATACGGTCGCTGGCGGCGCGGAACGAAAATCGCGACGTGTGGGCGGCGTGCCTCGGGGCGATCGACCTCACCACGCTGAGCGTCACCGATTCCGACCGCTGGGTGACGGAGTTCGCAGGTCGCGCGGCGCGGTTCGCCATCGACTTTCCCCACCTGCCCTCGCCTGCGAGCGTGTGCGTCTATCCGGCGTTCGTCGACGTGGCGGGGCTGGCTCTGGGTGCGTCGAGGATTGCGATCACGAGCGTGGCGGGCGGATTTCCCTCGTCGCAAACTTTTATAGAGGTCAAGATGCTGGAGGCGGCCATGGCGGTCGAAAGCGGGGCCGACGAGGTGGACGTGGTAATCTCTGTCGGCGAGCTGTTGGACGGCGAGTACGACCGCATGGTGGGCACGCTCTCTCTGCTGCGCGAGGAGGTGGGTGAGGAGACGGTGCTTAAAGTTATCGTCGAGAGCGGGGCTTTGCGCGAGCCGGAGACCATTCGCCGCGCGTCGCTGTTGGCGATGATGGCGGGGGTCGACTTTGTGAAGACCTCCACCGGCAAGATCGACGTCGCCGCCACGCCCGAAGCCGCGGTGGTGATGTGCACGGCGATTCGCGACTACTACGAACGCACGGGCCGCATGGTGGGCTTCAAGGCGGCCGGAGGGGTGCGCACGCCGCAAGACGCGTCGCTATATTACACCATCGTGGAGGAGATTTTGGGTGCGGAATGGCTGTCGCCCGCGTTTTTCCGCATCGGTGCGAGCGGCCTGGCCAACAACCTATTGACCGCCATCGAGGGGCGCGAGATCAGCTATTTTTGAGTTGCGAGTCGGCTAACGCGTACAAAATAATTCTTTAATGATCGTTTGGGGTTGGATACAGGCCGCCTTAGCGGTGGTTTACGGAGTGGGCGTGGCGGCGATCGTCGCCTCCATCGTCCGTGAGCGGCGCGACCCCACCAAATCGCTCGCCTGGATCGCCCTCGTAGTCTTCGTGCCGGTGGCGGGACTGTTGGCCTATGTGCTCTTCGGCCGCAACTGGCGCAAGCGCAAGATGTTCAGCCGCAAGGGGATACTCGACGAGGAGTATATCGAGGCGGTGTCGAAGCGACAATTCAGCAGCCTGTCCGATCCGGCGCTTGAGGCCACGCCCGAGATAGCGAACAACCGCGACACCATCCGCCTGATGTTGGGCAACAGCCGGGCACTGCTGGCGATTCACAACCGGGTGACGGTGCTGCAAAACGGCAAGGCCACCTTCGCCTCGCTGTTCGAAGCGCTGAGGGCGGCCACCCACTCTATCCATCTCGAATACTACATTTTCGACAACGACCGCATAGGCCGCCGCATTGAAAAAATCCTCAAACAGAAGGCTTCCGAGGGGGTCGAGGTGAGGGTGATCTACGACGGAGTGGGCACTCTGTGGACCGAGGGGAGCATTTTCCGAAGGATGAGGCGCGCCGGGGTGCAGGTCGAGTGCTTCATGCCGGTGGTGTTCCCGTGGCTCACGGGGCGGGTCAACTACCGCAACCACCGCAAGATTGCGGTCATCGACGGTCGGGTGGGCTACACGGGCGGCATCAACATCGCCGAACGATATCTGGCCGGCACGCGGTTGGGCAAGTGGCGCGACATTCATCTCAAGATCGAGGGCGAGGCGGTCAACCTGTTGCAGGCGGTGTTCATCACCGACTGGCGGTTTGTGCGCCGAACGGAGTATCTCAACGCCGAGAAGTACTTCGGTCGCAGCGAGGTGACGGAGGTTTGCCCCATTCAGATGGCGGTCTCGGGGCCCGACAGCGACTGGTCGGTGATCATGCAGGCCTTCTTTTCGGCCATCACCAAGGCGCGCTCCAGAATATTTATATCGACACCCTACTTTATGCCCAACGCGGCGCTGCTGACGGCGATGAAGGTGGCGGCGCTTTCGGGCATCGACGTACGGCTGCTGCTGCCCGCCCGGTCGGACTCGAAGCTTGTCTACTGGGCCACCCGGTCGTACATCGGCGAACTGTTGGACGCGGGCATCAAAGTATATATGTATCGCGGCGGATTCAACCACTCGAAGCTCATCATAATCGACGGCGAGTTCTGCTCCGTGGGGTCGGCCAACATGGATATGCGCAGCTTCGAGGACAATTTCGAACTGTCGGCTCTGATCTACGACCGCCGCCTGGCCGCCGAGCTGGAATCTTCGTTCGAGGCCGATCTGCGGCAGTCGCGCCTCGTGACTACGGAGTGGTGGGAGGCTCGCTCGTGGCGCCGCTCGACCCTCGAAGCCCTGGCGCGGCTTTTGAGCCCGCTGTTGTGAAACCCTCGCCCAGCTTTTCCGGGGTGTTGCTTTGACGAGAGGGGGTGGCCGCTCGACACGTTGCGTTGACGGGGATATAAAAAACGAGCCGCCTCGGCATGAGACGGCTCGTTTTTAGTTTGTAGGGACTTAACCCCATCAGACCTTACTCCGCAAGGGGAGCTACGCTGACGAACGATTTGCCCTCGCGTTTTTTGGTGAACTCGATGGTTCCGTCCACCAGCGCGAACAAGGTATGATCTTTACCCATCCCGACGTTTTCGCCCGGGTTGTGGGTCGTGCCTCTCTGACGAACGATAATGTTGCCCGCCTTGGCGAACTGACCGCCAAAGAGTTTCACGCCGAGCCGTTTGCTTTCCGACTCGCGGCCGTTCTTCGACGAACCTACACCTTTCTTGTGTGCCATTTCTCTTTCTGCGTTTTAGTTATGCAACGATTTCTTCGATAAGGATCTGGGTGAGGCACTGACGGTGGCCGTTCAGTTTCTGATACCCTTTCCTGCGTTTTTTCTTGAAGACGAGCACTTTGTCGTCTTTCAGGTGCCGGAGCACCGTAGCTTTCACCGAGGCGCCTTTTACAACAGGTGCGCCCACCTTGACCTGACCGTCGGAATCCGTTAGCAGCACCCGGTCGAAGCTCACCGAGGCACCTTCGGCCTCTGAAAGACGGTGAACATAGAGCTTGCGACCCTTCTCAGCTTTGAATTGCTGACCTGCTATTTCTACAAT
>JAITWI010000018.1 GCA_031285345.1 Alistipes sp.
GGAGCCAGCGCAAGCGCCCGGGGCTCTGCTTTGCATGCGCGGGCGGCAAGTAAATTCCGATTATGGCACAGAAAATGTAAAATGGTGCTCTCTGAAAGACAATAATAACAACTTATTTAATTTAACTTATTAAAACCTCATTGATTATGAAAAACTTCAATCGTTTAATGATCGGCCTTGCGGCCATCGGCCTCGCGGCGACAGGTTGCGTCAGCGACGGTCCCGAAATCAAACCGACAACCGAAGGCGACGGCCAAATGACCATTCGCATCGCCGACGGCAACGACACCCGCGGGCTGTTAGACGCCCTGGGCGAAGGCATCTCCGAAGCCAACGAGGGCAACATCGCCGAATTCGTGGCCTATGTGTTCGACGCCGAAACCGGTGTTCTGGAGAGAAGCGCGGTTGTGGGCGGCGGAGCTACTTCGGCAACCATCTACGGCCTCGATCCCGAAAGCGACAAGAGAGTGGTGGTTATCGCCAACGGCGCCGAACTCGGTTTGCCGGCAATGACCGAGGGCACTTCTACTTATTCCCAACTTGCGACCATGACAGTTTCGCTGGCCAGCCAGTCGGCCAACGGATTCGACGTTGCGGGCGAAGGCAAATTCCTGATGACGGGCGAGTCGGACTCCGACGCCGGAACCGAGGGTTTCCAGCCCATCGAACTTGAGGCGCAGACCAACAACAACGTTACCGTTCCCGTGGAGAGGGTCGTGGCCAAGATCGTGCTCAACTCCATCAGCTTCGGCAGCGAGATTCCGCTCGGCGACGTGTTGCAGTTCAACGTCACCGGCTCGGGTATTCAGCAGGCTTTGGGCTCGTCGTTCATCGCTCCCGGTGAAATTTTGACCATTCCCACCACTCCCGCCATGACCTATTGGGGCGGCTTCACGGGCGGAAGTGTAACGGGCAACGTCAACCTCGAACCGAATCTGGTGGACGCCAATTCGCTGGATCTTTCGGAACTGCTCGACACCCTGCTCGACACCCTGTTGCAGAACGGTGTGGTGGAACTCGTACTCGGCACTTTGGGCATAGAGACTGTAGAGGAACTTGCCGCCGCGATTATCGGCAACGAGGGCATCCTGATGGATGTTATCAACGGCACCACCGGCCTTGTGGAGAGTCTTCTTGGCGGTCTGCTGTTGGACGACATGACAAACACCTATTACGTGTTGCCCAACCCCAACGCGGCTTCCGAAGTCCCCACCCTGCTCACGCTTGAGGGCGAATTTAAGGACGAGCCTTATTTCTATCCCCTCCAGATCAACTGGGCGGACGGCACGGAAGACGACACCGACGGCTTGGGCATCATGCGCAACACGATTTACCAGCTCGACGTGACGTTCGAATCCTCGCTCGTCGGCGTCAAAGATCCCGACAGCACCGACCCGCTGACCAACGTGATCGTTACCGTCACCCCGATGGCTTGGCACGGACCGATCCAGCAGGACGCAACGTGGTAGTCTTCGTGCGGCCTGGGCGATTTGCATCGAGGCCGTAAAGTGAACTTTTTCCGGCGCGGGTTTGACCGCCCCCGCCGGAGCGAAAAATATAAACATTCTGATTATATGAAACGATTTGATCGTTCGTTGCGGACGGCGGTTTTGGCGATGGTTTTTGCGGCGGTTTCGGCCTTGACGGCCTGCGTGACCGATGACGGCGTGATGCCTCGCGGCCAGACCGACGACAGGGTAAAGATGCGCTTCCGGGTCGAGATTCCGGCCATGGGTTTGTCGGCGACCCGAAACGGAACCGGGGCTTGGAGCGATGCGACCCGAAACGAGACCCGAGGCACGACATACACCCTGCGAAACGACGAGACGATCGGCAGCGCCTGCCTGCTGATATTGCGCGAAAACGCCGCGAGTGACGGATATGAGTTTTGGTACTCCGTAGTCGCGGACGGCGTCGAGGCCGCTGGGTCGGGCGCGTCGTTCGAGGCGGAGCTGCTTCCGAGCGACCACCCGGTGAAGGTAATAGCCATGTTGAACTGCCCCGCGACCACCCTCGGCACTCTGACCGGAATGGCGGAGGAGACGCCCGAGGAGGATGTGCGGGAGGCCTTTCTGGTGGAAAGCACCGATTTGACGGCGCTCCTTGTGGGCACGGGCGGCATACCCATGTCGGGCGAGGTGACGCTCCCCTCGGTACGTCAGCTGTCGAGCGTCGTGGTCACCATTCCGGCAATCCGTTCGATGGCCGCGGTGGAGGTGGCCAAGGATCTGACCTACGGTTCGAAGCAATTCCGAGTGACGGGCGCGCATGTATACCACATCGACGGCTCGCTCAGGGTCGTGCCCGACCTTTCGGCTCTCGATCCGATGGATCCCACCCGTGTGACGGCTCCGTCGATGTCCGTGGCGGCAGGCGGGGGGCGTTCGCCGATAGACGCCGTGATAACCGACGACGGGACCGATTTGACATATCCTAAAATGATAGTCGTGCCCGAATCGACCGCCGTTACCGACCCCGCGGAGAAGATCTCGGACGCGGCGTGCGTGGTGGTCGAGGGGGTGTTCGAGGACGATGCCAACCCCACGTTCTTTCGCCTCGACTTCGATCCGGGCGGCGACGGCAGCCGTTTCGGAGAGGTGCTGCGCAACAACAAATATCTGTTCACCATAAAGAACGTGGGCGATCGCGGCGCGGCGACGGAAGAGGCGGCTCTGCAAAACCTATCCCCAGCGATAGAGTACGACGTGGCGACGGAGGAGCCGTTCGAGCTGCTCTATTTTCCCGACACGGGCGACTTCATTCAGATAGGCCAAACGAACCTGACGATGGGCGGCCAGGCGGGCGGAAACGTAGGCACCTCCATAACGTCGACGCTGCCGCTGGAGTTCAGGGTCGAGAACCAGCCCACCGACCGCGGCTGGATCACTGCGACCGAAATGGCTGCGGGAGCGGGCGCCACCGCGACCGGCATGATGATTGTATCGACCTTCACGGCCGACACGACCGACCCCGAGTACTCAATGAATATGAGTTTTATGTCCATTATGGCCAACAACACCGGGCAGGAGAAAACGCAGAGGGTGTTCATCAGGTACCGCGGCCACATGACCACCATCACCGTCACCCAGGCGAGTTTATAGTTTTTGAATTTATGTATGGTATGAAAAACATATTGCGGTTCGCCGCGGTTTTGGCAGCGGCTTTCTTTGGGGGTTCGACCGTATCGTGCCTCAGCGACGTCGACCTGATCGGCACTCCCGGCGGCAAGGATAAGCCCACGAGGCTCGACGTGACGGTCGAGGTTCCCTCGCCGTCCCATCATCCCTCGACCAGGCTCGTGGGCGAACAGTATGACAACACCATAGAGCGGCTCACGGTCGTGGTCGAGAGGGTGCGCGACGGAGAGTTCGTGGTGAGCGAGGCGATTCCGGTTGCGGAGTTCGAGCAGGCGGAGGGCGGCGGCGCTGTCTCCTTCTCGATAATGACCTCTTCGAGCACGACTCCCGTCAGGTTCATGGTGCTGGCCAACCTTGGCACATACACGGAGGGTCTGCTCTCCACCGCCGTCAAGCAGCAGAAGACCACCGACGAGCAGTTGCGTAGTGTCTATCTGACCGATTCGTTCTATCTCTACGGAAGCTACGGCGAGAGCCTGGCCATGCCCATGTCGGGCGAGGCTACCCTATCCTCTCTGCCGGCCTCCGCTGGCAATGCGCTTTCGATCCCGCTCATGCGCTCGGTGGCGAGGGCCGAGGTTATGATCGACCTGGACGAAGATTCGAAAGATTTCGTGCCCACCGCGGTTCAGTTCGCCCACGCGAGTTCGATAATGCAGGTCGTGCCCGATATCGACGTGCTGACGGACGACGACAAGGGTGGCGTCGCGGTGAATGCGCCCTCCATGCCGCTTGCCGGATTCGGAGCCCCCAACCCTCTGTTGCCGTTCGACTTCTATCCGGAGAACGTGGCGGCGGGCACTCCGTTCGCCTTGTCTTACATTCCGGAGGACGCCGTGGCGACTACCGCCCTCGACGATAAGATGGCCGCCACCTGCCTCGTGGTGGGGGGACACTACGACGGCGACACCTCTAAGACTGTGTGGTACCGGCTCGACTTCGATTCGGGCGCGGCGGGTCATCCGTTCGGACAGGTGCTGCGCAACTACCGGTATGTGTTCACCGTCAAAAAAGTGACCGGCCCGGGCAGGGATTCAGCCGACGAGGCCGCCAACTCCACCGGCACCGCCATCGTGGCCGAGTTGGTGCCGTGGAACCTCGCACAGAAAGATCTCGTGTTGGGCGGCGACAACTTTTTGTCGATCAGCGACATGATTTTAGACATGACCTCGCGAGCGGGAAGCAGCGCCACCAGCACCGTGATCTCGTCGGGGCCGTTCTCGTGGCAATTGTCGGGCGCGGCGGCGACCACGAACCAGGCATTTCAGGAGAACGCCTACTTCGCGGTGTCGGCTTCGTCGAAGGGTGCGGCGGGAGAGTTCTACGCCACCACCTTCACCGTCACGGCAAAGGGCGACAACACCGACCCCGACAACCCGATCGACGGCGTCATATCCATTTTGCCCGGCAACGGCGGCAACGCGGCCATAACGTGGCACCAAAATTCGCCCGTCATGCGGACGGACAAGGTCGTGACCGTCTACTCGGCGGGTAGCGGCGTGGGAACGTTGGGCAACCAGACGCTCGGATCGGCCAACGCCGCGATTTCGAGAAGTTTGCTGGACGCCCCTGCCAATTTCGGTGCAGGCGGCACGGTCAAGGTCGCAGGATTTAACTTTGCCGACGATCCGACGGGCGACCTATTCACCAACGCGGCCCGGGTGGAAGAGTTGGCCGCCACCCTCGAAAACGTCGATATACTCGTGCTCGGCTTCGGGATAGATTCCGCGGCGGCCAACAGCCAAAAGATAATCGAATGGATGCAGGATCCAGCGCACGTGACGTTTGTGGCGAGTGAAAAGATCGCAGGGTCTCTTCTCGGGATAAATTTAGGCTCGCTTGTTCTTGCGCCCACCAATGAGATTTTCCGCTCACAACTCTCGCCGGGATACACGATGACATGGACAACACCGGACATCGTGAGTAATCTGACAGTCAATTACGGTGGTATTTTGCCTAACCCGCTTCCGGCCGGAAGCACCCCGTTTTTCGCGGGGCCATTCGGCACGGTGTCGGGCAACACCGCACTGAACGCCGACTTCGATTTGAACGACATTCTTTTGGGGTATGTGGATTTCTCCAGCACGGCCGTACCTGCCGGCATTACGCCAATTGTGTATACCGCCGAAGGAGCTATGCTTGCCGGACTACCATTGGGAAGCCGAAGTCGCGAAAGCAGAATGATGATGGGTGTGGACACGGCGAACCGTATCGTATGGGTGGGCGACAGCGACCTGCTAAATACCGACGGTTCGGCGGGATTCGACACTATGATTAAAAACCTGTGGGCCTGGGCCGCCAAGACCGCCGCCACCGAGTAGCCGCCCCGCCCCGCTCCACTAACAACACCCGACACCTGCCACACCGGCGGGTGTCGTCGTTTTTTTTAAACACATCCCCGGCGCGGTGTTAAAAATTAGTTACAAAATAGCGGCGGCGCTTTCGCGTATTCGAAATATTTTATATCTTTGAGGACTTTTAGGTGTCGACTTAAATTACCCACTTATAACCTTTTTAGAATCCATGAAGAAAATTTTAGCCATTGCCATCTCCTTCGCGGCAATCACCCTGTCAGGGTGTGTCAGGGACGAGGTTGTCCCGTTCAAGAGCAGCGAGGTGCGCGTCACCTCCACCATCGACGCCACCCGCGCCTCTATCGACGAGTTCCAAAACGGCTGCGAGATCGGTATCTACAAACTGCCCGCCGGTGAGGCCTTTGCCTCCGCCCACCGCGCCAACGCCCGCTACGTCTACTCTGGCGACGGCGGTTTCGCCCCGTTCAGCGACGACCACAAGATGATGTGGCAACCCACCGCCGTCGATTTCGTCGCCTACTACCCCTACGTGGCGGGAGTCGAAGCGGATCACATCTACCGCATCGACGCAACGCAGCAGGTGGACCTGCTCTACTCCGAAAAGGTGGCCGGCAAAACCGAAGGCACCGTCGACTTCACCTTCCACCACGCGTTGGCTAAGGTGAACTTCGTGGTTACCAACGAGAACCCCGACCTTTCGCTCGAAGGCATGACCGCCGTGGTTAAGGGCATGAACACCGTGGCCGGATTCGACCTGGCGACCGGCGTTTTGGGTGCCGCAAGCGTCCCGGCCGACATCGCCGCCACGCTCGACAACCCCGCCAGCCTGCACGCTATCGTTCTTCCGGGCACGGGCGTCGACTTCACGGTCGAATTCACCGTCGAGGGCGAAACCGTGACCGTTCCCGCCTACACCGGCAAAACTTTCGAGGCCGACAAGCAGTACACCTTCCCCGTGACCTTCAAGGCCAATCAAGACGGCCCCATCGCGGTGGTGGTGGGCGACGCAACCATCCACCCGTGGGAGGATGGCGGCACCGAGCCTAACGTAGACGTCGAAGTCGTGGGCGACGGCCAGCAGGAGGCGCCCGTTATCGACGACGAGGACTTTATCTCCGACCTGCCCGAGGACGACGCTCCCGTAGCAGCCCAGGGCGGCGAATATTTCCTCACGTTCGAAATCACCAACCCGCTGCCCGGCGTGAACGTCGAGCCCACCGTCTCCGAAGGTGCCGAGGGCTGGATCATCGCCACCGTAGCTCCCGCCACCCGCGCCACGGCCGAAGTGTCGGTCGACATCGAAGTGAAGGCCAACGACACCGCCGAAGCTCGCACTGGCACCCTCGACATCGTATACAACGACGTGGTGCTCAAGTCCATCACCATCTCTCAGGAGGCGGGGGAACCCGGCGAAGAGCAGACTGTTGTGTTTGATTTCACCGCTATCGAAGGTATTTCGGAAACGATAGATGGTATATCTGTCGCGTTTGCGAAAGACAGCGACGGTTCTACGAATCCTACATACAATAGCACCGCAAGCGAGATTCGTATGTATGTTAAGAATTATTTGACAATAAGCGGTGGCGAGCACACTATCACCGGCGTTAATGTAACGATTAAGGCTACGGATAAATGCAACCCTATTACGCTTGCCAGCGGTGGCGGCGAATGGGTAAGCCCCGATTGGGTCGGAGAATCTAACGAGATTGAACTGACGACAAGGGTTGGAAGTGCCACCGGCGGACATCATAAAATCACCGCCGTCACGGTAACCTACAAGTAAGCGACCGGATTACCTTATACAGAGACAGCCCCCGCGCAAACGGGGGCTGCTCTTTTTGAGTCGTATCGAAGATTAAGAAGTTGTTTGAACTTTTAAATCTTGTTCTGAAGTTCGAGCGATTTCTTGCGGAACTCCTTGAGCACCTTTTCGAGCTCCAGAGAGGCTTTGCGAGCGCGAGTTCCGGCGGCCTTGTTGGCCTTTTCTACCTGAGCGGTAGCGTTTTCCTGAAAGCTGTCGATCTGTTCGTTGATTCTGTCAAGTAGTGTTTTCATTACTGTAATAGTTTTTATTTGTGAGGTTTTATGGGCACAAAGATAATTCTTTCGCCGTTATCTCCAAACAATTCCGCGGGTAGTCAGACAAATTCGCCGACACGAGGGCGTTTTCGGGACGTGGTCGGCTGCCGGTGGCGGCCGTCTGGACCGGGGGCCATCGGGACGGCGGGCCATCGGGACGGCGGGCGGCGGATGTTCGCCTTCACCTAAGCCCCGGGAGGCTATCGGGACTGAACCCTTGACGGGGCCAAAGTCAGCCATCGGGGCGGCGATCGTGTTTTAGCGCGCCCTCTACTCGACAACGACCCCTAACGAGGCGACGAGCCCCGCGAGGTTGTACTCCGAGAACCGCGCCTTGGCGAGGCGATTGCCGACCGGATCGACGGCGTATCCGACGGCCGTACGCAGGTCGGCTCCCGACAGGTCGCAACGCTCGAAGAGGGTTCCCTCCATCACGCACTCGTCGAACACGGCACCGGAAAGGTCGCACTCGGCGAAATAGCATTCGCGAAGTTCCCCGCCCCGGAACGGCGTACTACGCATTTTTCGCCGCACGAACGAGCAGTTGTCCAACCGCGAATGTTCGCAGGCGATCTCTAAACCGAACTCCGAAACCGACCCGAAGTCTATCCCGCGCAGGTCGCTCTTTTTGAAGGTCACCCGCCTGAGCACGGCATCGGCGACCACGGTGAGCGCCAGCCGGCAGTCGTCGAACAGACAATCCGAGAAGATGCAGCCGCCCAGGTCGGCGTACGAAAAATCGCACCCGACAAACGCGCACCCCTCGAACTCGCATCCGGCGAGCGACTGCCGCGCGTAGTCCTGTCTGCGGAATGTTTCGTTACGGTGTGTTAGCATAAGCGATTATTTTTGATTTTGTAGCTATTTTTGTCTCCTGCAAGCCGCTTTTTTGCCGCAATATTGGACATATTGCAAGAAAAATCGGCGAAGCAGGTGGCAAAAAGAGCAAAAAAGCGGGAGTGAACGCTTATGCTAACACGCCGTAGTATGCACTTCGATTCGGTTCATGGTTTCGGGAGATTAAACGTATTGTGGTTCCGGGGGTTGTTTCAAAAAAACCAGCTAATGGGGCGGATCGGGCGGAGTGAGTGAGGCGGCGGGGCGGCGATAGCGGGGCAGTGTGGCGGGACGGCGATAGCGGGACGGCGATAGCGGGCGAAAATAGTTCCGAAAGCAGAAAAAACAAACGCCGAAGTGAGCGCTTATGCCGACACTCGCCAACGGAAGAATGAGAACCGCGCGTTGCCCGGAACCTCTCCGGCTAAGCCCGGAAAATAGAAAACCGCGCGTTGCCCGGAGTTTCTCCGTCTAAGCCCGGAAAAACGAGAACTGCACACTGCCGTAGTTGCGCGTCTGCACGAAATTAGGATGCGACTCAAAATTTTGATCTTTCGAGTGTTCGAAAATCAGCAAACCGTCCTCATTTTCAAACTCATCGGATTCGGAATCAGCATCCGCCGCCGCAGCCGAACCACCCTCGAAACCGGCAGCCGAATCGCCCTCGAAATCAGCATTTTCGGTAGCCGAAACCTCTTCTGCCTCCTTCGAGTTCTCTCCCCCAGCCTCAGAAACAGCACCGTCAGTCGCAATCAATCCGCCAACCACAGCAGAAACCCCTCCCGTACCCCTCGACGGCGAACCCGCCCCGTGCAACAAACCCCGTTCAAAGACCATCGAAATCACTTTTTCGCTGCCTGACAAATCGTACGGGGCGTCCGAAAATATGATATGAAACTGCCTTGTGCAGGCATTTAAGTAGTTGAATACGTTGGCTTTAACGGCAAATAAATTTGCAAAACCAAAATCCTTGGCCACGGCGCGAATAAAGTTGTGATGCACGGCGTTGATCTCCACCGCGGTGACGCTCCGGGCCCCGCGCGAGGCGAATTCGTAGCTCACCGACCCGGTGCCGGCGAACAGGTCGAGCACATCGCACTCCTCGTAGTCGAACCCGAAGCCCGCCAGCACGTTGAACAGGTTCTCCTTGGCGAAGTCGGTGGTCGGCCGCGCCCTCAGATTCCTCGGCGGCGTAATCGTCCGCCCCTTATGCGTCCCCGAAATAATTCTCATGCCTTAGGCGTTGTTAATTCAAGAGAACGACCGGGTGTCGTAATTTCTTCGTAGCTATATCCTTCGAGCGGAGTTCCCTCGAAACAGAAATTTGTCGGAAAGTCATTACAGAAAATGCAATTATCAAATACGACCTCTCTTAATACAGACTGCATAAATACGACCGAATTAAATTTCGAAAATAAGTTTAAATTCAAGTAGCTAAAACTTACTTTATTTAACCGAGTTTGCGAAAAATTAGCTGCACTAAATTCTGCTCCCATAAAACTAACATCAGATATGTTGGCATTATTGAAATTGAGTTTGTTGATAACTGTACTACGACCATGCGTAGCCATAAAGCTTACTTGGCACAAGAACACGTCACTAAGATTCTTTTGTTCTTCCTCAAACAACTCTGTGCTATATTTTTTCCGAAACAACAAATCTATTATAGCCTGCACCTCATTCTTCGGGTAGTTTTTCTTTGTCTCGGCGGTCATTTTAAAATCATCACCGACCGGAAATTTGTCTTTATCCGCAATCCCCCGCAGGTGCGCACAAAGTATCTCACAAACCGCAGTTCGATACTCCTTGAAGTCTCGGGCAAGGAAGTATAGACTGTACGCGCCGCCGATGCGGGTCGATTCGTGTAGATTACCCAGCAGTTCCACACTCGCCGCAAACCGCGCATCGCGTCGCTGTTGCTCCTGCCCCTCCAACAGCTTGTCTTGCTGAGTTATACGCTTGTTCGTCTGAAAAAGCCCAAACACAACCGCAATCACCCCGCCCAACGTAATTAGCGAAGTCACGGCATCTTTTCGTTCAATCCCAACACACCAAGGCGTGGTCGGTATCAACGCATAGCACAGCAGACACAGCAATGCCAGACCTAAAACAATCCACAAAACTTTCTTGTTTTTCATAACCGCATTTACCAATTACTCAACAACCTTGACCTTCCCGAAATACCCGCGCAGAGCGTTTGCAACCTCGCGAGCCTTCTGCGAGCTGCCGACTTCGGCCTGTGCCCCCTGCGCACCCAGAGCCCCCTCGCCGCCCACGAAAATCTCAAACCGCCGCAACTCGAACCGCCGCCCCAGCACCTGCATATAATATAGCAGCGAATCGACCGACGCGTCGGGCAGCGCCTCAGCCATCCGTAAACCCTTGTCCCACACGGTGATATAGACATTGTGGTCGGTCAGCAGAACGTTCACCTCGCGTTTGCTTCGTCGCCCCGACCGCGCGATAAGAGCCAGCAACGGCGACGTCACCTCGATATCTCCCCTTTCATACCCGTCGCCGATCTCGCTCCACACCTCGGCCGAGGCGGCCATCACGGCCACAATGTTGTTTTCGGGCGCGCTCGCCACAGCCTTCCCGCTTCCGCCGGCCTCGGCTCCACCGGCCTCTCTGCCAGCCGCGCCGCGAACCCTGCTCGCTACGGCCACCTCTCCGGAGGCGAGAGCCATTCCGTTGAACCTCAAATAGTTTTCTTCCAGCCCCGGCTCAAATAACTCGGCCGGCACAAGCACCGTCCGCGCCGTATCCACAATACAAACAGGCGGGCGGAACAAATCGTCCACCCGCCTGACCGTATGATTGGAGGAGCCTGAATTATTCCCAGTTGCCCGCATCGTTGGTAGCGCGCTCTATCGAACCGACCTGAATACCGGGGTATTTGTTGAACGCGTTCTCGGTCTCGTCGATCAGGTTGACGAGCATCTGGTGGTCGAGGTCGCTCAAAAACATCTTGAAAGGAGCCTTGGCCTCGAACACCGGCACGACCACCTTAGACTCGGTGGTGAGCAATCCCGCGTTCAGGATATACTCGGTGCCCTCGGGAGCGTGCGGAACGAAGCGCAGGTCGCGGATCTGCTCCACGGTGAGTTTGCGCGGGGCGAACACGGTGTCCATCACCGCCCTTTTGAACTTTTCGGTCTTCACCAGCCCCTTCGCCACGGCCACTGAGTCGTCCGCCGAACCGGTCTGACGTTCGAACTCCAGCGAGTCGGTCAGCACGAAGTTGATCAGCGAATCGAAGTCGCCAACATAGCGCTGGTTCTTCTGTTTGAACGCCTGTTCGGCCGAACGGATGTCGATGATGCGCTCGATGACCGCCGCCTGACGGCTGGCGACCGCCTTGTTGAACTGGATCGGGGTCATGATCTGGCGGAACAGCATCCAAGCGAGCACCAGCACGACTACCAAAAGAACGATTTGAAGAGAGAGTTTAAGCCACTTATTCATTACTATAATTTTATTAAGTTTGTACGATTTTATCGACGCGGACAATCCGCCACGCCGCCCCGTCCGCAGTCACAACCACCTGTCACTCACCGCTAAAATAGCCACGGTCG
>JAITWI010000029.1 GCA_031285345.1 Alistipes sp.
CGAGCCACTCGGGCTTCTGGCCGCAGGTCACGAAGTGGATCTTGCGCACCCACGGGGCGAACCGTTCGACGCCCCGGAACCAATATTTAAGGAAGCCGTAGTCGCGAAACCGCGCCTCGGAGGTTTCGTTGCGCGAATTGTCCGTCGTCGCGCGGCCGGAGTACTTCGCAAAATCGACCCGCCACTCGGGGTCGTCCATGTCGACCCACGTCACTACAAAATCTATTTCCATCGTGTCTGTCATAAAGCGACGGCGAAGATACGGTTTTTTATCGTTTTTCAGCGTCCCCGCCCCGTTTTTTCAGCGTGGCGAACGACAGAATGTGCCACGTCACGCCAACAGCCACCGCAAGCAGCACTCCCCGCAGCCACCACGCCTCGACGGCCAAAAAAGCCGACAGCAGGATAGTCGCCCACAGAACCGCCACCGAGGCGATCTTCGCCCTCAGCGGGATCGCCCTGTGCTCCCTGAAGTTGCGGATGTATTCTCCCAACAGCTTGTTGTCCAACAGCCAGCGATAGAGCCGCGGCGACCCCTTGCACCAGAGCGCGGCCGCTAACAGCAGAAAAGGCGTGGTGGGCAGCACCGGCAAAAATATGCCCATCACCCCTAAGCCCACGGCCACGCCGCCCAAAACTATGTAAATTGTCCTCACTACTTTTCCGCGTCGAATTTGCGTCGAATTTTCGCCAAAAGTACATCAAATTATCTTCAAAACAGTTTCGGCGGAAAACGTGGAGAAAAGAGGCGGAAGCGGGAGAGTTTAAGCGACGCCTAAAATTTGTAACCTACCGTGAAATAGCTCGTCTGGTTGGATATCTTGCCGCCGCCAGCCGCCGCACCGCCAGCAGAACCGCCCCCTCCGCCCGACAGCACCCGCGAGAGACCGTAGTGGCCGCCGCCCTCGATGAACACGTTGAACAGCCTGAGCCCGCCGCCGCACCGCAGACCCCATTCGTTGCGGTTCAACGCTCCGGCACCCGAAAGGTTCACCCTGTCGCCGCCGTTAGTCCCCGACAGCACGCGAGAGTAGTAGCCCCCCGCGAAGGCGTAGATATATACGGCGGGCGATCCCAACCGCGCTTTGAGCATTACATCGAGCGGAACGGTGATGGCGTTGGTGCTGAAGACGGACGAGGTGCGGTTCGCGAAATCGACGGGCCACAGAGCCCTCCTCTGCTCGAAAACCACCCCCGGACGCAACGCGAACCAGCCGTACTTGCCCAGGTTGACTTGCCCCCACACCCCAGCCTGCCACGAGAATGCGTACTTGCCGTCCATCGCGCCGCCCTTGTATATGTGGCGGTTGGAGCCTATCGAAGCCATCAGACCGCCCTCTATGCGCGGCTCCTTGTCCCGATGTTTGAGCGAACGCCTGCCCGAGGGGGTCAGTTCGTCGCGGCGAGCCATCTCGACGGTGGTGGCGGCCATGTAGTCGGCCACGAGCGCCATGCCGGCGTAGTCGATCTTGTCGGCCGTGTCCTCGGGTCGGTGGTAGGGCGACTTGAGCCCGGTGGTTATGTAGGTCGCGGGAATGCCTCTGGCGGCGAACGAATCGTGATCGGAACCGGTGAATATCATTGAGTCGAACTTCTTGAGTTTAAGATTCAATCCGTCGAAGCGCGTGCCGGTGTTTTCCAGCGCTTTGCCAAAGATATCCTCGCCGTCGTCGAGCATCGCCACGCCCGCAATCTTGAGCGCCTCACCTTCACGCAGCCAACCCACCATGTCGAGGCTGGCCATATATTTGACCGCCCCCTCGCCGGGATTTTCGGTCGGATTCTCCGTCTGCTGCCCGGGCTGGTTTTCAGCCGGCTGCCCGGTCTGGTTTTCGGTCCGGTTTTCAGCCGGGTTTCCGGTCAGCTGCTGCGCAAGGTGGCGCGAACCCAATAGCCCCGCCTCCTCGCCGTCGAACGCCACGAACATCACCGAGCGCGACAGCTCGTCCCGCCGAGCCGCCAAAGCGCGCGCCGTCTCTATGAGCACCGCCACGCCGGATGCGTTGTCGTCCGCACCGTGGTAAATCTCATCCTCGCTGTTTGTGCCGATGTGGTCGAGGTGGGCGCCGAGGATTATCCACTCGTCCTTTAGTGCGGGAGTGTTGCCGCGAACAACGCCTATCACATTGTAGCCCTGCGTGCCGCCCATCGTAAATGGCTGTAAATAAGTACTGTCGGTGTATGTGTCGAGCCCGATTTCGGCGAACCGCGCGGCGACGTAGCGGGCGGCCTGGTAGGCTCCCTGTTCGCCGAACTCCCTGCCCGCCAGCGAATCCGAGGCGAGGGTGTATACGTGCCTCGAAAGGCGTTCACCGATGGTTTGTCCGGGGTTTTCAGTGGAATTTTGCCCGTGAGCCTGTCCGGGATTTTGCCCGTAAATGGTTGTTGCGCCGCAAACGAGTGCGAGAACGACAAAAATTGATCTTTTCATAAAATTCGAAGTTTGGTTTTTTGAGCGCGCGTCCTGCATTAGCGCATGGCGTATCGCCGTCTGGTAGACAAAGTTACGGATAATTTTCCGAAAATCCAATAACTGCGCTTTCGAGTCAATTGCGTACTCGGCGGCAATGCGATGATAATTAGTGATTTACGCACTAAATCCCAACGCGCATATAAATCGCGCTTATTAAATACGCAAACACATAAGAAAAAAGAATAACGCAAACAGCCGAAACAGGGCGAAAACGGTTGAAATCAGCGAAAAAAGTGATGTAAAGTTTTGTGCGTGAAGAATTTTTCGTACCTTTGCAGGCCGTTTTTATGGACGGTATGCGAGAAAACAGTTAAAAAACAAAGGACAAAACAACAGTTAAATGCCTACAATTCAACAATTAGTCAGAAAAGGGCGCGTCACCATCGAGGACAAAAGCAAGTCCCCGTCGCTCGACGCCTGCCCCCAGCGAAGAGGTGTTTGTGTGCGTGTTTACACCACCACCCCCAAGAAGCCCAACTCGGCGATGCGCAAAGTCGCCCGCGTGAGGCTCGTCAACGGCAAGGAAGTCAACGCCTACATCCCGGGCGAAGGTCACAACCTGCAGGAGCACTCGATCGTGCTCGTTCGCGGCGGCCGTGTGAAGGACCTTCCCGGTGTGCGCTATCACTTAGTGCGCGGAGCACTCGACTCCGCCGGCGTGAACGGCCGTCGTCAGCGCCGCTCGAAATATGGCGCCAAAAAGCCCAAGCCGGGTGAAGTGCAGCAGACCGGCAAGAAGAAAAAGTAGTCGACTCCCACAAAAGGGTCGATCGTTAAGAAGCAAAAACAGAACAAAAATTTAGCAAAACAATAAGCAATGAGAAAAGCTAAGCCTAAAAAGCGAATTCTACTTCCGGATCCGAAGTTTTCGGATACTCAGGTGACACGTTTCGTGAACTCCCTGATGCTGGATGGCAAGAAGAGTATTGCATACACCATTTTCTATGACGCATTGGATATGGTGGGCGAGAAGATGAAAGACGCAGACAAGGCTCCTCTGGAGGTTTGGAAGCAGGCGATCGAAAACATCACGCCGCAGGTGGAGGTCAAGAGCCGCCGCGTGGGTGGTGCGACGTTCCAAATCCCGATGGAAGTACGTCCCGAGCGCAAGGTCTCCATCTCGATGAAGAACCTTGTCCTTTACTCTCGCAAACGCGCCGGGAAGTCTATGGCAGAAAAACTCGCGGCAGAGATTTTGGCCGCCTACAACTCTGAGGGCGCCGCCTTCAAACGCAAAGAGGAGATGCACCGCATGGCCGACGCGAACAAGGCCTTCGCTCACTTCGCCAGATTCTAACCATTTCGGAAGGAGAAAACTAAAATGGCAAGAGATCTTAAATACACCAGAAACATCGGTATCATGGCTCACATCGACGCGGGTAAAACCACCACGTCGGAGCGTATTCTGTTCTACACGGGCAAAACCCACAAGATCGGCGAGACCCACGAGGGTTCGGCCACTATGGACTGGATGGCCCAGGAGCAGGAGCGCGGTATCACCATCACCAGCGCCGCCACCACCGCTTTCTGGAACTACAAGGACCACCAGTACCAGATCAACATCATCGACACCCCGGGTCACGTCGACTTCACGGTCGAGGTGGAACGTTCGTTGCGTGTGTTGGACGGTGCCGTGGCTACTTTCTGCGCCGTGGGCGGCGTGGAGCCCCAAAGCGAAACCGTTTGGCGTCAGGCTGACAAATACAAGGTTCCCCGCATAGGTTACGTCAACAAGATGGACCGCACGGGCAGCGACTTCTTGGGCGTCTGCGCCGAGGTCAAGGAGCGCCTCGGAGCCACGGCTCTTCCGGTGGTTCTGCCCATCGGCCACGAGCACGAATTCGAAGGGCTGGTAGACCTTATATATAATAGGGCCTACTACTACTTCGACGACAAGAACGTTCGCGACAACTTCACCACCAAGGAGATTCCCGAGTCGATGAAGGCCGAGGCCGCCGAATGGAGGGCTAAGCTGATCGAAGAGGTGGCCAGCGTGGACGACGCGCTGATGGAGAAATTCTTCGAAGCGCCCGACAGCATCACCCCCGAGGAGCTGATCGCCGCCATCCGCAAGGCCACCACCGAAATGGTGATCGTGCCGATGTTGTGCGGTTCGTCGTTCAAAAACAAGGGCGTGCAGATTCTGCTCGACTACGTGATCGCGTTCCTCCCCTCGCCTCTCGACGTGGAGGCCATCACCGGAACCGACCCCAAGACGGGCAAGGAGATCGAACGCCACCCCAGCGAGAGCGAACCGTTCTCGGCGCTGGCGTTCAAGATCGCCACCGACCCGTTCGTCGGCCGCTTGGCGTTCATCCGCGTCTATTCGGGCAAGTTGGATGCCGGTTCGTATGTCTATAATTCGCGTTCGGACAAGAAGGAGCGCATCTCGCGCATCTATCAGATGCACGCCAACAAGCAGAATCCCATCGAGGTCGTGGGCGCGGGCGATATCGCCGCCGTCGTGGGCTTCAAGGATGTGCGCACGGGCGACACGTTGTGCGACGAAAAAGCTCCGATAGTGTTGGAATCCATGACCTTCCCCGATCCCGTTATCGGTCTGGCGGTCGAACCCAAAACGCAGAAAGACCTCGATAAGTTGGGTGTCGGTCTGTCGAAATTGGCCGAGGAAGACCCCACCTTCACCGTCAAGACGGACGAGGAGAACGGTCAGACCATCATCTCGGGCATGGGTGAGTTGCACCTTGAGATCATCGTAGACCGTCTGCGCCGCGAGTTCGGTGTGGAGATCAATCAGGGTGCGCCCCAGGTGAACTACAAGGAGGCTCTGACCAAATCGGTTCAGCATCGCGAGGTGTTCAAGAAGCAGACCGGCGGTCGCGGTAAGTTTGCCGACATCATCTTCGAACTGGGACCGGCCGACGCCGATTTCGAGGGCGAAGGGCTGCAGTTCGTGGACGAAGTGAAGGGCGGCAACATCCCCAAGGAGTTCATCCCCTCGGTGCAGAAGGGCTTCGCCTCGGCGATGACCAACGGCGCGCTCGCGGGCTACCATATCGACTCGATGAAGGTGCGCCTGTTGGACGGTTCGTTCCACCCTGTGGACTCCGACCAGTTGTCGTTCGAGATCGCCGCCCGCAACGGCTTCCGCCACGCCGCGCCCAAAGCGGGCAGCGTGATCATGGAGCCGGTGATGGCTGTCGAAGTGGTTACGCCCGAAGAGAACATGGGCGACATCATCGGCGACCTCACCAAGCGTCGCGGTCAGGTGTCGGGCATGGACCAGAAGGGCAACGCCCGTCTGGTGAAGGCCAAGGTGCCCCTTTCGGAGATGTTCGGCTACGTGACGGTGCTTCGTACGCTTTCGAGCGGCCGCGCCACCTCGTCGATGGAATTAGCTTCGTATGAGGAGGTTCCGGCCGGCATCGCCAAAGACATCATCGAAAAGTCGAGCGGCCGCCGCAAAGGAGGCGAAGACGAATAATAACTTTTCCACCGGAGGGGGCTACCGAATAAGGGAGAGCTTGCCGTAAAGCGAGTTTTATCGCAAAAGCGGGGCCGCCACCGGGGAAATAAACGCACAAGGAATAAAAAACAAACAGATATGAGCCAAAAAATACGAATCAAACTCAAATCGTTCGATCACAACCTCGTCGACAAATCGGCCGAGAAGATCATCAAAACGGTTAAAGGTTCGGGAGCTGTCGTCAGCGGCCCGGTGCCCCTGCCCACGCAGAAAAAAATCTTCACCGTCAACCGCTCGACCTTCGTCAACAAACAGGCGCGCGACCAGTTCCAGCTCTGCACCTTCAAGCGGATCCTCGACATCTACTCGTCGACCTCCAAGACCATCGACGCGCTGATGAAGTTGGAGTTGCCGAGCGGTGTCGAAGTCGAGATCAAAGTCTGATAGCCGTTTTGAGAGCGAATAGCGGCGTTGCCACTCAAAATTTTGTTCGGTCGAGTACGTCAAGTACACTCCCCTCTCAAATTTTTCGCGCGCCTTGCTCTTCATCTCTCAAAACCGCCATCAGGAACGGAATATTTGTCGCGACAGCGTTGCATAACCACCACATTGACGGCAAATTGAGATAAGTAACAAAATCAACAAACCCCGTGTTAAGGAGGAACCTGCCTCCCGCTGACACAACAGAATCATTAATTATTTTTAATCGACATCATGTCAGGATTAATTGGAAAAAAGATCGGAATGACTTCCGTTTACGGTGCCGACGGTAAAAACATACCGTGCACCGTCATCGAGGCCGGGCCGTGTGTAGTCACGCAAGTGAAGACCGTCGAAAAGGATGGTTACGCCGCAGTGCAGCTTGCCTATGACCAGACAACTGAAAAGCACGCCAGCCAGGCGCTCATGGGCCACTTCAAGAAGGCCGGAGCGACCCCCATGCGCAAACTTGCCGAATTCCGCGAATGGGAGGGCAAGGACGGACGCGAACTCAACCTTGGCGACACCGTCACGGTGGAGGACTTTATCGACGGCGACTGGCTCGACATCACGGGCATCTCCAAAGGCAAGGGCTATCAGGGCGTTGTGAAGCGCCACGGATTCGCCGGCGT
>JAITWI010000002.1 GCA_031285345.1 Alistipes sp.
AGACACTTTACTCCGGTTTTCGGTGGTCACTTTCGACCGTTTTTAGGTGTCTATGTTCAACCGTTTTTAGGGGGACTCCTTCTTCCGTCTTATCGGGGTCAACTTCGACGGGTTTTCCACCATGGATGAGGGTTCGGAAGTTATCAATGGTCTCGTTAATCAATTTGTCCTCCTTTGTCGCACCGATTGTCCGCCCCTCCTTACCGAGCCAGCGTGAGGGTTCGACATACAGGCGCGTCGACAAATGAACCATCTCACCGTTGATGGTCACACGCGCAAAAATGGGTGCTTTGAGTTCCGAGTTGAGTTTGCCTTTCTGCGCCACGAAGAGGATCGAGAATGTGCTTTTTTCTGCCTTCATAATTTGTGCTTTTAATGCCCGAAAACCTGCTTGTAGATATGTATGGGCTTGATTCGAAGACAAACATAACATCACTTTTCGGAACGTGCAAGACCCTGCCGCACAACGCCGTAACCTATGCCGCAAATCACCGCAGGGTGGTTACAATTAACTTACTCGCAGTTCGCCGCACCCCGCCGTAGTGCGCTGTGTCGCGCCGTATGTAAAATTTGGAAGACTGCCTCGGAAATAATACACAACCTGCGCCAGACACGCATACAGAGGCGATTCAACAAAAAAAGCGACCCGAAAGTCGCTTTTGAAAGTGATCCCGCTGGGGGCACTCGTGATCCAGCTGGGGCTCGAACCCAGGACCCCATCCTTAAAAGGGATGTGCTCTACCAACTGAGCTACTGAATCTCCTTTGTTTATCGAAAACGGCAGGCAAAACGGCTACCAGTTCTGTCGAACAGACTACCCTGCCCTTCGTTTTCAGGGTGCAAATGTATAACCAAATTTTGGTTTACCAAAGGCTTTTCGTACTTTTGTGTGCGTAAAATGTGCATTAAACAGATAATCACCCCATAAACAGACTCAAAAATGGCAAAAGTAATGATCATCGGCGCGGGCGGAGTAGGCACGGTCGTAGCCCACAAGGTAGCAGCGAATCCCGTTTTCACCGACATAACGCTGGCGAGCCGCACCAAATCGAAGGCCGACGCAATTGCCGCCGAGGTGAATGCCAAATATGGCCGCAACGTCAAAACGGCCGCCGTGGATGCCGACAGCGTGCCCCAGCTTGTGGCGCTTTTCAAGGCGCACACCCCCGACATAGTGATCAACGTCGCCCTGCCCTATCAGGACCTCACCATTATGGACGCCTGCCTGGAATGCGGCGTCAACTACCTCGACACGGCCAATTACGAGCCCAAGGACGAGGCCAAGTTCGAATACAGCTGGCAGTGGGCGTACCACGACCGATTCAAGGCCGCCGGACTCACGGCGATCCTCGGCTGCGGATTCGACCCGGGCGTGTCGGCGATTTTCACCGCCTACGCCGCCAAGCACCATTTCGACGAGATGCACTATCTGGACATCGTGGACTGCAACGCCGGCAACCACGGCATGGCCTTCGCCACCAACTTCAACCCCGAGATCAACATCCGCGAAGTGACGCAAAAAGGGCGCTACTGGGAGAACGGCAAGTGGGTCACCACCGAGCCGCACGAAATACACATGCCCCTCACCTACCCCGAGATAGGCGAGAGGGAAAGCTACGTCATTTTCCACGAGGAGTTGGAGAGTCTGGTGAAGAACTACCCCACCATCAAGCGCGCGCGCTTTTGGATGACTTTCGGGCAGGAGTACCTCACCCACCTGCGCGTGATCCAAAATATCGGCATGGCGCGCATCGACGAGGTGGAGTACAACGGCACGAAAATTGTTCCCATCCAGTTCCTGAAGGCGGTGCTGCCCGACCCTAAAAGTTTGGGCGAGAACTACACCGGCCAGACGTCGATCGGTTGCCGCATCAGTGGCATAAAGGACGGCAAAGAGCGCACTTATTACATATACAACAACTGCGACCACGAGGCTGCTTATAAAGAGACGGGTACTCAGGCCGTTAGCTACACCACGGGCGTTCCGGCGGCTTTGGGCGCGGCGATGTGGGCTCGCGGCGAGTGGAGGGGCGCGGGCGTGTTCAACGTCGAGCAGTTCAACCCCGATCCGTTCCTCGCCGAGTTAGGCCCCCAGGGTCTGCCGTGGATCGAGAAGTTCGACGTGGATCTCGAAGTGGAATAAATATTGCGATGGATAAGCTGTTGTTGTCGGCCCTTATAGGACTCGTGGCCGGGGTCGTCGATATTATCCCGATGGTGATACGGAAACTGCCGAGATACTCGACCGTAGCCGCGTTTTTCTACTATTGCTTCATCTCGATAATCATCGTGAATATCGACCTGCCGCACATTCCCTGGTGGTTGGAGGGCGGATTGATCTCGTTTGCGATGATTATCCCCATGCTGATACACGTCGGGCATACCGACAAAAAGCCTTTGCCGATAATCGCCGCGAATTCGATTATTATAGGGACGTTGGTCGGAATAGCAGGGCATTTTTGGGCTTAAGCAAATTTTAACGCGATAACACGATAACGGCGGGGCGGCAACGACCTTGCAAAAACAGACACAACCATGACAACACGAGATAAAATAGCCTCGACCGCCCCGTGCGGACTCGACTGCTTTAATTGCCGCTCACACGAGGCCAACGTAACGCCCGAATACCGTGCCCGCGCGGCCGAAATGTTCGGTGTCTCGCCCGAGGAGGTGGGTTGTAAGGGAGGTTGCCGCGCCGTCAAAGGGCATTGTCTCTGGACACGCGGCCTGTGTGCCACCTACGCCTGTGCCGAGACGAAAGGTGTCGAATATTGCTTCGAGTGCGACGAGTTTCCGTGCAGTCGCCTCGCCCCGTCGAAGGATAGTGCTGTAAAGGACTATCCCCACAACTTCAAACTCTTCAACCTCTGCCGAATGAAGGCGGTGGGGGTCGAAAAGTGGGTAGAGGAAGAGGCCGACAAGATTCGTGAAATATACTACACGGGAGCGTTCGTTGTGGGCGACAGTCCGGTAAAACAACAATAAACTCCATCACAAAAAACAAAATTGTTATGACGGTACTCTATCTTTGCGGCGCCTATTCGCTGCTGTTCGCGCTGTTTCACGCCGGTTTTTGGCGCATTTTCGGCTGGCGTCGCGACCTGCCCAACCTGTCGAACATCGAGGCTTTCGGCATCGACCGGCGCATCATGCACGTGCTCAACATTCAGATGATATGGGTGCTCATTGCCGTGGCGTTCGTCTGTTTCGCGTTTCCGGCCGACCTTGTAGGTACCGGTCTCGGGCGCACGTTTCTTGTGTGCAGCTCCGTTTTTTGGCTTGTGAGGGCGGCGTTGCAACCCGTCTTCATGGGCGGCAAGGTGGTGACGAGCCTCATTATGACGATGGTGTTCCTCGTCGGGGCGGTGCTCTTCGCGTTGCCCGTTTTCAACGTGATGTTCAGTTAGCGGCACCTTTTCGGGAGTGGATTTTCGGGCATATAATAATATTCCCTCGCCCTGCTATGTGTTGGACGAGGCGGCTTTGCGGCGCAACCTGGCGGTGATAGATCGCGTGCGTGCGGAGAGCGGGGCGGAGGTGATCGTCGCCCTGAAGGCGTGCGCGATGTGGAGCGTTTTTCCCGAGTTGGCGCGTCACAGCGACGGGGCCACGGCGTCGTCTTACGCCGAGGCGAGGTTGGTTTTCGAGGAGTACGGCGTGAGCGGGAACGAATGCGGGCAAGGTCGCCGAGGCTCACTTGCGCACACCTACGCTCCGGTCTACACCGACGTCGATTTCGACGAGATTTTGCGTTGCTCTTCGCACGTGACGTTCAACTCGGTGGCGCAGTTCGAGCGTTTCGGGGCGAGGGCACTGCTTCGTGGAATTTCGTGCGGATTGCGGGTCAATCCGGGCTGGTCGCCCGTCGAGACCGACCTGTATAACCCTGCTTTGGCGGGGTCGAGGTTGGGTGTTTCGGAGCTTTCGGAGTTGCCCGACGGCGTCGAGGGGCTCCACTTCCATGTGCTGTGCGAGTCTTCGGCCGCCGACTTGGCGCGTGCTTTGGAGGCTTTCGAGGGGCGGTTCGGGCACCTTTTGGAGGACGACAATCCGGTTCCCGGCGAGAGGGGCGGCGACCCGGGCTCCGGCGGGAAGGGCGGCCTGAAGTGGGTGAACTGCGGCGGCGGCCATCTGATGACCCGCGAGGGCTACGACGTCGAGTTGCTGATCGAAGCGATAAAACAATTCAAGGCGCGCCACCCCGGCGTAAGGGTGATTCTCGAACCGGGCAGCGCGTTCACCTGGCGCACGGGCCATCTCGTCTCCACGGTTGAAGACGTGGTCGAGAGCGGCGGGTGCGAGCCGCACGGGCAATTAAAGTGCACTCCCGTACGTACGGCCATGTTGGATGTGTCGTTCGCGTGCCACATGCCCGACTGCCTCGAAATGCCCTACAAACCCTCGATAGTCGGCGCGCGCGACACCGACACCGCAAAGGGCGAACGAGGTTGGCGTATGGGCGGTTGCAGCTGCCTTGCGGGCGACTGGATGGGCGAGTGGACTTTTGAGGACGGCAGGGAGTTGCGGGTCGGCGACCGCGTGGTCTTCGAGGACATGATCCACTACACGATGGTCAAAACCACCATGTTCAACGGAGTGCGCCACCCGTCGATAGCCATCCTTCGCGCCGACCAAAGCGACACGCCCCGACTCGAAATCATAAAGCGATTCGGCTACGAAGATTATAAAAACAGAATGTCATAACCCCGCTACAAGAGTAAACCCATCCAAAATGAAAAACTTCACACCCACGGAATACAAATTAGTTTGCGTGGCCACGGGCCGCGAATTCGACGATGCGGGCTGGACGCTCGAAGATCGCCAATGCTCCACCCCGTCGATGGTGCGCGCCGTTTACGCTAAAAGGCAACTCGACGTAAAGTCCGACGACCATGGCCTGTATAAGTTCCACGACTGGCTGCCGATCCACCGGATGTTGGAGGGCAGCGCCGCTCCGGTGACTTATAAAAGCGAAAAACTTGCGGCTCGGTTGGGTCTGGAAAACCTCTGGATAACGTTCAGCGGCTGGAACCCCGCGAAAGGCGCGCGAATGACCACCTGCTCGTTCAAGGAGACGGAGGCGTACAGCGTCTGCGCCCGCATTCCGGAGGACGAAACCCGCGTTCTGGTGGTCGCCTCGGCCGGCAACACCGCGCGCGCGTTCGCCAAGGTTTGCTCGGAGAACAACATTCCGCTGCTGTTGGCCGTTCCGGCCGACAACCTCGACGCGTTGTGGTTCGATGGGCCGCTAAACGACTGCGTAAAGCTGATAGCCACCGAAAAAGGGAGCGACTATTTCGACGCCATCCACCTGAGCAACATGGTGATGCGGTCGAAACGGTTCTTCGCCGAGGGGGGCGCCAAAAACGTTGCGCGCAGGGACGGAATGGGCACCACCTTTTTGAGCGCGACAACTACCATCGGCGCGATTCCCGACTTCTATTTTCAGGCCGTGGGCAGCGGCACCGGAGCCATCGCCGCGTGGGAGGCCAATCTGCGCCTGATAGAGGACGGTCGCTACGGGTCGAAAAAATGTCGCCTCGTAGTGTCGCAAAACGCTCCGTTCGTGCCGATGTACGACGCGTGGAGGGTCGACTCGCGCGTGATGTTGGATTATGACGACAACCGAGCCCGCCGCGACGCAGGCATCATCGACGCCAAGGTGCTGTCGAACCGTCGCCCGCCTTACGGTCTTGTCGGGGGGTTGTACGACGCGCTTAAAGATACCGACGGCGACATCGTGGTGGCCACCAACGCCCAGGGTCGCAAGGCCGCCGCACTGTTTGCCGAAACCGAAGGGGTCGACATCCACCCCGCGGCGGGCATAGCGGTCGCCTCTTTGGAGAAGGCTGTGGCTGACGGACGCGTGCCTAAAGGCGCGACGATGATGCTCAACATAACGGGCGGTGGAGAGCGGCTCCGTAAGACCACCCTCGCCGCCTCGGGGCGCGAACTTTGGTATTTGAAGCCCTCGCACGTATTCGCCGTCGACGCCGAAACCGAAGCTATCGTCGCTGTCGCGGAGGGACTGTTTCCGGTTGCCGAGCCCGAGGCCACTGTCGCCCCGGCACTCGCCGACGAAGCCTCCACCGCAGAAGAGCCTGCCGCCGAAGCCACCGTCTCGCCCGAAGAGCCCAGTCACCGAAATCGCCATGCCATAGAATAACAAATAAAACAGACTACCGATTATGAAAAGGACATCTCTTTTGATCGCCGGCTTTATGGTTGTCGCGCTCATCGCGTTGCTGTTCGTCTCTTTCGTTTCTTGCGGGGAGCGCAAACGATCGACGCAAACTGAAACGGAACAGCGCAAGCTAACTATTACCGATAACGTTGGTATGTTTAAATGGCTTACCGAGAGAGTCGCCTATCCCCAAGAGGCGATAAACAAAGGGATCGAAGGGACGGTAAGTGTCGAATATCATTCTAATGGCCGCGGATATTTTGGTCTGTGGGTTTCGGAATCTTCACCAGAGATACTATCCGAAGAGGTTGTGAAACGCGTCACTTCGCATCCCAATTGGATATCCGGCAATAACATGGGCGATATTACCGTTTTTGTTGATATCGTGTTTTCGTTACATGGAAAAGACGGAGAAGGTCCAACCGTATCCGTTGTCGATATGGGTGGTTTTCATGATCAACCGGAGATGGATTTGGAAAATGATGGTTTTCCTGCTGTTATTTTGGAAGGACCACCTATTGCCGAGGGGGAAAACGGAGACACCCCCTCATTCGTCGCCGAAAACATGCCGACTTTTCAGGGCGGCGACCTGAACAAATTTCGAGACTGGGTGACCGAGCGCATCGAATGGCCGGAGGCGGTTTCCGAAACAGGAACAGGAACCGGAACCGGGAATGACGATAAAGTCGTAGTGAAATTCGTGATCGAACGAGACGGGTCACTCACTAATATCGAATTCATTCACTCTCCCGCCGAACAACTCTCGCAGGCGGTGAGGATGGTCCTCAAAACTTCGCCCAAATGGAAGCCGGGCAGCAATAGCGGAAGACCTCTTAGGATATTCTATATCCTGGTCATCGATCCTTTCGAAGAGTAAAAACGGATAGGCAAAAATAATCGCCGCAAAAGGGTCGGTTGCTGAGGATATTTTCGTATCTTCGCAACCGACTTGCTCTTGTATGGACAACACCCAACCATAACACTGCTCGATTATGAAAAAACCACTGCTTATCGCAATTTGTCTTTCGGCCGCCGCCATGGCATTATCGGCGCAAAAGAGCCACGCCCAACTAACGCCGGAGCCTCCTAAAAACATAACATGGCCGCTGTTCGAGGGCGCGACCGACAGCACGTTCCTCAAATGGGTCGAAGACAGGCTCGCCGCCATGAAGAGCTCGGAGGGCGAGAGCGCCGCCGCCCCGGACAACCCGAACGATGAAGGGCGCACGGACAACCTCGACGACCAGAACAACCTCGACAACCCGGGTAGCCCGGAGAACCTCGACACCCCCGGCAACGATGTCGGCGGCGCAAACCCCGGTGAGATTTTGATGGTCCACTTCGATGTCGATAAGCACGGACACGTAGCCAACGTTCACGTAATGAGCGGAGGCCATGCGGCATGCGATATAAAAGCGATTATCGAGAGTTCGCCCGACTGGACTCCGGGGCGTAAAAAACGGCGACCGGTAGAGATCCTGTACCACATCATACGCAAAACCCCCGACGGCCCGTTAGAATTTAAGCGCCAGCACGAGTTGGAGAGCGAGATGCCGACCTTTCAGGGGGGCGGTCTCGATGTTTTTCGAAATTGGGTAATGCAACAACTTGTCTATCCGCCTGCAGCTCAAGGCTTAGACATCGAAGGTAGGGTCACGATGAAATTCGTGGTAAACAGGCGGGGAGAGGTCGAAAACTTGGAGGAGGTATCGTCTCCCAGCACTATTTTGACAACCGAGGCCGCGCGAGTCATCTTCATCTCGCCCCGCTGGGAGCCCGGCACGATAGAGGGTGTGCCGGTGCGGGTTGCCTACCTTTTACCGATAGACTTTAAACTCGAAAGGGAAACTAAGGTCGTCTATAGAATCGGAACAAACCGTAGATTGCCGTCACGGTGGTAAAACCGACGAGAAACGTCACAAGCAGCCGCCACTCGCCGCTCGCCGCACCGATAGCCGCGAACACCGCGATGTGAATCAACGCCACAAGCCAAAACGAACCTTTGAGAATCCTTTGGCCTATGCCGGCGGCGGATCGCTTAGTCATTGTAGAGAGTCTATTTTGATCATCACGCGCTTTGCCAGGGCGTCGGCGGCTTCGCGTGAGGCGGCCTCGCTGTACACGCGGATTATGGGTTCGGTGTTGGAGCGGCGCAGGTGCACCCAGCCGTCGGGATAGTCGATCTTCACGCCGTCGACGTCGTTCACGACCCCGTCGTCGCAGCTCGTCTTCACAGCCTCCAAAATCGCATCCACATCCATGTCGGGCGCGAGGTCTATGCGGTTTTTCGAAATTACGTATTCGGGGTATGTGGCGCGCAGTGTGGTCATCGTTTTGCCCGACCGCGCCAGATGGGTCAAAAACAGCGCCACCACGACCAGCGCGTCGCGGCCGTAGTGGAGTTCGGGATAGATGACCCCGCCGTTGCCCTCGCCGCCGATCACCGCGCCCGTCTCCTTCATCCGCGCCACCACGTTGACCTCGCCCACCGCCGCCGCGAAATATTCGCCCCCGTGACGCCGGGTTATGTCGTTTAGGGCGCGGGTCGAGCTCAGGTTGGAGACTGTGTTTTTCGCACCTTTAGTCGCACCGAGAACGTAGTCCGCCACCACCACCAACGTATACTCTTCGCCGAACATCGTTCCGTCCTCGTTGATGAGTGCGAGACGGTCGACGTCGGGGTCGACCACAACGCCGAGATCGGCCTTTTCGCGCACCACGGCGGTCGAAATCTCGGTCAGATGCTCGGGCAGCGGCTCAGGATTGTGGGCGAAGTCGCCCGTCGGTTCGCAGTTGAGACACACGGTTTGGCAGCCCAACGCCTCCAACAGCGCCGGAATCGCCACTCCGCCCACCGAGTTGACCGCGTCGACCGCCACCCGGAATTTTTTGGCGCGCACGGCCTCCGCATCTACCGCCGGCAATGCGAGCACGGCGGCGATGTGCAGCGGCAGAAAATCGACACGCTCGATCACACGGCCAAGTTCGTCCACCTGCGGATATGTAAACTCGCCCGACTCCACCATCCGCAAAATCTCCGCCCCGGCCTCGGCATTCAAAAATTCGCCGCGCGAATCGAGCAGTTTGAGGGCGTTCCACTGACGCGGATTGTGGCTGGCGGTGAGGATGATACCCCCGTCGGCGCCGTAGTGCACGACGGCCATCTCCACCCCCGGCGTGGTGCACAGTCCGGCGTCGATCACGTCGACGCCGCAGCCGGTCAAAGTTCCGTGGACGAGCGCCTCGACCATCGCGCCCGAAATTCTCGCGTCGCGACCCACCACCACTTTGAGGCGTTTTTTTGAGGCCTCCGCCGCTCCGGAGCCGTCGTTCAAAGCCGCCCGCCGCACCCAAGTCGCGTAGGCCGAGGTGAACTTCACTATGTCTATCGGCGTGAGGTTGTCGCCCGCGGTGCCGCCTATCGTGCCGCGAATGCCTGCTATGGATTTTATAAGAGTCATCGTTCGAAAAAAGTTTGATGATTAATGGTCTGTGGATTTTGGAAATCCGACGCAAAATAACTAATTTTATCCCAAATTTCAAACCGCCATGCGAACCATTCCATCTTCCGAACTGATAATCAACGACGACGGGTCGATATTCCACCTACACCTCAAGCCGGATCAGATTGCCGACACGATCATCCTGGTGGGCGATCCGGGTCGTGTGGCCCAGGTGGCGGCCCGCTTCGAGAGTCGCGAATTTTCGGTCTCCAGCCGCGAGTTCCACACCGTGACGGGCTCTTACAAAGGCCGCCGGATGACGGTGCTGTCGCACGGCATCGGCACCGACAACATCGACATAGTGGTGACGGAGTTAGACGCGCTGGCCAACATCGACTTCGCCACCCGGCAGGTGAAGCCCGAGCATAAGCGGCTGACGATGTTGCGATTGGGCACCTCGGGGGCGCTGCAGTCCGATCTTGCGATAGGAGATTTGGTGTTCGCGCGCACCTCGGTGGGCTTCGACGGCCTGTTGAACTACTACGACGGGCGCGATAAAGTTTGCGACGGAGCCATCGAGCGCGCCTTTGTGGAGCACACCGGTTGGAGCCCCCTGCTGCCCGCGCCATATTTCGTCGACGCGGACGAGGAGCTGTTCGAACTCTTTCGCGACTCGACAAAAGAGGGCGTAACGGTCTCGGCTCCGGGGTTTTACGGTCCACAGGGGCGCCACGTGAGGCTGCAACCCGCCGACCCGCGGCTGAACGACAAGATAGAGTCGTTCCGATACGCCGACCCGAACCGCGCCGGCTCCAGCACAGGCTCCGGCTCCGGCGGCGACCGCCGCATTACCAATTTCGAGATGGAGAGTTCGGCTTTGGCGGGGCTTTCGAAGCTGATGGGTCACCGGGCGGCGACGATATGCACCATAATCGCACAGCGCGTGGCGCTCGATATGGAGACCGACTACAAGCCGTTCGTCGAGAGGATGATAGACATGTCGCTCGACCGGCTCGCCGAATTGTAGGAATTTTGCCGAAAAGTGTCTATCTTTGCCCGATTGAACAAGGCTAATATAAAAATGTAAAAATATGAAATTCACACTATCCAGCTCCGCTCTGCTGTCGCTGCTTTCGACGACCGGCAAAATCATCAGCTCGAAAAACACCCTGCCCATCCTCGACTATTTTCTGTTGGAGTTGAAGGACGGCGAACTGAGGGCCACCGCCTCCGACCTCGAAACCACTTTCGTGGGCTCGATAAAGGTCGAAAGCGTCGAGAAGGAGGGTCTTATCGCCGCTCCGGCCAAGTTGATGTTGGATTCGCTCAAGGAGTTCTCCGAGCAACCCATCACCATCGAGACCAACGACTCGACGTGGGAGATCCGCATAACCTGGAAGACGGGCGAGGCGACCATTCCCGGCACTTCGGGGCAGAGCTATCCGGCAGTACAACCGCTGGCCGACGAGCACAACACGCTCACCCTCGACGCCGACGTGCTCGAAAGCGGCATCGGCAAGACGATATTCGCCACGGCGGACGACGAGCTGCGCCCGGTGATGAACGGCGTGTTCATCAACATCGAGCCCGAGAAGGTGACTTTCGTGGCCACCGACGCCCACAAGTTGGTGCGCTACTCGGCCGACGTCGAAAGCGGACAAACGGCGTCGTTCATCCTGCCAAAAAAACCGGCCAACCTGCTGAAAGCCACCCTCGCCAGGGAGTCGGGCAACATCACCGCCGAGTTCGACACCAAAAACGTGGTCTTCCACATCGGGTCGTACACCATGGTGTGCCGCCTGATCGAGGGCAACTACCCGAACTATAACGCTGTGATCCCCGCCGCAAATCCCAACAGGGTGCTGGTCGACAGGGTGGAACTTTTGAACGGCATAAAACGCGTGGCCGTCTGCTCCAACCAGGCGACCAACCTCATCAGGCTCGAAATCAAACCCAACCACATAGACCTGTTGGCTCAGGACCTCGACTTTTCGGTGTCGGCGCGGGAGAGCGTGTCGGCCTCGTATGAGGGAGGCGACATCACCATCGGCTTCAAGTCTACGTTTTTGGTCGAGATTTTAGCCAACACCGAGACCCCGACCGTGGCGGTGGAGCTGGCCGACTCGACCCGCGCGGGCGTATTCAAGCCGGTGTACGACGACAGGCAGGCGAACGATACGTTGATGCTTCTGATGCCCATGATGATATCTTAATTGATTTTGAGAGCGAATAGCTGCGTTACGCTCGGAACCTCTCCCCTCATTTGGTCGCGGTTCCATCGCAAGCCTTGCTATTCATCTCTCAAAAGCAGATTAGTGTCGAAGAAGTAACGATATGCAACTACAACTCAAAAATCCGATCATATTTTTCGACCTCGAAACCACGGGGATCGACATTTCGCGCGACCGTATAGTGGAGATTTCGCTGGTGAAGGTGGCGGTGAACGGCGACAGGGAGGTGAAGACCCGCCGCGTAAATCCCGAGATGCACATCCCCCAGGAGGCGTCGGCTATCCACGGCATCTTCGACGATGACGTGCGCGAATGCCCCACTTTTCGGGCGATCGCAAAGTCGCTGGCCGCCTATATGGAGGGGTGCGACCTGGGCGGATTCAACTCCAACCGGTTCGACATTCCGCTGTTGGTGGAGGAGTTCATCAGAGCCGGAGTGGAGGTCGATTTCAAGCGGCGCAAGTTCGTCGACGTGCAGAATATATTCCACATCAAGGAGCGCCGCACACTCGAAGCCGCCTATAAATTCTACTGCGACAAGGAGTTGGAGAACGCCCACTCGGCCGAGGCGGACGTGGTGGCCACGTACGAGGTGCTGGAGGCGCAACTGGACAGATACCCCGACCTGGAAAACGACGTGGCTTTTTTGGCCGACTTTTCGGCGCGCGACAGGTTCGCCGACTACGCGGGGAGAATCGCATACAACGAGCGCGGAATGGAGGTGTTTTCGTTCGGCAAGCACAAGGGGCGCCCGGTGGCCGAGGTGTTCGCCAAGGAGCCGAGCTACTACACGTGGATGATGGAGGGCGACTTTCCG
>JAITWI010000015.1 GCA_031285345.1 Alistipes sp.
CACCCCCCGCAACGTTATTTGTAGTGCACATCGCCCTCGATTATTTCGGTGATGAAGGGGTTGCCGGCCGCCTCGCCCGCTATGGTGGTGTCGCCGCCGTGCCCCGGATAGACCCTCACGTCGCCGCCCAGGGGCAGCAGTTTCTCAAGAATGCTCTTCATTATCCAGCTGTAATCGCCCCCCGGCAGGTCGGTGCGCCCTATGCTGCCCGCAAACAGCGTGTCGCCCGTGAACACCACCCGGCTCGCCGGTTCGAACAGGCACACGTGGCCCGGAGTGTGGCCCGGGGTGTGGATTATTTTCAGCGCGGTGTCCCCGAAGCGAATCTCTTCGAGCCCCGCCAAATCGACATCTATGCGCGGCATTGGGCCCACCTTCACCCCGAACACCTCGCCCGAAACGGCCGCGTTGTCTAACAAAAAGGCGTCGGCCGAGTGGGCGGCGAAGGGCACTCCGTGGCGCTCCACCAGATGGGGCACCCCCAACGCGTGGTCGAAGTGGCCGTGGGTGTTGACCGCCAGCACGGGACGCAGGCCTCGCTCCGCCAAAAAGTTGTCCAACACCCGGTTTTCGGCCTCGGTGCTGCCCCCCGCGTCGATAATCGCCGCCTCGCCCGTCTCGTCCCACACCACGTAGGTGTTTTCGGCTATGGGGTTGAATGTAAATCTCGCAATGTTCATCATAGTGCAAAGATAATCCGAATTACGGGAAACAGCGCGGTTTTCGCTATCTTTGCGCCGATATGGGAAAAAGAAGAAGGGAAAATCCGATAATAGAGGGTTTACAGATAACGGCCGTCGCGGCCGAGGGCAAGGCGATGGGGCACCACGAGGGCAAGGTGGTGTTCGTGCCGGGATGTGTGCCCGGCGACGTGGCGGACGTGCAGATCCGCTCGCAGCGCAGGCGATTCATGGAGGGTTATGTGGTGCGGTGGATCGAACGGTCACAGATGCGCTCCGAGCCTTTTTGCGAACATTTCGGGGTGTGCGGCGGCTGCAGCTGGCAGAACCTGCCCTACGCCGAGCAGCTGCGCTTCAAGCAGCAACAGGTTTTCGACCAACTCTCGCGCATCGGCCATCTGGAGCTGCCCGAGGAGGGCATCCGCCCCATTTTGGGCTCGGAGCGCACAGAGTTCTACCGCAATAAGTTGGAGTATACTTTTTCGCCGCGCAGATGGCGCACCTTCGAGGAGATGGCGGCCGAAAAGGAGATCGCCTCGGACGCCGAGCCGCAACCCGAACCGGCGCTGGGTTTCCACATCCCGAGTATGTTCGACAAGATATTGGACATCCGCCGTTGCCACCTTCAGCCCGATCCGTCGAACGAGATTCGCCTCGAAATCAAGCGCTTTTGTGTCGAGCGCGGCTTCACTTTTTATGACATCCGCGCCCACGAGGGACTGATGCGAAACGTGGTCATCCGCACCGCCTCGACCGGCGAAACCATGGTGATAGTTGTCTTCGGAGAGGATGCCACCGAAAAACGCGAGGAGCTGATGGCGCATCTGGCGACGACGTTCCCGCGGATAACCTCGCTCATGTACGTGGTCAACACCAAGCTCAACGACTCGCTGGGCGATCAGGAGGCGGTTTTGTGGAGCAGGAACGATCACGGAAACGGCCGCGCCGACGGGAACGGGGGCGAAAATGGCCACGGGAACGTTTCCCGCGACCACATCTTCGAGCGGATGGAGGGCCTGTGCTTCAAGATCGGCCCCAAGTCGTTCTACCAGACCAACTCGGCTCAGGCATACGAATTGTATAAGGTGGCGCGGGAGTTCGCCGGCCTCACCGGCTCCGAAACGGTATACGACCTCTACACCGGCACGGGCACCATCGCCAACTTCGTCGCGGGACAGGCGGCGCAGGTGGTGGGCATCGAGTATGTGCGCGAGGCGATAGACGACGCGCGCGAAAACTCGGCGCTGAACGGCATCGCGAACACCATTTTTTACGCCGGCGACATGAAAAAGGTGCTGAGTGACCAGTTTGTTGCGGCCAACGGACACCCCGACGTTGTGATTTTGGATCCCCCGCGGGCGGGCGTCGACGCGCCGGTGATAGACGTTATTTTGCGCGCCGCGCCCGAAACGATCGTCTATGTGAGCTGCAATCCGGCCACTCAGGCGCGTGACATAGCGCTGATGGCGGAAAAATACCGCATCGCCGCCGTACAGCCGGTAGACATGTTTCCCCACACCCACCACGTCGAAAACGTTGTTAAACTAATAAGGAAAGTATGAAAAAGTTAATTTCCATCACGGCGGCGATTTTGGCCGCAGGTTTTATCTCAGTAACCGCGCAGGCGCAGACTCCCGACGCGAATCGTTACCGCGAGTCGATCCAAGTCAACGGCAAGGCCGAAAAGAGGGTCGCTCCGGACGAGATATACGTCGCCATAACCCTCCGGACGGGCGACGTCAAAAACATGAACGTCGACCAGATCGAGTCGATGATGAAGACCCAGCTCACGGCCATTGGCGTGGATATCGCCGCCGCTCTGCGCGTGACCACCATGTCCAACGCGCCGCGCAGGCGCAACGACGTGGATAGCAACCGCTCCTACGAGCTCAAGGTGGGCGACACGCAGACGCTCGACGCCGTGTTCGCTCTGCTGGGCGACATGGGCGTGTCCGACGCGCGCGTTTCGCGGGTGGGCCACAGCCGCATGGAGGAATTCCGAAACGAGGTGAGGGTCGAAGCCATTCGCAATGCCCGCGCGATCGCCTGCACCCTCGCCGAGGCTGTCGGTCAGAGCGCCGGCGCGGCGGTGTGGATCGCCGACAACGGCTACTACGAAAACTCGCCCATGCCCGTGATGACGCGCTCCTTCAAGGCCGACGCGATTATGTTTTCGGGTGTCGCCGACGTGGCCGAGCCGGGACTCGACATGCAGGACATCACCCTGACCTACAACGTCACGGCGGAGTTCATACTGCTTCGCGATTGAGTTTTAGGGAGGTGACTTTTGCGTCCGCCGCGGAGAGGAGTCGCGAGGAGGGTGGGGTGTCAGCCGAGGGTCGAGAGCCCGTGATGGAGCTGACCGCCGACGGTTCGCCGACCCTTCGTTCGCCGTTCGTAGCGGGTGCCGACGGTGCGGGCGAGACCTACCATTCGACCCGCGGGGCGGTGGGCGAGGCGCGCCACGTCTACATCGAGGC
>JAITWI010000013.1 GCA_031285345.1 Alistipes sp.
CAAGATCCGACGAGGCGACCCTCCATCCCGCGGGACACGGGTCGTAGATAGTTTTCGCGCCACTGTCGCCCGAACCCTCGGAGCCGCCCCAAAGGGTGTCGTCGGAGTCGTCCCAAAGCCACGCGTAGTCGTTCTCTTCGGTGCCGGCGATGAATGTCATGGGTCTGGAGGCGATATATTCCAAGGTGCCGGTTTCGTCCGACGAGGTGGCGAAAGAGAGGTTCGTGTATCGCCCCAGAGAGGTGAACAGCGGTTCGGTGGCGGTGGAGTTCCAGGCGGCGGGGCCGGGGAACGGATCCTTGCGTCCCCACTGGTAGTAGAGGCCGTAGGAGTCGCGCACATCCTCCGCAGAGGCGTTGGAGCCTGCCAGCGCGCCGAGGTTGCGAGCCATCACCTTCGCCCCGGCGGCAGTGTGATAATCGACTGCGGGGTCGTAGTCCGTCACCCATATGTGCCAACTCCACAGCACCTTGCCGGTTTTGTCGGTGGCGGCCACAAGGGCGTTGCCCGGGATCAGTTCGGCGCCGTCGGCGGTGGCGAAGTATAGATAACCGTTCTCCAGCGAGACGTGACCCACCGGAGCGCCGGCGGTGACCCACATGATGTTCGCACCGGTGGCGTCCAAGGTTTCGGCGGTCTCGCCCGCGCGGCGGCGGGCGTTGAATTTATATCGCTTGCCGGGCTCCGACACAATGAAGCTGTTGGCCGGGGCGACGATCTCCTCGGCTAAGCGTATCGCCACCGTGATGGTTCGGGTTATCCTGCGGTCGCCCGCATCGGCCGAGACGCGGATATCGCCCTCCGAAAGGGCCCCGGAGTCGCCCTCCGATGGCGCGGTGATCACATATTTGCCGCTCTGGCGAACGCAGCTCCACCCTTCGGGAACGGAGGGGAGGTAGAAAGAGGCTATGTTACGGGTTGTGTAGAACACCTCTTTGGTCTGGCCGTATTCGAAGTAGATCGAGCTGTCGCCCACAAGGAGGAACGAACTCGTCGGCTCCTCTTTTTTGCAGCCCGCGAGGGCGAGGGTGGCCAAAAGTGCCGCGGCGAGCACTGTTCCGATGGTTTTGATGCTATGCGTCATGGTTGATATGGTTGTCAGGATGCAAAGGTAGTGAAAGCCGAGCGGAAACGCAAACGAAGTTTGCAGTTTCCCGAGGCGCATCCTGCCTTGGACGAACGAAGTGAAGTCAAAAGTAACGAAAATTCACGACTTCACGAATCGCGGGCACATTAATTGTAACCGAAACGGGCAAAAAAACCTCTGTTCTATGGCAATCAAAGTTCAAAAAGGGTCGAAGCAGGCCGACAAAAAGTATCGTATCCAGATCGTGGACGGCGGCCCGCTGGCGGTGTACGGACAGCCGCCGTTGGTTCAAAAATTCATAGTGCCCAACGAGAAGGGCGAGATGTGGTGGCTGCAGGAAGGGCTGACGTTCAAAATGGCGTCGGATCCGGTCAACCTGTGCCGCTGCGGCGAGTCTAAACACAAACCATATTGCGACGGGGCGCACGCCAAGGCCGATTGGGATCCGACCCTGACCGCCTCCGAGAGGGGGCTGTTGGACGACGCCAAGATGTACGAGGGCCCGGCGTTGTCGCTTTCGGACAGCGAGAAGTATTGCGCCTTTGCCCGCTTTTGCGACGGGGGCCTCAGGGTGTGGAACGAGGTGGACGAGTCGGACGATCCGCTGCACCGCGAGATGACCATTCGCGAGGCCGACCACTGCATCGCAGGTCGCCTGTCGGCATGGGACAACGCGACGGGAGAGCCCCACGAGCCCGATCTTAAGCCGGAACTGTCGCTCGTGGAAGACCCCAAGATACACGCATCGGCCGGGCTTTTCGTGAGCGGCGGAATCCCCATTTCGCGACCCGACGGATTCACCTACGAGGTGCGCAACAGGGCGTCGTTGTGTCGCTGCGGACAGTCGTCCAACAAACCGTGGTGCGACGGAACCCACGCCTCGATGCACTGGAACGACGAACTCGGCGGGGCGCCCACGGGAGCAAAGTGGTAGGGCGGCCTGCAACGTTTTTTCATAAAACAAGCCGCGCTCCGGCAATTTGCAAGCAAACTTGCATTGCGCTCGGTTTGCACGTTTTCCGAAAAATATTTGTACTTTTGCAGGGATCGCCACTCACGGCCGATCCCTGTTTTTGCATTAAGAAAATAGCTTTTTATATGAAGAAATTGATGTTTACGGCCCTTGTCGGGCTTATCGGCCTGATGTCGGCGGCGTGCGAACCGAACGCGGGAGGAGCCGCTCCCACCAATGGCGACATGGGCACTCTGACGTGGAATCTGTCCGACGACGGAGTTTTGACCGTGTCGGGAGAGGGTGCGATGCCCGACTTCCGGTTCGACAAAGAGGCGGTCACCATTCCCTGGTACGCGAACCGGAACCGTATAGAGAGCGTGGTGATAGAAGAGGGGGTCGAGAGTATCGGCGCCTTTGCGTTCAGGGCGTGCGAAAATCTCGTGTCGGCCGCGATTCCCGCTACCGTCGTACGCATCGGGGATTACGCCTTCACGGGATGCGAGATGCTCGACAACGTCGCGCTGCCGGATGACCTCGAAACGTTGGGGGCCTACGCGTTCTACGGCTGCAAGGAAATTGTCGGCGTGTCGGTAGGGGATAAAGTCACCTCGATCGGAGACGCAGCGTTCAGAAATTGCCACGGCATGCTCTCCGTCAGCTTGGGCGCCAATCTGAAGAGCATAGGCGAGGGAGCGTTCCAGTTATGCTCGTCGCTGATGGAAGTCACGCTTCCCGACGGCCTGGAGTCTATCGGGCCGATGGCGTTCGCAGGGTGTATGGCGATCACGGATATAGTTATCCCGGACGGCGTCACCAAAATAGAGGACAACGTATTCAGCGGATGCGCCTCGCTGTCGGAGGTGACGCTCCACGACAACATCGAGAGCATCGGCGCCAAGGCTTTTATTGAGTGTTACAGCCTGAGGGAATTCACGATACCAGCCGGGGTCGAAACCATCGGGGAGGGCGCTTTCGAATTGTGTCTCGCTCTCGCTGTCGTCGACATTCCCAACGGAGTGAAGACTTTGGGGAAGGGTGCGTTCAGCGCGTGTTTGGAGCTGGATGAGATAGTCATTCCCGCGAGCGTCGAAACCATCGAGGATGAGTGCTTTTGGAACTGCAACAACCTGAAAACCGTGACGGTGAACGCTGCCGCACCGCCGGAACTCGGAATATTTAATTTTTCGGCCGAGGAGGATATCCTGCATGTACCATCCGGAAGCGCGTTCGCCTACAACACCGCTGTGGACAAAGATACTAAAGCCCCGACCTGGAGCAGGGCGTTCAAAGAGATAAAGGAGCCGGCGGAGGAGGCGGAGTAAATCCCGTGTCGCCCCCTTATCTCCGTGTAGCTCTACGGCGAGAATGACATGCAACAATTCGGCCCATACTTTCTGACCGCTCTGTTGTCGGCGGTGGTGGTTCTCGCGATGGGGATCTGCCTGTTTGCGGTAGCGATGCCTTCGGATCCCAAACTGAGCGGTTATCGCCTGTCGCGCAGGCTGTTGGGCGTGGCCTATGTTTTCTTGGCGGGCATCCATCTGGCGGGGATATTCATAGATTCGGGAATCCACCTGAGCACCATAGTAGCGCCGTTTCAGGCGCTGATGTTCACCTTCGCACTTATAGTGCTGATCAACAACAGGTTCGTGACCCGGCGGCGGCTGCTCGTCCAACTGGCGATACTCTCCGCGCTGACCACGCTCGTGATGGTCAACGACTACGCCCTGCCCGCGCCCTTGGTGTGGCTCTCCCTCCTGCTCAAGGCGATCTATCCGGCTCTGTTCGTCTACTATGTGTGGATATTCTTCCGCGAATACCGCAACTACAAGCGCCGGGCGAACAATTTCTATTCCGACAACGAGCACAAACGCCTGCGGTGGGTGGTAGAGGTGTTCGTCACGGCGGCGGTCATCGGCGTCTTCGGCGGAGTGCTGGAGGAGAACAACATCTACTTTCTTATCTTCATCGCCTGCTACACCCTCCTGTATACCTATCTGGCGATTCGGTATATCAACTACGTCGGGCAATTCCACCGCATGGCTCCCGTCGTGGAGATCGCCCGCAACGAAGAGCGGCACAAGGAGGTGAGGGGAGAGGCGGCGCTCGCCCAGTGGGTGGAGCAAAAGGAGTTCCGACTCTCCGGCACCACGCTCGACTCGCTGGCCGACCAGCTGTGCGTCTCCTCGTCGTGGCTCTCCCGCCACATAAACTCTACCCACGGCCAAAATTTCAGGTCGTGGATCGCCTCGCTTCGCATCGGTGAGGCGATACGTCTTCTCGAAACCAACCCCGAGATGCGCATCGACGAGATACAGGAGCTGTCGGGCATTCCGACCAGCAGTTTCTTTCGCCAATTCCACTCCGCCACGGGCGTCTCTCCCGCCGAATATCGCAGCAGGTTGAACGGAGACCGCGAGACAAAAGGGTAGCGCCCCCTCCAACTTTCCAAGGTCCCGGGATTCCTTATTCCCGCCTTTCCGAACGGCTCGGGTTCCCGGGCTCAAGCGCTCGTTTCCGCCATTTCAGGCACTAAAATCTTGCAAATTCTCAAAACCCGACACCGAATGTCGGATTTTGAGATATATAATCGTGCCTGATGTTTAGACCTTTGCGGCGCAAACATTATCAAATCAACAAACCCATTACAACAAACGAACAACAATGAAAAAAATCTTGAATTTTGCACTCCTGTGCACAGCGGCTATGACCGCATTGACAATGGCCTCGTGCGACAAGGGCGACGGGCCGAATTCCGGAGCTCCGGTGATCACCATCGCCACCCAACCCGCGAGCGTTACCGTGACCGAGGGCGAGATCTCCGGCAGCCTCACCGTCGAGGCAAGCGCGACCGAGGGGGCCACCCTCTCATACCAGTGGTACGAAAACACCACCGCGAGCAACGCGGGCGGCACGGCCATCGAAGGCGCGACCGGAGCGACATTCGCCCTGCCGACCGACCTGACCGTGGGCGCGTACTTCTATTTTGTAGAGGTGAGTGCCGAAAAAGCGACCGCCAAACGTTCCGACGCGGCTACGGTAACGGTGAACGCCGAACCCGTAGCCACTCAGCGCTACGGAATCGTGCCCTACGTCCCCGAGCCCACGACGCGAGGCACAAGGGCTGCCGCGGGTCTGGAAAATCTGGTGTTCTCCGAAAGCGACGAAAACTACAATTTCTACTTCTTTGTTTTAGGCCACATCAACAGCGTTCCGCTTGCCTATCGTCCGGCTGTGTACTACAACGGCACCACCAACATCACCGTGGGGTATGCGAGCACCAACGTTACGGAGAACTCCATCAGCAACTCGGTTACCGAAGCCAACGAGAACAGCGTGACCAAAAGCAGCTCATCTACCTGGGAGGACAACGTCAGCGTTACGGCGGGCATCTCCGGCGGCGGTCTTTTCGTGACGGCAAGTCTTGAAGCCTCCTACGGACACACTTGGGGCGGTTCGGAAAGCACCGACCAAACCTCTTCCCGCTCGTTCTCCAACACCTATGAAACGTCGACCGCGTCGTCGAGCGAAATAACCGACGAAATATCGGTCACCATCGGCGAGAACGGCGAACCTGCTGGTATGTACCGCTGGTCGCTCTTCTCCACCACCGACGTCTATTTCGTTTTGGTAACCAACAAGGCGAACACCGAGATCATATCGGCCGAAAAGGCGTACTGCGCGCGTCCGACACAATACTGGGCGCTGGATTACGACCCCGAGCAGGGTGGGGCGTTCGGCAAAACGGCTCCCGGCGAAATGTTGGAAATGCCCGACATAACCCTTGCCGACCTTCCCGAGCCGGACGAGTGCGACCACCAGTGGGGCGAATGGGTAACGACCCTGATGCCGACCGATATGACCGAAGGCAGTGAGAAAAGCACCTGCTCCGTATGCGAACGCGTCATAACGCGAGCGATATCGGTATTGCGAGACGGTACGTTCTATTTGTCCGACGGAAGCTCGTCGTTCGATAGCGGCTACGATAGGGTCAGCTACGCCAACAATACGCTTACGGTAAAAGACCAGGCAAAAATCGTCATCTCGGGACATGAAAATATACACTACGACAGGAAAATAGTAGTCGACGGCAACGCTATAATCACGCTGAGAAATGTCGATATCGCCACCACCTGTCCGATCTCGATCAAGCCCGGAGTCAGACTTACCATCAGACTCGAAGGAAAGAACGTGCTCAAGGCAAGTCAGGAAAACCCGGGCATACGAACGACCGGCGCCGAGCTCGTCATCACAGGGGGACCTGGCAGTTTGATTGCAACCGGCGGACAAAGCACGAACTGGACCGAGAATGGTTCGGGCGCGGGCATAGGCGGCAATG
>JAITWI010000031.1 GCA_031285345.1 Alistipes sp.
CCTGCTCGGCGAGATAAAATGGTTGAATCTCGGCGGCGGCCACCTGATGACTCGCGAGGGCTACGACGTGGCGGGACTCATCGAGACGATCCGAAACTTCCGCGCACGCCACCCCCACCTTCGCATCATCCTCGAACCCGGCAGCGCCTTCACCTGGCGCACGGGTTGCCTCGTTTCGACGGTCGAAGATATTGTCGAGAGCGGCAACATAAAAACAGCCATGTTGGACGTTTCGTTCGCCTGCCACATGCCCGACTGCCTCGAAATGCCCTACAAACCCTCGATCCTTGGCGCACACGACACCGACACCGCGAAGGGCGAAAAGGGCTACCGCATGGGGGGCTGCAGCTGCCTTGCCGGCGACTGGATCGGCGAGTGGAGTGGGAACGCCCACGGCGGATTCGGTTGCGCTGAAAACCGTAATGGAGAGCTCAGGGTCGGCGACCGCATCGTTTTCGAGGACATGATCCACTACACGATGGTCAAGACCACCATGTTCAACGGCGTCGCGCACCCCTCCATCGCGATCCGCCGCACCGACGGCCGCCTCGACATCATAAAGCAATTCGGCTACGACGACTACAAAAACAGAATGAGTTAAAAACACGATATGAAAAATTTCACACCCACCGAATACACCCTCGAATGCGTCTCCACGGGCCGCGAGTTCGACGACACGGGCTGGATGCTCGAAGACCGCCAGTGCGCCACCCCTTCCATGGTCCGCGCCATCTACGCCAAGAAGCAGATCGAGGTGAAGTCCGACGACTGGGGCCTTTACAAGTTCCACGACTGGCTACCCATCCGCCGCACCCTGAAAGGCAGCGCCGCACCCGTAACGTACAAAAGCGAGGGCTTGGCCGCCAAATTAGGCCTCGACAACCTCTACATCACCTTCAGCGGCTGGAACCCCGCCCGCGGGGCCAAAATGACCACCTGCTCGTTCAAAGAGACCGAAGCCTATAGCGTTTGCGGCCGCATGTCCGACGATGAGGATCGCATCCTTGTGGTGGCGAGTGCGGGCAACACCGCCCGCGCGTTTGCAAAAGTATGCTCCGACAACCGCATCCCCCTGCTGCTCTCTGTTCCGGCCGACAACTTAGACGCACTCTGGTTCGAGGAGCCGCTCAACGATTGCGTCAAACTCATCGCCACGGAGAAGGGCAGCGACTATTTCGACGCCATCCACCTGAGCAACGTCACCCTGCGCTCCAAGCGTTTTTTCGCCGAGGGGGGAGCCAAGAACGTGGCGCGTAGAGACGGCATGGCCACGACTATGCTTTCGGCTGCCACCACCATCGGCCGCATCCCCGACCTCTATTTCCAGGCCGTGGGCAGCGGCACTGGTGCAATCGCGGCTTGGGAGGCCAACCTGCGCCTCATCGAGGACGGTCGCTTCGGCAGCAACACGTGCCGTCTCATCGTATCTCAAAACGCTCCGTTCGTCCCCATGTACGACGCGTGGAGGGTCGACTCGCGGGTGATGCTGGAGTACGAGGATTCGCGCGCGCGCCGCGACGCCGAGATCATCGACGCCAAGGTGCTCTCCAACCGCCGCCCGCCCTATGGCCTTGTGGGCGGATTGTACGACGCTCTCAAAGCAACGGACGGCGATATCGTGGTGGCCACCAATGCCGCCGGACGCAAAGCCGCCGCGCTGTTCGCCGAAACCGAAGGGGTCGACATCCACCCTGCGGCCGCCATCGCCACCGCGTCGCTCATCAAAGCCGTGGCCGACGGGCGCGTCGAGCGCGAAAAAACGGTCATGCTCAACATCACGGGTGGGGGAGAGCGGCTCTACAAATCGACCCTCGCCGCAACGGGCCGCGAGCTCTGGATGCTTCAGCCCTCGCTCGTTTTCCCGGTCGACGCGCTGCCCGAAGATATCGTCCCGCGCGTGGAGGCCCTCTTCCCCGAGCCCGAGCCCGCCCCCGCCGCCGAAACCCCCGAACCTTAGCCACCGCAACAAAGCCGCAACAACCACAAACCTCCGACCTATGAAACTACACACAACCACCCTCCTCCTGCTGGCGCTGCTCTGGGCGCTGGCCCTGCCGTCCGCCCTGTTTGCGCAAGGGGGCCGCACCACCACGCGCCCGCTGTTTCAGAACGGGCCGGAGGATACTTTTTCGGAGTGGGTCGCCGGCCAGCTCGACCTCTCGCCGAACCCGGACGGAAGCGAGTCCGTACCGCTGCTGGTGCGTTTCACGGTCGACAAAAAGGGCACCGTGGGCTCCATCGGGGTAAGCAGCGGCGACACTCTGCGCCACAACATCCGGGCGATACTCGGCGCCTCTCCTCGTTGGACACCTGCCCGCCGCGGACGCCGGGCCCTCGACGCGAGCTACTATCTCGTCTGGCGCTCGCCCCTCGACACTCTCCGCCTGCTGCCCGAGGAGGATGCCGAGCGGGTCATGCCCACCTTCAACGGCGGCGACCTGAACACATTCCACGACTGGGTCATGACGCAGTTATCCTATCCGCCCGACGCACTTGAGAGCGGCATGGAGGGCGAGGTTCGTATGGAATTCCGGGTCAACCGCTTGGGCGAGACCGGCGCAATCAAGGTCATCTACTCGCCCGGAGTCCCGCTCACCACCGAGGCCGCCCGGGTCATAATCTCATCGCCGCTCTGGACGCCGGGCACCATCGCGGGCATCCCCGTCAACGTCCGGTACATCATCCCCTTCCGATTCCGCCTTCAGGACGCAAAGCGCTTCCAAAAACCGAACTCCAAAACGAGCTACAACCCGAATCCCACTGCCCGCGACAGGTACAAGCCCCCCCCCAAACAAAATTATCCACACCC
>JAITWI010000049.1 GCA_031285345.1 Alistipes sp.
GTGTCGGGTGAAAAACAGGGCAAAAGAGCAAAAAGAGCGAGAGTGTAAAATTCCAAACAACCTCTTAATCCATATGCTTGCGAGTTTTTTTATACGAAATCTCGCATCTTTTGCAATTATTGCTTATATTTGCACTCCCAAACAGGGGAAACTACCGAATTGGTTTAGGACAGCTGCCCGGATGGCGGAATCGGTAGACGCGTTGGTCTCAAACACCAATGGCCGCAAGGCTGTGTCGGTTCGATCCCGACTCCGGGTACTTGAAAGCCGCTTAAAATGCACCCATTTTAAGCGGCTTTTTTCAACTTAAAGTCAGGCTTTTATGGATACCGCAATCATCATCAAACACTATGCGTCGCCCGCCGGCCCGCTGCTTCTGGGTTCGCTCCAGGGGCGGCTGTGTCTGTGCGACTGGGTGGCGGGAGGCCGCGCCGAGAGCACGCTGCTGCGACTGGGGCGTAAACTCGGCGGACGCAGTTTGGATGGCACGACCGATGTAATAGAACTGGCCGCGCGCCAGCTCGACGAATATTTCGCCCGCACCCGCCGCACCTTCGACATACCTATATATATGGCGGGCTCCTCGACCGGCACAGACACCGCGTCCGACACCGCGTTCGGCACGGGATTTCAGCAAAAAGTGTGGCGCGCGCTTACGGAGATCCCCTACGGCACCACCATCTCTTACGGCGAGTTGGCCCGCAGTCTGGGTATGCCCACGGCCGCGCGGGCGGTGGCCGGAGCGGTGGGCGCAAATCCCGTTTCGGTTGTCGTTCCCTGCCACCGTGTGGTCGGCTCGAACGGCTCGCTGACCGGATTCGCCGGCGGTCTGGAGGCCAAAACCGTGCTCCTCGAAATCGAACGCCCGCCCGAAAACACGCTCCTCGAAATCGAGCGTAACCCCAAAAATCTCAATTCGCCGGCGCTATGACCCCCGCGAATCCCAAAACCTCCCGCTCCCTTCGCCCCCTGATGTTTGTGGGGACGGGCAGCGACGTGGGCAAGAGCGTGTTGGCGACGGCGCTGTGTCGCATTTTCCGGCAGGACGGCCACACCCCGGCACCCTTCAAGGCGCAGAATATGGCGCTCAACTCGACCCTCACCGCGGCGGGGGGCGAGATGGGGCGCGCGCAGGCGGTGCAGGCCGAGGCAGCGGGCATCGAACCCCACACCGACATGAACCCCGTACTGCTCAAACCATCCTCCGACCACACGTCGCAGGTGGTGGTTGACGGCCGACCCGTGGGCAATGCCGATGCGTGGGAGTACTTTCGCAGCGAGGGGAAAGAGCTTTTGCGCGCCCGGGCCCACGCCGCTTTCGACCGCCTGGCGGTCCACCATAACCCCATCGTGCTGGAGGGCGCGGGCAGCATCTCGGAGCTCAACCTTCGGGGCGGCGACATCGTAAATATGTCGATGGCCGAGTATGCCGACGCGGCGGTGGTGCTGGTGGCCGACATCGACCGCGGGGGTGTGTTCGCCTCGGTCTACGGTTCGGTGATGCTGCAGTCGCCCGCCGATCGTGCCCGCATTAAAGGCATTATAGTCAATAAATTCCGCGGCGACATGAGGCTCTTCGACGAGGGGCGGCACCTGATCGAGGAGCTCGTTGGCGTGCCGGTGCTGGGCGTCGTGCCCACGTTCGACCACATCGCCATCGAGGCCGAGGATTCGTTGGCGCTCGGGGCGAAAAACAGAGGCGCCGCCGAGCGAACCGATGCGACCGGCGGCGCGACCGACAAAATCAACATCGCCGAAAAGATCAACATCGCCGTGGTGAGGCTGGCCCACATCTCCAACTTCACCGACTTCGACCCGCTGGAGCGCCATCCGCGGGTGCACCTATATTACACGACCGACCCCGCCGAGCTGCAGCGGGCCGACATGGTGATCCTGCCGGAGAGCAGCTCGGCCCCGGACGACATGGCCCTGCTGCGCGAAAACGGCGCGGCGGAGGCGATAGCACGGGCGCACGCCGCGGGCGCGACGGTGCTGGGTGCCTGCACTCGCGGCATTCTCGACAACCCGGCCGCAAATGGCTCGCCGACCGCGCCGGCCGCAGCCCTCGAAACCTCCGCGACCCCGGCCGCCACAACCACTCCCGCGACCCCGGCCCCCGAAACTCCCGCCGCATTCCGGCAGCGGCAGTACGACCTTCTGGCCGACCACGTTCGCCGCCACGTCGACATATCGCGCATCTACGAAATCCTGCAGGAAAAATGATCGAGGGACACGGCGACGATCGGTATCGGTACGGCGACATTCGCGCCGACTTCAGCTCCAATATCCCGGGCGGAATCGACAACGGCCCTCTGCGCGAACATCTGGCGGCGCACCTTGCGGGCATCGACCGCTATCCCGAGCCCGAGCCCTACACCCTGGAGCGCGAACTGGCCGAACATACGGGTGTAGCGCCCGTCTGTGTGATGGCGACGGCCGGCGCTACGGAGGCGATATATCTCACCGCGCATCTGCTTGCCGGAGGTCGTTCCGCGATTGTCGAACCCACCTTTTCCGAATA
>JAITWI010000071.1 GCA_031285345.1 Alistipes sp.
TCAGGCCACAACGTCGGCCGTGCGAATTAGCAACCGCAGTCGCAACCGCCCTTCGTGTCGCCGCAACCGCCATCGCCCTCGTCGTCGCACGAGCAGTCGCTGCCGCAACCCCCGTCGCCGCACGAGCAACCGCCGCCGGCGAATCCCTGAAGATCCTCGGGGGTGATCTCGCGCACGTCGACGATTTTGCCGCTGAAGTTGAGCGTCTTGCCGGCCATCGGGTGGTTGAAGTCCATCTTCACCACGTCGCCCACTTCGACGATGCGACCCATCAGACGGTTGCCCTGCTGGTCGGCCATCGGCACCATGTTGCCGACCACCAACAGACCCTCTTCGACCTCGCCGTTCACTTCGAACACCGTTTTGGGCAACTCCACCACCGCCTCGGCGATAGTTTCGCCGTAACCGTCGGCGGGACTGAGGGTGAACTTGAATTCCGCTCCGGGTTCGAGGTCGGCTATGGCCTCTTCGAATTTAGGGAGCAGCATTCCCATTCCGTAGGCGAATTTGAGGGGCTGACCGGGCTGCGACTGATCCGCGATGGCGCCGTCCACTTCGAGTTTATAGTCGAGTGCGACGAATGTGTTTTCTGAGATTTTCATTTTCTTTTATACGTATTTATTCGTTATTCCAAATTCCATTTGCATACCAGGTTGCGGTCGCCGAATCCGTTGTCGATCTTCGACACGAACGGGAAGAACTTCGACACCCGGGTTTCGGCCGTGGGGAACGCCGCCTGCTCGCGCGTATAGGGATGCGCCCACTCGCCGGCGATTTCGACCGCGGTGTGGGGTGCGTTCACAACCACGTTGTCTGCCGCCGAAGCCGAAGCAGCCTCGCACTCCCTTTTTATAGCCACCATCGCGGCTATGAACCTGTCCATCTCGGCCTTGCCCTCGCTCTCGGTCGGCTCCACCATAAACGTGTCGTGCACGGGGAACGAAAGGGTCGGCGCGTGGAATCCGTAGTCCATCAACCTGCGGGCAACGTCGCCCACCTCCACGCCGTAGTCGCGCTTGAAGTTCTGCATATCGAGGATCATCTCGTGACCCACGCGGCCGTTCTCGCCCGAGTAGAACGTTTTGTACTCGCCCGATATTGCTTTGGCCATGTAGTTGGCGTTCACGATCGCCATTTCGGTGGACACTCGCAGACCCTTTTCTCCCAACATCTTGATGTAGCCGTAAGTTATCGGGAGCAGCAGCGCGCTACCGAACGGAGCCGAGGCCACAGCCGTGATGCCGTCCGCGCCGCCCGCCTCCGAAACCACCGAGTGCGAGGGCAGGAACGCCGCCAGATGCTCGGCGCAGCAGATGGGGCCTACGCCCGGACCGCCGCCGCCGTGGGGCATGCCGAACGTTTTGTGCAGATTGAGGTGGCACACGTCCGCCCCGATGAAGCCGGGATTGGTCAGACCTACCTGCGCGTTCATGTTGGCGCCGTCCATATAGACCTGTCCGCCGGCGTCGTGAATGGCGTCCACAATCTCGCGGATGCGACTCTCGAACACCCCGTGGGTCGAGGGATAGGTCACCATCAGCCCCGCAAGTTCGGTCGAGTGTTCGGCCGCCTTGGCCTTCAGATCCTCCACGTCGATGTTGCCGCGCTCGTCGCAGGCCACGATCACGATCTTCATGCCGGCCATCGCCGCCGACGCCGGATTGGTGCCGTGCGCGCTCGACGGGATGAGGATAACGTTGCGATGGCCCTGGCCTTTGCTCTGGTGATAGGCTCGGATAACCATCAGCCCCGCGTACTCGCCCGCCGCGCCCGAGTTGGGCTGCAACGAACAGGCCGCGAAACCGGTGATAGTCGCCAGATCCTTTTCGAGTTCGGCTATCATCACGCGGTAGCCTTCGGTCTGGTCGGCGGGGGCGTAGGGGTGGATGTTACCGAAGCCCGCCAGCGACAGCGGAAGCATCGAGGCGGCACTGTTGAGCTTCATGGTGCACGAACCCAGCGAGATCATCCCGTCGGCGAGCGACAGGTCGCGCAACTCCAACCGCTTGATGTAGCGCATCAGTTCGCTCTCGCTGCGATATTTTTTGAACACGCCCTCGGTGAGAAAATCGTCCGTGCGGCGCAGTTTTTCGATCGGGAACGCACGGCCCTCTTTCACCGCGACGCTCTTGGGAGCCTTCACGCCCATCGCCGCCGCAAAGATCGCCACCACTTTCTGCACCTCTTCGGCCGTGGTGAGCTCGTCGAAGCTCATGCGCACTTTGTTGCCCGAAGCAGGATAGAAGAAGTTGACGCCCTGTTCGGCCGACTCCTGGCGGATGACCGAAACCTCGGCCTCGACCTCCAGAGTGTCGAAATAGTTTTCGCTCGCAAGGGTATAGCCCATCGCCTTCAACGCATCGGCAACCGCAGCGGTGTGGTCATAGGTGTGCTGAGCGGCGCGGCGAAGACCCTCGGCGCCCATATACACGGCGTAGAATCCCGCCATAGAGGCCATCAGAGCCGACGCGGTGCAGATGTTGGAGGTGGCCTTCTCGCGCTTGATGTGCTGTTCGCGGGTCTGGAGCGACATTCTCAACGCCTTGTTACCCAATCTGTCCACCGAAACGCCGATGATGCGACCCGGCATATTGCGCTTGTAGGCGTCGCGCGTTGCGAAATAGGCCGCCGAAGGACCGCCGAAGCCCATAGGGATGCCCCAGCGCTGGGTCGAACCGACGGCTATGTCGGCACCCCACTCGCCCGGAGACTGCAACATCGCCAGAGCCACCACGTCGGCTATCGCGGTCACGAGAACCCCCGCCGCATGGGCGCGCGCGGTGAAGGCCGAGTAGTCGCGCACATCGCCGTTAGCGGCCGGGTATTGCACCATCGCCCCGAATTCGCGGCCGGAGAATTCGTAAGAAGCGATGTCGTCCGACGACACAATCTCCACCCCGAACGGCTCGGCGCGCGTCAAGAGCACGTCCAGCGTCTGCGGGAAAATATTCTCGTCCACCACCAACACGTTGCGACCCTCCTTGACGGCGTCGCGCGAGCGCAACGACAGCATCATTCCCATCGCTTCGGCGGCGGCCGTACCCTCGTCCAACAGCGAGCAGTTGGCGATCTCCATGCCGGTCATCGAGATAACCGCCGTCTGGAAATTGAGCAAAGCTTCGAGACGCCCCTGCGAAATCTCGGCCTGATAGGGGGTGTACGACGTATACCACGCCGGATTTTCGAGCACGTTGCGCAAAATCGCGGCAGGCACGGCCGTAGGGTACCACCCCATGCCGATGAACGAGCGCGCCTGACGGTTGCGGGCGGCCAGTCCGGTGACGTGGGCGGTGAATTCGGTCTCGGTCATCCCCTCTTGGGGCATATCGAGCCGTTTTTTGAGGCGGATGTTCGCCGGGATCACCTGCGAAATGAGCTCCTCGACGCTGCCCGCGCCGATGGTTTTGAGCATTGCGGAGAGTTCCCCCGCGTCGGTCACGCCGATGTGGCGGCCATAAAACTTGTCGAACATAACTGTATATAGGGGTTTTTAGTTTCAATCAAGCGCCAAAGATAATCAAGAAAATGAAAACAGCCCCCAAAGCCTCCGGAAAAACGGCGGGACGCGGATGAAAAAGTCGCGAAAACAGGCCGCCGCGTGTTGTACAAAAATAGATTTTTTCACGCAAAAGCGCCGCAAACGGCCGAAAGTCGAACGTCTGCGTTGCAAAACGGGCAAACCGCCATTAACTTTGCTACGCGATCACTCATGAAAACAGAGAGTCCGCAAACAAAAACCGAATAACTTAAACAACCACACCATGAAAAAACTAATTTCACTCGCGCTCGCTTTTGCGGCGACAACCATCTCGCTGGTCTCTTGCGGAGATCCGGAAAACGGCGGCAACACCCCCGGCGAACCCGAAACCCCCGTGGACAACAAATTCACTTTCGCCGACCAGACCTACGACCTGACGGGCGGAAAGTCCTATCAGTCATTCTACGGCGACTATTACGGCGACTCGGCCGATAATATCTATGTCGATCTGTGGAGCGCGGATGGTCACTTCTTAATCACCCTGGATATGTTGGTGGCCAAAGGCGGCAAACGACTGACGGCCGGCACCTACACGTTCGACGACAGCCTGATGCCCGGCACATTTACCGGCAAAGAGCAAAACTCCGCCGTGTGGGTGGATGACGTTCCGTTCTACATCGTCGGAGGCACCGTAACGGTCGGCGTTTCGGGCTCGGGAGCCGACGCGGTATACACCGTCGCTATGGACTGCACCGTCGAAGACGCGGAGGGCGAACCCACCTACACCATCGAAGGGGAGTGGCGCGGCAAGATGGAGTACGTCGACGAAACCGTTGCGGAGGTAGAGTCGGGCGAATTCACGGTCGACGGCACCACTTACGATTTCGCGGAGGGCTACGGCTCGATGGGTTTCTATGGCGACTACTACGATAACGACAGGTCGGAATCTATATCGCTCTATTTGAACGACGCGGCGGAAAGTACGACGATTTGCATCGACATGCTCGTCCCCTCGGGCGAAGAGAGGTTGGTCGACGGCACCTACACGTTCGGCGACAGCCTGGAGCCGTTCACCTTCACCGACGAAGACGGCTACTGCTATGTGATGTGCGAAGGCTACAAATACCATATCGTCGACGGAGCGGTCGAGGTGTCGGTTTCGAACACCGGCGATTACCCCGTCTACACGATCGAACTGGACTGCGCGCTCGAAGACGCTATGGGTGAACCAGCCGGCGACATCACAGGATCGTGTAAAGGCCCGTTGTCTTGGGATGATAATACCGCAGAGGACGATGTAACGAGGGCCGCGGTAACGAGAGCAGGCGTCAAGAAACAGGCCTCGCCTCGGGTCGGAAAGTGAGAGAAATATTTTTAAACAGACTCTGAGCCTTCGGGCGACCGCCCTGCAAACACAACCTTTAAGCGGTGTGGAACGATTGTTTCACGCCGCTTAATATTTGAAGCTGCCCCCGCCTATGAATTCGCGCAGGATAGAGGTGGGCGGGATCTCGGCGGGCGGAATGGCGACGAAAAAGTCCATAAGTTTCAGCAGCCGGCGCGCCTCGGCATACTCGGGGATGTTGTTTGGAACGCTCCTCAGCAGCGGCACCACGTAATCCTTCAGCACCGGCAGCTCGTAGAACAGCGACGAGTTGAACATCGCGTCGGCCTGCTCCTGGTAGGGGAAGATGTGCTTCTCCTCGCCCCGGCGGACGCTTTGCCAACGCCTTAGGGTGGCCGAGGCGTCGGCTCCGCGCGTCACGCTGTCGCGCACCATGCGGCGAACGAGGCGGTTGTCGGTCGTCGGAATGCGCGACAGGTTGTCCATGCCGATGGAGGTGAGGGCCGACACGTAGACCCGGAACCGGGCGTCGTCGGGCAGGGTGTCCGTCAGGCGCGGATTGAGCGCGTGAATCCCCTCCACGATCAGCACCGAGCGCTCGTTCAGCTCCAGCGGGCTGTCGTGCCACATCCTTTTGCCGGTTATGAAGTCGTAGCGCGGAATCACCACGCTCTCGCCCTTGAGCAACCGACCCAGGTCGTCGTTGAAGCGCCGATGGTCTATCGCCTCGAAAGATTCGTAGTCGTACTCTCCAGCCTCGTCGAGCGGGGTCTTTTCGCGATCCACGAAGTAGTCGTCCAGCGATATCATCACCGGCCGCAGACCCGACACCTGCAACTGGATGCCCAGCCGTTTGGCGGTGGTGGTCTTGCCGCTCGACGATGGGCCCGACAACAAGATCAACCGCGTGCCCTTTTCGCGGTGGGCGGTCAGCACGGCGTCGGCTATGGCGGAGAGCTTCTTTTCGTGGAAACTTTCGGCCACCTTTATAAGGTCGCTCGCCTCGCCCTCCTGAATGCGGCGGTTGAGCCGGCCTATGTCGGGCACTCCCATCACCGACACCCAGGCGTTGTGCTCGGCGAACACCTCCATCATCTTGTGCTGCGGCACCATCGTGTAGAGTTTGTCGGGATCGGTGCGCCGCGGCACGGCTATGTACATTCCGTTGTGGTATGGCCTCAGGTCGTACAGCCCCACGTAGCCGGTCGAGGGGGCCAGCGCGCCGTAGAAGTAGCCCACCACGTCGCCCAGCGTGTAGAGCGACACGTAGAGCCGGGGACGGGTCTCCAGCAGGGTTATCTTGTCGTCGTAGTCGAGGGCGGCGTACTTTTCGCGCGCCTCCTCATACAGCACCCGCCCCTTTTCGATGGGAAGATCGGCGGCTATGAGCTGGGCCATCCGCTCTTTTATCTGCGCTATCATCCCGGGAGTGACCTCGTCGAAGCCCGAAATCTCGGAGTAGAAGCCGCGCGAGACGGAGTGTTTGATGCGGAATTTGCTCCCGGGCCACAGGTCGTGCACCGCCTTCGACAGGGCGAAGAACAGCGTCCGTTCATACACCCGGTGCCCCTCGAAGTGGGTGATGTCGATAAAGCGTACCGACACAGGCTCGAAGACGACGTAGCCTAACTCCTTCACGTTGTTGTTCACACAGGCCGCAAGCGGGCGGGCTCCTTGCGTCCCGTCCTTTTTCGTCCCGCCCCCCGGCTCAGGGGCGCCCGTTCCGAGCGATGCGGCGATCTCAAGCAGCGAGGTGCCCACCTCGACCATCATCTCGCGTCCGTCGTTTTCGCAAATAATCCTTATCAGTTTGCTCTTCATAGTGATTAAAAAAATTACTAATTTTGCGACGGTAAAGATAATTGAATTTTTTTGGGTTATGAGAAGAATTTTTGCGGCGGCCGCGGCGCTTTTTTTGCTGATATCGTGCGCCGTCGAGCGCCGTCTGGTGATTGTGTCGACAAACGACATCCACTCCTCCATCGACAACTTTCCGCGCCTGGCCACTCTGGTCGAGCACCTTCGGGTCGAGTCGGGCGGCGAGGTGCTGCTCCTGGACGCGGGCGACAGGTGGACGGGCAATCCGTTCGTCGATCTGGCCGAGCGGCCGCTTTCGCCCATCGTCGAGCTGATGAACGAGTTGGGATACGACGCGGCCACGCTGGGCAACCACGAGTTTGACTGGGGGCAGGCGCTGCTCGGTGAACGTATCGGCGAGATGGACTTTCCGGTTGTGTGCGCCAACGTGAAGTCGGATGGAGCCGTGTTGGGCGCGATTCCACCCTACGTGATTATAGAGCGGGGCGGAGTGCGCGTGGCGCTGTTAGGTCTGGTAGCCAACTTCACCCCGTGGGGTCGTCCCGAGGGCAAGGCCGAGCACTTCGAGGGGCTCTCCTACCCCGACGTGTTCGAGACGGCCAAACGTTACGCAGGGTTGCGCGACAGTTGCGATCTGTTCGTTGCGCTGACCCACATCGGCTTCGAACGCGACAAACAGTTGGCCGAAGCCCTGCCGACGCTCGACCTCGTCGTAGGCGGCGATTCACACACGCTGTTGTCCGAATCGACGAAAATAGGCGGCACCCTCGTAACCCAAACGGGCAGCGGCCTGAAATACGCCGGCATCACCACCGTCACCCGAAAAGGCGACGAGCTCACGGTCGAGAACCGTCTGGCAAGGCTCGACACCATCCCGCCGATGGAGTACTTTTCCAATATGGTCGACCGCTACAACGCCTCGCCCGAGTTGCACGCATCCATAGGCGAGGTTGCGTCGCCGCTGGACGGACGGGGCGTCGACAACCTCGTTACGGACGCGTTGCGCGCCGCCGCCGGGGCCGACCTTTCGTTGTATCACTCGGGCGGAATCCGCATCGACACCCTCGCGGGGGGCGTATCCACCGCCGACCTCTACCGCATTGACCCGTTCATGAGCGAAGTGTACACCCTGCGCATGAGCCCAGGGCAGATAAAGGGGCTGATTTTGGGAACGTTCAACTCCGACTCCAAGGAGGGTCATCGCGCCGACATCATGCCGGGCGGATTCGGCTACCACATCACCACCGACGAGGCGGGCGAGGCTGTGGAGGTAATCCTGACCGCGCCGAACGGCTCTCCCATGCCCGAACGCGAATCGTATCTGGTGGCCATGCCCGACTACCTCTATAAAAACTACCGTTTCGAGCGCACGGAGGATGCCGCGCAGACGGACATCGCGGTGACCGACGCCCTGCGCGACCACATCGTCGGCCGTACCCCTCTCGAACCCGATAACGAGCCGAGAGTTGTAATTAAATAAAATTATTCATACTTTTGTCCCCTATTGTCTAACCATTAACGGGCGATTGCATCGCACAAGCAACACAATGTCAGAAAACAAGTACCAACACGTGTCCAACGAAAACTTCGACTGGGCAGCATTCGAGGGCGATTCGGCTCTCTACAACAAATCCAAGGACGAGATCGCCAAAGAGTACGACCAGACCCTTTCCAACGTCGTCGAGGGCGAAGTGGTCGAGGGCACCGTCATCGGCCTTAGCAAACGCGAGGTGACCGTCAACATCGGCTACAAGAGCGAGGGCATCATTCCCATCGCCGAATTCCGCTACAACCCCGAACTCGCGCTGGGCGAAAAGGTGGAGGTGTTCGTCGAGAACGCCGAAAACAAGAAGGGCCAATTGGTGCTGTCGCACAAGAAGGCTCGTCAGCTCAAGAGCTGGGATCGCGTTAACGCCGCGATGGAGAACGACGAAATAATCAAGGGCTACGTCAAGTGCCGCACCAAGGGCGGTATGATCGTCGACGTGTTCGGCATCGAGGCGTTCCTGCCCGGCAGCCAGATCGACGTCAAGCCGATCCGCGACTACGATATCTACGTCGACAAGACCATGGAGTTCAAGGTGGTGAAGATCAACCCCGAATTCCGCAACGTGGTGGTGTCGCACAAGGCGCTCATCGAAGCCGAACTCGAAGAGCAGAAGAAGGCCATCATCGGCAAGCTCGAAAAGGGTCAGATACTCGAAGGGGTCGTCAAAAACATCACCACCTACGGCGTGTTCGTCGACCTGGGCGGTGTGGACGGTCTTATCCACATCACCGACCTGAGCTGGGGCCGCGTGACCCATCCCGAAGAGGTGGTGACGCTGGACGAGAAGATCAACGTGGTCATCCTCGACTTCGACGGCGAAAAGAAGCGCATCGCTTTGGGTCTCAAGCAACTCACCCCCCATCCGTGGGAGGCGCTGAGCAAGGAGATTAAGGTGGGCGACGTCATCAAGGGCAAGGTCGTGGTGATGGCCGACTACGGCGCGTTCGTGGAGGTCGCTCCCGGCATCGAAGGGCTTGTGCACGTCAGCGAAATGAGCTGGAGCCAGCACCTGCGCTCGGCTCAGGACTTCATGAAGGTGGGCGACGAGATCCAGGCCGTGGTGTTGACCCTCGACCCCGAAGAGCGCAAAATGTCGCTCGGCACCAAGCAGTTGGCCGCCGACCCGTGGGAAGGCATCGAAACCCGCTACCCGATCGGCTCGGTGCACACCGCCAAGGTGCGTAACTTCACCAACTTCGGCGTGTTCGTCGAGGTGGAAGAGGGCATCGACGGGCTGATCCACATCTCGGATCTTAGCTGGACCAAAAAGGTCAAACATCCGGGCGAATTTACCCAGATCGGCGCCGACATCGACGTGATGGTGTTGGAGATCGACAAGGACAACCGCCGCCTGAGCCTCGGCCACAAGCAGTTGGAGGAGAATCCCTGGAACCAGTACGAAAGCACCTTCTCGCTCGACAGCGTTCACGAGGGCAAGATAATCGAGATGAACGACAAGGGCGCCGTGGTTTCGCTGTCGGAAGAGGTGGAGGGCTTCGCTCCCGCCCGTCAGCTCACCAAGGAAGACGGCTCGACCCCCAAGGTGGGCGATGTGCTACCGTTCCGCGTGACCGAGTTCTCGAAGGGCACCCGCCGCATAATCCTGTCGCACGTGCGCACCTATGAGCAAGCTCGCCGCGACGCGGACAACGCCGTGAGGGCCGAACGCAGGGCCGAAGCCGACAACACCTCGTCGTCGGTGAAGAAGCTCAACGCTTCGGTCGAAAAGACCACTCTGGGCGACCTGTCGGCGCTTGCAGCACTGAAGGCCAACCTGGAAGAGGCGGAAGGCGCGGCCAAACCCGCTGCCGCTCCCGCTAAGAAGGCGGCCGCCAAAGCTGCCCCCGCCGAAGCCCCGACCGAAGCCCCTGCGGAAGCCGAGGCTGCTCCCGAAGCTGCCGCCGAGTAGGTGACACGGATTGCCTCCGTCGGCGAGTAGTCTTTAAGGACGACCTTCGCTGCGGACAATCCTGTCAGTGAGTTGTAATGCAGCCGGCCTTTTGTGCCGGCTGTGTTATGATTTGCCACTATTCGCGGCATGGGAATTGCGGGTTTAGGGCACGAACGGAGGCTGTCGTTTTCTGAGTGGATAAGTGTTGACGCCGCAGCCCGGACTGAGGTCTTGTGACGTCGCGTCGCACGGAGGTGTCGGAAACTGCGCACTCGACGCTCGCTCCAAACGCTCAAGGCAGGACTCTCGATGCCGACGCCGATGCCTATGACGATGCCTATGACGATGCCGACGCGCGCTCAAGGCCGGATGCCGGACACTCGATGCCCGCTCCAAGCGCTTAAGGCGTGAGACACTCGCCGCCGCCCCGCGCCCACCCTGCGGGTCGAGGCGTGATTGTAGTGACTAACAAACTGTATATTATTGATTTGAGATTCGAAGTTACCATACTCGGCAACGGCTCGGCCTCGCCCGCACCCGGCAGACATCAGACTGCTCACATACTCAATGTACGTGAGCAGTTTTTCATGGTCGATTGCGGCGAGGGGATGCGCGCGCGCCTCGTGAGGGCGGGCGTGTCGCCGCTCAAGATCGGCGCCATTTTCATCAGCCACATCCACGGCGACCACGTCTACGGACTGATGCCTCTGGTGGCGAGCCTGGGGTTGTCGGGCAAGCAGACGCCGCTCAAGATTTTCGGCCCGGCGGAGCTGCGCAAGTTGATCGACTTTTTTCAACACGACTTCGGCAATCCGGTGCTGTTCGACATCGAATTCACGCCGGTCGACACCACTCGCTCGCAACTTGTTTACGAAAATCGTTCGATGGAGGTTTTTTCGGTGCCGCTCCGCCATCGCACCCCCACGACGGGCTACGTCTTTCGCGAAAAGCCCGACACGCAGGGTCACAAGTCGCGGTCGTACGCGTTTTTGAGCGACACGCTCCCCTCGCCCAAGGCGGCTCGGATCGTGAGCGAACTTGTGCCCGAGGGGGTCGATTTGATGTACCACGAGTCCACATTCGCCGATGCCGACCGCCGGCTTGCGCGCGAAACGGGCCACTCGACGGCGCTTCAGGCGGCCAAGATCGCCGGCGCGGCGCGTGCCCGAAAGTTGCTAATCGGCCACTTTTCGTCGCGGTATAAAGATCCGTCGGCGTTGGAGGCCGAGGCGCGAACCGCTTTTGCCGAAACCTACGTCGCCGGGGAGTTCGAGACTTTTTCGGTGCCGCTCGCGAAAGCGGTTTCCGTGTCGCCGGAGAAGGACTGATGAGGTTCTGGAGTGACCGTCGCCGAAGTATTGATTTTTTCGGCAGCACTTTGCAGAAACACTTTTCCGTACCGCCGCCTAAGGATTGGTAACCTTGCTGTCCGCTGTTCGCCGTGCTTTGGGCGTCGCTTCCGACCATCACCCCATCACCTAACCTAATCGGTATACATAAAAAGGCCGGCCCCGCAATGAGGCCGGCCTTTTTGTGCCGCACGTCGTCAGTCGCCGCTTACTTCGCCGGCGAAGCGAGGGCGTCACTTATAGTTGTGCATTTTGCGGCGAGATTCGTCACCGCCCGCTTCCTGCTCGTGTGCGTTTTGCGACGAGATTCGTCACCAGCCGCTCCCGGCTCGTGTGCGTTTTGCAGCGGCACGCGCTAACACCCGCCACCACCTGCCGCATGCTAACACCCGCCACCACCTGCTTCCGGCGCGTGTGCGTTTTGCGGCGGCACGCGCTAACACCCCGTTACCACCTGCCGCATGCTAACACCCGTCACCACCTGCCGCGCGCCTCTTTGCGTTCGCGGCGGGATGTCTTTTCGGCCGCGGGTTTCGAGCCCGATTTTGCGTATGGCTTGCCGCCCGACTTGGCTCCGAATTTAGAACCGCCCGACTTCGGAAAGCTCGACTTGGCTCCGAATTTAGCGCCGCCCGACTTCGAAAAGCCCGATTTAGATACGCTCTTTTCGCCGAACTTTGCCCCTGGTTTCGCGCCCGAACGATCCTCGTCGCGGCCGCCCGCTGCTTTCACGCCAGGACGACCGGCGCCCGTTTTTTCGGAGTATCGGGGCTTGTCGAATCCGAACGGATCGGAGGTCGCCGACGCACGCCTGCTTGATTTAGGCGATTTTTCGCCCGACCAACCGTTCGTCGATCCCATTCCCGATTTTTCGCCCGACCAACTGCCCGCCGATTTCCCGAAGGACTTCCCGGCAGTCGCTTCCCCGGAGAACTTCCCGGCGGCCGATTTCGACACCGATTTCCCTGCCGATTTTCCGGAGGATTTCCCAGCGGGTTTGTCGACGTAGGGCGCGAACCAGTCGTCGGGCACTCCCTCGGGCAATTTTCCGGTCCAGCCGTCGGACGAAAACCCTCCCGCCGAACCGGCCGCCGCCGACTCCCCGGGCCAGTCGTTGTTCATCGGCACGTCCCACGCGGTGTCCTCTTTTTTCCGTTTTTTTGCAGGTTTTTCGAAAGAGTTCTCAAAGTCACCATTGGCCGGCTTGTCAAAAGACTTTTCATCACGTTCCGGTTTTTCAAATGACTTGCCGAAGGGTTTTTCAAAGTTTTTTTTGTTTCGGGTAGGCCTGTCGCCCCACGAGGGTTTTTCGCCTCTCGAAGGCCTGTCACCACGCGCCGGACGATCGCCCCTCTCGCCTCGCGCCGAACCGCCGCCAAAACCTCCGCGCTCCTCCTTCGCCACCTCGGCTATGGGCCTGCCTCCCGAGCGCATGTTGAGCGCCTTCACCACCCGGGCCGAGGCCTCGAACGGCACGGTGACAAAGGTGAAATCCTCCATCACCTTTATGTCGTCGATGTCGTGGTCTCTGAGGTCGCACTCGCTTTTGAGCATCTTCACGATGCGGCGCGGGTCGTAGCCGTCCTTGCCGCCGATAGCGATGAACAGGCGCGTCTTGCCCTTGCGGTCGACGTTTATGGAGCGGATTTCGGGGTAGTTGCTCTCGCTCAGTTCGTTTTTGAAGGCGAGCCTCAGCAGCGCCCCCAGAGCCACCTCGGGCGAGTAGAGCTCCAGAATCTCGGCTGCCATGGCAGAACATTCGAGATAGTTTTCGCTCTCGACAATGCCATACAGATCCTCCTTAATCTTGTTGCGCTTGGTGGCTATGACGTCGGCCGGAGTGGGCAGCTTTTCGAGTTTGATGTCCACTTTTATCTCGCGCTTCAGGAAGCCGAACTTGCGCATCTCCGAGGGTGAGATGAATGTGATGGCTGTTCCCTGCCGCCCTGCGCGACCCGTTCGGCCGATGCGATGGACGTAGCTGTCGCTATCCTGCGGCAGCGAGTAGTTGATCACGTGGGTCAGATTATCCACGTCGATCCCGCGGGCGGCGACGTCGGTTGCGACCAGAATGTTGGTGACCCGTTTTTTGAATTTACCCAGCGTCTTCTCCCTCTGTCCCTGCGAGATGTCGCCGTGCAGCCCCTCGGCCGAGTATCCGCGCTCGATGAGTTTGGTGGTTATCTCGTCGGTGCCGACCCTCGTGCGCGAAAACACGATGCCGTAGAACTCGGGCTCGACGTCGATTATTCGGGTCAGAGCGTCGAACTTGTCGCCCTCCCTCACCTCGAAATATATCTGGTTCGTGAGGTCTGTTGTGATGTTGCGCGCCTCGACCTTCAGCAGGTCGGGCTCCACCATATATTTACGTGCCAATGCTGCGATGCGGTCGGGCATGGTGGCCGAGAACAGCAGCACCCGCTTCGATTCGTTCATCTCCTGCATGATGGCCTCGATGTCCTCTATGAAGCCCATGTTGAGCATCTCGTCGGCCTCGTCCAGCACCAAAAACTCCACCTCCGACAGGTTGAGCGTCCGGCGGCGGATGTGATCCAGAATACGTCCCGGGGTGCCTACGACTATATCCACGCCCTTTTTCAGTCTGCGCAACTGCTCCTCTATCGACGCGCCGCCGTAGATGGGCGCGATAGCCAATTCGCCGGTGTTGAACGACTGAATTTCGCCCGTCACCTGAAGCGCCAACTCGCGCGTGGGCACCAACACAAGCGCCTGTGGGATGGTTCTGCGCGCCTCCAGCATCTGAATGAGTGGCAGTCCGAACGCGGCGGTTTTGCCGGTGCCGGTTTGAGCCTGTGCGATAATGTCCTTGTCCGTCGAGAGCAGATGGGGGATGGTGAGGGCCTGAATGGCCGACGGTGTTTCGAAACCCTTGCGGGCGATGGCGTCGAGGATGTCGTCCGACAGCCCCAGAGCCCTGAAATCTTCCAAATTATTGATCATTAGTTTTCACGTAAAATAACGCGATGTGATGTTTTTTAGTATTTAGATGTGTATGCGATTTTTGTAATAGTAGGTGTCGATTTAGCGTCAGAAGCGGTCAGTTGCAAGGCTCGCGAAGAAGCCCAATGTAAAAGGCGTTGTGTAAAACGGCGGATTTTAGGCGGACAAGAAGCGAGAACCCCGATTTTACTAAACGTAAATGAGGGTTCTCGCGCCGAAGTCCAACGCCGAAGTCCAACGCCGAAGCCGCGTTTTAGACAGCGTCTTTTCCGTGGCACTGCTTATATTTTTTGCCGCTGCCGCACGGACATGGATCGTTGCGCCCCACCTTTTTCTCCACCTGCACCGGCATGGGTTTGCCTCTGTCGCCCGCTCCGGCGGCACGCGCGGCCTCCATTCGCGACGCGTGCAGACGGTTGACGTCCACCTGCGCCCGTTCGCGTTGCTGTTGCAGAGCCGCCGCGGCCTGCTGGGGCGAACCCGACGAACCGGCAGCCCCGGCCGGCCGAACCGGAATATAGCTCTTGCCCACTATCGACAACACCTCGCGGTTGATCTTGGCGAGCATTTTGGAGAAGAGCCCGAACGACTCGAACTTGTAGATCAGCAGCGGGTCTTTCTGTTCGTAGGTGGCGTTCTGCACGCTCTGGCGCAAGTCATCCATCTCCCTCAGGTGCTCGCGCCAGTTGTCGTCGATGGTGGTGAGCATCACGAGTTTTGCGAACGTTTTATAGATGTCGGCGCAACCGTTCTCGTGAGTCCGCGCCAGATTCACCGACACGTTGTAGCCAAGGTGGCCGTTGGTGATCGGAATGCGAATATTCTCATACTGCGCCCCCTGCTCCTCGAACACCTTATTAATAATAGGGCGCGCGACCTGGGTCACAGCCTCGGCGCGGCGCTGATATGTGGTTCGCAAGTCGGCCACGATCATCCCGGCCAACTCTTTTTTGTCCGCCTTTTTGTAGGCCGCCTCGTCGAACGACGGGTGCACCGCCGCCAGACGGATCAGTTCGAACGTCGCCTCGTCGAAGTCGGCGCCCTCCCAGTTTTCGGCGAACTCCTCGGCGAAGTCCCACATTATATTATCCAGGTCGAGCTCCACACGCTCCCCGAACAGTGCGTGACGGCGGCGGGTGTAGATAACCGTACGTTGCGAGTTCATCACGTCGTCGTACTGCAACAGCCGCTTACGGATGCCGTAGTTGTTCTCCTCCACCTTCTTTTGGGCGCGTTCGATGGCGTTGGTCATCATCTTGGCCTGAATCACCTCGCCCTCCTCAAGGCCCATTCTGTCCATCACCGCGGCGATGCGCCCCGAGCCGAACAGACGCATCAAATCGTCCTCCAGCGAGACGAAGAATTGCGACGAACCGGGGTCGCCCTGACGACCGGCACGCCCGCGAAGCTGCCTGTCCACACGCCTCGAATCGTGACGCTCGGTGCCGATGATGGCCAAGCCGCCCGCCGCCTTCACCTCGGCCGTGAGTTTGATGTCGGTACCGCGACCGGCCATGTTGGTGGCGATGGTCACCTGCCCCGCGTGCCCGGCCTCGGCCACAATTTGCGCCTCCTGCTGGTGCTGCTTGGCGTTGAGCACGTTGTGCTTAATGCCGCGAAGCTTGAGCATGCGCGAAAGAAGCTCCGAAATCTCCACCGAGGTGGTACCCACAAGCACCGGCCTGCCCGCCTCCACGAGGCGAACGATCTCGTCGATCACGGCGTTGTACTTCTCGCGCTTGGTTTTGTATATAAGATCCTGACGGTCGTCGCGAATGATCGGCCGATTGGTCGGGATGACGATGACGTCGAGTTTATAAATGTCCCAAAACTCCGCCGCCTCGGTCTCGGCCGTACCGGTCATACCGCCCAACTTGTGGTACATGCGGAAGTAGTTCTGAAGCGTGATGGTGGCGAAGGTTTGCGTCGCCGCCTCCACCGTCACCCGCTCCTTGGCCTCTATCGCCTGGTGCAGACCGTCGGAGTAGCGGCGCCCTTCGAGAATACGCCCCGTCTGCTCGTCCACTATCTTCACCTTGTTGTCCATCACCACATATTCGATATCCTTTTCGAACATCGAGTAGGCCTTCAGCAGCTGATTGACGGTGTGCACCCGCTCCGTCTTGACCGAGTAGTCGGCCACAAGGGCGTCTTTCTTTTCGGCTTTCTCTTCCGCCGTAAGCTCCGCGGCCTCCAGAGCGGCCACCTCGCTGCCTATGTCGGGCAACACGAAGAATCCGTCCTCCTTGAACGTTCGCGACAGGTTTTCGTGCCCCTTGTCGGTCAACTCCACCGAGTTTTGCTTCTCCTCGATCACGAACCACAGATCGTCCGTAATTTCGGGCATCCGCTTGTTGTTGTCGGCCATGTAGGTGTTCTCGGTCTTCTGCAACAGAGCCTTGACGCCCGTTTCGCTCAGGAATTTGATCAGTGGCTTATATTTGGGCAGACCCTTGTGGGCGCGCAACAGCAATATTCCCGCCTCGTCGGCCTTGCCCTCGCCGAACAGGCGCCGCGATTCCGACACCATTCGCGTCACGTCGGCCTTTTGCAGATTATACAACCCGTCGATCGGCGAGCGGTACTCCTCGAACATCTGGTCGTCGCCCTTGGGCACCGGGCCCGATATTATAAGGGGCGTACGCGCGTCGTCCACCAACACAGAGTCGACCTCATCCACTATGGCAAAGTGGTGCTTGCGTTGCACCAGATCGTCGGGCTGGATCGACATGTTGTCGCGCAGATAGTCGAACCCGTACTCGTTGTTCGTTCCGAAGGTGATGTCGGCCAGATAGGCTTTGCGGCGCGCGGCCGAGTTGGGGGTGTGGCGGTCTATGCAATCCACCGAAAGACCGTGGAACTCATACATCGGCCCCATCCACTCGCTGTCGCGCTGGGCGAGATAGTTGTTCACCGTCACCATGTGCACGCCCTTACCGGCCAACGCGTTCAAAAACACCGGCAATGTCGCCACCAGAGTCTTGCCTTCCCCCGTGGCCATCTCGGCGATGTTGCCTTTGTGCAGAGCCACCCCGCCGAACAGCTGCACGTCGTAGTGCACCATATCCCACGTCACCATGTTGCCGCCCGCCGACCAGCTGTTTTTATACACGGCCTTGTCGCCCTCGATGGCGACGAAGTCTTTTTTCGCGGCGAGGTTGCGGTCGAATTCGTTCGCCGTCACCTCTATGGTGGAGTTATCCTTGAACCTGCGCGCCGTGTCTTTCATCACCGCGAACGCTTCGGGCAGCAGCTCGTCCAGCTTCTCCTCTATCTTCTCGTCGATGCGCTTGGTGAGGTTCTCGATCTCCTTGGCCATCGCCTCCTTTTGGTCGAGGGCTATCTCCGACGAGTCGATGCCGGCCTTGAGTTCCGCCACGCGAGCCTCCTCGGGTGCGATGAATTCGGCTATGGCGACCTTCATGGCGGCACTCCGGGCGCGCAACTCGTCGTTGGACAGCGCCGCCAGCGTGGGATATATTTCGAGGGTGCGGGCCACGTAGGGCTCTATCGTTTTGCGGTCGCGGTCGCTCTTCGAACCGGCGAAAAATTTGATGATGGAAGTGATTGCGCTCATTATATCGTTGTCGTTTTTTTTAGTTGTGATGCGGGGGAAACGCCCTGCTCCGGCGTATAATCCCGCAAAGTTACAAAAATTTTTGTAATTCTGCCCGTCCCACGCGGCATTCGGCGCAACGTCCGGCGGCGCAATACTCGCCCCAGAGCTGCAACAGCGCCTGACTGTCAAATCCGCTCTCGGCCACCCGTCCGTGGTCGTACCACGGCGCGAGGTGCGAGTTCTCCTCCGCCGGCAGCGAGCCCAACAGGTCCAACGCCCTGTCGCACAGTTCGTCCCGCCCCGTCTGGCGACCATAGGCGAACATCAGCGGAGCGACCAGATTGATTCCGATAAGAACCGTCTTCGCCTTGCCGATCCGCTTGGGCGACGGATCGCACTCCACCCCCGGCTTGCAGTGGGAGTCCCAGTAGTCCGACGCCCGCACTCCGAACAGATCGTCCACATCCTTGGCGGTGCGGCAATCCAACATGGCGTCCAACATGAAATCCTTTTTGGCGACCAGGGCGGCGATTTCGGCCAGCCGCACGGTCGGGAAATTCGCGGCCCGCAGCTTTCGGACGTCCCACACGGCGGGTCTGAGCGGCACGATCGAATATTTGGCCGCCAGGTGGCGAAACTCATCCTCCAGCCGCAGCGTGTAGTCGTCCTTTGGCGCGTCGGAATAGCCTTTCGCGCTCCCCGACTCCTCCGCGAACAGAAATCCGCCTCCGCCCAACAGCAGCGCCTCTATCTTTTGCACCGAGCTCTTCTCGCGCGACAGCATCGCGAAATCGACCTTCGAGGCGAGCGACATGTAGGCCTCGCGGTTGCGGTTGCCGCCCATAACCCGCAGCAGCATTACCCAAAACGTCCGGTTCCAATCGTCGTCGGCATCGGCCAGCACCCGCATCACGTCGCCGTATTTGCGCTCAAGCCGTTCGACCAACAGGGCGGTGAGGAGCGACGTGCGGTGCAGGGGCGACATTTGCGCGACCCTGGGGGCGCACTCGCACCTGGCGGCTCCGCGGCGCAACCGGTCGTAGCACTCCGCCACTTCGGGTTCGATGGCGTAACTTATTTGAGGCACCAGACGGTCGTCGATCCCCAGCACCCTCGGCGCGGCGCGCTCCACCACCCTCAGCATAGCCCCGTCGGGAACCGGCGTCGAAGCTCCGACGACCACCGTTCCGCGCCGACGCTCGCCGTCCACCGTCGCCTCCGCCGCGACCCACACCCCCGGAAGGCCGTCGGCCGCCTCTCCCTGATGGGTCACGACCACCCGCTCGCCGGCCGCTCCCGCAAAGTCACATCCCGCAAGGTGGCCCGAGCGCCACAAAAGATTCAATAGTCCGGAGTAGTCCAAGTTTGGTTTCAGAAGTTGTTTAAATTTCGTTATCGAAGTTATTTACGCCTCTTTTCGAGCGATTTTTTTGTTCGGAAGGAGGCGCGCGAAAGCTTCACATGCGCGAAGTACCTCGCTCCGGCCTCTTTACAAAAGCCCGAGTTCCAGCTTCGCCTCGTCGGAGAGCATGCTCTTGTCCCACGCGGGCTCGAAGGTGAGCTCCACCTCGACCTGCTCGACGCCCTCCACCGCCATGGCGGCACTCTTGACGTCGTCCACCAGCATGTCAGCCATCGGGCAGTTGGGAGCCGTGAGGGTCATGGTGATGTGCGCCAGCCCCGATGGCTCCAGGTCGATCTCGTACACCAGCCCCAGGTCGTAGATGTTGACCGGAATCTCGGGATCGAACACCTCTTTGAGCGCGGCGACGATGTTCTCTTCAATTGTTGTTATCTCTTTTGCAGTCATCTCTTTGTCTGTCTCGTTGTCACTTCACTTGTCGTTTCTTATGCGTCGCTTTTTTCCGCCCCGCCGTCTTGCCCCGACACGCCGTTTTTTTCGCGTGCGGCGGCCGAACCGTCGAACGCCATGGCATACATCCTCATCTGTTTGAGCATCGCCACCAGGCCGTTCGCACGTGTGGGAGAGAGGTTGTCTCCGAGGCCCGTCCGGTCGACGAAATAGAGCTCCGTGTCCAGAATCTCGCGCGGCGTACGGCCGTTGAAAACCCTGATGAGCAGCGATATGATGCCCTTTGTGATGATGGCGTCGCTGTCGGCCGAAAACCACACTCGCCCCCCATCGTCGAGCCTTGCGTCCACCCACACGCGGGACTGGCAGCCGTTGATGGCGTAGTTGTCGGTGCGGTGCGCGGGGTCGATGGCGCCGAGGGCGTTGCCCAGTTCGATCAGGTAGTCGTATTTGTCGAGCCAGTCGTCGAACATCGCGAACTCGGCGACGATCTCCTCCTGCACGGGGTCTGTAATAATATCACTCATAATCTTGTTTTTTAATATCCGTTTGTCGATGGGGCGTTAACTACGGCAACAATCGGGGCAAAACCGCGGCCTCCGAGGCGACGGGACGACCCGTGCCGACGATGTGGCCTATCGTGGCCGCCACCCGCGTCATATCCACCGGCTCCGACACCTCCGCCCCGCGCGCCACCCGCCAGCCGAAAACTATGAGGGGGACGTGCGTGTCGTAAGAGTACATCGACCCTGAGAGGCTTTTTGTCTCGGCTCTCTCCTCTATCCATCCGGGCGCGAGGTCTATCACAAGGTCGCCTCCGCGGGGCGGGTAGAATCCCCTCTGCATCATCCCGCCGTAGCCTCCGCCGAAATAGCCGCCGTTGAGCGCGGTGGCGGTCAGGGCGTGCGACACTCCCCGGAACTGCAGCGCGAATGCCGCCGCCCGGCTCTGCACCTCGCCCAGGCTCAGGTTTTGCATGTATATCCGGTTGTGGTCGAGATAGAGCTGCCTGTCGACGTAGTCCAACACGAGGTCGGTCACTCCGAACTGCACCCCCAAAAAACTGTTCACGAGCGTCTTGAACTGACCCACGTTGAATCGGTCGCGAGCTACGGCGGCCGAACCCGACCCCCCGACTGAACCGAGTCTGCCGACGGAACCCGACCCGCCACCCGAAGGAGTCGCCCCGCCGTCGACGGTATCGCCGTCCCACACCCCGCCCAGACCGTGATCCGACGTTAGCACGAACAGCACGTTCCCCTCGCCCACCCGCGCCGTGATTGCCGCGACCATCGCCGCCAGGTCGTAGTCCAGCCGGTAGATCATATCCTCCGCCTCCATCGAGCCGGCTCCGTAGCGCTGTCCGACGGTGCGCGCGGCGTCGAAGCAGACGTAGAGCATATCCGTCGTCCCGCGCTGCCCGAGGCTGTCCGCCTCCACCACTTTTCGCGCGAAATCGGCCACCAGCGTGTTGCCGTGGGGGCTGGCCAGCATCGAGGCGTAGTCGTTCACCTCTCCTTTGCGAAAAGAGGTTATGCGTGCGGCGCTGCTTTGGCCTTTGAGCGCCGCGGTCGTCTTTTGCAACAGGTTGGTTTGGGTGCGGAATATCTCAGTGTCGTGGCTCATGTAGAGGTCCACCGTGCGGGCGGGAGTCCACCCCATCTCGATGTGGCGGTTGGCGACGTGCGCCACGTTGTAGGCAGTCACCCAATCGGGCACGCGATCCATGTAGGCGGTCGACGACGTCCACGTCGCGCGCGAGGAGTCCATCCACCACGCCACGCCTCTCCGTCCGCCCGCCACCACGGCCGACTCCGGTTCGGCGGCCACGCTCACCACGCGGCTGTCCGGCCAGCGCGCGATGAGTTCGTCACCGACCGTCGGCACCACCAGATTGCGCCCCGAGTGGCGTCCCACCCCCGGCTCTGTGTCGAGCCCCCGCACCGAGCGGTCTTCGGTCAGGGCCACCCTGTCGCCCGTCACATAGTCCGTCCACGCGTAACCCGCCACCCCATGCACCGACGGGTCGGCTCCGGTGGTGAGGGTCGCCAGCCCGGCCGGCGAAAGGGTCTGCATGTATCCGTAATAGGCGGCGCGGTATCTGACGCCCTGCGCGGCGAACCTTGAGAACCCCTCGTCGGAGAGATTCGCCGAAAGTTTGTCCAACAGGTCGTATGACAATCCACCCACCACGATGTTGACCACGAGCGCGGGGCGTTCGTCCGTTCGGAGTGCTTCGCTTTGGGATGCCTCACCCGATGCGGCCGCGGAGGTGGTCGTGAAGGCCGACAGCAGCAGGATAGACAGAATCGGAAAGGTATGTTTTTTCATTTACAATGTCAGGAATGAGGGTGTAAAGGTACGAAAATTTGGCGGAAAAATCGAAAATAACCGCTTATGCTGACACGCCGTAATTATTTCGCATCGCCGAAAAAATCCATTTCGCCGCTCATGTCTATTTCCGGATGGTCGGCCGCCAACAGACGCGCCTTTTCGAACATCCCGCGGCGGAACAGGGCGTGCTCCTCCGTGGCGGGGTCGAACGGGCGGTGGGCGGCGGCGCGAACAATGTTATCTATCTTGGGCAGCAGCTTTTGCGTCTGGGGCGAAAGGGCGGCCGCGACGAACTTCTCCCATATGTAATCCACCGCCTGGGTCGACGGGTGCGCCAGATCGGGGCCGTAGAATCGGTAGTCTCTCAAATCGTCGTTCAAAATCTCATAGGCCGGAAAATATTGTGCGTTCGCCGGATGCTTTCGGACGACCTCGTCGATCGCCAGCCGCAGGGTCGCCTTGCTGAGCGAATTCTCTTCGAACCCATCCTTGAGGTGACGCACGGGGCTAAGGGTGAAAATTATCTGCTTGCCGCGTAGCGCGCCCTCCATCAGGCCGTCGAACCGCTCCACAATCTGGGCGACGGAGAGTCTTCGGCGCGTGAAAACGTCGGCCGGACGCTTGCCGCAGTTGGCCACCACCCTGCCCTCCTCTTCGTACACCCACGCCGTGCCGAAGGTAACCAACACCCACTCCGCCTCGGCAAGTCCGGCGGGCTCATCCTCCAGCATGTCGGCGATCGAAAATGGGTTGTACAAAACGCCGGTCGGGTTGGCCGTGAGGCGGAATTTAGCCTGCCCGAGCCGCTCGGCGATGCGGTCGGCAAAGCACGACCCCACGGAGAACCCCGGCCGCGAGTGCTCTATCTTTCGCTCCCAGGGGGCGATCTCTATTTCGGTTCTGAATTTCATATCCGCCGCAAATTTACTAACTTTGCATCACTCACACCAAATAAAATCGCGATGGAACTCAAAGCTTGCTGCAAAATCAATCTGGGCCTTCGGGTGGTGCGCCGCCGCGCCGACGGATTTCACGACATAGAGACGGCTATGATGGCGGTGCCGGGGCTCTACGACACGGTGGAGGTGGAGGCGCTTCCCACGCCGGCCACCTTTCTGACCGCCACTCCCCCGCCATATCCCTCGCCGCCGCCCGTTTTTGTGTCGGAATCGGTCTTTGAGGTTACGGCTGACGGGCGGTTGTCGGAGTCGCGCGATCCGGCGCTCGATTGTCCGCCCGAGCAGAACCTCTGTATGCGCGCCTTGCGTTTGATGCAGGCGGAGTTCGGAATCGGCGAGGCGTTCATCGGGCTCCACAAGGCTATACCGTCGGGAGCGGGTCTGGGCGGCGGCTCGGCGGACGCGGCGGCCGTGTTGCGGGCTCTGGACGAGGAGTTTGTGTTAGGGTTGTCGGAGATCGAGTTGGAGCGCCTCGCCGCCCACCTCGGTAGCGACGTGCCGTTTTTCGTGCGGTCGGGTGCGCGATTGGGTTCTGGTGCTCGATTGGGTTCGGGCGCGCGGTCGCGGTCCGGCGAGCGGTCTGGTTCGGGCGCGCAGCCGTTCGGGGGGGCGCAGTTTTGCACGGGTCGGGGCGAGACCATGACCCCCGTGGAGGTCGATCTTGCGGGTTATTGGCTGCTGGTTTCGAAGCCGCCGATCGCCGTTTCGACCGCCATGGCCTACGCGGGCGTCACTCCGCGCGAGGGCGGCGTGTCTGTCTCCGAGATAGTGCGGCGCGATGTGCGCGAGTGGCGCGGGTTGCTTGTCAACGACTTCGAGGCGGGCGTTTTTGCACTCCATCCCGAGATAGCGCGGCTCAAAGAGGCTATGTATGAGGCCGGTGCGGTGTACGCCTCCATGTCGGGCTCGGGTTCGGCGGTATTCGGCATTTTCGACGGGCGGCCGGTCGATTTGGTCAAACGCCTCGGCGGTTCGATCTTCGTCCACATGGAGCGGTTGTGACGGCGTGGCGTCGGAATGGAAAATTTTATGTAAATTTGCCGTTTTATGCGAGTGGTATGGGTTTTGCACAACCACCGCGGAACTTTAAATCAGGCATATATGAAGGAAAATATGGCCGAAGAGGCCGAAGAACGTGACAATATGGCAGTAGAGACTGACGAAATGTCAGGTGTGGGCGACAACGAGGCCGCGGCGGAGCAGGCCGCGCAAAACGAGGTCGAAAACACTCCCGAATACGAGGCCGCCCTGTGGAAGGAGAAATACGCGCGCCTGTCGGCCGAGTTCGACAACTATCGCAAACGCACCGTTCGCGAAAAGATGGATATGATGAACGCCGGCGGCGAAGAGGTGGTGCGTGCGCTGTTGGAGACCCTCGACGATATGGACAGGGCCCTCGACGCGATGCGAAAGACCGACGACATGGAGGCGGTCAAACAGGGCATAGAGCTAATAGACGCCAAGTTGCGCGGTGCTTTGCGTGGCCGTGGGCTCTCCGAAATAGAGGCTATGGGCGAGGAGCTTGACACCGACCTGCACGAAGCGATCGCCCGCGTCCCCGCCTCCGACGAGGCGCAAAAAGGCAAAATCATCGACGTGGTGCAGAAGGGCTACAAGCTGCGCGACAAGATCATCCGCTACGCCAAAGTGGTCGTGGGACAGTAACATAACCTTAAAAGTGGAACTTTCAGGGTCGATCTCAGAACAGACCCGACCCGAACATAAAAAATGGCAAACAAACGAGATTACTACGAAGTGCTGGGCGTGGCCAAAACCGCCACTCCGGACGAGATAAAAAAGGCCTACCGTCAGGCGGCCATCAAGCACCATCCCGACAAAAATCCGGGAGACAAGGCCGCCGAGGAGAAGTTCAAGGAGGCGGCCGAGGCCTACGACGTGCTCTCCAACGCCGACAAAAAGGCGCGCTACGACCGATTCGGCCACGCCGGGATGAGCGGTGCGGGCGGCTTCGGCGGCGCTTCGGGCGGTGCGGGCGGCTTCGGCGGCGGGGGTGGCTTCACGATGGAGGACATCTTCGCCAACTTCGGCGACATTTTCGGCGGCGGAGGATTTTCGGGCTTTTCGGGCGGTGGATTTTCGGGCTTCGGCGGCGGCTCGGGCGGCGGGCGGCGCGGGGTGAATCGCGGCTCCGATCTTCGCATCAAGGTGCATTTGACCCTCAAGGAGATCGCCCACGGAACTACCAAAAAGCTGAAGATCACAAAGTTGGTGGCGTGCGACAAGTGCGGCGGCAGCGGCGCCAAAGACAAGGATGCCTACAAAACCTGTCCAACCTGCAACGGCTCGGGCGTGGAGACGCGCACTGTGAACACATTCTTCGGCCGCACCCAAACCACCCAGGCGTGCCACGAGTGCGGCGGCGAGGGCAAGATCATCACCGCCCCGTGCGACAAGTGCCGCGGCGAGGGTGCCGTCAGAGCCGACGAGGTGGTCGAGATTCGCATTCCGGCGGGTGTGGGCGAGGGTATGCAGCTCACAGTCAGCGGCAAGGGCAACGCGGCGCGTCATGGCGGGGTGAACGGCGACCTGTTGGTGCTGATCGAGGAGGAGCGCAATCCCCAGCTTCAGCGCGACGGGGTGGATCTGCTCCACAACCTCGACATTTCGGTCACGACGGCCATTTTGGGCGGTCAGGCCGAGGTGCCCACCATAGACGGCAAGGCCAAGATTACGGTCGAACCGGGCACCCAGGCGGGTAAAGTGCTGCGCCTCAAGGGCAAGGGCCTGCCCGACGTGAACGGCTACGGCACGGGCGACATTTTGGTGGTGATCGACATCGCGGTGCCGTCGAAACTGTCGGCCGACGAGAAAAAATTGGTAGAGCAGCTTGCAGCCAAACCGTCGTTCGCCAAGAAGCCCGCCCCCGGCTCGCAAAACATTTTCGACCGGATGAGGAGTTTTTTCAGGTAACGGATTTATAATTGACAAAAATCTGCGCTTAATGAAAATAGCCTACTCACTGCTCGTCCTTATGTTCGCCTATTCGTCGGCGTTTGCGCAACAGGCCGAGCCGGCGTGGGAACCCGCCCCCGAAACCGGACAAACCCCCGAAACCGGGCAAACCTCCGAAACCGGACAAGCCACCGAAGCCGGAGAGGAAGACCCCCTGAAGGGCGTCGACATCTCGGTTTGGACGACCATCGACCTTGCCGCCTACATGAAAGCGGACGGCGTGCCGACCGACTCCCTACCCTCGGATATTCGGTATGTGCCCTTCGGCGAGGCGATGGGTGAGGTGCTGAGGATCTACGACAGCTACGATTTCTACGTGGAGGCTCCGGGGGTTCTGAAATGGATGACGGGCATGATGATGCGCAAGGCCTACCGCAAGGCGCGAAGGGAGGGCGTGGAGCTGCCCGGTGTGATTGTCGGAGCCTTTGAAGTGGTGAAAAAAGAGACGAATTTTGAGTTGTGCATGGTGTTTGTGGCGCAGCGCAAGAAGATGGATGTGGTGGCGTTCGCAAAAGCCGCCTCCGTTTCCGACGAAATGGCCGGTGAGGCGATCGCCACCATGTGGGGCAGCCGCGAGGGGTTCGAGGCGTGGTTCCGTTCGCTGTTGGTGGCGAAGGAGAAAAAATCTCGCGGGAGAAGAGGATAAGAACTCTCGCGCCTAAATAAAGAAGGGAGGCAAACATCTTACCCGAGATAGAGGAGATCGGTCGGGGAAAAGTAAAACGATTTATGGCCGAAAACGTGGCTTTGAGGCGACATAGGTTATATTTCGGCGAAATATTCCGCCGCCTTAAAATAAAGACGGAACCGCAAAAAAAACGGAAACGTGTTTTTTGGTGGGTGCGGATTACGGCGTGTTAGCATAAGCGGTTATTTTCGATTTTGTAGCTATTTTTGTCTCCTGCAAGCCGCTTTTTTGCAGTAATATTGGACATATTGCAAGAAAAAGCGGCGCAGCAGGGGGCGAAAAGAGCAAAAAAGCGGAGATGAACGCTTGTGCTAACACGTCGTAGGGAGGCCATCGCAAATATGCTAATCGGAAATTAAACAGAGAGGAGACGAAATATGGCACTTTTTTTCAGTCAGCGCAAGCCGCGGGGTTTCAACTACACTCCGCGCTACTACAACCCCGAGGCCGACGAGCGCGAGGAGCGCAAACGGATAGTCCTGGGCGTCAAATATCGTTCGCCCAAGGAGTTGGCGCGCGAGGCCGCCGAAGCCGAAGCCAGGGCGGCCGGCGTTTCGGCAGATGGGTCAGCGCACGAGGCGGCTGCGGCGACCATCGACCCATCGGGCAGGGGCTCGGCGCGTGGGGCTGCCGACGACTACGTCCCCGGGGCGTTTTTGCGTGAACACGTCGCCGCGCGCAGGGGCAGTGCCCACGCCTTCGACGCGATGCGCAAACGGCGCAAGAAGACCCGCAGCGTGCCGATGCTGCTGGCCATTTTGGTTATCATCGGCCTGGTGGGCTACATACTTTACTTCAAATAGTTTACAAAAGTTTGCGCGAAAAATGTCGAGCCGCATAAAACTCCTTCCCGATTCGGTAGCCAACCAGATCGCCGCCGGCGAGGTGGTCAACCGCCCCGCGTCGGTGGTCAAGGAGCTGATGGAGAACGCGGTGGACGCGGGCGCTCAAAGCGTGACCGTAAATTTTCGCGACGGGGGGCGCGAACTGATCCAGATAAAGGACGACGGTTGCGGAATGTCGCCGCAGGATGCACGCATGGCCTTCGAGCGCCACGCGACGAGCAAAATCGCGGCGGTGGACGACATTTACAGCCTGATGACGTTCGGCTTTCGGGGCGAGGCGCTGGCGTCGATAGCGGCGGTGGCGCAGGTGGAGCTCACCACCCGGCAAGAGACCGCGGAGTTGGGCACGAGCCTCAATATCGACGGCGGAGCGTTCGCGGGTCAGCAACCGGTGGCCACGCCCAAGGGGACGCAGATAATGATCCGCAACCTTTTCTACAACGTTCCGGCGCGAAAGAAGTTCCTCGACCGGGGCTCGACCGAGGCGGCGCACATTTTGAGCGAATTTCAGCGAGTCGCCCTCACCCACCCCGAGATCGCGTTCCAACTCTATCGCGACGACGCGCCGGTCTACGACCTTGCGGCCGGGACGCTGCTCCAGCGAGTGGTCGGGATTTTGGGCAAGGGGTCGGCGGCCAAACTGTCGGAGGTGTCGGTGGAGACCTCCATCGCGCGGGTGAGCGGATTCATAGGGCGCCCGGCATCGGCCCGCCAACGCAACAAGGAGCAATTTCTGTTCGTCAACGGGCGGTTCTTCAAGAGCGCGTTTTTTCACAAGGCGGTGGTGCAGGCGTACGAAAAGCTTATTCCGCAGTCGGTGCAACCCTCCTATTTTATATACCTTGAGTTGGATCCCGAGCAGATCGACGTGAACGTCCACCCCCAGAAGACCGAGGTCAAATTCGACAACCAGGCGGCCGTGTGGCAGATCGTGAACGCCGCGGTGCGTGAAACCCTGGCAAAGAGCGGTGCCGTGCCGATGATGGATTTCGACGACGAGGAGCGGCTGGAGATTCCCGTGCTGGGCGCGCGCGACTACTCGCACCAGATGCGTGAGCCGGCGGTGGTGCGGAGCGACGACTACAACCCGTTCTCCAAATACCTCGACCCTTCGGAGGCGGCGGATGATTTTTCGGGCGACGTCCGCTTGGGCGACGTCCGCGGTTCGGGGCTCGACTCTGGCGCCGTTCGAGGCGGTGGTTACGAAGCAGCAGGCTATGGTGCTGCTGGTGGCGGTTACGATCTTTCGCAGTTCGATTACATCTCGTCGGGAGCCGCCGGCAGCGGCGGAGAGGAATACGCCCCGGAGGCAGGCGGCGTCCCGGGCGACAAAAGTTTTTCGGGCGGCAACGGCTTCCCCGGCGCTCAAAGTCTCTTGGATAGTAGCGGCGGAGTGCGCGGCTTGGAGGGAGCGAGGGAGTTCTCGAACGCGACGTTAATCGGCGAGGGCTACGCGGCGGCGCTCTACGGCGAGGTTTTTGTGGCGGTGGATTTGCGGCGCGCGCGGGAGGCGGTGCTGTTCGACGGCTTCTCCAAAATGCTGCAAAGCGGCCACTGCGCCACCCAGCAACTGCTTTTCCCCGAGCGGATGGTGCTTTCGGCCGCCGACGCAGAGCTGCTCAGAGACCATGCCGGAGAGTTCGCGGCCTTCGGGTTCGACATGCGCCCCGCCGGCGAGCACGCGCTGGAGATATTCGGCACTCCGGCGGAGATTACCCCCGAGAGCGTCGACGACGTGGTGTACGAGATGCTGGACGAACTGCGCGACGGAATATTTATCGGCCACGAGGCGCGGCGCGAGCGTCTGGCGGCGGCCATGGCGCGTTCGGGAGCCGGCAACCGCCAAACGACGAGGCTTTCGCTACTCGAAGCCCAAAACCTGCTGTCGGCTTTGGCCTCGGTGCGCAATCCGAGCTTCACCCCTTTCGGCAAGCCCGTTATGGCCGAGATAACCATCGACGAAATACGCGGCAAACTGCGATAAAAAAACGAAAAACAAATCGAGCAAGAAAAGAGATGAACAGAGTGAGATTGAGAAGCACGCCCCCGGTGGTGATGAACCTTATGATAGCCAACGCGGTGCTGTGGCTGGCGACGTGGGCGGCGATGACGCTTCGTATTCCCGCGCTCGATGCGATGCTGGGCTACCTGCCGCTTTTCCCGGTGGAGAGTCCATGGTTCCACTCGTGGCAGGTGGTGACCTACATGTTTATGCACGGCGGCTTCTCGCACCTGCTGTTCAACATGTTCGCGCTGTGGATGTTCGGGCGTACGCTGGAGTACGATCTGGGTAGCAAGCGGTTTTTGACCTACTACATGGTGTGCGGCATCGGGGCGGGGCTGATCCAGCTGTTAGTGGGATGGCTGACGGGCTCGGCGGCGGCTACGGTGGGTGCTTCGGGTGCCATCTACGGCATACTGCTGGCGTTCGGAATGTTGCACCCCAACGACCGGGTGGTGCTGATCCTCTTTCCGTTCTTCCCCATCAAGGCCAAGTGGTTCGTGGTGATATTCGGCGTGTTGGAGCTTTTTATGGGCTTGGGCAATTCTATATTTTCGTTCGACAACGTGGCCCACTTCGCTCATCTGGGTGGCATGCTGTGGGGCTTCGGGCTGCTGTGGTGGTGGCGCAAAAGAGGCATGATATCTCGTTATTAACTCAACGCAATATGGCACGGGAACTTTCATACTATGAGGCCGAGCGTCGGCGAAACAGGGGACGTGGCAGAGGCAGGAGAGGCATGGGCGGTTTCGGATCTTTTGGCGGCGGATCGGCGGGCGGATACGGCGGGCGCTCCTCCGGTCGCGGGCGCGGTCGGAACGGCGGAGGCAGGCGCGGTTTTTCGTCGTCGGACTGGCTGATGCTTGTCGCCTCGCTGGTCGTGGCGGCGGGGGTGGCGTTGTCGTGGTCGGCAAGGTGGATCAATCCGGCGGGTTACGGCTTCATGTCGGCGGCGGGGCTGCTGATGCCGGTGCTTTTCGCGGCCAATTTTCTGTGTCTGCTCTATTGGGTTATCCGGTGGCGGATCGGGGCGGTGGTTCCGTTGGCGGTGTTGGTGCTGGTGGTATGGAACGTGACGCTGTTTTGGCGACCCGCCCTTGCGCAGCAGCACGGTGCACCGTCGCGCTCGCTGGTCACCGTGGCGAGTTACAACGTGAGGGGGATGATGCGTCCGGTGGATGGCTACGGGGTGACGGGCGGTTCCGGCTCGGGTCGCGACAGGGTGCGTTCGTCGATGCGCGAGGTGGTGACGGTGGTCGATTCGCTTAAGGCCGACATACTGTGCATTCAGGAGTTTCAATCCACGCCCGACCACTCGACGGGGCGATTCGAGGAGGCGCTGCCGGCCTACCACTACAAGAGGGTGCGCTACGTCATCGAGGGCGGCCAGGGGGTCGAGGGCAACTACGGCTGGGGCAACGCCATTTACAGCAAATATCCGATCTCCGACTCGGGTCACATCGACTTCGAGGGCACCAACAACTCGATCCTGTGGGCCGACGTGGCCGTCAGGCGCGACACGGTGAGGGTGTTTTGCGCCCACCTGCAAACCACCGCCATCAAGGCTTCGGACGAACAGTATATCGTCGAGGGCGGCTTTGTGGCCGACAGCACCCGCACCTCGCGAGTGAAAAACATGCTCCGGCGGCTGGAGGAGAACTACATCATCCGCGCCGCCCAGGCCGAGACCCTGGCTTCGGAGGTCGCCGCGTCGCCCCACCCCGTCATCGTGTGCGGCGACTTCAACGACACCCCCGCGTCGTGGGCCTATCGCAACATCGCACGCGGCCTTAAGGATAGTTTTCGTGAGGCGGGTCGCGGCTACGGCTACACCTACCGCGGATTTTTCAATCTGCTGCGCATCGACTACATTTTGCACTCGCCCGAGTTGGAGTGCGAGTGGTATCTGTCGCCCTCGTTCGACAACTCCGACCACAATCCGGTGGTGACAAAACTGAAGGTTGGATAAAAAAATCGCGCTCCGTTACCGGGCGCGATTTTTTTAATGATAACGTCGACTATCTCTGCGTCCGGGAGTGTTTGTGTTTGAACACCAGCGCGAACACCACCATAACAATCAGCGCGTATCCGGCGAAGAGGTACCAAACGGTCGGCCACTCGCCCACCCTGTATGAAGCGGCCCCGACGGCGCGCATCTCGGTGAAGCGATCCACCACGAATCCCGCGCCGTAGGAGCCCAACACCGCACCCACGCCGTTGGTCATCATCATGAACACCCCCTGCGCGCTCGCACGAATCTTAGGCGTGGACGAGGTGGACTGCTCGACGAACAGCGAGCCCGATATGTTGAAAAAGTCGAACGCCATGCCGTAGACGATCATCGAGGCGACGAACATCCACAGTCCGGGACCCGGATCGCCCAGCCCCAACAGCGCGAAGCGTAGCACCCACGCCCCCATGCTGATGAGCATCACGTTTTTGATGCCGAACCGCTTCAGAAAGAATGGAATGGCCAGAATGAACAGCGTCTCCGAAATTTGCGAAATCGACAACAAAATCACCGAGTACTTCACGCCCAAAGCGTCGCGGAAGGCATCCAACGCGCTGAAGCTGCTGATGTAGAGGTCGCCGAAACTGTTGGTGATCTGAAGCGCCGCACCCAGCAGCATCGAAAACACAAAAAACACCGCCATGCGGCTATCCCGGAACAGCGAAAAAGCCTTAAGACCCAGCGTGTCGACGAGCGATCGTTTTTCGCCCGCCAAGTCAGCCGGGCCCGCCGAAGCCGAGTCTCCCGACCCTCCCGAACCCGCCGAGGCGCCTGAACCGCGGATAATGTCGCACGAGGGCAGCGTGAACGAGTAGACGCCCAGAGCGAGCGACGCACCGGCCGACAGCCACAGCTGCATGTGCGACGCCTTGAAGCCCGTCAGATCGACTATCCACATCGCGCAGATGAAGCCCACCGTGCCCCAAACCCTGATCGGCGGAAAGTCCTTCACGATGTCCATCCCCCCCTTCGCGAGCGCGTTGTAGGCCACCGTGTTGCTGAGCGCCAGAGTGGGCATGTAGAACGTCACCGCCAGAAACATCGCCGCGTAAAGGGGCGTGTAGGTGGTTTGGAACGCCGCGAAGACAAGGAACACCGCGCCCAAAATATGGCTCAGGCCCAAAAGTCGCTGCGCCGGGATCCACCTGTCGGCCACGATGCCCATCAGGGTCGGCATAAACAGCGATGCGATGCCCATGGTGGCGAAAAAACTGCCGATCTGCACCCCCTCGAAGTGCAGCGTGTTGCCCAGATAGCTGCCCAAAGAGATCAGCCACGCCCCCCAAATGAAGTATTGGAGGAAGTTCATGATAATAAGTCTCGGTTTTGTTCCCATGTTTTTTCGGTTCTTATTTTCGGTTTTGAGTTTTGTGCTTTGCGTTTCGTGGGCGTTTTTTTGTGTTGCGGTTTCCGTTCCGCGCCTTGTGGTGCGTTTCGGGCGCCCGTTAAGAGGAACAAAAGTATGTTTTTTTTGTGATTTTTTAGCGAAATTTTTGGCGGAGTTGAAATAAAGCCCTACTTTTGTCCCCCGAATAGAGGATCCGATGCGCGTTCCCCGTTCGCAAACATTGAGCTATGGTGTAATGGTAACACTGCAGATTCTGGATCTGCCTTTCTTGGTTCGAATCCAGGTAGCTCAACAAAAAAAGAGGCTTTTGGCCTCTTTTTTTGTTGAGCTACCTGGATCACCGAGCGAAGTGCCGACCGTCGCGAATAAAATTCGCGGTGTAGGCATTTTACGAAGCGAGGTAACTGAACTCACCGAGCGAGCTCCGGCAATGCCGCATCGCGGCGCGTCGGGAAAAGCGACCGAGGTAACCCAACGAAACGAAAACCTCCGGCCCAATAATTTTCTATCCACAGAAATAATCGCTAATTTTGGAGCCTGACAAATCTGCGGAAACGACATGGAAGCGACAAAAAAACGACTCGCCCTGGTGGCACACGACAATCTGAAGCGCGATCTGGCCGACTGGGTGGCCGTCAACGGCGAAAAACTGTTGGGCTATCGGCTGGTATGCACCGGCACGACAGGCAAATTGGTGGCCAAAACCCTGTTAGCCGGACGAGATTCGAGTGTCGGGGCGGGTGCGGATGCGCGTGAGGGTTCGGGTGTCGATGCCGATGCGCGTGAGCGTCCGGACGTCACCGCCGCTCCCGTAACGGGCCCCGGCGTCTCTTCGGAGGGTCTTTTCGAGATCACGATGCTCAAGTCGGGCCCGCTGGGCGGCGACCAGCAGTTGGGGGCGATGATCGCCGAGGGCAAGATCGACGCGGTGGTGTTTTTTTGGGATCCGATGCAGGCCCAGCCCCACGACGTCGACGTGAAGGCGCTGCTGCGTTTGGCCACGCTCTACAACGTGCCCACGGCCATCAACCGCTCGTCGGCCGATCTGCTTATCTCGTCGCCGCTGTTCGACGACAACGACTACAAATGCGTCGTGCACGACTACGGCGAGTATGTCAACCGGGTGCTGAATTGACGGGCGCCGTGCCGTGCCGCTATTGCCGTGGCCAAAAAAAGCACCGGGCAAAGCCAGACGGCCTGGTGCAGTTTTTGTGAACGGGAGAAAAGGGTCAAAACATCCCCCCCAACATCACCGGTTTT
>JAITWI010000073.1 GCA_031285345.1 Alistipes sp.
ATTGCCAACCGCTCGGCAAAACCCGGGCGCAGCAGCTCCATCTCCAGCGCCTGGAATCCTCCGATCGAACCACCCACGGCGGCTCTCACGCGGCGGATGCCCAGATGATCGGCCAGCAACAGGTTTGCCCGCGCCATGTCGCGAATGGTGACGAACGGAAAATCGCCGTACCACCTCTCGCCCGTCGCGGGGTTTGTGCTCATCGGGCCGGTGGTGCCGTAGGGCGAGCCGAGGATGTTGGCGCACACGGTGTGGTAGCGCGCGGGATCGAGAAATCGCCCCTCCTCAACCGTGCCGGGCCACCAGTCGGCCACGTCGCTGTTGGCGGTGAGGGCGTGGCAAACCCAAACAATGTTGTTGTTGTCGTCGCCCACCTCGCCGTCCGTGTCCCGACCGCTCCCGCCGTCGCGCCGCTCGCCGAACGTGTGGTAGGCTATCGTGAGCTCGGGCAGCACGGCGCCGCACTCAAGCTCGAACGGCCCGTCGTATTTATAGAATTGTACCGACATAAGAACTGCAAAAGTAACCAAAAATAGTTATTTTTGTATCTCATATTATGCTAAAAACATTTTACAGAGAGGGTATCGTGGAGGCGGGATGCGACGAGGCGGGGCGCGGATGCCTTGCCGGGCCGGTGTTCGCGGCGGCGGTGGTGTTGCCTTCCGGGTTTTCGCACCCGCTTCTCGACGACTCGAAGAAGATGACCGCCCGGGCGCGCGGCATTCTGCGCGGCGTGATCGAGCGTGAGGCGGTTGCCTGGGCCGTGGCTTCAGTGTCGGCCGAGCGCATCGACCAGATCAATATCCTGAACGCCTCGTTCGAGGCGATGTCGGGTGCTGTTACGCGGCTAAACGTGAAACCTGAAGTCCTCCTGATAGACGGCAACCGGTTTCGCACGACGCTCGACATTCCGTATGAGTGCATAGTGGGCGGCGACGGGATCTACGCCTCCATAGCCGCGGCGTCGGTGTTGGCGAAAACCCGCCGCGACGAGTACATGGAGCGTCTGGCTGCCGAACGGCCCGAGTATGGATGGTTGCAAAACAAAGGCTATCCCACGCGGCAACATCGCGATGCCATCGCGCGTCACGGCCTATCGCCCCATCACCGAATTACATTCAGGTTTTCGTGATAAGCGCGCATCTGCTGCGTTACGCTCGCCGCCAAAATCCTCATGTACGCCGGGTACACTGCGGTTTTGGCGCCATCGCAAGCCTTGCATCCACGCATTTCTGACGGAAACTTAATCAGGGAAAAACTAAGAATAAGCGGGATTGCGTTCGAGCCAGATGCGTGCGAAACGACAGGTGGCAACCGGGGAGAGTCCCTCGGTGCGGGCCCAGTCGTAGGCCGCCTTCACGAGCGCCGAGCCGACGCCTTTCCCCTCCATGTGGAAGGGCACCACGGTGTGGAGAATGTCGAGCCCGCCGTCGTGGATTTCGTACTCTACATAGCCGGCCGAGTTGCCGTCCCAAATTTCGAAACGGCGCCCCTCGGGCGAGTGGGTGATCTTGAATTCGCTCATGTCTTCGGAAATTTAAATTATCCCCCCTCCCACATCGCACAAATCGGGCCAAAGAGAGCTCCCGGAGCCGAATCCGGTTAAATCAGTTCGATCTCCGAGAGGTCGCCGCCGTCCAGATGTCGGCGGGTCTTGTCGGGGTGCATATCGGAGATGGTGATCAGCAGGCCCGTCTCTTCGACGCTTCCGAAGTCGGGATTGGTGACCGTTCCGAAGACCTTCATCGTGGGCGAGAGGTTCATGTAGGAGTTGATGAGCGGCGGAACGTTCTCCTCGTGCAGCTTGACCTGTCGGTAGAGAATCTTCAGATCCTCGGCGTAGCTTCCGCCGTTGAACATGGCCGCCATCTTCTCCTGGTCGATCTCCAGCCGCACGGGGTTGATGGGCTCCAGCAGGTTCTCGTTGTCGGGGAAGTAGCGCCCCAGAAAGTAGAGCAGTATGTTGCGCGCCTCGTGGTTGTAGTCGCCGTACATGGTCACCTTACCGAAGAAGTAGCGTGCGTGCGGGTTTTGCCTTATCAGCGCGCCCAAACCGTCCCACAGGTTGTCCAGTGCGTAGATTATCTTCGGATTGCGGGTGCCGTCGGGCCCCCTGCGCGGAATGACGAACGAACGCCCCAGCTCGATTGTGTAGGGCAGGTAGCGGGTGCGGAAAAGGTCACTGAAGCGGAAGTAGTGTTCGCTCGAAAGGTGCGCCGGGTGAGACGATGTCGACACGATGAAGCGGTAGCCGCCCAGCATCTCGCGCGCGGTGGGATCCCACACCACGAGTTGCTTGTAGCCATCCGCGGCGCGGTCGTCGTCGTCGATGTCGACCTCCTGGCCCGTGCCTCCGCCCGAGGTGCGGAACGCAAGTTCGCGAAGCCGCCCGATCTCGGTCATGGTGTGCGGACAGTCGGCGGCCGAGACGACATAGAGCTCGTTGTCGCCCCTGCCGGTGCGCCTCAGCAGACGTTCCGGGGTCAACTCGGCCTCGATCAGAGGGGCGGGCACGGGGGCTATTATGTCGTTCATCTTCTCCACGCCCTGTCGTTTACATATCATCGCCGTCGTCGTCTCCGCCGTCGTCCGAGGAGATCTCTTCGGCGCCCTTGATATCGTCGTCGTCGCCGTAATATCCCTTCTCCTCCTCCTCTTCGGGATCGTCGTCGATCTTCACGTCGACCTTCACCAGATAGTTGATCTCTGTCGTTTCGAGCAGCACGGCGTAGAAAAAGTCGCCGGGGCCCTTTTCGATGCGGATCATTTTGTCGGTGTAGCCCAACGGGTACTGCCGTTTGAGTTCGTCCAGCATCTCCTCCGAGAGGTTATGATAGCTGACGATCAGTCGTTTTTTATTTATGGTGGTATTCGCGCCCATTTATGCTTCAAAAAATTTTTGCAAGTATACGCAATTTGTTGTGAAAAGCTACGTGCACCGTAAATTTTTTGTTAATTTTACACAAAATACCGATACATCGCGCACCATGGAAGAGAAGATACGCCGGCTCAGAGAGACCCTCGCTCGGCACAACCATAAATACTACGTCGACAACTCGCCCGAGATAGGCGACGAGGAGTTCGACCGACTCATGCGCGAGCTCTCCGATCTGGAGGCCGCCCACCCGGAGTTCGACGACCCCTCGTCGCCCACGCGCCGGGTGGGGAGCGACCTGGCCGGAGGGTTCACCGCCGTGGAGCACCGTTGGCCCATGATGTCGCTCGCCAACACCTACTCGGCGGAGGAGGTGGCTGAATTTTGCCGCAAAGTGGAGGCCGACGCGGGCACGGAGGTGGGGTATGTGTGCGAACTGAAGTTCGACGGCACCGCCATCTCGCTCACCTACGAAAACGGAGTGCTGGCACGCGCCGTCACACGTGGCGACGGGGTGCGGGGCGACGACGTCACCGCCAACGTGCGCACCATTCGCTCTGTGCCGCTCCGGCTTGCGGGAGAGGGGTGGCCGGCAAGCTTCGAGATTCGCGGCGAGATA
>JAITWI010000028.1 GCA_031285345.1 Alistipes sp.
ACATTCCTTCAGACCGCCCACAACTGCAACAACAACGGGGCGGTGAACCTGCTGTGCTGCCTCAAAAACTTCATCCTGTTCTGCGAGCGCAACGAATGGATTGAGAAAAATCCGTTCAAATTTTATAAAATGCGCATCGATGTAAAAACCGTGTCAAACTGACCCCTTGCGCCGGTCGAAATAGACCCCTGAAGAGGGATTCGTAAGTTGGATAATCGGTTGTTACAAACACACTGCCAAGCCGACCTCCTCGTTTATACGAGTTTGGAATAAATTCACTAACTTGCAACTCGAAAGTTGTTTGAAAACAACACTAACCGACACATTAAAAATCAAAAAACGTTTATGAAAAAGACGATCACACTATCCGCCATCGCCGCCATTGTGGCGTTGGCAACGACCACATTCTGCAAAGACGACCCCAAAAAAGGTCCGGACGATCAGCGGAAAGAGATCCCGGTGGAGAGCGTCGCCGTGACTCCCGACGAGTGGTCGATGCAAACGGGCGAATCGAAACAGCTTGAGGCGACCATCCTGCCGGGCGGAGCGACCGATCCCGTCGCCGACTGGTCGGGCGACGAACCCGAACCCGCCACCGTCGTGTGGTCGAGCGACAAACCCGAAATAGCCACGGTGAACGAAACGACGGGCGAGGTGACCGCCGTGGCCGCCGGAGATGCCGTCATAACCGCCACCGCTGCCAACGGCAAAAAAGGCTCATGTGCCATAACCGTCAACCCCGTCCCCGAGCCCGTGGTCTATGTCGCCGGGCAGGAGAACGGAACGCGCGCCACGCTCTGGGTCGACGGCGTGGCGCAAACGCTGAGCGAGAACGACTCGAACGCCACGTCGCTGTTCGTCCTCGACGCGGATAACGTATACGTCGCCGGCATGGAGTTCAGTCCGACCTACACCCAAAACGCAACCTTGTGGCACAACGGCGAGCGGCAGACGCTGAGCGAGCTCTCCACCCTGGCCAACTCGGTGTTCGTGACACAAGACGAAACGGTGTACGTCGCGGGAGATGAGTTCAGCAACCGGCGCGTGCCCTACGCCCGCCTATGGGTAGACGGCGAGATGCGGCTGCTGAGCGAGGAGGGCTACTCGTCGGCCAAGTCGGTGTTCGTGGCCCAGGACGGAACGGTCTACGTCGCCGGCCACGAGAGTACCGCGATAGAAGAGGAGTGCGCCACGCTCTGGATCGACGGTGAGATGACCACCCTGAGTGACGTGTTGTCGTACGCCTACTCGGTGTGGGTAGAGGGCGAGGATGTATACGTCGCCGGATATGAGTTCGAAGGCAGCCAGACGTACGCCACGGTGTGGAAAAACGGAGTCGCTCAGCGCGTCGGCGCCGAGAAATCGTTCGCCTATTCGATGTGCGTCTCAGGTGCGGACGTCTACGCGACGGGCGTTGTGATGACGGCGGAGTCGGTGAGGCAGGCCACGCTGTGGAAAAACGGCGAAGCGCAGACCTTAAGCACCACCGAATCGTGGCCGACGGGAGTCTACGCGCATGGCGACGACGTCTATGTGGTGGGCTACGCCGAGGGTGCGGAGTATGTCAACTACGCCACCATGTGGAAAAACGGCGAGGCTCAAACGCTCAGCGAAAACAGCTCCACCGCCGTCGCCGTGGTGGTGAAGTAGCGCGGCCGCCCATAGCGCGTAAAAACAAAGGACTTCTTTTTCGGAAGTCTTTTGTTTTTCGTACCTTTGGCTTCGCCTTAGGTAGGATGCGGCTAACTTCGCTACGCTCGTTTTCCTCCTTGCGCCTCGCCATCGCGAGCAAGCGCGCGTGGTCTCGGCTGCTGCGTCGGTTCGGCAATCCGAAAATAAATTTTCGATTGCGCTCGGCTTTCACTACCTTTGTAGCTTGATTGTATAAACGATGAGCGACAGCGTAAAACACGAGTGCGGCATAGTGCAGATACGTCTGCGCCGGCCGTTGGAGCACTACCGGGCGAAATATGGCGAGGGCTACGGCCTGGGCAAACTCTATCTGGCGATGGAGAAGCAGCACAACCGCGGTCAGGAGGGGGCCGGCCTCGCCGTGGTGAAGATCGACGCCTCTCCCGGCAGCGAGTATATCTTTCGCGAACGGGCCGAGGGGCAGAGAGCCATCCGCGACGTGTTCGAAAGGGTGAACGCCGACCGCGCGCGCGCAAGAACACGGGCGGGATCATCCGCCGGAGGCAGTCAGGGCGAAACCGCCATCCCGTTCGAGGGCGAACTGATGATCGGACACCTGCGTTACAGCACCGGCGGTCGGTCGGGCGTGTCGTTCGTGCATCCGTTTTTGAGGCGCAGCAACTGGCCGAGCCGCAACATGGCGCTGGCTGGCAATTTCAGCATGACCAACACCGACGAGATCTTGCAAACGTTGGTCGCCGAGGGTCAGCACCCGCGCAACGACGCCGACACCTTCATCCTGTTGGAGCAGTTGGGCGGAATGTTGGACTCCCGGCCGCTCGACCCCGCGGGTAAAAACGCCTCCGACATAGCCTCTGTTTTGCGCAAAGCATCTGCAACGTGGGACGGCGGCTACGTGATTACGGGCGTGCTGGGCAGCGGCGAGGGATTCACCCTGCGCGACCCCTGGGGCATCCGTTCGGCGCACTACTATGTGGACGACGAGATAGTGATGGTGGCGTCGGAAAGGGCGGTGATCCAAACGGTGATGAACCTCGCCACGGATGAGGTACGGGAATTGCAACCGGGCGAGGCGTTGATAGTCGACAGAGAGGGTGGGGTGGAACTGGCCGCGATTCGCCCGGCCGAAAGTCCGCGCCCCTGTTCGTTCGAGCGGATATACTTTTCGCGCGGGACCGACGCCGACATCTATCGCGAGCGAAAGGCGCTGGGGCGGTTTTTGGTGCCGGACATTCTGCGCGAGATCGACCACGACATCGACCACTCGGTCTTTTCGTTCATACCAAACACCGCCGAGGTGGCCTGGTACGGCATGATGGAGGGGCTGGAGACGTTCAACGACGAGCGCAAGGTGCGGCTGCTGACGGCTCTGGGGGCGAGCATCACCCCCGACGAGATCCGCCAGATAGTCAACTGCCGCGTGCGCACCGAAAAACTGGCGGTGAAGGACATCAAACTGCGCACGTTCATCGCCGAGGGCGAGCGACGCAACGAACTTGCCGCCCACGTGTACGACATCACCTACGGCAGCCTCGTCCCGGGGGAGGACAACGTGGTGGTGATCGACGACAGCATCGTCCGCGGAACGACGCTCAAAAAGAGCATCGTCAAGATACTTAGTCGGTTGAAGCCGCGCAAGATAGTGATAGTCTCCTCGTCGCCGCAGGTGCGCTACCCCGACTGCTACGGGATCGACATGTCGCGGATGGACGAGTTCATAGCCTTCGCGGCGGCGGTTTCGCTGCTCAGGGAGCGTGGACGCGAGGGGTTGTTGGACGAGGTGTACGCCCGCTGCAAGGCGGCCGAAAACGAAAACGCTCCGGGCGGCGCCCCCGAAAACGCTCCGGGCGGCACTCTCGAAAACCACGTGAAGGCGATCTACGACGGATTTAGCTACGAGGAGATCAGCAGCCGCATCGCCCGAATGGTCACCCCGGAAGATTGCGAGTGTCCGGTGGCGGTGGTCTACCAAACGGTCGAAAAGTTGAGCGAGGCGTGCCCCCGCAACAACGGCGACTGGTACTTCTCGGGCGACTATCCGACCCCCGGCGGGGTGCGGGCCGTCAACCGGGCCTATGTGAACTGGTACGAAAGCCGGGCGGCGGAAAACGAGTAGAGGCAAAACGCGCAACAGAAAATGCGGAACCGAAAACAAGCAACAGAAAAACGCGTGACCGTAATTCGCGCAACCGCAATTAGCAACTGAAAGGGCGTAGCCGTTAAACGAGCAACATTAATTAGCAACTGAAAACGAGCAACCGTAATTTGCAACGATATGAGAGACAACTATCAACTTCCCAAGGAGGGCGGGCTTATCCCGGGTGCGGATCCGGAGGATATGATCTGCCGCTACGAGAAGATCCCGGTGCGCGTGGCGGCTACCGAGGGTGAGGGTGCGGAGTATATCGCCGCCGAGATCGCCGCCGGAATAGCCCGGTGCGCTAAGCAGGGTCGCAATTACGTGATGGCGCTGGTGGGCGGCCGCTCTTCCGTGGGGGTGTTTCGCAGTCTGGTGGCGCGCCACAAGGCGGGCGAGATGAGTTTCGCCGGCGTGGTGGTGTTCGCCCTCGACGAGCTCTATCCGATAGCGCCCGAACATCGCCGCAGCCAGAGCTATCGCCTGCACGAAGAGTTTTTGGACCATATCGACATCCGTCCCGAGAACGTCCATATGATCGACTCGACCATCCCCGCGGCGGCGCTCCAGAGTTGGTGCCGCGACTACGAGGCTCGCATAGTCGCCGAGGGCGGTTTGGATCTCGCGCTGTTTGGCGTCGGCCCCGGAGGGCGCATAGGCTACAACGAGGCGGGCACGTTCTACAACACCCGCACGCGGCTTGTGGCCATGTCCAACGCGTCGCGCAAGAGTGTGGCCGACGACTTCTACGGCTCTGAAAACGCTCCGTCGAGGGCCCTCACCATGGGCATCGGTACGATTTTGCAGGCGCGCCGAATTATCGTCCCCACCTGGGGCGAGGGCAAGGCGGAGGTCATCGCCCGCGTGGTGGAGGGCGACATCTCGCCCGACGTGCCGGCCAGCTATCTGCAATCGCATTCGTGCATCGAAATGGTGGTGGACGCCAACGCCGCCGAAGAGCTCACCCGCTACCGCACCCCGTGGTTGGTGGGAACGTGCGACTGGCGGCCTAAGTTTATCCGCAAGGCGGTGATATGGCTCAGCGGCAAGGTGGGCAAGCCGGTGTTGAAACTGACGGCCAAGGACTACACCGACAACTCCCTGGGGCAGCTGTTGGACAGCGCCGGAACGTTCGACTCGGTGAACATCAAGGTGTTCAACGACCTGCAACACACCATCACCGGCTGGCCGGGCGGCAAACCCGACGCCGACGACTCGACCCGCCCGGAGCGCTCGACGCCGTTTCCCAAGCGTGTGGTGATATTTTCGCCCCATCCCGACGACGACGTCATCTCGATGGGCGGAACGTTTTGCCGTCTGGTGGAGCAGGGTCACGACGTGCACGTGGCTTACGAAACGTCGGGCAACTTCGCCGTGTACGACGACATGGTGCTGATGACGCTCGACGTGGCTCGCGAGTGCGGCCTGCCCGACCGTTACGACGAGGTGAAGGCGGTGATAGCCGCCAAAAAGAACGGCGAGCCGGAGCCCGTGGAGTTGCGCGAACTGAAGTCGGGCATCCGCCGGGGCGAGGCCAAGGCCGCCTGCCGCGAGTTCGGGCTCGACGACGACGGACACTGCCATTTTCTCAACCTGCCGTTCTACGAGACGGGCGGGCTGAAAAAAAGCGAACTCACGAGCGCCGACATAGACATAGTGGTGGAGCTGTTGCGCGAGGTGAAGCCCCATCAGATCTACGCCGCCGGCGACCTGTCGGATCCCCACGGCACCCACCGCGTCTGCATCGAGGCGGTGCTGGGCGCGCTGAAAGTGTGCAGGGACGATGAGTGGCTCGCCGAATGCAACCTGTGGCTCTACCGCGGCGCGTGGCAGGAGTGGGATCTCGACATGGTGGACATGGCGGTGCCGCTCTCGCCCGACGAGGTGGTCAAAAAGCGCCACGCCATCTATCGCCACATCTCCCAGAAGGATATCGTGCCTTTTCCGGGCGAGGACACGAGGGAGTTTTGGCAGCGGGCCGAAGACCGCACCCAACACACGGCCCAGGTATACGACGCCTTGGGGATGGCCGAGTATCAGGCGATCGAGGTGTTCGTGAAATTGCGGCCGGAGCAGATCATAAAATAGTGGCGCCGGTCGATACGGATCGCACACGAATAGGTTTATAATTCATTAATATCAGTTAGTAAGATGCGACTTTTAATTCACAACACTCCCGCCGAAGTGGCCGTATGGGCTGCGCGGCACATAGCTAAGAGGATATCCGACCATGCCGCCTCGGGCGAGGTAAGGCCGTTCGTGCTGGGGCTGCCTACGGGCTCGACCCCGCTGGCGACCTACGCGGAGTTGATTAGGCTTCACGAGGCGGGCAAGGTCTCGTTTGCTAACGTGGTGACTTTCAATATGGACGAGTACGTGGGGCTGCCCGAAGACCATCCCGAGAGCTACCACTCGTTCATGTGGAAGAATTTTTTCAGCCACGTCGACATTCCGCACGAGAATGTCAATATTTTGAACGGCAACGCTCCCGATTTGACGGTCGAATGCGCCGGATATGAGGCCGCTATCGAAGTAGCCGGCGGCATAGACCTGTTTCTGGGCGGGGTGGGGAACGACGGCCATATCGCCTTCAACGAGCCGTTTTCGTCGATGTCGTCGCGCACGAGGGTCAAAAGCCTCACCGAAGACACGATCGCGGCCAACGCCCGGTTCTTCGGCGGCGACACTTCGCTCGTGCCGCGAACCGCTCTGACAGTGGGAGTTGCGACTATTTTGTCGGCTCGCGAAGTGATGATTCTGGCCACCGGAGCGGGCAAGGCCAGGGCGGTGCAGCAGGGAGTCGAGGGGGCGTACAGCCACGTGTGGACGATCACCGGTTTGCAGGCCCATCAGCGTGGTATTCTGGTGGTTGACGACCCCGCCGCCACCGAACTGCGCGTCTCGACCTACCGCTATTTCAAGGATATCGAGCGGGAGAATTTGTAGAAATACGATTCGCGCGTAAACAATAAGGCGACCTTTCGGCCGCCTTTACTTTTGTCTGCTTACACGAAAACTACTCGTCGTACACCATCTCGAATTGGGTGCGGTCGCCGAGGCCGAAACGCAGATAGGTGATGGGTTTGCCCTCGGCCAAAAAACGCCGCTCGTAGGTGGTCTGCACTGTCGTCAGCTCGGGATTCGCGGCCTGCAAATCGCCGTCGTTGTAGACATCCGCGCTCGCGGCGTGGAGCGGCAGCGAGTTGGCCTCGATGACGCGCAGAGTGTAGTCGTGCAGCTCGCGCGAGTCGGTCTTGAGGTGGATCACCCCGTCCGAAGCGAGAAACCGGGCGTAGTAGGCGAGGAATACCGGCGAGGTTAGGCGCTTCTTCTCGCGCCCCTTTTTGAGTTGCGGGTCGGGGAATGTGATCCAAATTTCGGAGACTTCGCCCGGTGCGAAAAACGAATTGATGAACTCGATGCGGGTGCGCAGAAAACCCACGTTGGCAAGCCCCATCGCGCCGGCCGTTTTGGCGCCGCGCCACATCCGTGCCCCCTTGATGTCGATGCCAAGGAAGTTTTTGCCGGAGGAGGTGGTGTCGAGGACGTTTTTGCCGGGGGAGGAGATGTCGTGGAAGTTTTTGCCGTGGATGTTTTTGCCGTGGATGTTTTTGCCGCCGCCGCCTTGTTGCACCTTGTTGGTCGTGTCTTGTTGCACCTTGTTGGTCGTGTCTTGTTGCGCTTGGTTGGCAGCGCCCAATCCGACGGTGTATTCGCCCTTGCCGCAGCCCAACTCCAATACGAGAGGGATGTTGGAAACGCCGTTGTCGGCACCGGAGACTTCGCCCATAGCGTTGCCGGGGCTTGAAGTGTTGTCTGTGGAGTTTCCGATGCGAATGCGGCCGAAAAAATCCGCTCCCCAGCGCCCTTTCAGCGGGTGGTCGCGGCGGAACATCTCGTCGAAGGCGGGTTGCACCATATTGTCGAACGTCAGGTTCTCGGCGAACTTGCGCAGTTTATCTTTTCCCATTTTGTTGTTGTATATCCCTTCACGTCAAAGCTTTACGGCATGGTTGCCGTGGTAGCCTCTTACTCTTTGTTTTCGGGTTTTGAGTTTTCGGACTTTGGAGGACGCGGGCGGTTGCCTCGGTTATCTCTGTTACGATTTACTCCACGACCCTCTTCACGACCCTCGCCGCCGCCACGATTCCGATTATCACGCTGACGATCGTCGCGACGCTCTCCCTGCCGGTCCCCGTTCGGGCGGTTGCTGCCCTCACCGCGACGTTCACCGTCAGGGCGGCGCGAACCATCCTGACGATTGCCGCCATCATTGCGCCGCTCGCCGTTACCTGTGCGCTCTCCGTCATTGCGCCGCTCAGCATTGCCTCTGCCCCGGCCGTCGCGACTTCCGTTCCGGCCCGAACCGTCGCCTCTGCCGCCGCGACCTCGTCGTTTGTCGCCCTCACCGCGATTCTTGTCGAAGCGGGTGATGCTCTCCTCGCCCACCATGTTGACGAACGAGGGTTCGTCTTCGGAGGTTCGGGTGGGTGCGATTCCGGCGATGGTGTCGGGCTTTTTGCCGCGGCGGTTCATCTCCATTATCTCGCGCACCTCCGAGGCTGGCAACACCACGCCGCCCACCGGCGAACCCTTGACGGTTGAGAAACTCATCAACCCCCGCAGCACGTCGCTCGAAACCAGATAGTAGTCACCGTCCAACGCCTGGAGCGGTTCCGACACCCTCGGCAGCGCCTTGCGGGCGTCCAGATATGCGTCCAACTCATACGACAGGCAGCACTTGAGTTTGCAGCACTGGCCGGCCAACTTCTGCGGATTCAGCGATATGTCTTGGGTGCGCGCGGCGCCCGTGGTGACCGAGTTGAAGTGGGCCACCCACGACGAGCAGCACAGCTCCCTGCCGCACGAGCCCAGGCCGCCGATGCGACCCGCCTCCTGACGCGCGCCGATCTGCTTCATCTCGACCTTGATGCCGAACTCTGACGCGAACACTTTTATCAACTCGCGAAAGTCGACCCGGCCGTCGGCGATGTAGTAGAATATGGCCTTGATGCGGTCGCCCTGATACTCCACGTCGCCGATCTTCATATCCAACTTCAGCTCCTTGGCTATCTGGCGCGAGCGGATCATCGTGCCGTGCTCCATGGCGATGGCCTGTTGCCACTTCTCTATGTCGTAGGGTTTGGCCTTGCGGTAGATGGCGCGGAATTCGCCGTTCTGAGCCTGAAAACCGGTGCGCTTCATCTGCCGCGCCACCATGTCGCCCACCAGCGACACTATGCCTATGTCGTGACCCGGCGACGACTCCACCGCCACCACGTCGCCCCGCTTCAGGGGAAGGTCATGGATATTCTTGTAGTATCCGCGGCGGGTGTTTTTGAACCTCACCTCGAAGATATCGGTAGGTACGTGCACAGGGTAGTCGGCCAGCCAGTCGGTCTCGTGAAGCTTGAAGCAGCCCTCGCTCACGCAGGCCGAAGCCTCGCCGTGGCCATCTTCGCCGCCGCAAAACAGACATCCGCGCCCGATGTCGAGCCGGCAGTCCTTATCTTTTTTGTCGCAATTCATCGTTCGGTCGATTTTTGCAAAAATAGTAAAAAAATTACGCTCCGCGCTCATACCGAGCGACTATTTTGCGGTAGCGATATATGAGCAGCGCGGCGGCGGTGGCGAGGCCGAACACGAAACCGATCCACAGCCCCTGCGGCCCCACGCCGAGAGTGAACGCGAACAGGTAGCCCACCGGCAAATTGATGACTATGTAGGATATGAACGCGATCACCGAGGTGGCCTTCACGTCCTGCATGCCGCGCAAGATGCACAGCGAGGTCGATTGCAGCCCGTCGAAGACCTGAAACACCGCCACCATTATCAAAAGGCCGCCCGTGACGTCGATCACCGCCTGATCGACCGTGAATATTCGCGGCAAAACGTTGCGGCAGGTGATAAAGATCGTCGCCATGAAGACGTTCCACACGATGCCGATGATGTAGGAGCTGCGCGAGATGCGGCGGATGGCGGCGAAGTTGCGCGCGCCGTACTCGTGGCTAACCCGAATGGTCGTCGCCGAGCCGATGCTCAGCACGATAAGGAACGCCATGTTGCAGACCAGTATCGCGATCTGGTTGGCCGCCAGAGCCTCCGTGCCCAGCCAGCCCATCATGATGCCCGTGATGGCGAACGCGCCCCCTTCCAGAGTCATCTGCAACGATATCGGAAATCCCAACGCCAGCAACGTCCCCACCTGCCTGCGCGACCAGTTGGCCCGCGCGTAGAACGACAGGTAGCGCCTAAACGACTGGTGCCACGCGAAGTAGCCGAGCAGCATTATCGGCATGAGTATGCGCGAGATGAGCGTCGAAAGTCCCGCTCCCGCAGCACCCATCGCCGGAAAGCCGAACTCGCCGTAGATGAGCAGGTAGTTGAAGACGATGTTGACCACGTTGGAGATAATCGTGATGGTCATCGCCACCCGCGTGTTGCCGATGCCTTCGAGGAACGAACGCAGCGCGAAAAACATCATGAGCGGAATCGACGACCACGCCAGATACTCATAGTAGGGTGTGCCCGCCTCCAGCACCTCGGCCGGTTGGCCCATATACTGAAACAGCGGCACCGTGAGAAACTGCAGCGCCGAGATGACCACCCCGATGCCCAAATACAGTGCGAGAGAGTTCTGGAGAATCTGCGCCGACGAGCGGTGACGACCCTGTGAATAGAGCTCGCCCACAAGGGGGGTGATGCCCATCGCCAGGCCGAGCCCGAAGATGAACAGAAAGAAGAATACGTTGCCGCCGAACGCCACGCCCGCCAAAGGAGTCGCGCCCAGGCGACCCACCATCGCGTTGTCGACTATCTGCACCACCAACTGCCCCACCTGGGCGGCGGCTATCGGGATCGCAAGGCGAAGCGTCTTGAAGTGTTCTGATTTGAGGCCCGACAAGGGGCTCGATCTGAGGTTGTTGTTTCGCATAAGAAAGCGCGAAGATAGCACTTTTTCGCGGGGCGTGCAAAAAAGTGGCGGGCGGGTTATGGATTACACAAAATATTGCTACCTTGCATCCGAATAACCACCTAAAATAAATTGACATGAAGAAGAAAATCTGGTTGATTCTCGCTCCGACGGTGCTGGCGGCGGGATGTACACAGGAAATCGAACCCGTGAATCCTGCGGGGGGGGGGGGGGGTAAATGACGAAATCGTCGTTACCCCGCCGAGAAATCTTGAAAATGCTGTCTTCAATGAGGGCGCGCAGGCGTGGATGATTCCACAAAAAGATCCGTACACTTTGGAGAACTTCCGCGCGGCCTACGCACGCCTCGCCTCGGGAAATTCTACCCAATCTCTCACTCGTGCCGAAGCGGCGGAGTTTTCCGATCCGGAGAAGCTGCAACCGACACATTACGCGCTGAAAATTTATCCGAAAGGCGAAGAGGAACAGTGGAAAATCGAACTTATGGAGGACGTTAAGGTTGCGTATATGCCGTTCGATTATGTCGGCTTGACCGAGGATGAGGTGGAAAATCTGCCCGGGACGAAGACCCGCACGGGGGATAGCGGCGTAGTGGCTTCGGACGAGGCGGTGTTCCCCGGATCGTATCGCTATACCGTGACCTACACCGATTTGGAATCCACCGAGGGCCCCGTGCCCGACGAAACCTACATCCTACCCATTCTGTATGCCGTGTGGCCGATCGATAAACCGCTCCCCGAAGATATGGAGTATGAGGTCGACTATGAGGTGTTCTTGCCGCGCTACGATGAGGCCTCAACCCGCGCGCAGGGGCTGAGCGCTGGGACATTGCAGGCACTGGAGGGAGAGGCCATTTCGCTGGCGTTGGGAATCTCCGTACCCGAAAGGACGGCTACGCGGGCGAATACGATTAGGACATTAACAGGATATGCACGGTTCGAAGACGTGTTCTTTTGGGAGCAGCCGACATGGACGAAATCGGCCGAATTGCCCATGCCAAATTTGAAAGTGCGATTTCAGTTGGGTTCGAGTATTTGGGACACCTACACTCAATCGACCGGAGACTTCAGCATTACGCAGGCGATTCCATTAGCGGCCGAATGTAAGCATATTTTTCAGCATCCTAAATGGAAAATAACATCAGAGAATAGCACGAGTCCCATAACTCATTCCATAGGCATGTCAAATAAGGGATATTGTTTGACATATGTTTCACTGCAAGAGGCGACCATGCATGTTGCAGTGAATTATTTTTATAACGAATCTCATCCGATCCGTACTTGGAGTTATGACGCTGGAATTAGATTACGGGCAGTTAATAGAAACGGTGGCTCCCAAGGGCTTGGGTATTTTTCATGGGATCGGAATGACAGGAATCCAGCAGAGATAACTATTTTTAATGATTATATAGCAAGCTCATGGGAACCGAATGAATTAATAAGTACTGTTTTGCATGAATTAGGGCATTTTATACATTACGGTAAGCGTGGCGGGAAACATGCGATATTCAGTAAAGTTCACGGTTTGATAGTTGAATCTTTCGCGTCTTATGTCGGATGGTGTCTAACAGAAAACTATTACTACAACCATTTAGATTGGACAAGACCTTATGTGGGATACCAACTATCACACCAAGGCAGACAAACATGGTCTCAGACAAGTACAGGGAGTGTTTATTCTCCGTTATTTGTGGATTTATTTGATACGTATGATCAAGATCCGCTAAACATTAACTCCTACAATAAAGACCCCATAAATGGTTTCTTACACTCAATAATGAGAGAGATTGGCATAGAATGTAACACATGGAGTCAGGTCAAAACAAAACTTCAGCAAAATGTAGGAATGTATTGCACTCAGGCAGAGCTTAATACATTCGTAGCTCCATATGATTATTGGTTTGCACGAAACTAAATTAAAAACTTAATGTTATGAAAAAGTTAATTATTTTTATGTTGTTCATTTTCACTGTTGGATGCGACGACAAGAGAAGTGTGTTATGCGAAGCCGGTTACACGACCGAGTTTATTGTCATAAACGAAACAACGCGAGAGATAGCACTATTTTGCGATCTCCCCGAGGAAGATATTGCTATAATGTCGAGCGAAACAGGGACGATATACGAATCCTTGGAAACGGGAGCGTGTGACAGTAAAAATCTGATGCTCGATTTATTTGAAGAGGGCCAAGTTATACGCGTATCTCCTGAGAATTATCTTCTTGACTCTCATCCATATTCTATGACTATAAACGGCGAGGCGGTGCCGGACGCGATCTGGCTACGGAAACACTGGTCGTTCACGCCCGGATATTACTCATGGACATACACCCTCACCGTGACCGACGAGCTGCTTGCCGAGCTTGCCGCGGCGGAATAATACGCCCGACAGACTAAAAACAGCGCGCGCGACGAAAGTCGCGCGTTTTTGTGACACACTGTGCGAATTTTTAATTTTCAATTGTCAGATTTTAATTAATTTGTCTACCTTTGTGCCAAATCAATATCTATTATGGCAAAAATCAAAGGAACTGTAACGGTGGATGTCGAGAAGTGCAAGGGATGCGGCGTTTGCGTCGTGGCCTGCCCGACCGACGTCCTCGCCCTGTCCAAAGAGGTGAACGGCAAGGGTTATCCCTTTGCCATGCAGGCCAATCCCGACGCTTGCACGGGATGCGCCAACTGCGCTGTCGTATGTCCCGACAGCTGTTTGACCGTATATCGGCAACGTGACCCGAACGCTTAAAATCAGCTATGGAAGAGATCAAACTTATCAAAGGTAACGAAGCGGTGGCCGAAGGCGCCATCCGCAGCGGTTGCGACGGCTATTTCGGCTATCCGATCACCCCGCAGTCGGAGGTTTTGGAGACCCTTATGGAACTCCGCCCGTGGGAATCCACCGGCATGGTGGTGGTGCAGGCCGAGAGCGAGGTGTCGTCGATCAACATGGTGTATGGCGGCGCGGCGTGCGGCAAGAGGGTGATGACATCCTCGTCGAGCCCCGGCGTGAGCCTCATGGCCGAGGGTCTGAGCTATCTGGCGGGTGCGGAACTGCCCTGTCTGGTGGTGAACGTGCAGAGGGGCGGTCCCGGTTTGGGAACCATCCAGCCCTCGCAGGCCGACTACTTTCAGGCGGTGAAGGGTACGGCGCACGGCGACTTCAAGATGATAGTCCTCGCCCCCAACTCGGTGCAGGAGATGTACGACCACGTGTTCGACGGGTTCGACCTGGCGTTCAAATATCGCATTCCTGTGATGATGCTGTCCGACGGTATCATCGGCCAGATGATGGAGAAGGTGGTGATGACCCGCCAGCGTCCGCGTTGGACCAAGGAGGAGGTTTCGCAAATCTCCGACAGCTGGGCGACCTTGGGCAAACACGCCGGCCGCGAAAAGAACGTGATCACCTCGCTGGAGCTCGACTCGCAGATAATGGAGAAGCGCAACGAACACCTTCAGGCCAAGTATCGCAAGATCGAGGCGGCGGAGGTGCGCTTCGAGGAGTCGCAGATGGAGGACGCCGAGTATGTGGTGGTGGCGTTCGGTTCGTCGGCGCGTATCGCCTCGGAAGCTGTGAGCATGGCTCGCGCCGCCGGAATGAAGGTGGGTCTGCTGCGTCCCATTACCCTGTGGCCGTTCCCCACCAAGCGCATCGAGGAGCTCGCCGGTCGGGTGAAGGGCTTTTTGGTGCCCGAACTCAACGCCGGGCAGATGGTGGAGGACGTGCGGCTGGCCGTCAACGGCAAGGTGCCGGTGTGGCACTACGGCCGGATGGGTGGCATGATCTACTCGCCGGAAGATATTTTCAACGAACTTAAAAACAACGCACGATGAGCTTTCAGGTAGAAATAACTCCCGAAAATAAGGTGTACGGCAAAACCCCGCTGTTGACCGACAACGTGATGCACTACTGCCCTGGCTGCAGCCACGGGACGATCCACAAATTGGTGGCCGAGGTGATAGAAGAGATGGGCTTGCAGGACAAGACCATCGGGGTGAGCCCGGTGGGTTGCTCGGTGTTCGCCTACAACTACATCCACATCGACTGGATCCAGGCGGCGCACGGTCGCGCCTGCGCGGTGGCCACGGCGGCAAAACGCCTCACCCCCGAGAAGATGGTGTTCACCTATCAGGGCGACGGCGACCTGTCGGCTATCGGTACGGCCGAGTCGATCCACGCCTGCAACAGGGGCGAGAACATCGTGGTGATCTACGTCAACAACGCGATCTACGGTATGACCGGCGGCCAGATGGCTCCCACCACGCTGCTCGGCATGAAAACCGCCACCTCTCCGGCGGGTCGCGAGGCGGCCATTCACGGCTACCCATACAAGATAGCTGAGATAGTGTCGATGCTGGACGGCGTGTGCTACGTTACGCGTCAGAGCGTGCAGTCGCCCGCCGCCGCCCGCAAAGCCAAAAAGGCGCTGAGGCAGGCGTTCGAAAACGCTATGGCCGGCAAGGGTCTGTCGTTCGTGGAGATGGTGTCGAGCTGCAACAGCGGTTGGAAACAGTCGCCCGTCGACGCAAACAAGTGGATGGAGGAGAACATGTTCCCGTTCTATAAGTTAGGTGATATTAAAGTGGCCACGGAGCCGAAGGAGGCATAATTATGAAAGAAACAGTAATCATAGCCGGTTTCGGCGGACAGGGAGTGCTCTCGATGGGCAAGATTCTGGCCTACGCGGGCATAGTGCAAAACTTCGAGGTGAGCTGGATGCCCGCCTACGGTCCCGAGATGAGGGGCGGAACGGCCAACGTGACGGTGATTCTGAGCGACAAGGCCATCTCGTCGCCCATCGCCGGCGAATTCGACACGGCGGTGATCCTCAACCAGCAGAGTATGGACAAGTTCGAGTCCAAAGTGAAGCCCGGCGGTGTGCTGATTTACGACACCAACGGCATCACCCGCCATCCCGAGCGCACCGACATCGAGGTCTACGCGATGGACGCCACCGAAGAGGCCGCCCGCAGAGACATGGCCCGTATGTTCAACACCATGGTGTTGGGCGGCTATTTGGCCGTGCGTCCCGTGGTGAAGATCGAAAGCATCGTCGAGGGTCTGCGCAAGTCGCTGCCCGAACGCGCCTGGAAGCTCATCCCCGCCAACGAGAAAGCCCTCGCCACCGGCGCCGAGCTGATCCGCAAGGTGCGGTAGAGGTTAGGCGGGAGCCGATCATATCCAATCCGCAAGGTGCGGTAGAGCGCCGAAAGGGTTCGGGTAGAGCTCGCGTTAGAACATTGAAACAACCTCCGTGGAGAATATTCGCGGAGGTTGTTATTATTATAACATAAAAGGGCGCGATTCGGTTTATTATGACTATATTTGCGCGGAAATTTCGAACCCCCACCACGGGTGCGCGCGAAACTTCCGGGTGGCGCGTGCGCGAAATTTTCGAAGTGCCGACAAAACTAATACAACTAAATAATTACAGCTCGATGTCTAAAATCATTAAACTGAACAGAGGACTCGACATTCACCTGCAAGGAGAGCCGGCGGCAAAGATCATCGACGCCACCGGTTCGGACACGTTCGCCGTGTCGCCGCCCGATTTCGACGGGGTGGTTCCCAAGCTGCTCGTCCGCGAGGGCGACGTGGTGAAGGCCGGTTCGCCGCTGCTGTTCGACAAAAACCGCCAACAGGTTATCTTCGCGTCGCCCGTGAGCGGCACCGTGACCGAAATTCGCCGGGGCGAAAAACGCAAATTGCTCAGCGTCGTGGTAACGTCCGACGGTCGTGGCGAATCGCTCGAATTCAAGATCCCGTCGATGGCTTCGGCTTCGAGAGAGGATGTCGCCGGGATGTTGCTGTCGGCGGGCATGTGGCCGATGATCATCCAGAGGCCTTACGGTCGGATCGCCGATCCCGCCGCCAAGCCCAAGGCGATCTTCGTGTCGGGATTCGACAGCGCTCCCTGCGCTCCGGACATGAACTTTGTGCTCTCCGGGGAGTTGGACAACCTTCGCAAAGGGGTCGAGGTGCTCAAGAAGCTGACCGACGGCAAGGTACACCTGGGTCTTCGGGCCGGAACGGAAGGGGTGCTGAATCGCGTCGACAACGCCGAGCAGCACTTTTTCAAGGGGCCGCACCCTGCAGGCAACGTCGGCGTGCAGATCGCCCACGTGGATCCCATAAGGAAAGGCGACGTCGTGTGGACGGTGGATGTGCAGAACCTGGCGATCATAGGCCGTCTGTTTAACACCGGCCGGGTGGATATGACTAAAATAGTCTGCATGAGCGGGCCGCACGTGGTCAGGCCGCAGTACTACAAGATTATAGGCGGGGCTCAGGTCAAGTCGTTCGTGATGAACTCCAACATCAAGCCCGTGGCCGAAGGTCACAGCGCGCGCATCGTCAGCGGCAACGCCCTGACGGGTGGCATCGTGTCGCGCGAAGAGTTCATAGGCTTCTACTCCAACCAGATAACGGTGCTGGCTGAGGGCGACCACTACGAACTGTTGGGCTGGATCGCGCCGGGGTTGGACAAAATGTCGGTCTCGAAGACCTTCATGTCGTGGATCTGTCCGCGCAAAAAGTACAATATCGACACCAACCTGCACGGCGGCCACAGGGCTATCGTGGTGACGGGGCTGTGGGAGAAGTACGTGCCGATGGACATTCTGCCGATGTATCTGGTGAAGGCCTGCATGGCCGGCAATATCGACAAGATGGAGGCGCTGGGCATCTACGAGGTGTTGCCGGAAGATATGGCGCTGTGCGATTTCGTCGATCCGTCGAAGACCGAGGTGCAGGAGGCTATCGCGCAGGGTATTAATCTGATGATCAAAGAGCTGAGCTAACGGCTGTTTTGTCGACCCGAACCGCGGGGCCGGCCTTGGCGCCGCCGCAGCTACGGGGAGGCGACTTAAAAAATAGATGAAATGATATCAAAATTACTTAGAGATATTGTCGACCGCGTGAAGCCGCCCTTCGAACCGGGAGGGAAGTTGGGCTTTTTGCACTCGACGTTCGACGCTTTCGAGACGTTTTTGTTCGCTCCGAACACCGTCACGAAAAAGGGCGCGCACATTCGCGACGCCGTCGATTTGAAACGTACGGTCTTTATGGTCGTCATAGCGTTGGTGCCGGCGCTGCTGTTCGGGATGTACAACACCGGGTTGCAGCACTTCCGCGCCATTGGCGACGTTGCCGCCGCGGCCGACGTTTTGGGCTGCTGGTGGTATGGCTTCGTGAGGGTGTTGCCGCTGATTCTCGTGTCGTATATCGTGGGGCTGGGCATCGAGTTCGCCTTCGCGCAGAAACGCGGCCATGAGGTGAACGAGGGCTACCTGGTGACGGGTCTGCTGATCCCGATGATCATGCCCATCGACGTGCCGCTGTGGATGGTGGCCGTGGCGGTGGCGTTCGCGGTTATTATCGGTAAAGAGGTTTTCGGCGGAACGGGGATGAACATCTTCAACCCGGCGCTGCTGGCCCGCGCGTTCGTGTTCTTCGCCTACACGCCCTTTATTTCGGGCGACAAGGTGTGGGTGAGGGGCGTGACCAAGGGTGGCGAGTATCTGGACGGATTCTCGGGCGCGACGCCGCTAACGCAGTTGGGCGAAAACGCAAGCGATATGTTGGCCGGTGCCGACGTTTGGAGCTGGATCGTGGGAACGATTCCGGGAAGTATCGGCGAAACTTCGGTGATAGCCATCCTCATAGGCGCGGCGATTCTGCTCTACACGGGCGTGGCTTCGTGGAGGGTGATGCTGAGCGTCTTCGCGGGGGGCCTCGTGATGGGTTTGCTGTTCAACGCTATCGGCGGAACTCCGGTGATGGACATGCCGGCTTACTACCACCTGCTGTTGGGCGGATTCGCTTTCGGGGCTGTGTTTATGGCGACCGACCCGGTGACGGCGGCTCAAACCAACGTGGGCAAAGTTATCGTCGGGTTTATGATAGGCGCCATAGCGGTGCTGATCCGCGTGGTCAATCCGGGCTATCCCGAGGGTATGATGCTCTCGATTCTGTTTATGAACGCGCTGGCTCCGCTGGTGGATCACTTCGTGGTGGCGGCCAACGTGCGCCGCAGAACGAAGGTCGCGAAGGTCAAAACCGTTAAATAAGGAGGGCTCAAGAGATGAAATTCGATAAGAATAACAATGTGTACATCATCGTCTACTCGGTGGTGATGGTGGTGGTCGTGGCGGCGGTGCTGGCCGTGGCGGCTATGTATCTGCAACCGATCCAGCAGAAGAATATGGATGTCGAGACCAAGGGCGCACTGCTTGCGAGCGTGGGCGTGGTGGTGCCGACCGAGCAGATAGAGTCCACTTACGCCGAAACGATCACGGAGATTGCCGTGCCCGTCGACGGCGGCGCGGAGCTGAAACTTTACGAGAGCAGCGCGGACGGCGAGAGGTTGTTTATAATTCCGGTCAACGGGAGCGGTCTGTGGGGCCCGGTTTGGGGCTACGTGGCGGTCGAGGGCGACTGGAACACGATCTCGGGCGTGGTGTTCGACCACAAGGGCGAAACCCCGGGTCTGGGTGCCGAAATCGCCACTCCTAAGTTCGCGGGACAGTTCGTGGGCAAGAAACTTTTTGAAGGAGACGCTTTCGTCGGCATTACGGTGCTGAAGGGTGCGGGCGCCTCGGCGGGCAACGACCACGCGGTGGACGCTATTTCGGGCGGAACGATTACCTCGCGCGCCGTGGAGACCATGATTCGCGAAACCATCGCGCTCTATCTGCCCTATATCGAGCGGCAGAAGGCGGCTACTGCGACTGACGCGGCGGCTGTGGCCGATCCGGCTGAAGCGGCCGAAGACGGCGCTACATTGGAAGGTGCGACGGCGGCGACCACTGAAGGCGCGACCACCGAAACGAATGGCGCGACCGCGGCCGACACCTCTGAAACACAAACTATTAACACTGACGGAGATGCAACTATTTAAGGGTAAGAATTGGCAATATTTTATGGGCCCGCTGAGCAAGGGCAACCCCGTGATCGTGCAGATCCTGGGCATCTGTTCGGCGCTCGCGGTGACGGCCCAGTTGAAGCCGGCGTTCGTGATGATGGCGTCGGTGACGGTGGTGACGGCGTTCGCCAACCTGATCATGTCGCTGCTGCGCAAGGGCGTCCCCGGGCGCATTCGCATCATCGTGCAGCTGGTGGTTATTGCGTTTTTGGTGATTCTGGTCGATCAGGTGCTCAAGGCGTATGTATACGACGTGTCGAAACAGCTGTCGGTATATGTGGGGTTGATTATCACCAACTGTATCCTGATGGGTCGCGTGGAGGCGTTCGCGCTGGGGCACAAACCGTGGCCGTCGTTTGTGGACGGTCTGGCCAACGGGGTGGGTTACGGCCTCATTCTGCTGATGCTGGGTTTCGTGCGCGAACTGTTGGGCAGCGGCTCGCTGTGGGGTTTCCGCGTGATACCCGAGGCGTGGTACATTCAGAACGGCGGATTCTACGCCAACAACGGTCTGATGATGCTGCCGCCGATGGCGCTCATTTTGGTGGGCATCATTATTTGGGTGCACCGCTCGGCCAAGTCGAATAAAGATCTTATAGAAAAGTAGGAGGCGCGCAAAATGGAAACTTTGAATATTTTTATCAGGTCGATATTTATCGACAACATGGTGTTCGCATACTTTTTCGGTATGTGCTCCTACATCGCGGTCTCTAAGAGCGTCAAAACGGCCAACGGCCTTGGGCTGGCGGTGATATTCGTGATGACCGTCACGGTGATTCTCAACTGGCTGTTCAACGAGTATATCCTCAAGCCCGGCGCGCTGGGTTGGCTGAATCCCGACTGGGCAGTGGGCGGTGCACACACGGTGGACCTGTCGTTTTTGAGCTTCATCGTCTTCATCGCCGTCATCGCCGCGTTCACTCAGATCGTGGAGATGGTGGTGGAGAAGTTCGCTCCGGCGCTCTACAACCAGTTGGGGATATTTTTGCCCCTTATCGCGGTGAACTGCGCCATCATGGGTGCGTCGCTGTTTATGCAGGAGCGGGCCTACGACAGCGTGGTGAAGGCAACGGGCTTCGGCTTGGGCAGCGGCATCGGCTGGTGGCTGGCGATTGTGATGATGGCGGCTATTCGCGAAAGGCTGGAGTACTCCGAGATTCCGGCACCCCTTCGCGGCCCGGGCATCACGTTCATCATCACCGGTTTGATGGGGGTCGCTTTTATGACGTTCCTGGGTATTTCATTGTAAAATCGAACAAGAAATGGATACAACTACATTAATAATAGCGATCGCGGCGTTTCTCATAGTGACGCTGCTGTTGGTGGCCGCGCTTCTCTACGTGAAGGCCAAACTGACGGCGAGCGGCGAGGTTAAGATCGACATCAACGGCGAGAAGGAGCTTACCGTATCGCCCGGCTCGACGCTTCTGACCACGTTGGCCGACAACGGGGTGTTCCTTCCCTCGGCTTGCGGCGGCGGCGGCTCGTGCGGTATGTGCCGGTTGCAGGTGCTGGACGGCGGGGGCGACATTCTGCCCACCGAGGTGAACTTCTTCTCGCGCCGTCAGCAGAAAGAGAATTGGCGCCTGGGCTGTCAGGTGAAGGTCAAGCAGGACATGAAGATCGCCGTGCCCGCCGCCGTGTTGGGCGTCAAGAAGTGGGAGTGCGAGGTGGTGTCGAACCGCAACGTGGCTACGTTTATCAAGGAGTTCGTGGTGAAACTGCCCGCCGGAGAGACTTTGGATTTCCAGAGCGGGGGCTACATTCAGATCGACATTCCGAAGTACGACGCGATTCGTTTCGCCGACTTCGACATCGACCCCGACTACCGCGAGGATTGGGACAAGTTCAAGATGTTCGACCTGGTGACCAAAAACCCCGAGCCGACGTTCCGCGCCTACTCTATGGCCAACCACCCCGCCGAGGGCAACATCGTGATGCTCAACATTCGCATCGCCACGCCCCCTTTCGACCGCGTGAACGGCGGATTTATGAAGGTCAATCCGGGTATCTGCTCGTCGTATATCTACTCGCTCAAGCCGGGCGACAAGATCACCGTGTCGGGCCCCTACGGCGAGTTCCACGTCAAGAAAACCCCCAACGAAAAGATGTTTATCGGCGGCGGCGCGGGTATGGCGCCCATGCGCTCGCACCTGTTCCATCTGTTCAAGACGGAGAAGACCTCGGTGCCGGTGACGTTCTGGTACGGCGCCCGTTCGCTTCGCGAGGTGTTCTACGCCGAACAGTTCGAACAGATTGCGGCCGAGTTCCCCAACTTCAAGTTCAACATCGCCCTCGATAGCCCCAAACCCGAGGATAATTGGAAGGGCTACGTGGGGTATATCCACAACGTTATTTTCGAGAATTACCTCAAAAACCACGAGGCGCCGGAGGATATCGAGTACTATCTGTGCGGCCCGCCGATGATGAACGCGGCTATCACAAAGATGCTCGACGAACTGGGCGTGCCTCCCGAGAACGTTATGTTCGACGACTTCGGGTCTTGATTTTCCGTGATCGGGGCACATCTGTCGCACCTCCTTAATTAAGAAGACCGGGCTGTACGTTTTGTACTATCCCGGTCTTCTTAATTTGGCGGTCGGCGCAACATCTGAACCCCGCTGACGGAAAATCGTTTATCGTATTACTCGTCGACCGCCGGCATCGCCACCATTCCGACGCGAGATAGTCCGACAAATTTGCCGGACAATCCTTTTTTACGAGCCAAACGGATTATTTCGCCTCGACGTATTCGTAGGAGACAAAGGCGAAGCGGCGGGAGTCGGGTGCCCACGAATTGACGTTGATAGTACCCTGACCGCCGAAAAGTTCGACCACCGTTCGAGGCTCGCCTCCCTGACGCGCGGAGATCAACCTAAGCTCGACGTTGTAGCCCGCCGGGTGGTCGCCGGGCTCCACGTCTCCGCGTCTATAGGCGATGTAAACCACACGCTCCCCGTCGGGAGATATGTGCGGAAACCACGAGTTGCGGGCCTCGTCAAAAGTTATCTGCGTTTGTTCGCTCCCGTCCGCACGCATCCGCCAAACTTGCATAAGCCCCGAGCGAACCGAGTTGAACCAGATGTATTGGCCGCAGGGCGAGTACTCGGGGCCGTCGTCAAGCCCCTCCGCCGAGGTCAGGCGCACTTCACGACCCGAGCCGTCCGCCGGAATCGCCCAAACGTCGTAGTTGTCCCCGCGCTCGGCACAGTAGGCGAGGGTGGAGCCGTCGGGTGACCAGCCGTGCAGATAGCTCGGTCCGTTGGGGGTAACGAGGCGCGGCTCGCCCCCCTCCAAAGGCAAAACATAAATCTTCGAGCGCCAGTCTCCCTCCGCGCCCGAACTCACCGCAAGGCTGCGACCGTCGAAAGAGAGCACGTGATCGTTGTTGCACTGCACGACATCTCCCGTGGGAATTTGCTCATCGAGAGTGGGGTCGGCCACGGCAACGCGGAAAAAGATCGGAAG
>JAITWI010000040.1 GCA_031285345.1 Alistipes sp.
TCATCTTCATTCCCGAAAGACCAGTCACCGAACTCATCATCCGTTTGGCCGAGTTCACGAAAGGCCGGTCGTCGATGGTGGGCAACAGCGCCATGTAGCGGCGTTCGAGTTCGGGGCGCAGCAGTTTATCGCTCCCGCCGTACCACGCTATGATCGAGGGGTGGTTACGCAGCCACTTCACCTGATCGTCGAAGTAGCGCACCATCAGCTGCATATCTTCCTCGCTGCGCAGGTTCATGAAGTCGTCCTCGGGGGTGCCGATGTAGCCCTCCCACTCCCATTGGCAACTCCAGCCCACAAGTGCGAGGATGCCGTAACGGTCGCACAGGTCGTAGATGTTTTGGCTGTTGCCCCAGATGTTCTCGAAGCGGATGGTGTTGAGGTTCATATCCTTCACATAGCGCACCTGCCGTTCGTTGCTTTCGGGGGTGTCGCGCAGAAATATTTCGTCCGTCCAGCCTGCACCCTTTATGAGCACCTTTTTGCCGTTAAGGATGAAGCCTTTATGTCCTTCGTCGGTCAGGTAGGTGTCGATGCTGCGAATGCCGAACGTGACCTTCTGGCTGGCCGAGTTGGTTTCGCCCACCACGAATTCCAGGTCGAGTTCATAGAGCTCCGGAGTACCCAGACCAACGCTCCACCAAACCCTCGGGTTGCGAATGTGCAGCTCCGGCACGACGTCGGGGCTCACAAGCACGGTGCGTTTTTCGCCCGCCGCGAGAGTCACCGGAATCGCAAACTCTATCTGTTCCATGCGCCCTTTCAGCACACCCTCGATGGGCTGCGACGAGAGGTTTTCGAGCTCCGTCTCCACATCGAGATAGGCCTCTTTAAGCGTTTGCGTATTCAGAAGGCTCTTCACGCGGCTGTTGCGCATCGTCACGTCGCCCGTCACGTTGACCCTCACCTCGCGGAAAATGCCCATGCTTTCGTCCAGCGGGCGGGGGTTCCAATCGACGAAGCCGATGTTGGGTTCGCCCTTTTGAGCCCTGAATATCTCCACCGCCAACACGTTGCCGCTATCTTTCACCAGCTCCGTCACGTCGAACGACCAGCGGCGGAACACCCCGAACACTTCGTCCTTCGAAGCCACCAACTTGCCGTTCAGCCAGATATTGGCGCGATACGACAGCCCGTCGAAATCCAACGTCACCCGTCTTCCCTCGCGCTGCGGCACCTCGAACGCGGTGCGATACCACCACGAATCGTCGAACGGCGTGCGGTCGGCGTTTTTGTAGTTCGTCCCCTCCAACAGGTCTGCGTAGAGGCCGTTGTCGCGGGTGAGCGCACCCATCACGGTCGAAGGAACGTTCGCTTCGTACCACCCTTCGACGTTGGCGTTGGGGGTGGATAGCAGCTCGCCGCCGCCCGTCGTCTTGTCGTCCTGTTGCAGCTGCCAATTCCCGCCCAACGTAATGGAGGCGGTCTGAACCGTCATGTCGCCTATCAGGCCGTCGCTCGCCCTGTCTGCTGCCGCCGCGTTGTCATTTGCGGTCGCGGCCGTAACGGCGCAAACCATCGCCGCCATCGCGGCCAAAATCATCTTTATTTTCATATTAATATGATTAAGTTAGATAAAATTACAATGTGATTTTTGCCGGTGCGGCCACTCACTCCACCGGCGCCGCCGCACCCAAAGTCTCTTCGCGCCCCTACACCAGCGCCGCCGCGCCCAAAATCTGAATATCGGGGTTGTCCGACACCTCTATCATAAGGTTGCGTACCGTCTCGGGGTAGGGAAATTCGGCCATTTTTCGGCGCATGGCGGCCTCGAACAGCGGATAGGCGCCGGCGATCCCGCCGCCCAACACCACCGCCTCGGGGTCGTAGGCAAACATTATGGTCTGCATCATGTTGCCGACGTGCCCGCCGAACTCGTCCCAAACGGCCAGAGCCGCCCCGTCGCCCGCCAACGCGGCCTCGGCAGCCCGGCGACCCGTCGTTCCGTGTCGCGGAAAGAAGTTGCTGCCGCAGTAATCCTCCAGCGTTGCGTCCAGATAGGGCAACGACCCGATCTCTCCGGCGCCGGTGTTGCGTCCGTTGTATAGCGCGCCGTTAGTCACTATCCCCGCGCCCACTCCGGTACCGAGGGTTACGGCGACCACATCGCTAAAGCCCCGCGCCCGCCCGAACCTCATCTCGCCCAGCGCGAAGCAGTTGGCGTCGTTATTTACGCACACCGCCACGCCGAACCGTCTTTCGAGCACATCCTTGAGGTGCACCTCCCGCCACGAGGGGATGTTGACCACGTTGTACACCACACCCGAGCGAGCGTCCACAACCGACGGCACGCCGATGCCTATGCCCCTCACCTGAGGCGTCATCATCCGTTCGACAGCCGCGACGAGATAGTCCAACGACTCCTCCAGCGGCAGGTGCGCCGGGCTCGGTTCCGATATTTTCCCGACGATTCCATCGCCGTCCACCCTCCCCACGCGGATGTTCGTCCCGCCGAGGTCTATTCCTAAAATCATAATTCAGCAAGATAACGGCCGACAAAAAAATCGACCGCAAAATTAGTCGTGGCGCCCCGTTTCAGGGGGGCGCCACGCGAAAAAAACGCTATTCCTTGGCCTTGAATATCCAAATGGTGTTTGTGGTTGCCCAATCGGGATCCTGGAATACCGCATCGGGGGCGGCCCAGGCCAATATCAACTTATCGTCATCTATCGCGACGATGTCATACTTTGAAATGGGGCCGCTGCCCTGCGAGTAGAAATCGTATCCACAGAGCACCGTCGCCTCGTTGGTGAGGCTCAACTCGCCGATGCTGTACATCGTTCCGGCTTCCGCGTCCATGACCTTTGTCTTACTCATATCGAAAGCGAAAGTCCCCGTCTCCAAAATCGTCCCGTCCGCGGTTCTTTTGGTGTAGTTGGCTCCTCCGTCGAGGTCGAACACCATCTGTTGATCGCCGTCGACAAGCAGGTCGTTGTCCGCGGTGCCGCCGACGGAAGCGGTGTTCCACGAGGGAACCACACCCCAGCCGTATCCGTTGGTTCCGTAGCAATTTCCATCGCCCCACACCCAGGCCTTACCCTCGATGCTCGTTCCGGCAAACATGGCCCACTGGGGAGCCACCGGATGGTCCAATGCGGTTATGGACACCGTAACCGTTTTGGAGACCTGGCCTCCATTCAAAACAGCGGTTATTTTGATCGGAATGTCGCCCATGAACGGCAACACGACGGTGGTCTCGGGCTCGGTGGCGGTTATAAGTCCCGTCAGGTGATCCCACTGCACCACAACTCCGGGCATAAGGTTGGTCATCTTGATCTCGTTGCCGCCGGGAGTGGTGCTCGCGACGGTGAAATTCAGATCGTCCGCGCCCATCACCGCATCCGGCTTAATGTCGTCTTTGGTGGGTTCGCAAGCGCTCAGCGCAACCAGCGCCGGCAGCAGTAACATTATAAGTTTTTTCATACTTTTTCGTTTTAATCGTTTAAACACTCAGCTTGTTACCAACCGGGGGTCTGTTCCAACACTTTGTTCGACTTGGCGATCTCCTCCTCGGGAATGTGCATGAAGCCTCCCGTAGCGGCGAGCCTACCGGCCTGGTCGCCCAGATTCATCGTCGCAGGCACCGTGGCGTTCGTAACCGACACTCCGTTTTGGCTCGCCAGGGCTTCGTCCGCCAAGCCCCAACGGAGCAGGTCGTAGTAGCGCTGACCTTCGAAGGCGAGTTCGAAGCGGCGTTCGTTCTGGAGGTTCTCAAGCGTGTAGGCCACGTCGCCCAGTCCTGCGCGCGCCCTGACCCTGTTGAGCGTAGTGGCGTCTTCCTTCAACTCGGCAGCCATAAGCAGCACGTCCGCAAAGCGCATCACCACAAGGTCCTGGGTGTTGTTGAGCGCATATTCGGTCGATACCGTCTCGCCGTACATCTCGCGACTGTAACCCACAAAGCCGTCCGCCGTTTTGACGTTCACCGCGATGTATTTCTTTTGTAGGTAGCCCGTCTCGTGCTGCTGGTTGTCGGCGCCGTACACAAAGCCCGACATCTCGCGAGTGTCCGCCACGTCGATAATGGAGCCTCTTTTGCGCAGGTCGTCGTTAGGCCATGCGTCCCACAACTCGGAGTTCACCGGACCGAAGCCCCATCCTTTGCCGAACGGGAATATGCCATCCTCGCCCTGCTCGCGGATAGAGAAGTAGAGGTTGATCTGGTTGCCGCCTATGTAGTCCCAGTCGATATTGGCGCGGCACTGCCATGCGAAGATAGTCTCGATGTTTCCGCCCGTCTCGCCGACCCACGAGAGGTCTTCGTCCACCGAGTAGGCATAGCCGTCGCGCTTGGTAAGTTCGTTGCTGTACGGCCACAGATTGCGGAAATCGCTCACAAGGCCGTGACCGCTCGCCGTGATGCAGTTGTCGAGATAGGCTATCACCTCCTCTTTCGTGAGTATTTCGTCGATCGCGGGACCCGCGTCGCCCTCGGACCTTACGTAGGGAACCCTGGGCATCTCTATCTCCGTCTTGTCGTAGTAGCCGGTGTAGAACAGGAACGCGCGTCCGATGAAAGCCTGAGCTGCCCATCTGGTGGCGCGGCCTCTTTCTGGCACCCGCTGCGTGTCGGGCATAAGCTCCGCACCCCTCACAAGGTCGTGGGCAATCTGGCCGTAAAGCGCTTCCGGGGTGGCTCGGGGTTGGTTGCCGTCGTTGGACGACAAAATCAGCGGAGCCGTACCGAACAGGCGTGCGAGGTACAGATAGGCGTACCCCCTCAGGAAGTAGGCCTGACCCTCGACGTAGTTTCTCGACTCGGCGCTACTCCAATTCACCAGATCCAGATTGGCGATCAGCGTGTTGGCGCGGAAGATCGTGGTGTAGGCGTTGGACCATGTCGTGCGGAAGAAGTTGGTGTTTCTGGGAACGGCCACGAACTGTTCGAGTCCCGCCCAGTCGGCGTCGTCCGGACCGCCGCCGGCGAAACGTTCGTCCGACAATATCTCGGCAACCACGAACTGGCACACGGCGTTGGGATCCATCTCCATCTCTTTGGCCACGGCGTAGATTCCCGTCAACTCGGCGTTAACCTCCGTTTCGTCCGACGGGTAGTTCGACGTGTTCTTTTCGGTCAGGCTCTCCGTGTCGAGAAAGTTCTCGCACCCCGTCAGAAGCAGACCGAAGATCGAAAAAACTATCAATATATTTTTCATATCTCTCTTCTGTTTAGAATTTCAAATTAACTCCAAAAATCCAGGTTCTGGGGCTGGGATAGAAACCCAGGTCAATACCCGAAGACCAGGAATAGTCGTCGCCGTGATTATATCCCACCTCGGGATCCATTCCCGGGTACTTGGTTACGGTGAACAAGTTTTGCGCCGTCACGTAGACCCTCAGCTGCGACAGGAAGCCGGCGTTGATGATCTGACCGAAGTCGTATCCCAGGGTGATGTTCTGCATGCGCAGGTAGTCGCCGTCGTACACATACAGATCCGACACCCACTGACGGTTGGTGTGGCTCTGGGTGCTCAGGCGGGGCAGACGGTTCGACGTGCCCTCCCCGTGCCAGCGACCCAAGATCTCGGAGGTGAAGTTGTCCTTGGGGTTGTCGGGCCACGAGCGTTGCGAAGACATTATCTGATTTCCCATCACGCCGTTCATCGTAATGTTGAGGTCGAGGCCCCTCCATGCGAAGTCGAGGCCGATACCGAAACGAAAGTCGGGATAGGGATTACCTATCATGTGCTTGTCATCCGAAGTGATCCCGTTTTCACCATCGTAGTCCACCCAGATCACGTCGCCGGGGCGAGCGTCGGGCAACTTGGCTCCCTCATAGGAGTCGATGTGCTCCTGGCTCTGGAAGATGCCCGCGGTGCTGTATCCGTAGAAGTAGCCGATCGGATAGCCCACCTGCGCGCGGAAGCTCTCCTCCGAACGGTTCATCAGCACGTCGGCCGGCCCGTGGAAGATGCCCTCTTCGTTGGCCAGACGGGTGATCTTGTTCTTATTGTAGGAGAAGTTGACGTTGGCGCCGTAGCGGAACTCGCCCACCTCGTCTCTCCAAGTGAGGCCCACCTCGACGCCGCTGTTGCGAATGTCGCCACCGTTGACGAACGGCGCGCCCGCACCCTCGGAAGCCAGCTGGGGAGCGACCACCAGCCAGTCCCTCGTGTTTTTGATGTAGTAGTCGAAAACCAACCCGAGGCGGCTGCGCAGGAACGACGCGTCGAGCCCTATGTTGGTCTGTTCCGAGGTCTCCCAGCTTATCAGTTCGTTGGGTTTGAGCCTCGGGTACGAACCGAGCGTCAGATTGTTCTTGTCGTTTCCGAACGGATAGAACGCGTCGTAGGCGATGGGGGACAGGTATTGGAACGCGTCGATCTTGGCGTTACCGTTCTGACCGTAGCTCGCGCGGATCTTCAGGAAGTCCATCACCGGCCTCACGCTCTCCATGAACGGCTCTTCGGTAACTGCCCAACCAGCC
>JAITWI010000014.1 GCA_031285345.1 Alistipes sp.
CAGGATTGTTGGCCCTGTCGAACAGCGAGTTACGCAACTCGACCGCGTCCTGGATCAGTTTCACGATCTCGTCCTTTTTTTCGGGATGGAAGTAGAGCGACAGATAGCTGTCGGTGATCACTTCGTCCAGCAGGTAGTCGATATCCTTTTTGAGCATTCTGAGGCTTGCCATGGCGTGTGTGTTTTTAAGATTTTATTTTGGGCAAAGATAGGTAAATTTTCGGCAACCGCACCACCCCGCCCCGATTTTTGAGTTTTCGACAATAGTCGGTGTGCTTATTCCCGCTTTTCAACAGATGACAGCGCGTTATCAACATCGTGTTGACAACTTTTCAACAGAACCGGCAACCTCGCGCGCCGTTCGCAAAAAACAACTATCTTCGCAAAATGAAAACGAACAAAATAGTCATATTCGCGGCAACCCTCGCCGCCATATTCCCCGTCATGGCCGCCGCGCAGACCGATCGGCAAACCGCCGCCGCACAACAGACCGCCCGGGATCCTAAAGCCGACTCCCCCGCCGTGACGGTGGATCTTACGGGAACGGTGCGCGCCAAGTTCGAGTACCAACCCACGGAGGGCAACGCCCGCTTCAGTGTGCGTACGGCGCGGTTCGGGGTCGGCGGCGAGATATACTCCACAATGACCTACGAGATGGAGATCGACCTCTCCGATGAGGGCAGGATAAGAATGGTGGAGGCACACGTGGGCGCGAAGATTTGGCGGGGGCTCTCCTTTAATATAGGGTACATGCGGGTGCCGTTCACCATCGACGCCCACCGCTCGCCCCACCTGCAACTCTTCGCCAACCGCTCGTTCATCGCCAAGCAGATGGGCAACGTGCGCGACGTGGGGGCGACGCTCGAATGGAAATCCGGCACGCGAATCCCGATGAACGTACAGATAGGGATGTTTAACGGCTCGGGGCTCGACGAAGATTTGCGAAGCTACTGGACACGCGGGTTCAACTATTCGGCCAAGGTGCAGGCGGGATTCGCGCCCGGACTCAACGTCGTGGCGGGCTATCAGACTACCCTGCCCCAGCATGTGCGCATCCACATGTACAATGCCGGAATCACCTATCAGACAGATCGTTGGCTCATGGATGGCGAATACTTGCGCAAAAATTACTCGGGCGGGGCGTTTGCCGGCGTCGATGGCGTGGACGCGTTCGTGAGCTACGGTTTGCCGATCGGGCGCGGAACGACGGGGCGCAGGGTCTTTCGCCGCATCTCGCTCTTGGGGCGTTACGACTACATGAGCGACCACTCCGGCGGGATTGCCGTCGAGCCTGTCGGCGGCGGTGCGGCGGCGCTTGTGGCGAACGATCCCGGGCGCCACAGAGCCACGGCGGGGGTCACTTTTTCGCTCGGACTACCCTTCTCGGCCGACGTGCGCCTCAATTACGAGAAATATTTCTACACCTCCCCCGATGCGCGACGCGGAATTCCAGGGCCACACGGCGTCGCCGGCCCCTCCGACCACGACAAGATCGTGGTCGAACTTATGGCGCATTTTTAATATTTTTTCTACCTTTGCAGGTAATTTTCCCGAACGAAAAACTATGAGCAGGTTCAAAGAGTATAAAGGCCTCGATCTGGTGGGGCTGTCGGCCGAAGTGCTGGCCAAATGGGATGCCGAACGCACCTTCGAGCGAAGTCTCGAAACCCGCGCCGAGGGCAAACCGTTCGTTTTCTACGAAGGCCCCCCGTCGGCCAACGGCATGCCGGGCATCCACCACATGATGGCGCGAACGATAAAGGATATCTTCTGCCGCTACAAGACGCAGCAGGGTTTTTTGGTGCGCCGAAAGGCCGGATGGGACACCCACGGGCTGCCGGTGGAGCTGGGGGTCGAAAAGAAGCTCGGCATAACCAAGGATGACATCGGCACCAAAATCTCGATCGAGGATTACAACCGCGCCTGCCGCGAGGCGGTGATGGAGTACACCGGCGCGTGGGAAGAGATGACCCGCCGGATGGGCTACTGGGTCGACATGGGCGATCCGTACGTCACCTACGATCCCAAATACATGGAGACGCTGTGGTGGATGCTGCGGCAGCTGTTCGACAAGGGGCTGCTATATAAGGGGTACACCATTCAGCCCTACTCCCCCGCCGCGGGCACGGGTCTGTCGAACCACGAGCTCAACCAGCCCGGCTGCTACCGCGACGTGAAGGACACTACTATTACCGCGCAGTTCCGGGTGGTCGGGCGTACGGACACGTTCCTGCTGGCGTGGACGACCACCCCTTGGACGCTACCGTCGAATACTGCGCTTGCGGTCAATCCGGCGATAGATTATGTGGAGGTGGAGTGCGCGAATCCCTATTCGGGCGACCGGGAGACGGTGATTCTCGCCGCCGCGCTGGTCGAAAAGTATTTTGCCAAGGCCGAGCATCGCATTGTGCGTACGCTTCGTGGTTCCGAACTTTTGGGGCTTCGCTACGAACAGCTGCTGCCGTGGGTGCGTCCTGACGGCGACGCATTCCGTGTGATCGCGGGCGACTATGTGACCACCGAGGACGGAACGGGCATCGTGCACATCGCGCCCACTTTCGGGGCCGACGACGCGCGGGTGGCTCAGGCGGCAGGCATCGCGCCGCTGTTCATGGTCGATGCGGCGGGCAAAAATCAGCCGATGGTCGATCGGCGCGGCAGGTTTTGGACTCTCGACGAACTGGATCCCGCGTGGGTGGCCGGGTCGGTGAATGTGGTTGAGTACGAACGGTTTGCCGGAAAATATGTGAAACCCGACTACGAGCCGGCGCCTACCATGGCGGGAAGTTCGGCGGCGACTGCGGGAGCGGCCGAAGAGGCGCCTACCTCTAATGCAAATTCGGTTGCGGGTTCGGGAGCCGCGACAAGCGAAAAAGAGCCTCTGGACGTGGAGCTGGCTGTGCATTTGAAGGCGGCGGGCCTTGCGTTCAAAATCGAGAAATACACCCACAACTACCCCCACTGTTGGCGGACGGATAAACCGATATTGTACTATCCGTTAGATAGTTGGTTCATCCGCACCACCGCCGTAAAGGATCGCCTGATAGAGCTCAACGAAACGATAAAGTGGCGTCCCGAATCGACCGGCAGCGGACGCTTCGGCAAGTGGCTCGAAGGGCTTGTGGATTGGAACCTGTCGCGCTCGCGATTCTGGGGTACTCCCCTACCCATCTGGGCGACAGACGATTACGCAGAGATGAAGTGCATCGGTTCGGTGGCCGAATTGCGCGCCGAGATCGAGCGTTCTGTCGCCGCCGGCTTCATGACTTCGAATCCCTACGCCGGCTTTGTGGAGGGCGATTTTTCCGCGACGAATTACGAAAAGGTCGACCTGCACCGCCCTTATGTGGACAACATCACGTTGGTGGCATCGGACGGCCGGCCGATGAAGCGCGAGACCGACCTTATAGACGTGTGGTTCGACAGCGGCGCAATGCCCTATGCACAAGCGCATTACCCGTTTGAGTTCGAAGGTTGTGAAGCCGGCGACAAAGCTGTGGCCGTCGGAGCCGATGGCGCTTCGGGGGATGGAGAGGGTAAGCCTGAGGGTTTCGAGGGCCGTCCGGAGGGCTTCAACAACAAGCCAGCGGGCAATGCAGAATGTAGTCCCGCGAACTTCGAAGGCAAACTTTTCCCCGCCGACTTCATAGCCGAGGGGGTCGACCAAACGCGCGGATGGTTCTTCACGCTTCACGCCCTGGGCACCATGCTTTTCGACGGCGTGGCGTTTAAGAACATTATATCCAACGGGTTGGTGCTCGATCGGGGCGGCAACAAGATGTCCAAGCGCCTGGGCAACGCGGTCGATCCGTTCGAGATGATGGATAAATATGGCGTCGACGCGGTGAGATGGTACATGATCACCAACTCGCAGCCGTGGGACAACCTCAAGTTCGACGCCGAGGGGGTGGACGAAGTGAGGCGCAAATTTTTCGGAACTCTCTACAACACATACAGTTTCTTTGCGCTGTACGCCAACGTCGACGGATTCCGCGGCGACGAGCCCGAGATTCCGGTGGGCGAGCGTCCCGAGATCGACCGCTGGATCGTCTCGCTGCTCAACACGCTGGTGGCCGAGGTTACGGCGCGGTTGGAGGACTACGACCCCACCCCGGCAGCCCGTGCGATCGCCGAATTTGTGAACGAAAACCTGTCGAACTGGTATGTGCGCCTCAATCGCAAGCGTTTCTGGGGCGGCGGGTTGACGCAGGACAAACTGTCTGCCTATCAGACACTTCACGAGTGCCTCGAAACGGTGGCGGGGCTGTGTGCGCCGTTCGCGCCGTTCTTTGCGGACAGACTTTGGAGCGACCTGAACGCCGTAAGTGGCCGCCACGCATGCGACCGTTCCGAGCAAAGCCGCAAGGAAGGGAAGGAATCAGTGCCCCTTTCGGTGCATCTGGCCAAGTTCCCCGAGGCCGATCGCGCGCTCGTTGACGTCGAATTGGAGCGGATGATGGCCGTTGCCCAGCAGGTGTCGTCGATGGTGTTGGCGCTGCGCCGCAAGGTGAATATCAAGGTGCGCCAACCGCTGTCGAAGATCGTCGTTCCGGTTTTGGACGCCGCCGCCGCAAGCCGCGTCGAGGCGGCGAAGAGCCTGATAGCGGGCGAGGTGAACGTCAAGGAGATAGAACTGATAACCGACACCACCGGCCTGATAACCAAGAGCATAAAACCCAACTTCAAGACGCTGGGCAAAAAATACGGCAAGCAAATGAAGGCCATCGCCGCACTTGTGGCAGGCTTTTCGCAGGACGATATCGCACGGATCGAGGCCGACGGCGGCACCGCCATCACAATGGACGGCGAGACGCTGACCCTTGCGCGCGAAGATTTCGAGATTACAAGCGAGGATATGCCCGGTTGGCTGGTAGCGAGCGACGGCCCGCTGACCGTCGCGCTGGATGTGACGGTGACCGACGAACTGCGCCGTGAAGGTGTGGCGCGCGAACTTGTGAACCGCATTCAGAACCTGCGCAAAGAGAGCGGGCTCGAAGTGGTCGACAAAATTTCGGTGCAGGTGGAATCGCTGCCTACGGTAGTCGAAAGCGTCGTCTCTCAGGCCGGCTACATCGCCTCTCAGGTGCTTGCAAACGAGGTTGTGGTAGCCCAAGAGCCCTCGGGGCAGTTCGTGCAGACGGTGGAGATCGACGAGCGAACCATTCGTATCGCGATAACAAAACTGTGAAAAATCGCCGGAAATTTTGCGGATCCGAAAAATGTGATTAACTTTATGCAATCGACATCGCAAACAGATGGCCCGGCGCGGAGAGCGATGTCCCAAAATCAGGCGTAAGCCGGCGTCTCGAAATTAGGCGCAGAGCGACGTCTCAAATTAGAAAGAACCGATATTATGGCTGAAATGGAAAAAAACAGATATTCGGACAGCGAGTTGACCGAATTCAAGCTGATAATCCTCGACAAGTTGGAGAAGGCCAAGGCCGACTACGACCTGTTGCGCTCGACCATCACCCACTCGGCCGACAACGACACCGAGGACACCTCCCCCACCTTCAAGGTGCTGGAAGAGGGGGCGTCGACCCTGTCGAAGGAGGAGTCGGGGCGACTGGCGCAGAGGCAGTTGAAGTTTATTCAGCACCTGGAGGCCGCCCTCGTGCGCATCGAAAACAAGACCTACGGCATCTGTCGCGAAACGGGCAAGCTGATCCCCAAGGAGCGGCTGCGCATAGTGCCCCACGCCACACTCTGCATCGAGGCCAAACAGTAATTTTTTTCCCTAAATTAAGGGTGTGAACCTTGCGGAGGGACGAATTTTGACAATTCGTTCTTCCCAGACTCCAAACGCATATGAAGACCAAAACTTTTTTATTGAAGAAGACCGCCGTTTTGGCGGCGTTCGTATTGCCTGCACTGTTGTCGCTCGCGACGGCGATGGCGCAACAGACGCAGGGGCCGAGGTTGCCCGCGACGATTCCCAACGTCAACCTCACCGACCTCGACAAGGTCGCGATGTCGCTTCCGGACTACGGCAGAAAGCACATGATGATATTCTATGTCGACCCCGACGCGCACCGTCAGAACAGGGATTTCCAGACCGACGTGGAGGCAAGGCAGCCGGAGCTTGAAAGTCCTAATATTCAGGCTTATGCGATACTGAACCTGAAGGACACTATCCTGCCGAACGCCCTTGTGCGCTCGATAGCCGACCGCCGCACGAGAGGCAAACCGTCGGTGAATTTAGCCGACGACAACCGCATTTTGAGCACCGCGTGGGGACTCGGCGACTGCAACGGCAAATTCTGCGTGCTGTTCGTCACGCGCGACCGCCAGATCGTCTATTTTCGTGCCGGCGACTTTACGGACCGCGACGTGGCCGAATTTTACGCCACCGTAAAACGCTATATGTAACAGGCAGCCGCACAGTCGGTTGCACTTACAAAATATAGATAGAGACAATTATGCCGGCAAACCCGCAGGTGTGGCCATGCGCTATTTTTTAGAACTATCATACCTCGGCACGCGCTACCACGGGTGGCAGCGGCAGACGAACGCCTCCTCGGTGCAGCAGACCATCGAGGAGGTTTTGTCGCGGCTGCTTGGCGAACCGATCGAGCTGACCGGCGCCGGACGCACCGACACGGGGGTTCACGCGGCGCGCTATGTAGCTCATTTCGATTCCGTTGCGCCCATTGAGAACTCGGACGATGGCGATAGTGTGCGCGGCGACAACTGTGGCGTTGGTGAGGGCGAAGACAGTCTGCGTGGCGACAATCGGTGCGTAGACAGTCCGCGCGGACATGGTGAGTGCGGACATGGTGAGTGCGGAGACAATCAGCGTGGCGATGGTGAGTGCGGCGATGGTCTCCCCGAAGATATCCACGATGGGACTGCGGAGGCGAATTTCGCGAATTTTTTGTATCACGCCAACTCGATGCTCCCGCCCGATATCGCACTGAGGCGTGTTTGGCGTGTGGCCGACGATGCCCACGCCCGTTTCGACGCGCGCGAAAGGGAGTACACCTATTATATAAGGACACGGAAAGATCCGTTCGCGATCGACACGGCGTGGTGTTATTCGGTTCCGCTCGACGTGGAGGCGATGAACCGTGCGGCGGCGTATCTACTTGAGGCTTCTGACTTTACCTCATTCGCAAAGTTGGGGTCAGACAACAAAACCAACATCTGCCGCGTGACGAAGGCCGAGTGGAACTATGTGACGAGCGGAGCTGGAGCACTCGAAACGATGGGCGCCATGAATGTGCTGGGAACGGTCGGAATGGGAGCACTCGAAACGATGAGCACTATGGATGCGCGTGGAACGGTCGGAACGGTCGGAACGGTCGGAATGGGAGCACGCGGAACTGTGGGCGCCATGGACGCGCCGGTAGCGGGCGAAACGTTCGGAACGTTGGTTTTCACGATCCGGGCCGACCGATTTTTGCGCAACATGGTACGAGCGATAGTGGGGACGCTGGTCGACGTGGGGCGCGGCAAGATCACGCCCGAGCGGTTCGCCGAAATCGTCGCTGCCCGCGACCTGTCGCTCTCAAGCGCCGGTGCACCGGCTAAGGGGTTGTTTTTGAGTGGGATACGACATTAGACTTGGGTCTTCTCCCGCTTTCGCGGCGAATCCCGGCTGTTGCCGTTTCTTGAGATGGAGACGACAAATAGGATATTCAAATAGTCAGGACTGTTTGTTTGTTGTCAAAAACATTATGGTCGGAAAGTTCTTGTTGCTGACTTTTAAGTCTTTTTCGGATAGCCTTTATTAGGTCTGTTAAAGCATCAATAAAAGAATCGCCAGTCCATCCGGATTTTTGGAGTTTATCCATTTGGGAGACTACATCGGCACTTGCGATTGCGAGGAGGATATTTCTGGCTTTCGAATATTCGATATTGGTCTTGTCTCTGTTTTTTTCATTATTTGTGATTAAGCAGTGTAGTGCAACCACATAATCAAAATAATGTTGTTCCTTCAACTTTCTGGTTTGCAATCTGATTGTGTTGTAATTTGCAAACCACGCTCCGATCAGCGAGACCAAAACAGCGACCGAAGCTCCAATGATTGATATTGTCAGTTCCATATTCCGTTTTCATTAAGTACGATACATCAATCTCGCCAATCAATCCATCTTAAGCACGGCGAGGAAAGCCTCCTGCGGCACCTCGACGTTGCCAACCTGACGCATGCGTTTTTTGCCCTTCTTCTGCTTTTCGAGAAGTTTGCGTTTACGCGATATGTCGCCGCCGTAGCACTTGGCCGTCACGTCCTTACGCACCGCCTTGACCGTTTCGCGAGCGATGATTTTTGCTCCGATGGCCGCCTGAATCGCCACGTCGAACTGTTGGCGCGGGATCAGTTCCTTGAGTTTTTCGCACATCTTTCGCCCGAAATCGTAGGCGTGGTCGACGTAAATCAGCGAAGACAACGCGTCGACCGGCTCTGAGTTCAGCAGAATGTCCAACTTGGCGAGTTTCGACTCCTTGTAGCCCGTCTGGTGGTAGTCGAAAGAGGCGTAACCACGCGAAATGCTCTTCAGCTTGTCGTAAAAGTCGAACACGATCTCCGACAGAGGCATCTCGAAGTTGATCTCCACCCTGTCCTGCGTCAAAAAAGTTTGGTTGAGCATGATCCCGCGCTTGTCCATGCAGAGCTTAATCACGTTGCCCAGATACTCGGTCTTGGTGATTATCTGCGCGTTGATGTATGGCTCCTCGATCTTGACGACGTAGTTGGGCTCGGGAAGGCCGCTCGGATTGTGCACGTCCAGCACAGCGCCTTTGGTGGTGGTGATGCGATACGAGACGTTGGGCACGGTGGTGATGACGTCCATGTCGAACTCGCGGTAGAGACGCTCCTGAATGATCTCCAGATGCAGCAGCCCCAGGAATCCGCAACGGAATCCGAAGCCCAGCGCCAGCGAACTCTCGGGCTCGAAGGTAAGCGAGGCGTCGTTCAGTTTGAGCTTTTCAAGCGACGCGCGCAGATCCTCGTATTCGTCCGTCTCGACGGGATATACCCCCGCGAATACCATCGGTTTCACATCCTCGAAACCGGCGATAGCCTCCGTCGCCGGGCGCGCGACATGGGTGATGGTGTCGCCCACCTTCACGTCGACCGAGTTTTTGATGCCCGAAATTATGTACCCCACATCGCCCGAACGCATCTCGTCTCGCGGCGACATCTTCAGTTTCAGCACCCCGATCTCGTCGGCGTCATACTCGCTGCGGGAGTTGATGAATTTCACCCTGTCGCCCTTGCGCAGCGTGCCGTTCATGATGCGAAAATAGGCGATGATGCCGCGGAAGGAGTTGAACACCGAGTCGAAAATCAGCGCCTGAAGCGGAGCTTCGTCGTCGCCTTTCGGTGCGGGAATGCGCTCCACAATGGCTTCGAGGAGCTCGGCGATGCCCTTGCCCGTTTTGGCCGACACCTCCAATATGCCGTCGCGGTCGCAGCCCAGCAGGTCGACTATCTGATCCTTCACCTCGTCGACCATCGCGGCGTCCATGTCGATTTTGTTGAGCACCGGGATCACTTCGAGGTCGTGGCCGAGGGCGAGATAGAGATTTGAAATGGTCTGAGCCTGAATGCCTTGCGTGGCATCTACCACCAACAACGCCCCCTCGCACGAAGCGATAGCGCGCGACACCTCGTACGAAAAGTCGACGTGGCCCGGGGTGTCGATCAGGTTGAGGACGTATTTTTGGTCGCCGCCTGCCGCACTCGAACCACCCACCGCACCCGCTCCGGAGCCCGGCCGCATGTACTCCATCTGAATGGCGTGGCTCTTGATGGTGATGCCCTTTTCGCGTTCGAGCTCCATGTCGTCCAAAATCTGAGCCTGCTTTTCGCGGTCGGTAACGGTCTTGGTCTCGTCGAGAAGCCTGTCGGCGAGGGTGCTTTTGCCGTGGTCGATGTGGGCTATGATGCAGAAGTTGCGGATATTTTTCATTTTGATGTCGTGCGAATGATTTAGTGCGAATTTGGCGTTTATTCGGCGCAAAGTTACTACTTTTACGCGAAATTTCAGCAAACTTAAATATGGGAACCGTCGCCAAATACGCTCGCTTAGTCAAATTTTCGCACACCGTGTTCGCCATGCCGTTCGCACTCATCGGCTACGTCTACGCCCTGCGCTCGACGGGCGCGCCGTTCGAGTGGCGACTGTTGGTGGCCATGGTCGCCGCGATGGTGTTCGCGCGCAACGCGGCGATGGGATTCAACCGCTGGGCCGACCGCCGGTTCGACGCCGAAAATCCGCGCACGGCCGCGAGAGAAATCCCGACAGGCGCCGTAAAACCGCAGGCGGCATTGTGGTTCGTGGCGGCAAACGCGCTGCTTTTCGTCGCCTCGGCGGCCATAATCAGCCTCTTGGCGGGCGGCGAAAGGCACTATCTGACACTGATCCTGAGCCCGGTCGCGCTGTTCGTCATACTTGGTTACAGCTACACCAAACGGTTCACCTCGTGGTCGCACATGGTGCTGGGCATGGCTCTGGCGATCGCTCCGGTGGGCGCCTACATAGCTGTGGCCGACGCCGTCGCCTACGCGCCGATAATCCTGGCGGCGTTGGTGATGACGTGGGTGGCGGGCTTCGACATTATCTACTCGCTTCAGGACGCCGACCACGACCGCACCCACGGGCTGCACTCCATACCCGCGCGGTTCCCGGGCTGGAAGGGGCTGACGATCAGCGCGGCGCTGCACCTTGTGACGGTCTACGCGGTGGCGATGTTCGGACTCTACACCTCGCGCGGAACTCTTTACTGGGTCGGGGCGGGGATTTTCGTCGCGCTGTTGGTGTTGCAGCACTGCCTCGTCTCCCCCACCCGCCTGCGCAACGTGGGGGTGGCTTTCGGCACGGTCAACGGCCTCGCGTCGCTGGTTTTCGCCGCCTTCGCCATCGCCGACCTGCTCGTGTAAACGCTAAACACAACTTAAACCTATAAACCAACTTAAGATGAAAGAACTTATCGCCTGCTGCGGCCTCGACTGCGAAACCTGCAACGCCCGCATCGCCACCCTCACCGACGACGACGCTCTGCGCGAGAAGACCGCCCGCGAATGGAGCGCAATGAACGACTCTCCGGAAATTACCGCCGCGACCATCAACTGCATGGGCTGCCGCACGGATGGAATCAAATTCGGCTGGTGTTCGATGTGCGAAATTCGCGCGTGCGCCATCGGCAAAGGCTTCGCGACCTGCGGCGAGTGCGACGAGATCGAAACCTGCCCCACCGTCGCGCCTGTACTCGAAAACGCACCCGGGGCGAGGGAGAACCTAACAGCCCGCTAAAAAAACTCCGTCCTATATATATAGTTGTCGCGCATCTGCTCGAACTGTTCGGAGAGGGATTTGTCGGGCTGTTCGGGAGCCGATTTCAAAAGCGCGCTCTCGGCGTCTATGTCGAAATAGAGCGGCATCCGGGCGCACATCTCGCTCCACGAAATCTCGCGCGGGATGCTTTTCGGCACCCCAGATGGATACCAATCGTCAAGACCGGCTCGATTAGAATTGTCGCTACCGGCGGGTGGCAGCGACAACCCGAACTCGCGCGCCAGGGCATTCACCACCATGGCCGTCGCCGTCGCCTTGCCCTCTGTCGAATAGCCCGCTATGTGGGGCGTGGCTATCAGCGTGCGCTCCAAAACCGTGCGATCTATCCGAGGTTCGTCGTTCCAAACATCCAATATGAATTTTTGATTGCCCGAACCGACAGCCTCGCGCAACGCTTCGGGTTCTATGACCGCCCCGCGCGACGAGTTCAGAATCACCGCCCCGGGTCGCATGGAAGCCAAAAACTCGCGCCCCACAAGCCCCTCGGTCGCATCGGGCCCGTGCGAAACCAGCGGCACGTGGAAAGTTATCGCGTCACACTCGGCCGCCAACGCATCCAAAGAATAAAATCCATCCTCCTCCCCAAACCCTTCGGCGCGCTCGCGAGGAGGGTCGCTGCACATCACCCGAAACCCCCACGAGGCGGCGTACCGAGCCACCAACGAGCCCACATTGCCCACACCCACCACGCCAAGCGTCGTTTCGCAAGGATTCAAGCCACGCTCCGGGGCCATCCGCGCCAACCCGACCGGATGCGCCAAACCCGCTGTGGGAGCCGAAGCCATCCACGCCAGCGCGGCCGACACCCACTGCAATACCGCCCGGGCGTTGCATCCCGCCGCCGTGGCCACCTCGACGCCATGCGCCGCGCACCACGACATGTCGATATGGTCGAACCCTATGGTGGTCGTGCCGACCATCCTCACACGCGAACCGGACAACAGCGCGGCGTCGCAGCGGGTGCGGGTACGAACCAGCAGCGCGTCGGCATCCCTCACGTCGTCGGCGCGAATCTCTTCGCCACGCAGGTACACCACCTCGGCGAAAGGCTCCAAAACCCCTTTCAGAAAGGGAATATCTATGTCGGCGACGATCTTCATTTCGGCATAAAACACTTTTTCATCGACCACAAAAGTAATAAAAAGCCCCATAAGGCCCCGAATGGAATCCCTAATAATTCAAAAGACAAGGCTTGCGACGAGCCAAAACCGCAGTTTACTGGGCGTAAATGAGGATTTTAACTTTGTTTTCCTCCTTCGCACCTTGGCAATTCAAGCTGCGCTTGATTGCGCTCAGTTTGGCGTCGGTTGGCGAGGAAGCGCAGGCGCAGGATTTTGGATTATTAGGGGTTCCATAAAAAACTCCCCGCAGCACGAATGTACTGCAGGGAGGACCAACTTTAATGTATTGATTATGAAAAAGAATCGTTACCCGTGTTATCGCAACAAAAGTAAAGATTTGCATAATAAACGGGAGTGTGTGCAAACTTATTGTGTAGGTATTATAAAAAAAGTGCGTTTTATAAGGGTTTTTTATGCCGTGGGCGTGCCGCGGGCGACGTAAAATTTTGTAGCTTTGCGCGTTGAACGATTTTTTATGAGCGAAAAAATAGTGGAAAAATTCGATCCCGACGGGGTCGGCGTCCGCAACGGCAACTATTTCGGAATGACTTTCACGCCGGAAAACGCCTCGTTGGTGCTGCTGTCGGTGCCGTGGGACGTCACCTCGTCGTACGGCGGAGGGGCTTCGGCCGCACCGGACGCGATGATCGAAGAGTCCACGCAGTTGGATTTCCACGATCCGTGGGCTCCGGGCGCGTGGCGGCGGGGCATCGCGACGATCCCCATCGACTACTCGATCGCCGAAAAAAGCATCTTCTTTCGCAAGGACGCGTCCAAAATAATAGAGGCGTTGGAGGCCGGGGCGGACGTGTCGCTCTCGCGAAAGTTGGATCGCGTCAACTCCATGTCGCATGAGATAGACGACGAGGTATACGCCGTTTCGGCCGCATGGCTCGCCGCCGGCAAAACCGTGGGTCTGGTCGGGGGCGACCACTCCACCCCGCTGGGGCTTATCAGGGCCGTGGCCGAACGCGAGGGCTCCATAGGGATATTGCACTTCGACGCCCACTGCGACCTGCGGGAGGCGTACGAGGGGTTCGATTGTTCCCACGCCTCGATCATGTTCAACGTGCTTAGGGACGTGCCGGGGGTCGAAAAGATAGTGCAGGTGGGGGTGCGCGACTTCAGCGAGGTCGAGGCGAGGTTCGCGGCGGCGCACCCGAAGATAGTGCAGTTCCCCGGCGCCGAACTTGCCGAAAACGAGTTCCGGGGCGAGAACTGGGCGATGCAAACCGAACGGATCGTCGCCGCGCTGCCCGACAAAGTGTATGTGAGCTTCGACGTCGACTTTCTGTCGCCCGAGTTCTGTCCCGGCACCGGCACTCCCGTTCCCGGGGGACGTTCGTTCGACGAGGCGATGTGGCTGCTGCGGCGGGTGGTCGACTCGGGCCGGCGGATAGTGGGCTTCGACTTGTGCGAGGTGTCGCCGCGGCAGGACTCGACGTGGGACGCCAACGTGGGCGCGCGAATACTGTTCCGCCTCTGCGGCCAGGCGCTGCGCGAAGTCCCGAAAGGCCAAATTACGCGCGAGAACCCGAACGGCCGTAAACTGCGGAACGCCGCCGATGTGCAGGCTCCACGCGAGAACCCGAACCGCCAGGCGCTGCGAAAAACATCTGAAAAAGCCTAATCCAAAAACAAACTTAATCATAGATGACAACTCGAACAACCTCGATAGGTCGCCGCATCGCCGAGCGCGGCAGGCACTTCGTCGGAGCACCCTGGGCTGGAGGCGTGGTGCTTATGATCTTTGTGGTGGCGGCGCTGCTGCTGGCCAACAACCCCGCCACGAGCGGGTGGTACAACACGATTTTACAGACGCCCCTCACCCTTTCCGTGGGTGAGGGCGGTCACGTTTTCGACTTCTCGCTCGACATAGAGCACTTCATCAACGACGGGCTGATGGTGGTGTTCTTTTTTGTGGTGGGGCTGGAGATCAAGCGCGAACTGTTGGTGGGGCGGCTGTCGAGCGTGCGTCAGGCGATGCTTCCGATAGCGGCGGCGATAGGCGGCATGGTGGTTCCGGCGGCGATATACGCGGCGTTCAACACCGGGGGCGACTACTCGGCCGGCTGGGGGATCCCCATGGCGACGGACATAGCGTTCGCCATAGCGGTGCTGTCGCTGATGGGCGACCGGGTGCCCACGTCGCTGAAGGTTTTTCTTACGGCGCTGGCCATTGTGGACGACCTTGGGGCGATTGTGGTTATCGCGATATTCTACACCTATAAGCTCAATTGGATATGCCTCGCTCTGATCGCGGTGCTGATGGTGGCGCTGTGGTTGATGCGGCGGGCGGGCGTGACGCGGGTGCTGCCCTATCTGCTGATCGCGGCGGCGGTGTGGTTTCTGTTCTACGAGTCGGGCATCCACGCCACCATCTCGGGGGTGATAATGGCGATGCTCATTCCGTCGAAGCCGGCCCTGTCGAAGAAGATGTTCCTGCACCGACAAAACCAGATAGTCGAAGATTTTCGCTTCCACGACCGCGATGGCGTCGAGGTTTTGCAGAACGAGGAGCAGCACGAAGCTCTGTTGAAGTTGAAACGCACGGCGACCGACGCGATTGGGCTGTCGCGCCGAATGGAGCATATGCTGCACCCGTGGGTGACGTTTTTGATAATGCCGCTGTTCGCTCTGGCCAACGCGGGGGTCGGGCTTCAGGCGGAGGCGCTGAATCCGTTCGCCACGACTCTGGGAACGGGGATTTTCCTCGGCCTTGTGGTGGGCAAGCCGGTGGGTATATTTTTGGCGAGCTGGCTGGCGGTCAAGTGTCGCGTGGCCGCCCTGCCCGACGGGGTGAGCTGGACTCCTCTCATAGGGGTGGTTTGCATGGGCGGTATCGGCTTCACGATGTCGATCTTTATCGACACGCTGGCCTTCGCGGGTAACGCCGCCACTATCGACGCTGCAAAGGTCTCTATTTTGATCGCTTCGGCTTCGGCGGCCGTTTTGGGCTGGGCGGTGGTGAGTGCGTCGGGCTCTTTGCGGCGTCGGGCGGGTGCGTCACGGGCGATTTAGGGTGCTAAAATAAAATTTCAGCTGAAAAAGGCGCGAAGTTTGAACGAAAATATTTAACTTTGCACGATTTATTTGTTTGAAAACAACTTCCTTAAAAAATAACTATCTAAAAAAATGAAAAAATTATTGCTCGTTGCGGTAGTCTTCGGCTCCGCTTTGGCTTCGTGCACCGGCTCGAAGAACATCAAGAGTTTCTCGGAAACCGACTCGCTGGCCTACGCCATCGGTATCGACTACGGTTCTCACGCCAAAAGGCTCGACAGCACGATGAACGCCTCGGTTATCTACGCCGCCATTCAGGACGTGTTGGCAAACAAGCCCCAGATGACCCAAGAGGAGTCCTACGCATTCCTCAACGAATGGTTCTCGGTGCGCGTTCCGGCCAAAAACAAAGCCGAAGCAGCCGCGTGGTTGGAAGAGGTGAAGGCCGAAAACCCCAACATCAAGACCACCGAAAGCGGTCTTATGTATGAAGTGATCGCCGAGGGCGACGCTGCCGTCAAAGCCGTCAACGACAACGACCAGGTGATGGTCAACTACAAGGGCACGCTGAAGAACGGCACCCAGTTCGACGCCAACGACAGCCTCACTTTCGCCCTCAACCGCGTGATCAAAGGTTGGACCGAAGGCATGAAGCTTGTGGGCAAGGGTGGCACCGTTCACCTGTGGATCCCCGCCGAACTCGGCTACGGCGAACGCGGTTCGGGTGCGATTCCCCCCAACGCCGCCCTCAAGTTCGAGGTCGACCTGTTGGACGTGATTCCCGCCGCTCCGGTGGAAGAGGTTGTCGAATAGTTTTCGCTACCCTCAAAAAATCTCACCACCCTCGAAAGGGGGTGGTTTTTTGTTATCTTTGACTTCGTCTTAGATACGATGCGCCTCGGGAAATCCGCGAACAAGTTCGCATTTCCGCTCTGCTTTTTGTACCTTTGTATCATAAATATTATAGACTATGGAATTTGATGGCGTAGTTTTCAAAAAAATGGCCGAGGTGACGGGCACCAGCGCGCGCGGCTCGTGGAAGAAACAGGATGTGGTGTTCGAAATACCGGGCGAATTCAGTCGCAAGATATGCGTCACTTTTTTCGGTGACAGGGCCGACGACGCCGCCGCGTTGCAGGAGGGCGACGGGGTGCAGGTGTCGGTCAACGTCGAGAGCCGCGAATACAACGGCAAATGGTACACCGACGTTAAAGCGTGGAAAATCGTCCGCAAAGAAGGCGGAGCTTCGGGAGCAGGTTACGGCGGTTCGGGCGGAGGTTCGGCTTCGGGCGGCGGTCGTGGCGGGTATGGCAACCGTGACGCATCGGCGGCGGGCGGCTCGTCTTTTTCCGACGCACCGTTCAACGAAAGCAGCGCCCCTTCGCCCGCCGACGAGGTGGACGATCTGCCGTTCTAACCATAATGGGTGCACGGCGTTGCCTGTCAACGATCTGCCGTTCTAACCATATTGGGTGCGCTACATAGTCGGCCGATGATCGGCCATTCTAACCATATTGGGTGTGCTACATTCCCCGCACCTGTATCTCGTCGCTACATTTCCGCACCGCACCCGCGACCCGCAACGCACCCTTGGTGCAAGGTGCAAGGTGCGAGTTGTCAGGCGAAGTCGAGGCGCGAGATAAATCCGACACGGGCGGTCACGTAAAAAATCGTACCGATAAATAAAAAAAACGACCTTTCGAAAGGTCGTTTTTTTTATGCCAGCATACCAGGTTGTGGACAATGCTACCCGCATAATTCAAGCGATCGGTCTGCCCTATGAAAAGATGTCCCGTCCTGAAATAGGTTGACATAAAAAAGTCAACCTATTTCAGGACGGGACAAGAACTCGCCCGAAGCGACACCCGAAGAAGCAGCCTCGGCACATGGTGGCGGAGTGGCCTTATTTATCGTCCTCGGGAATAGCGGCGAGGCCTTTTTTAAGGTATTTTTTCGCCAACGTCAGCGGAGCGAGCGAACAGGGACCGTTGACGCAGCCGCCCTCGCAGGCCATCACCTCCACGAACTGCGCCGCAACACCTCCCGGCCCGGCACCCGCAACACCTCCAGCAGCAGCCCCGGCACCCGCCTTGGCCGCACGCACCATACTCTTAAGCACTCCGATGTTTTTCTTATCCAACCCGTCGATGTTGACGGCGGTGTAGCCCTCGCCCACCCCATTCAAAACGGCGGCCTTGACCCCTCCTGCCTGCGGATATCCGCGCGAGAACTTGCTCACTGCCGGATCCAACGGCGACTCCTCGCACTCCTTGGGGTCGATCCCGTAGGCGGCCATGAACGCCCCCACCTCCTCGAAACTCATCACATAGTCCACCTCGGGCACCGAATCGCTCTCGTGACGCTTGGCCAGACACGGCCCTACGAACACCACCTCGGCTCCCGGATGGCTCTGTTTGACCCGGCGGGCGGCGTAGACCATCGGCGAACGGGTCTCCGACACATAGGGCTTCAGCTCCGGCGCGTGTTTCTCCACCCACTCGGTGTAGGCCGGACAGCACGACGAGGTCATGAACGGCTGCCCTTCGGCGATCCGCTCCTTAAGTTCGGCCGCCTCGCGACACGACGTATCCTCCGCCCCGAGAGCCACCTCCACCACGTCGTCGAAGCCTATTCGCTTCATGGCCGTGATAACCTGACCCGGCGTGGCGTCGAACTGACCGAAAATCGCGGGAGCCACTATCGCCACGATCTCGACCCCCGGACGGGCGGCCATCTTGTGGATATCGACTATCTTCGACCGCTCCATAATCGCCCCGTAGGGACAGGCCAACATACATTTACCGCAGTAGATGCACTTATCTTTGTCGATATTCTCCGTTCCGTCGGGATTTTTGGATATGGCCTTCACCGGGCACGACTCCTCGCACGGGACGGGGGTGTAGATAATCGCGTGATAGGGACACACCTTTTGGCACAGCCCGCAACCCACGCAATCCTCCTGCGAGATGAGCGCCTTGCCGTTTTTGAACGACACCGCACCCTTGGGACAGTTCATCATACACGGACGACCCTCGCAACCGCGGCACATGTTGGTGACGAAGTACTGCGACTGTATGCACGCGCTGCAAGCCTCGTGCGCCACCGACAGGATAGTCTCCTTAACGTTCTTGTTGTCGAGCGACCGGCGGGCGTACTCTTCCAGGGGAATGAGGTCGATATCCTCCGCCTCGTCCTTGGCGTCGAATCCCAAGATGGTGATTATCTTGTGCTTGAGGACGTAACGATCTTTGTGCAGGCAGCACCCCACGCTTCGTTTGTCCCGCGGGCGCATCTCCACCGGAATGTATTTGATCTCCTCTACGAGGCGGTCTTTTGTCAATATTTTGGCCATGCGCATCAGCAGTTCGCGTTTGGTGAGCATGGCGTAGTTGTCGTACAGCATTGTTCGTTGTTTTGTTTGAGGCAGCAAAGGTAGTGCAAGCCGAGCGCAGAACCAAATTTATTTGGATTATGCCGAGGCGCAGCCTATCTTGGGCGAAGCCAACGGTAATGCAAGCCGAGAGTAGAACCAAATTTATGCAGCCTACCTTCATCAAGCGAAGTGCAGATACAAGGTAACTCTTAGAAATTGTTTGAATTTTCCCGCTCTCGCTCTTTTTTGCTCTTTTCGCCCTGTTTTTCGCCCGAAAAATTGTTACATAGTCCCGTTATGGCCTATTTTCGGGCGAAAAACAGGACAAAAACCGCGGCCGGTAGAGCTGGTCGCGCAACTGCGGACGGAAGCCCGCGGCACGAATCGCGGCTTGGATCCCCTCGGCGTCGAAACTGTTGCGCGCGCCGGCCGACGAGACCACATTCTCCTCAATCATTATCGACCCCATGTCGTTGGCGCCGCTGTGCAACGCCATCTGGGCGGTCTCCTTGCCCACCGTCAGCCACGAGGCCTGAATGTTTCGTATGTTGTTGAGCACAAGGCGTGAAAGAGCGATCACCCGCAGGTATTCGAGCGGCGAAAATTGCGTCGAAACGGGCTTAGGCTCCTCCCGCGCGCCGTCACGTTCCACCGCCGCACCCTCTCGCTCCAGCACCGTCCCCTCGCTGCGAAAAATCCACGGTATGAACGCCACGAAGCCGTGAGTGCCCGACGGTCGCCCGGCCTGCAAATCGCGAACGGCCATCAAATGCCGGACGATATCGCGCGGAGTCTCCACATGTCCATACATCATCGTTGCCGAGGTGGGCAGGTTCATCGCGTGAGCCTCGCGCATCACGTCCAACCACTGCACCACGGTCGGTTTGCCGGGCGAAATGGCGCGCCTAACCTCGTCCACCAATATCTCCGCCCCCGCTCCGGGCAGCGAATCCAAACCCGCCGCCACCAACCGCTCCAGCGTCTCCCGCGTCGAAATCGAGCTTATGCGCGCTATGTGGGCCACCTCGGGCGCTCCCAACGCATGGAGCTTCACAGTCGGGAAAAGCCGCTTGAGCTCCGAAAACAGCCCGACATAATAATCCACACCAAGGCGCGGATGCAATCCCCCCTGCAACAGCAGCTGGTCGCCGCCCAAAGCCAGCATCTGCTCGATGCGCGGAACGTACTCCTCGATCGACAAAACGTACGCCTTTTCGGTCTCGGCCGGACGGCAGTGAAAATTACAAAACTTGCACCCCGACACGCACACGTTGGTGATGTTGACGTTGCGGTCGATCTGCCACGTCACCACCCCGGGGTCCGACACGGTTTCGCGTCTCACCTCGTTGGCCGCGGCAGCCAAATCGCAAAGAGGCACCCTTTCAAAAAGAAAGAGTGCCTCCTGGTGTGTCAGCGCCTCGCGCCGGAGCGCTTTATTCAATATCTTGTCCATAACGCGATTTTTCGTCAGCGTGGTGGTTAGGCAAGGCGTGCGAAAAAGCCCAAACCGCAGTTTACTCGCGTAAATGAGGATTTGGGCTTTAAGCGACAACGCCGCATAACCGCCGCTATCACGGAAAATTAATTATTCGGCAGCGATAGCCTCGGCGGGGCAAACGCCCGCGCAGGCACCGCAGTCGATGCAGCTCGAACCGTCGATAACGTAAACATCGCCTGCCGAGATAGCCTCGACCGGGCATTCGTCGATACAGGTGCCGCAAGCGGTGCACAGATCGGGATTGATTTTGTAAGCCATTATTTTAATTATTAAGTGTTGTTTTTACAGGGCGCAAAGGTAGTGAAAGTCGAGCGGAAATGCAAGCCACGCTTGCAATTTTCCGAGACGCAACCTACCTAAGACGAAGCCAAAGGTAATACAGTTAGAGCGCAATCGCAAATAAATTTGCGACATCAAAACTCGGGGATGATGCCCACAGCGGCCAGCCAACCGACGAGTGCAAAAATCAGCAAAGTCAGCATCAGCGGCTTGCGCCCGCTCTTCATTATTTTGTATGCGGCAAAACTCGACGCTACAAGCAAGACCGTCGCAAAAAGTCCGCCGAAAGTGCGGTCGGTAAAGATTCCGATAATCCAAAGTGCGGCGAACATCAACCCGAGGCTGCCGCCGATCGTACCTCCCCATAAAATAGTTCTCTCCCTCGTTTTTTCCGTCTCGGCCCTCTTGCGTTCCTCGACTATCTTGCCGACAGTGTCATACTCGCCCTTCTGCCAATACATGTCGTAGTCCTTCGGCCGCTCGTATTTATATTCGCAACCCCATTTGGCGAGCATCTTCTTCGCCTGCTCGTTCCCCCAGTGGGCGGCTTGGGTCACATCTTCAACCCCTGTTTCCTTTTCTCCCTCGTTGCTATACGCCACGCCACGGATCAGGAACGCCAGAGCTACGAAGTCGGGGTGGACATAATGTTTAAGATCGTTCAAACACTCGTTGGCCAGAACTATCGCGTCTCTATTCTTGCCGCTGTTGAGTAGATTGGTCGCCTTGTTCAGGTCGTCACGAATAAATTCGGCCGTGCTCTTGTAATTCCGACTCGGACTCGGTTCCGTGTCCTGGCTGCTATAATCGTCGAACACGGATTTGTATTCGGCCTCTTCGGTCGGTATACTCGATTCACAGTCGCTGAATACCTTTGGCCCCTCGTAAAATTCATTCGCCTTGTCGGCTTCATACTGACTGTCGTATTCTTCCCCATGCTTGTCGTAATGAGCCATAATAATTCCCTCCGAAAAATTAGTTATTTAATAATATCGAATCTTGTGTAGGAACGCAAAATTTCCGGTATTATTATCCCCTCGGGGGTCTGGTAGTTCTCCAACAGCGCGGCCACGATGCGGGGCAGGGCCAGCGACGAACCGTTCAAAGTGTGCGCCAACTGCATCTTGCCCTCGGCGTCTTTATAGCGCAGCTTCAGGCGGTTAGTCTGGAACGCCTCGAAATTCGACACCGAAGAGACCTCCAGCCAGCGACCCTGCGCCGCCGAAAAGACCTCGAAATCGTAGGTCAGCGCCGAGGTGAAGCTCATGTCGCCGCCGCAGAGCCTCAAAATACGATATGGCAATCCCAGAGCCACCAAAATCGACTCCACATGCGCCACCATTCCGTCCAACGCGACATAGGAATCCGCCGGTTTTTCGATGCGCACGATCTCCACCTTGTCGAACTGGTGCAGGCGGTTGAGACCGCGCACGTCCTTGCCGTACGACCCCGCCTCGCGCCGGAAGCAGGGGGTGTAGGCGGTGACGCAGACCGGAAAATCGCTCTCGGCCAAAATGACGTCGCGATATATGTTGGTCAGCGGCACCTCGGCGGTCGGCACCAGATAGAGGTTGTCGGCGGTGGCGTGGTACATCTGCCCCTCCTTGTCGGGCAGCTGCCCCGTTCCCCAGGCCGAAGCTTCGTCCACGAGTATCGGCGGCTGGATTTCGGTGTATCCCGCGGCGGCGTTGCGCTCGACGAAAAACGCTATCAAAGCCCTTTGCAGAGCCGCCCCCTGACCGCGATAGACCGGAAAACCGGCTCCCGTGAGCTTCACTCCCAAATCGAAGTCGACTATATTGTGGCGCGCGGCGAGTTCCCAGTGGGGCAGCGCACCCTCGGGCAGAACGGGCACCACCCCGCCCGAGCGCACCACCACGTTCTCCTCCGCCGTGCGGCCGGCCGGAACAATATCGGCGGGCAGGTTGGGCAGCAGCACCACGGTGGCTTCGAGTTCGACCGTCACCTCGCGAAGCTGCTCTTCCAGCGTTTTCGAGCGCTCTTTGAGTGCGGACACCTCGGCCTTTGCGGCTTCGGCCTCGTCGCGGCGACCCTGCGCCATCATGGCGCCGATCTGTTTGGCGGCCGCGTTCTGCCGCGCGAGCAACCCGTCTAATTCGGTCTGAATAGCTTTTCGGCGGTCGTCCAGCGACTCCACAAGGTCGATCACCGGCGCGGCGGCGAATCCCTTGACGGCAAGGCGCTCCTCGACCCTCGCCCTTTCGCCCCTTATCTGTTTCAGTGTAAGCATACGGAATTATTTAATGCCGCAAAGGTAGGGGTTTTTCGCCGCTTTTGCACTACCTTTGTCCTATGAAAATCGCAATAACGACCCTTCTTTGCGCGGCTGGCCTCGCGGCATGCGTGGCTGCGTGCGGAAATAAACCCGTCTCGACCGCCATCTACGGCTACACCATCGTCGACACCCATCCCCACGACCCCGAGGCCTACACCCAGGGGCTGTTTTGGCACGAGGGCGCGCTGGTGGAGAGCACGGGCGAGTATGGCTACTCGACCCTGCGGCGGGTGGATCTGGCGACGGGCGAAGTGACGCGGCGGATCGACCTTTCGGGCGACGTGTTCGCCGAAGGGGCGGCCCTGATCGACGGAAAGATATACCAACTCACCTGGTACGAGCAGAGGTGCTTCGTCTACGACGCGACCACGTTCGATCTTCTGCGCGAGTTCGACTACCGGGAGACGGAGGGCTGGGGTTTGACCACCGACGGCGAGAACCTCTACATGAGCGACGGGACGGCGAACATCTACGTGCGCGACCCGGCTACTTTCGAGGTCGTGCGCACCGTGGTCGTTCGCCGCGACGGCCGACCGGTGCAGTTCCTCAACGAGATGGAGTGGATCGACGGCAAAATTTGGGCCAACGTCTACGGCTCGATGGAGGTGGTGATCTTCGACCCGGCAACGGGCAACGTCGAAGGGGTGGTCGACTTCGCGGGCATAGAGCGGATGATAGACATCACCCCCATGACCGACGTGATGAACGGCATAGCCCACGATCCAGCCACCGGCCGCGTTTTCGTTACGGGCAAAAATTGGAATAGGTTGTTCGAAATAGAAATCATCAAAAGATAGGATGGGGAGGCACGCTATATACGACGCACTCGCCGAGCGTGTCTTGGTGCTCGACGGCGCGATGGGGACTATGGTTCAACGTTTCGGGCTCACGGAGGCCTATTTTCGCGGCCAAGGTGTAAACGCATCGGGCGGTATGACTTATGCCGGTCGGTTTGCCGACCACCCCACCCCGCTCAAAGGCTGCAACGACGTTTTGGTGCTGACGCGCCCCGAGGTCATCGCCGCCATCCACCGGGAGTATCTGGAGGCCGGGGCGGACATTATCTCGACCGACAGCTTCAACGCCAACGCCATTTCGTTGGCCGACTATGGGTTGCAGGACTACGCCTACGAAATATCGCGCGCGGCGGCGGAAATCGCGAAAAAAGAGGCCGACAAATTCGAGTCGGATATCGAAACTATCGGGAAGCAAAGTCAAAGTCGCCCGTGCGGCTCGCACCGCTTCGTGGCCGGTTCGATGGGTCCCACCAACCGCACCGCCGCACTCGCCGCCAATGCCGACGACCCCTCGGCACGCGACGTGACGTTCGACGAGTTGGCCGACGCCTACTACGACCAGGCGCGCGGACTTATCGACGGCGGCGCGGACATGTTGCTGGTGGAGACCGTGTTCGACACCCTCAACGCCAAGGCGGCGCTGTTCGCCGTCTCGCGCCTGAACGAGGAGCGAGGCAATGGATGCGGCGAAGCGATTCCGGTGATGGTGTCGGGCACGATAGCCGACGTGTCGGGTCGCACGCTTTCGGGCCAAACGGTGGAGGCTTTCTACGCGTCGCTGGCGCACGGCACGGGTAGCGGCTTCGGCTTCGGTAAAAACGGCGGAAACGGTGCGGGCGCGAAAACGGAAACTGTAACGAGCAGCGGAAACGAAACCGGGCTGTTGTCCATCGGCCTCAACTGCGCGTTCGGAGCTCGGCAGATGCTGCCCTACCTCGAAAGATTGGCCGACGTCGCCGGATGCCGCGTTTCGACCCACCCCAACGCCGGCCTGCCCAACCTCGCGGGCGGTTACGACGAGACCCCGGCCATGTTCGCCGCCGATATCGAGGAGTACCTGCGCCGCGGGATTGTGAACATCGTGGGCGGCTGCTGCGGCACGACGCCCGAACACACGAGAGCGGTGGCCGCCATCGCGGCTAAATACCCGCCGCGCCCACTGCCCGGCGCAAAGCACACGGCCGTTCTTTCGGGTCTCGAACCGCTTGTCGGAGAGGCCGAAATCGCCGGAAACGATGGGATGCCTGCCGAAAACAACCTCATATACGTCGGCGAGCGGGCCAACGTGGCGGGTTCGTCCAAGTTCGCGCGCCTCATTCGCGAGGATCGTTTCGACGAGGCCGTCGCCATCGCCCGCGACCAAACGGCTCAAGGCGCCCGAATGATCGACGTCTGCATGGACGACGGAATGATCGACGGCGCGGCGGCGATGACGCGCTTTTTGAACATGGCCGCCGCCGAACCCGAACTCGCCCGCGTGCCCGCGATGATCGACTCGTCGTCGTGGAGTGTGCTGGAGGCGGGCCTTAAGTGCATCCAGGGCAAGGGCGTGGTCAACAGCATCTCGCTCAAAGAGGGCGAGGCCGAGTTTCTGCGGCGGGCGCGATTAGTGAGGCGTTACGGTGCGGCGGCGGTGGTGATGCTGTTCGACGAGCGGGGACAGGCCGACACTTACGCCCGCAAAATCGAAGTCGCGCAAAGAGCCTACGACCTGCTCGTGCAGGATGGTTTCCCGCCCGAGGATATAATATTCGACCCCAACGTGCTGACCGTCGCAACGGGCATCGCCGAGCACGACAACTACGCGGTGGACTTCATCGAGGCCACCCGCTGGATCAAGGCCAATCTGCCCCACTCGCGCGTCTCGGCCGGGGTGAGCAACCTTTCGTTCGCCTTTCGGGGCTCCGGCGGCGTGAGGGAGGCGATGCACTCCGTGTTCCTTCACCACGCCGCGGCGGCGGGGCTCGACATGGCGCTGGTGAACGTCGGCACCGCCGTGGCTTACGGCGACATAGAGCCGCGGCTGTTGGATCTGGCCGAGGATGTGGTTTTGGCTCGCCGGCCCGACGCGGCCGAAAGGCTTGCGGTCTACGCCGAGGAGGCGAAACAGACCGCCGAAACGGTTTCCGCGACCTCTTCAGCAAACCTTTCCGCAAGCCCTAAGGAGGATCCGCGCTCCAAGCCTGTCGCCGAGCGCATCCGCCACGCCATGATGACCGGTGCGGACGACCACATCGCCGCCGACGCGCTGGAGGCTTATCGCGACCTGGGCTCGCCGTTGGAGGTGATCGACACTATGTTGATGCCGGCGATGGGCGAGGTGGGGGCGCTGTTCGGCGAGGGCAAGATGTTTTTGCCGCAGGTGGTTCGCAGCGCGCGGGCGATGCGGCGGGCGGTGGATGCTCTCGAACCCTACATGGAGCATGACGGCAACCGCACGAAGTCGGCGGGGCGGCTGATTGTGGCCACCGTTCGCGGCGACGTGCACGACATCGGCAAGAATATCGTCTCGGTGGTGGCGCGCTGCAACGGCTACGAGGTGGCGGATCTGGGCGTTATGGTCGGGGCGGAGAAGATTGCCGACGACGCCATCGCCCAAAAGGCCGACTTCGTGGGTCTGAGCGGCCTGATCACCCCGTCGCTCGACGAGATGGTGGGCGTGGCGCGCGAGTTTCAAAGGCGCGGGTTGCGGATACCTCTTATAATAGGAGGCGCGACCACTTCGAGCCTACACACGGCAGTTAAGATCGCACCCGAGTACGACGGGCTCGTTATCCACGCGCGCGACGCCTCCGACGGGATACGCATACTGGGGCGGCTGACGGGCGATGGAGCCGAAGCCTTCGCGGCCGAAACGCGGCGGCGGCAGCGTCTCGAACGCGAACAGCACTTTGCGCGGACGGCGGGCCTCTCCGGCCGAGCCGCGGTTTCGCTCGACGAGGCGCGGCGGGGTGCATACGCAAAACCCGTTTCGGAGGTCGTGGTGCCGCGCCACATCGGCCGCATAGCCCTCAGCGACTTCCCGATCGCCGAGGCGATACCTTATATAAATTGGCCGATGTTCTTCGCCGCGTGGGAGGTGCGCGGCGAAAAGGAGCAGGGTCGGTTGCGCAAAGACGCCGAAGCGCTTTTGGCGCGCATCGAGTCCGAAAAACTGCTGCTTTTGGATGGCGTGGCCGGGGTGTTTCCCGCCCGCAGAGATGGCGACGACATTGTGGTGGCCGGCGGAGGAAATATCGGCGGTCGCGGCAGGGATTTCCGTCTGCCCCAACTCCGAAACCTGACCGCGGAAGGCGTTGGCGGCAACAATCAGTCGGTGGCGGATTACGTCTGTCCCGCCGCGCAAGACTACGTAGGCGCGTTCGCGCTCACGGCGGGAGTGGGGC
>JAITWI010000075.1 GCA_031285345.1 Alistipes sp.
GACGCTATCCAGAAAACCGATCATGTCCGTTCCCGGATCGTAGCGGTTGTTGCCGTTGTTGTCGGCAAGTGCGTACACCTTATAGGGCATCTCGCGAAGGTTCTGCGCAATGAAGATGCCGTTGTTCTGGGTGCGGCCCACCTGCAGCGGGCGCTGGTTGAACACCACTGAGTCGTACTCGGGGATGGTGTCGGTCGCCGCGTCGAAAAAGTATACGAACGCTTTCGATATGCTGTCGCCCTTCATCGCGCCCGCGGTGTAGCCCGTCACGAGCAGCGAGTCCATGGCCGGCCCGGTGGAGAACACATATCGGAAGTCGGTGAGCGGGTTGCCCTCGTTGTTGTCGGCAATGGCGCCGCCGAAGTTGAGCGAGTAGGTGGTGTTGTCGGCCAGAGTGTCTTTTATCTCGATGCGCACGCCGCGGCCGCGGATCGTCACGGTGGGTTTGGTGTTCATCAGGGGCGAGGTGTAGAACTCTTTTGCCAGATCGCGCAGCTGCACATACTCGTCGAAGGCGATGTCGATGCTCCGCGCCGTGAAGTTCCTCCCGCCGGTCGGCGTCACCGAGCGCACCACCGGAGGCAGCGAGTCCATCGGCCCGCCCTGAGGCGCAACCTGATTGGCGCAACGGGGAAACAGCGCCGTGCAGAAAAACGCCGCCGCCATCACGATATGTCTCACCTTCGGTCGCACTCTCACTCGGTCTCGTCGTTTTTGTCGTTTTTGCTCATGAATGTCCACTCGTTCTCCTTGTAGGGAGTGGATTGGTAGCTCTTGAAGGTGACGGGAACGAAGACCCTTTCGAGCGGCATCTGATACTTGAACACCCTCCAAGCGCAGAGCCCGTTTATCGGGTCGATGGCCACAAGCAGCACCGGCGACGAAGAGAGCACAAGGTGGATGTAGTCATCGTCGCCCTGTCCCGCCGCAAGACCGTGGGAGCGCACCTCGCCCGTCGTGCGGTGGCGAACAATGCCCGCCTCGGCGTCGGTGTAGCTGTCGGGCTGCCAGCTGAACTCCAGCGCCTCGCGTTCGTCGACGTAAAAGGCGTAGACCCGAGCCATGTAGGCGGGGGTTTGGATGTCGCTGCCCGACGAAACCATCGCGTAGGGTTGCACCACCAGCTCGCACTCGGGCGAAAAAGTCGAGCAGCCCGTGGCGAGAAAAAGCACTACGGCAACTATGTATCCGGATATCTTCACTGCTCCAGCCCGGCTTTCAACTCGGCTATGGTTTGCCCCAGCACGGGGTGCACCTTGTCGGGCGCCACCTCGGCAAGCGGCACCAGTACGAACTCCCTCTCGTGGAGCAGGGGGTGGGGGATCACAAGATCCTCTTCGGCCACGATCGCATCGTCGTAGAACAGAATGTCGACATCGATCACCCGCGAGGAGTAGTTCTGTCCGGTAAGCTCTTTCTCCCGGGCTTCGGCGGCGCGGTCGCGGCCCAGAGCGGCCTCCACGACGTGCACCTTCTCCAGCACCTGGCGGGGCGAGAGGTCGGTGTCGCACACAAGCACCTGATTGGAGAACTCGGCATCGCCGTCGAAGCCCCAAGGGGCGCTCTTGTAGCGGTGCGAACAGCGCATTACGGGGCCTATCTCGGAGTTGATCATCTCCTGAGCCCGGTGCAACAGAGGCTTCATTTCGCCCAAATTGCCACCCGTTATAAGAATCACACGTGCCATATTTTTAATTGTTTAATGGTTAATTGTTAATGGTTAATTTGCTACGCGCTATATTTTGTGCGTTAGCCATTAACCATTAATCATTAACCGTTGACCATTATCTATTAATCATCTTACTCACCGCCAACGCGAAGTGGGTGAACACTATCGCCGCGCTGCCGTTTTGCCGCAGTTGTCCCAGCGCACTCTCCATCTCGGCCACCAGCCCTTCGACGTTGTGGGCCCCGATGAAGGGCGAAAATTTGCGACAAAAATCGAGTTCCGCGCCCCAAAGGTACGAAATATCTTCCAATCCCGCGTTGATCATGAAACTGGAGCGCACCAGACGGATGCAATTTTCGACCAGACGCTTCTGTCGTTCGCGCCCCAGAGCCGCCGCACGCTCGGCCCACTTCATAAGTTCGAGGTGTTTGTCATTGTAGCTGAGGCGCGCCAGTTCGACGAACATTTCGAAATCTTCGTCGGCCTCGCCTGCGTGCGAACCCGCCAGCCTGCGCCGTGCCTCCGCCTCGCCCCCGGGGATCACAGTCTCCTGTACCCGCGAAAGGATGGTGGGCAGCAGCAGCCGGGGTTGCGCGCTCACCAGCAAAAAAAGCGTCCCGTCCCACGGCTCCTCCAAAATCTTGAGCAGCGTGTTGGCCGCCTCGGTGTTCATCCGCTCGGGAAGCCACACCACCACCGCCTTGTAGCCCCCCTCGAAGCTTTTGAAACCCAGCCGGCGGATCACCTCCTCGGCCTCTTTTTTGGAGATCAGTCCCTGAAGGTTGTCGAGCCCCAGAGTGTCGTACCACATCTGTTCGTCGAAGTAGCCGCCCGTTTCGGTCACGATTTTGCGCCACTGGGGCATGAAGCTCTCGGAGGTGACCGCCTCGCCCGACTTTTTGCCCTGCTTGTTGACCGGCATCACGAAGTGGAGGTCGGGGTGGGCGAGGGCGGCGATCTTTTGGCAGTTCGGGCATTCGCCACACGAATCGCCGTCGGCACGGTTCGGGCAGTTGAGGTACTGAATATAGGCCAGCGCCATGGGGAGGGTGCCGCTGCCCGCCTCGCCCGTAAACATCTGGGCATGACTCACCCGCCCGGCGTCGATGGCGCCGACCAACCGCCGCTTGATCTCGTCGTGGCCTGTTATGTCGCTGAATTTCATTTTCCCGTACTTCCAAATCCTCCCGCGCCGCGCTCGGTTTCGGAGAGCTCTTCGGCGGCCGTCCACTCCACACGCTCGTGGCGGGCGACGACGAATTGCGCTATCCGCTCGCCGGGCTTCACCTCGAACGGTTCGTCCGACAGATTTACCAGAATCACGCGGATCTCGCCGCGATAGTCCGCATCCACCGTGCCGGGCGAATTTAAAACCGTCAGGCCGTGTTTGGCGGCAAGACCGCTGCGGGGGCGCACCTGCAATTCATAGCCCGCAGGTAACTCCACGAACAGTCCCGTCGGAACCATCGCCCTTTCGAGCGGTTTCAAAACGATGCTCTCCGTGATATTCGCGCGAACGTCCATTCCCGCCGAGAGCTCCGTCTCGTACTTCGGCAGGTCAAATGCCGATCTGTTGATTATTTTCACTTTCATATCTTTTGCGTATTCGTAAAACCAATATCCAACTCAC
>JAITWI010000034.1 GCA_031285345.1 Alistipes sp.
ACGGGCAGGATCATCCCAAACCGGAGCGGCGACTCGCACGATATTTTGGGGACGTTCAACGTCGTGTCGAACAAAACGGAGATGCAGCGAACACCCGCCACCGAGGATGAGTTCCTGACCCTGCTCCAACGTCGTCACGCCGCCATTCTGCAAGGCAGACCCGATATGGATCCGGGCGGGTTCAAGACAAAAGGCAACCGAGCCGGCGATACTTTTTTCGTCGCGCCGGAACGTGTGGAGGGGACTCTCCGACACGGATTCAAGTTCTATCGGGCACTCACATCGCCGCTTGCGAAGGCGATTTATATGATGTTCCTGTGCAGCGAGGTGCATCCGTTTAACGACGGCAACGGGCGCGTGTCGCGCATTATGATGAATGCCGAATTGGTCGCCGCCGGACAGACACGAATTATAGTTCCGACCGTGTTCCGTGATGATTATATCCTTGCTCTTCGCAAATTGACCCGTAGCAGTGTTCCTGCCGTTTACATCAAGGCGATGTCTAAACTCCAGGATTTCTGCTCCCGCATAGATGCTTCAACTTTCGGCGGAATACACGAATTATTAACGCAGAGCAACGCAGTCAAAGAGCCCGACGAGGCGAGGTTACTTTTCTGATTCCCTCGCCTCCGCATCCTCCCCGCCGACCGAGGGTTGTATGGTAATCGCGTCACGGTCATTGGGTCGGGGATGGTTGCCGTGGTGGGCGGTATCGCGATCGGGCGCGTCGGCGTGGTCGGTAAAGGGCGGCATCACGAGGTAACGCTCCACCCAGTCGCGGTACTTCCACGCCGAGGTCTCGCGGAACCACACCTCGTAGTCGATCCAGTACGCCTGAAGCATATTCGATGTGGTCGGCATATCGAAATAGAGCAGCTGGCACCGCTCGTTGAGCGCGGGTTCACGGCTCTTGGCATCCTGTATCGCCCGATTGACTCTCTGAAAAACAAAGAACGGGTCGCACTCCCGCTCCGTGTCTTGATTATTCAGAGTATTGAGGATGAACCGCACCCGCATGGTCGCCCGTCCCTCGCCGATACGCTGCTGTTGAACCAAGTAACGCACGTTGGTGTAGTGGATGAAGATGGCGGGGAAAGCGATCTCCGTCTCGACGTTCTCACTGAGCGTGATGCGCGAGAACTGCCCGTTGTCGATGGCCACGGTCTTGAAGAACGCAGGGCTGGCCGGGTCATCCTCCCGCTCCCGAACGGTCAGCACCGCCCGCTTCACCGCCAGATACATCTCGGCAAGAGTGTTGCCCTCCACCTCCTCGGGGACGGTGACGGCGGGCGGCGTTTCGGCTTTCACCTGCGGTTCGAGTGGCGATTTCTTCTCTTTTATCATGGCGAGGGAGCGTTGCCCACACCGGGCAGGCCGTTGAAGATGGTATTGTAGTAGCGTGCGATCTCGGCGTCCAATTTCTTGTTCAGCCCCATGAACTGCCTTTGCACGGGGCGGCTCTTGCGGTACTGGTTCGACCAAAAGCCGAACGATGGCGGCGCGTTGTGGACGGCTGCGTAGGTGGTCGGTGCGCCGTTCTTCCTCACTCCGCGCACCCCGCGCATCGCCACGCTCTCGGGTGCGGCGACGATGGTGTAGGTCGTCGAACGTTTGAAGACGGCTTTTCGTCCGGGCGCGGGCTTGCGGGTTACCTTGTCGGAGAATGAGTCGCCGTCGATGGCCGCCTTGAGCAGTCCTGTATGGTTCATCACCGGATGATGGAACCGGCGGCCCCAGCGCGACGTCCGTTCCGCCCACCGTTGCCCCGAGCCGTAGAAACCACCCTGAGTGAACGACTGTTGGAAACGGTCTTTCGAGAACCGCCCGGCAGTGAAGGTGAAGTCGTGCACCTGCCGCTCGAAATGGCTCACGGTGGCCGCCGCCGGACCGAGGCGGAGCCACTGTTTGTAGAATTGTTGGGGAGTGATGTTCATCGCAGGTGGAATTTGTGTTTTATATCGCGCACGACCTTTTGCAGCTTAGGCGGCAACGGGCGACTGAACCAGGGATGCTCGCCGGAGAAGATGCGCCCGCCGGTGCAGAGGCTCTCACGGAAGACGGGATGCGCTCTGGGAGTGCGAACCTCCTTTGGCACCTTGGGCAACGCCCCTACCACCGCGCCGTAACCCTCGGCGACCAAATAGCACCGGCAGTTGTACTCGATGGGCGGGATCAGTTCGGCGGGGAATGTGCTCTTTGGATAGCTCGTCCCCTCCAGCTCCCCGTGCCACGGTCGGACTTTTTCATCGCCTTGGGTCATAAAAGTCAGCATTGTCTCCGGCGCGAGGGTGATCCACCACGCCGCCATCTTCACCGCGTGGAGCACATCTCCGTTCTCCTGCGTCGCCCAAGTGAGGTTGTAGCGTTCGCAGATACGCTCGTAGTCAGCCCAATCATCATTTTCCAACTCTTCGGGCAGCTCCATCAGCATCGAATACTCCTGAGCGGCGGCGAAATCGACCAAGTTCTCAATGGCGGCGATCAGAACATCCCGCCTCTGCCGGTCGGCGGCGGTCGTGAAGTCGTTGTGACCTCGCAATAGCGACAAAGCCTCGTCGAAATCGAGCCTCATCCCGTCCAGCACCCGCTCTATGAGGAACGCCGAGCGGTGGGCGATGATGTCGGTAATGATCTCCAGGCTCTCCGCACCGTTGTCCCAACGGTCCAACAGGTCGAGGAACGCGGCGAGGATGATTTCGTACTCCCGTTTAGTCCGCTCGTCACGCATCTTTTAGGAAATTTGCGATGCGGCTGCCTCGCGAGCGACCGTATCGGCGGTAATACTCCTCGTCCGACATAATGCGCCGGTCGCCCGACCCGCCACTACCTACACCCGCACTCGAACCTCCATTACCGCCCGAAGCCAACATATCCATCGCGTTGAGTTGCCGCCCGACATGGATGCCGAACTCCTTCTCGATCTCGTCCGCCGAAACTTCGAACTTGTCGGTGATCAGGCCGTATAGCTTGATGCGGTCTTCGTTGTTCATCTCGATGCGGTTCGAGTATTTGAACTCCAACCCCGACGGAATGTAACCCATAGCCACAAGTCTCGGCACCACCTCCTCGTTCATCACATTCTCGATAAAGCGGCGGTAGACCTCGATGCGCTCGCGGAAGATGTCCTGATGGGCTTTCGTGGAGCCGACGTAGGACTGCGTGGCGCCCGCCATCGACTCCGAGCCGAGGATCATGTTCGACACCTCGCGGTTCACGAACTCGATCAGGCTCGTGTATATCTTCTCCGAGTTGGACATCGTGAAGGTCTTGATGTCGATCTCGTCGTCCAAGCCCGTAACGAGAACCTTGTTCTGGGCGGCGTTGGCTATGTCGTTCGCCAGTCGCTTGCGGTCGGCGTTGGACTCGCTGACCGTCTTGCCGTGGATAATGGGCTGGCCGTAGGTGTGCGAGAAGTTCACATAGTTGGCCACGGTGAACTTCTTGGCGAGGATCAGCGGCGTGGTGGCGGAGAATAGCCCCAGATCGCCCGTATTGACCAGAATGTAGTTGCGGCTATACGCAGGCTGCGTCAAATCCCATCCCGGTAGCCAAATACCCTGACGCTGTACAACCCGCCGCTGGTCGGCGAGCACGTTCCTGCGCTCGATGATGTTCACCTCGGCCAACTTCCCCGTGCGGGGGTCGATGCCGGGCATGATTTCGAGCAGGGTGTATCCGAAGAGCTTGGCCTCGACGATGCCCCGGATGATCTTGTCGAACTGCGAGCCCTGTATCTTCCGCGTCTGCGCCACGTCCTTGATGTACTTCCCTTTCTCGTTCTGGCGGGCGGGCATGTAGCGGTCGCCGAGGATTTGGCTCACCAGAGTCTCGATCACGGCGCGGATATGGGCGTCCTGCTGGAGGCAGGCGTCGTAGAGGTCCATCAGCCGGGAGCGGTCGTCGAGAACCGTCCCGTTTTAGACGTTCGAGCGCACCGATTTGTAGCGGTTAGTCCGTTCGATCTCGGCGACGTATTCTTGGATCGTTTTCTTCGAAGTTCGGAAAATCGACTCCAAAAGAGAGTGGTTGAACGCCGCCGTATGAAAATTTTTCGACATTTTTTTCCTTTCCCGAAGAGTAGGATTCCGGGGCCGAAAAGGGGTGAACGGGGAGTTTCCCATGTTGATAGCGAATCGTCATATTCGGCGCTGAACAGTTGGATTTTGATTTTTTGAAAGTTGATAGTAAATATGTCGAATCACGCTATATTGATTTGTGTTTATTTCAACATATCAACATGTTATATCAGCATAATGAGATTGAAAAAACGTATTATTTTGTTTTTCCTCTCACTTTTTTAAACATGTATTTGCAAAAAGTTCTATCGAAACGCTTAACGAAAAACGAATGAATACACTCAAATTATCGCCTCTCGGGGAGAGTCGGTTTCCCGATATTCCGGGCCTCAAATTTTACGAAGCGGAGGGCGGCTTGCTCTACTTCGACACTTCGCACCGCCTCGCCGCTCTCGGCCCTGAAACCGGCCTGAGCGTCGGGGATTTTTTCACCCGGTTCGACTTCTTTGTCGGCACGCTCTGCGAGGCGCTCGCCGTCGGGCAGGAGAGCCTGGCGGTCGGCGACGGCAATAGCGATCACGTCTACCTCGACGAGTGCCTGATCGTGCCGTTCCTCGCCTATACCGAACGGTGGTTCGCCCCGTGGATGTTCCTGCGCGTGGAGGAGTTGCTGCGGCTGGGATTCACGGTGAACGATGACATGGCCCGATACCTCTACTAGACAAGGTTCGAAGAAGAAGCCGCCGAAATATCCGCCACGGTTCGATGACGAGACGCAGCAACTTTCAGGAGCCAAAGATCGTGTTGGTGTTCAACAATAACCGCGTACTCGTCGCAATGCACAAATCTCTGAACTTCGCTTCCCTCGCTATGAGGATACCCGCCCAGTCGATCTCTCTTTGCTGTCTGGGAGATCACATATCCTGCTACGGTTACTACTTCAGGCACTATGAGCATGATCAGGTCAGGATCGAGCCTCTTGAGGACTTGGGCACTCTGCGCATCGAGGAGTACGACGGGATGTGCAATGTGGTCAGGCGTTACCACGAGCCACGGGAGATGAGCCGCCGCGGGGTTAGCGCGGAGAAGAGGAGAACCAAAAAAGAGAAACTGAAGTGAACGGAATGGAAGATATCCGCTTCGGGGAGGAATCCCTGAAGGTGAGCCGAAACAGCCACGGCGGCATCGACAAGGTGTGCATCAACGACATTTGCAGGGCGTTGAAACGAGCGTCGTTCCTTAACGACGGGACGGCGGTGCGCCGTTGTCCCTCGGCGGCGATTGTGGACGAGGACAGCCCGAAGGTGCTGTACGCCGACTTCGACGAGGCGGTCGCGCTCGTCAAGTGGATCGCGGCGGGCAGCAAGGTTCTCGGCCCGACGGGGCATCGACTGCTGGAACTGTTGCAGAGCGCGCGGGCCGGGACGCTACGGCAGGCAGCGGGGGCCGGCGATCGGTCGTGGTCGGAGCCGGAGGAGTTGATCGTTATGGAGTATTCGGGGAACCGCTTCACGATGAAAATGAGCGACGGGCGCTACATGGTGAACGCCACCGAGATGGCGCGCCCGTTCGGAAAACGGCCCACGGTGTGGCTAAAGCTGGCCGAGACCGTCAAGCTGCGGCAGGCGCTGGTCGATGACGGAATATGCCGGGACATGGAGGGGCAGGTCGTCACCACGCGCGGGCCGCACGGGGCGACGTGGCTGGAAATACACCTGTGGACGCAGTTCGCCCAGTGGCTCTCACCGGCGTTCGCCTCGTTCTGTTCCAAGAAGCTCGTGTCGCTGATGAAGGGCGCTACCGTCGAGCCTTCCGAGTCCGCCCCACACGCCGCTCCACGGGCACGTTTCGGGGACATTCCTGCTTCCGATGACTCACTCCTGCCCGTTCCCGCCAGCTACGAGGAGGCGCTCACGGTGATCGACCGCCAGCGGGAGACCATTCACAGGCATAAGGAGTTCCTAAAGCTGAACCGCCACAAGGTGGAGCACTACGACGAGACGGTAGAGGCCTGCGAGTGGTTCTCCACGACGATGATCGCGAACGAGCTCGGGGTGAGCGCCATCCGGCTGAACCAGTTCCTCGCCGACGAGGGGGTGCAGGATCGGCGGTGCGGCGAGTGGGCCGTAACCCCTCGCTTCCGCCACCTGCGGGACGCCCACATCTATGAATGGTTCAACCACAAGACCAAGTACACGAATAAATACAAGATCGATGGCTGGACACCCGCAGACAGGGAGTACATCCTCGAACTGTGGAAGAAGAACAACGCCTGAATTATGGAAAAATTAGAAGATTTGATAAAGGGACTGCACGGGACGGATTGCTCCGGCAGGGATTGCTCGAAATGCAAAGGGCATTCATCCGAGCCGAAGTTATGCTCGGAGATTATGTGCATAGCTACCCCCGGCGAGATCGCGGGGCTCATCAACGCCGGGTTCGCCCACCTGCTGAGGATCATACCCGCGACGAAGGTGTCGGTGGATATGAAAACGCGGAGCGTCGAGCGGTCGCGGGTCTGGATGGTGCAGATCGCCGCCGACGGGAACGGGTGCGCGATGCACCGGAACGGGACGTGCCTGCTGTCGGGCGCGGGACTGACCCCGAAGACGGGGTCGTTCCACCTACAAGGGGACGGGGTGGCGGTCAAAAAACGATACCCCGAGGTGATCGAGGCATGGGAAGATACGGACAACATCCCCGCGATCGGTTTTGCCCTTCTAACGATTATGAACCAAGATAACGCGGAGGGCAAACATACGAATTGATGCGGGTCTATCCTTACCGGATAACTCTAATACCAATTCGCAATGGAACTGAAACCCAAAATGACATTCGAAGAGATGGCGCGCCACATGGAGGAGAACACATACCGGATGGTGAACCGCGTGAACGTAGGCCGCTACGCCAGGGAACTCGGCTACCGGGTCTACAAACCGATGCTGTGCGGCAAAGTCCTCTTCTTCTACATCAACGAGAACATCAACCACAAAACGACAGAAAAATGAATCAGGAAAGAAAAAACAACGAGTCGTTCGTGAAAATCCCTTTCGGGTTTTCCTACGTCCTCTCGCCCGAGCAGGAGCGGTTCGTCAAACATCTCAAAGAGATCGAGTACCTGCGCCGCATGGGCCAGAAGGTCGATTTCACACGGGCGGAGTATATGAAGCGGATGGGACTGCGCGAGTTCACGTTCGACAAGTGCGCAGCCTCGCTATGCCGCCTCGGGTTGGTCGTGAAGTCGGCGGACAGCGGACGGAATCGGGTGAACTACCGCCTGAACGGGCCGGTATACGATCGGCTTGCGAAGATAGTGTCCACCACGCGGCACATCGACAAGCTCACGCAGTTCTTCGACTTCCACGTCGTCAAACTCGGCAAGAGCATCGAACAGCTGACCGACGGGGATATCGAGGCATTGGCGCTGTAAGGCGACGCGGGCCGCGGAAATCGGCCGCCGACGGTCGGTTTGAGGGGGTTGTCCATTGCGGGCAACCCCCTGTTTTTTGGCTGGAGGGATGCTCCCCGATGTCACTTCCCGCTTTTCGAGGTCTGAGTGTGGTGGAAAGTATGATAGTATATATAGATAGTAGATAATAGATATTATACTTTTTCTTTGGGAAAGAAAAAGTATAGCAAAAAGAAAACTTTATAGCGAAAAACCTACGGTTTTCCGCTTGAATGTCTGTGGTTTAGATATGCCGGAGATCGAAACGGGGGTTCGGAATGCAGTATGAAGTGCGAAACGGAGAGACCTCCCCACAGTCACAAAAAATAAAGAGTCACCTTCCGGCAACCCCTTCCCGACCGGGGACACCCCGGTCCCGTTTTGAATTCAATCTGTATTGTCGATAGAGCAAAAGCGGCGCGTTTCTGCTTTGTCCACCAAGCAAAAGGTGACTTTCCGGAGGCCGACAGGAAGTGAATGGATCGCTATAACTGCTCGGAGCAGTTATCCTCGGCCATCATTTCCTCCTTGCAGGCGTTCAGAGCGCGATTCCTCGCTCTCAGGGCCACATCCCGCGTCAGAAAGTAATTACCCTTGTTGAACCGCTTGCGATCGCTCGCCGAGTCGCTCTCGACCGACTGCTTGACCTCCAGATAGGCCGTCACCCAGAAGTAAGGCTTGCCCGGCTTGGCGCGGGCGTTGTTCTTCTGAATGCGTCGGCACCGGGGATTCCAGATGT
>JAITWI010000041.1 GCA_031285345.1 Alistipes sp.
GCCCCAGGTAGGCCTCGTCTATGTCCTGTTCGTAGGGTCTGCCGCGCCTGCGGATCTGCTCCACGAGTTTCGGTACGCCCGCCTTCAGGTAGATCAGCAGGTCGGGCTTGCGGATGAGCTCCTCCGACAGGCCGAAAATCCTCATGTAGGTCTGAAAATCGCGCGACGACATGAGCCCCATCTCATGCAGGTTGGCGGCGAAAATGTAGGCGTCCTCGTGTATGGTGCGATCCTGAAACAGGTCGCCGCCGCTCCTCAGGGCGTCCATCGACTGGCGGATGCGACACGACAGAAAATAGAGCTGGAAATTGAACGACCAACGACCCATATCTTCGTAAAAGTCGTTGATGTAGGGGTTGTCGATATTCTCCAGATGGGGCGTGGCGTCGAATCTCCGCGCCAAAATTTCGGTCAGCGAGGTTTTGCCGCTGCCGATGTTGCCCGCGATAGCTATATACATACGGTCTGTTTTTTTATCGTTCGCCGCACCTCTTCGCCGATCGAGTCCCAAAGTCCGTCCACGTATTGACGGTTGTTGGCCAGGCGCGGCACTTTGTTTTGCCCGCCGGTTTTGCCCCTCGACGACATCCATTCGAGGAAAGTTCCGGGCGGGACGCTCACCACGACGGGCCGGCAGAGCGTTGTAGAGTGCATCCGTTTGGCCTCGTAGTCGGAGTTTTCGTCCATCAGGGCGCTGTCGAGGGCGTCCACAAAAGCCTCCATCGAACCGGGCTCGCGCCGGAACTCCACCATCCACTGGTGCGCCCCCCGTCGACCCAACTCCATGTAGACCGGCGCGGCGGTGTATTCGGCCACCTCGGCTCCGGTGGCGGCACAGGCGGCGATGATCGCCCGCTCGGCGTTGTCCACTATCAACTCCTCGCCGAACGCGTTGATGTAGTGCTTCGTGCGCCCCGAGATGACGATCCGGTAGGGGTCGGTGGAGGTGAAGCGCACCGTGTCGCCTATCATGTAGCGCCACAGCCCGTTGGAGCTGCTGATCACCATCGCGTAGTTCACTCCCGCGCGCACGCCCTCCAACGGTACCGCCTCCGATGGGGTGTCGGGCTCGCCGATCGGTACGAACTCGTAGTACACCCCGTAGTCGAGCATCAGCAGCATATCTTCGCCGAACTCGTCCGCTATGCCGAAAAAGCCCTCCGAGGCGTTGTATGTCTCCAGATAGCGCATCCCGTCCGACGGAATCAGCCGCCGGTAGATATCTCTGTACGGTGCGAAGTTGACCCCGCCGTGGATGAACAGCTCCAACCGCGGCCACACCTCCAAAAGGTTCTGTTTTCCGGTGTATTCCAACACCTTGCCCAACATCACCAGGTTCCACGACGGCACCCCCGCCAACGATCGCACGTCCTGCTCCGAGCACTCGCGGCAAATCCGCTCCACCTTTTGCTCGAAGTCCGCGAGAAGCGCCGTCTCAACCCCGGGCGTGCGCCACAGGTTCAGCAGTTTGGGCGTATTCTCGATCAGGATGGCCGACAGGTCGCCGGTCTTTACGCGATTTTTTGTGCCACCACCCGTGCCGCCACCCGTGCCGCCACCCGTGCCGCCCCCTGCGCCGTTCGCCGTGCCGCCGCCCGTACATCCGCTTTCGATGCGCCGCGACCCACCGAGGGTCAGCGTCTTGCCGCCGTAGACTCGCGTGTCGGGATTCCGCTCGACGTTGAAGGCGATGCAGTCGCGCGCGCCCTGCAAATGGCCCTGACCGAGGCCGTCGCGCGTGACGGGAATGAACTTGCTCTTGCTGCCCGTCGTGCCGCTCGACTGCGCGAACCATCTCGTCTCGCCCGGCCACAGCACACTCCTTTCGCCCCCTCTCTGGCGCCGTATATAGTCGTCGAACCCGGCGTATTCTCTTATCGGTACCCTTGCGGCGAACTGTTCCGGACCGACAACCCCATGCAGGCCGTGTTCGCGCCCGAAACTCGTCGTCGCCCCTTTTTTCAGAAGGGACGCCAACTGCTCCGCCTGCACCTCGGCTCCATGGCGCCTAAAACGGTCGATCTCACGCAGGCGATGCGCGAAACCGGCTCTTATTATTTTAGGAATCAGGCTCATCAATTGAAAAACTTCCCGACCAGCGTTTTGGCTTCCGGTTTTGTCAGCACCACCACCCGGTCGTAGGCCACGATCTCGGTGTCGCCCACCACCATCAGCACCCTGTCGTTGCGCACCACGCCCCCGATGGTAGCCTCGGACGGAAAGCCCAGTTCGCGCACCGGAACCCTTGTCGCCGGGGAGTTGGGCTTCACCACAAACTCCAGCACCTCGGCGTCGGTTCCCGTCAGGCACTTCACCGCCTGCACGTCGGTGTTCATCGTGAAACGGAATATGTTGCTCGCCGTGAGCAGCTTTTTGTTTATCACCGTGTCGATGCCGATGCTCTCGGCAAGGGTTATGTAGTTGAGGTTCTCCACCTCGGCGATCACCTTTTTCACCCCCATCTTTTTGGCGAGCATTGCCGTCAGAATGTTGGTCTCCGAGCGGCTGGTGACGGCGATGAAAGCGTCCATGCGGTTGATGCCCTCCTCCATCATGGCGTCGATATTGCGGCCGTCAGCGTTGATGATCAACGTTTTATCGAGAATCTCCGCCAATCGGTACGCCTCCTCGGATTGATATTCGACTAACTTTATGTTCACCCTATCCTGCAACGCCCGCGCGATCTGCACCCCTATGCGGCTGCCGCCCAATATCATTATGTTTTTTACATCCACCATCGACCTTCCCGACAACTCCTGCACCCGCCCCGCGTGGTCGGCCGAGGTGATGACGTACGCCGTGTCGCCCACCAAGGCCCTGTCGTCGCCGTGGGGGATGATGGTCTCGCCGCCCCGTTCGATCGCCACGATCCTGTAATAGAGCGCTCCCGGATCGGGCGCAATCTCCAACATCGTGCGGCCCACAAGGGGCGAGGTCGGCGACAGGCGGAAAACCACCAAAGACATACGCCCGCCCGAAAAGTCCACATATTCGGTCGTCGCGGTGTGATCCAGCACGTCGATCACCTCCCTGGCGGCGGTCTTCTCGGGATAGAACATGTAGTCGATGCCCATCCCGGTGAATACCTCGCGGTTGGCGGGCTCCAAAAATTCGTTGTTGTCGATGCGCGCGATCGTCTTTTTGGCACCCAGACGCTTACCCAACACCGCCGACAGAATATTTATATTCTCCTCCTGATGGACGGCCAACAACAGGTCGGTCTTGCGCATCGACGCCTTTTTGAGGGTGGTGAAGGTCGCCGGGTCGCCCTCGATGGTGACCACGTCCGACACCTCCGAAACGCCCTCCAGTTGCTTGGCGTTGCTGTCGACGACGGTGATGTCGTGGCCCGTGCCGCTCAGCATTCGCGCCAGATGGCTGCCCACTTCGCCGGCTCCTACGATGACGATTTTCATTGTTTTGCGATGATGATTTTATTGGTTTCGATCGAAAATTAAGATTCAAAGATAAAAACTTTTACCTTTGTGAGGTAATTATACGATTTTTTTATGGAAAGTTGGCTTGTTATTCTTCTTTTCGCGGTGGGGGCGGTGCTGTTCTTCGTCGTCGGTATGTCGCTGACACTCATGATTAAAGGGCATCACATCGACTCTGAGATATCGACCAACGCCAACATGCGCGCCCGGGGTATCACCTGCGCCGTGCAGGACGCCTACGCCGAAGGGTCGGGTTGCGGTTCGGGCTCTTCGCGCACCGGTTCCGGCTCGGGGTTGGGCTCGGGCTCAGGATCGGGTTTGGGCGACTCGCTGTGCGGCGACAAAAGTTGCGCCACCTGCGGCGAAAAATCGTGAACGTCCACCCTCCCTAAATCACGAACCTCCTCACCGCTCCCCGCACTTTTATCCCACCGGTTTTCGCAGGCGAATCGGGCGAATCGGGTGGCATCAGGCCTGCTCCTCGCGGGCGAATCGGGCGGCGCGATACATGAGTGTCATGAAATCGTGGGTCGAGCGGAAATCTTTCGCCGCACGCCGCGCCAAATCGGGCGCGAGAACATAGGCGTCGTCCACCATCTTCGACAGGTGAAGGTCCTTGAGCTTCAGGTATTCGTCCCACTCGCTGTCGATCGGCCAGCCCTTAGGGGTGCGCTTGAGCGAGTTGGAGCGATCCAACTCGAAACCCGCCGCTTGTCGCGCGCGCGAAATCGCCGCCAAAACCTCCTCGCCGTTGTCGAAAATCTCGTCCCTCACACTTTTCAGAACCGACAGCTCGGGCATGTAAATCCCCGCGTCGAGAGCGTGCGAGCCGATCATGCCGCCGCTTTCACCCTCACCGGAGACAGCCTCGCCGCCGATTGCGGGTTCGACGTGGAAATAGTAGCCTCCGTTTCCCGATTTTTTGCCACCCGGACAGACATAGACGCCCATGTGGGTTTTATACGGTGTTTTGTCGTGGCTGAAACGGGTGTCGCGGTAGATACGGTAGGTGCAGTCGCGCACGGTGAGCCCCCTTACCGCCTCGTCCCACTCGCCGATAGCCCCGATAAGCTGGCCCGCAAAGGCGTTGAAAACCGTCTCTGCCTCCTTGTATCGGTTTTTGTTGGCCGTAAACCATTCGCGGTTGTTATTCGACCCCAGGTCGGTCAAAAAATCTAATACCCGTTTCATATCGCTATTGCTTGGATGGATACTTTCGTCCCCGTTTCGCGGGTGCGGTCCCCTTGTCGGGCGTGTCCGCAACTATTTTGCGCGCCTGGTCGAGGGTCAACTCTTCCGGCGAGGTGCCTTTGGGAATTTTGTAGTTTTTGCCTCCGAATGCGATGTAGGGGCCGAATTTGCCGCTCTTGACAACGAGGTCGGGCTCCTCGGCGAACGTACGCAAAGGCGCTCCCGCCGCCTTTTTCTCCTCTATGAGTTCGATGGCGCGGGCGGCGGTTATGGTGTAGGGGTCGTCCTTGCGGCCGAGGGATGTAAACTTGCCGTCGTGGCGCACGTAGGGGCCGAATCGGCCAACGCCTATGACCATCTCCTTGCCGTCGTGGTCACCCAACGAGCGGGGCAGCGACAGCAACTCCAACGCCTCTTCGAGAGTGATGTTGATTACGAGTTGCCCTTTTTTGAGGCTTGCCGAGCGAGGTTTCTCGCCCTCCGCGGCGGGTTCTATCTGCACCATGGGGCCGAAACGGCCGATGCGGGCCGACACTTCGCGACCCGTCTTAGGGTCGACGCCCAACACGCGCGCCTGATGGGTGTCGGTTCGTTCGGTGCCCAGCGCGGTCTCGATCGACGAGTGGAACGGGCCGTAGAACCGGGCGATCATCTCGTCCCACCGTTCGTTGCCATCGGCGATTTCATCGAACTCCTTCTCGACCTTCGCGGTGAAGTTATAGTCCAGAATATCTGCGAATTGCGATTCGAGATAGTCGTTCACCAGCATTCCTATGTCGGTCGGCGCGAGGCGGCCCGACTCCTTGCCGACGTTCTCCGTCATCGCCTTTTCGGCGATTTTTCCGCCTTTGAGCGTCAGCTGGATGTAGTCGCGCTTCGCCCCGTCCTTGCTCTGCTTGACCACATAACCGCGCGTGATGACAGTCGAGATGGTGGGGGCGTAGGTCGACGGTCTGCCGATGCCGAGCTCTTCCAACTTCTTGACCAACAGAGCCTCGCTGTATCGCGCCGGAGGCTGGGTGAAGCGCTGGGTGGCGGTGATGGCACTTGCCGATATGGCCTCGCCGACGGTCATTTTTGGCAGAGTGGCGTCGGCGTTTTCGGCCGCTTCGTCGTGATGCCGGTTGGTCGCGTTCGATCCTCCGCCCTCTTCTTCGACAGACTCGGAGTAGAGCCTCAAAAATCCGTCGAACCTGATCACCTCGCCCGTCGCCGTGAAGTGTTCGCGCGCGCCCTCGACGTCGATTTTGACCACCGTGCGGTCGATCTGGGCGGGTTTCATCTGCGAGGCCACGGTACGCTTCCATATCAGTTCGTAGAGCCGCTTTTCGGCCGCCGCGCCCTCGATCGTCTGACGGTCGAAGTAGGACGGACGGATCGCCTCGTGGGCCTCTTGAGCCCCTTTAGCCGAGGTTTTGTAGTTGCGGGTGTTGCTATATTCGGCGCCGAACATGCCCGTGACTGCCTCCTTGGCCGCCGCCAGAGCCATGCCCGACAAGTTCACCGAGTCGGTACGCATATACGTTATGAGCCCCTGTTCATAAAGCTTTTGAGCCACCGACATCGTTTGCGACACGCTCATGCCAAGTTTTCGGCCAGCCTCCTGCTGAAGCGTGGAGGTGGTGAACGGCGGGGCGGGGTAGCGGGTGCCGGGCTTCTCCTCGACGCTGCCGACGGTGAAGGCCGCCGTTTTTCCTGTCGCTTCTTCGCCTGCCGCTGCGCCTGCCGCTGCGCCTTCTGCCGCTTCGACTGCCGCGCCCCCTGCGCAGATATCCAAAAAAGCCTCGGCCGCGGCGCGGGTATCGAATCGCTTCGAGCACTCCGCCCGGAACATCGCTCCGGGAGTACCCATCTGCGCGGTGGGGTACATCTCGGCCGTGACGCGCCAGTAGTCGGTCGACGCGAAGCCCATGATCTCTCTTTCGCGCTCCACAATCAGCCTCACCGTCACGCTCTGGACCCTGCCCGCCGATAGCGACGGACGAACCTTTTTCCACAACAGCGGCGACAGCTCGAAGCCCACCAATCTGTCCAAAATGCGCCTTGCCTGCTGGGCGTTCACCACGTTCATGTCTATGGCGCGCGGATTTTCGATTGCGTGCAGGATGGCCGGTTTGGTGATCTCGTGAAAAACTATGCGCCGCGTCTTCTCCGCCGGTAGTTCCAACGCCTCCGACAGGTGCCAGGCGATGGCCTCTCCCTCGCGGTCTTCATCGGAGGCGAGCCACACCGCGTCGGCTTTTTTTGCAGCGGCACGCAAATCCCTCACCAACTTCTCCTTGTCGGCGTCCACCTCGTAGTCGGGTGCGAATCCGTGGGCTATATCGACCCCCAGGCCCTTTTTCGCAAGGTCGCGAATGTGCCCCTTGCTCGACTCCACGGTGTATCCCGCACCTAAGTACTTGGCTATGGTCTTGGCCTTGGAGGGGGACTCCACTATCACTAAATTGCTGTCAGACATAATGCGTATGTTTCGAAAAAGCGAAAACCCGAGGCTTTTGTTGCCCGGAGCTTCGGCGGAAAGCTACCTGGCAGGCTCTCGGGTTTCGCATGTTATGTATTTATTAGTTGTTTGAAAATTTTCACTCCCGCTCTTTTTTGTTCGCCGGTTCGCCTGTTTACCTGATTTACAGGCGTCATCGGCCGACATCATTCATCGCTTTCCCGGCCGTTCTCGTTTATGCGTCTCCGACCGCCGTCATCCCTCTATCACGGTGTATGTGATCCTTATAGTCGCGGGTTTGTCCGAGCCTGTGCCTTTCAGGGCGCTTTGGCCGAATCCGAACGTGCTCTCGGCCTCGGGGGCGAGCAGGAACACTCTGGGCATGTTTTGCCAACCGCGATCGCCCTCTTTCTTAGCGAGCCCCTGTACGTAGGCCGTGATGTCGAGTTGGTAGTAGCCGTTGCTACGGTTTAGGTATCCGCCGTAGGGTAGGGTGTAGGAGGCGTCGGTCTGCCGCTGCCACGCCTCGGTCTGGTACTGGTAGTCGGGTATGCCTGCCATTAGAGTAATATCCAGATAGCTGCCCAAGCGGTTGAGCGACGCGTCGAGAGCCGGGGTCGAGTCGTCCTCCAGCCACACTGTCATCATCGCCTGGTTGATCATGATGTCGCCGTCCGCATTGTCGGCTATGGCGCGGATCTGGTCGACCAACTCTTCGGTAAAGCGCAGGTAGGTGCCCACTCCGCCCATAGGCTGAACGTATACCGTTTGCCGGGTGGGGCTGTCGGGCAGGGTGTCGGTGAAGCCGCCCGTGGCGGTTTCGAGTGTGCCCAACACCGAGCCCGTGTAGTCGAACTCGGCCATGGCGACCGAGACGTTGTTGTTGCGGGTGACGTAGCCGGTGCTTGAGTCCGTCTGGTCGCGGTCGGCGAATGTGAACAGCGTAATCAGGGTGTCGTATATCGCCGTGCGGTCGATCGAGTCGTGGTTGCGCACATAGAGCTCGATGCCCGACGCGGCGAGATTGGTTGCGTAGAGGGCGGCCGCCGTGGGCGAACCATCCGCCGGGGTGATGTATAGCCCGCGGAATTTTCTGCGGAACAGCGAGTCGGAGATGTAGTCGTCCCAGCCCAGGCTCACTATGCGGTCGAGGTATTCTTTACCGGCGGCGGTGGGAAACAGCCTCGCATCGACGTTCCTGCGGCCGGTGTGGGTGAATTCGAATAACTTCTCCCCCCTGTATTGCCCTATCGGGAAGCTCGAATAGTATACGGAGTCTCTGTGGAGCCACTCCGACCCCTCGTTTATCTCGTAGACGTCGAACTTCTGCATCTGCGTGGTGTCGCCCCTCGCCTCGTCGAGACCCATGACCAACACGGCCGAGTCGACTATAGGGTCGAGACCGTAGCCCTCGGCGGTCGCGTAGGGCCTCGACATGGGCACGAACTGAAGCAGGGCGCTACCCGTCTGCGCGCCGAAAATCCCGTTAGCGTCGCTCATACGTCCCAAAAAGGCCTTGACCAACCTTGACGAGGGGATGCTGTCGTCGCGATAGAGATAGGTGTCCACGCCTCCTTCGGGCGAGGTCACTTCGATCTCCATCCACTGGTTGCCGGGTCGAAGGTTGTTGCCAAGGCGGTCGTCGACCTCGGTGCATCCGGCGGCTCCGACTATCAATCCCGCCGCCGAACTCGACAGTAAAAACCCGCGCGCGGCGACCGACAGCCCCTTGCGGAAGTTTTCACACAGCCCCTTGGGGAGGTTTCTATTAGATAAGGCTTTCATAAAAGTCTTTATAAACGTCCATATATTCGGGGCTCTGGCGGTCGCCGTCCCAGTCGAGCACGGGTTTGCCGCTGCGAGCCACGTAGTCCCTCAGGGTCGCGTTTTCCAAAGGCTCCTCCACCACTATGCCGTCGGCGTAGTCGACCACCAACCTCATGAGGTTCTCGTGCGACGGAACGGCTATGGTTTCGAGCCGCTTGTCGGTCATTCCTTCGTTCTCGATCTTGGTCTTCATGCCGCCGTCGAGCGTTCCGGGGAACGGGTCGTTGTAGAGAGAGACCACGATCTTGTTCTTCTTGAAGATGGGGTCGGAGGCGAACGTGCCCTTCAGATAGACCGGCACCACGGACGAAAACCAGCCGTGGGTATGCACGATCGACGGCTCCCAACGAAGTTTTTTGACGGTTTCGAGAACTCCCCTCGCGAAGAAAATGGCCCTCTCGTCGTTGTCGGGGAACAATTCGCCGCCCTCGTCCGCCAGCAGTGCCTTGCGGTGGAAGTAGTCGTCGTTGTCGATAAAGTATCTCTGCACCCTCGCCGCCGGGATCGACGCCACCTTGATGATGAGCTGGTGGTCGTTGTCGTCGATGATGAGGTTCATGCCGCTCAGGCGGATCACCTCGTGCAGCTGGTTGCGCCGCTCGTTGACCAAACCGTAGCGCGGCATGAAGGTGCGGATCTCGTTGCCCGCCTCCTGCATCGCCTGCGAGAGGGTTCTCTGACGGCAGGCGATGACGCTCTCCGGAAGATAGGGGAATATCTCGGAGCTGACGTACAGTATTTTGTTTTTACTCATTCGGCCGGAGGGATTCTCAGTTGCAAAAAATGCGGTTCCTGCCGCAAAGGTAGTTAATTTAATTACAAAATCAGCATCGCGTCGCCGTAGGTGCCGAACCGGTACCCCTCGTCGATGGCGGTTTGATAGGCCTTCATGATTAGGTCGAATCCCCCGAAAGCCACCACCATCATCAGCTGGGTGGACATCGGATGGTGCAGATTGGATATCATGGCGTCGGCAACGGTGAATTCGTAGGGATGGAAAATAAACTTGTTGGTCCACCCCTCGAACGGCTTTATCATTCCGCCGGTCGAGACGCAACTCTCCACCGTCCGCATCACGGTCGTGCCCACCGAGACGATCTTTTTGCCGGCGCGTTTGGCGGCGTTGATGGCCGTGGCCGCATCCTCCGACACGATGATCTGCTCCGAGTCCATCTTGTGTTTGGTGAGATCCTCCACGTCGACGGTGCGGAAGTTGCCAAGACCCACGTGAAGCGTCACCTCTGCTCGGTTTATCCCTTTGATCTCCATTCGCTTGAGCAAGTGTTTGCTGAAATGCAGCCCCGCCGTGGGAGCGGCCACCGCCCCTTCGCGTTTGGCGAATATCGTCTGGTAGCGCTCCTCGTCCTCGGGCTCGACCTTGTCGCGAACCCACTTGGGGAGCGGAGTTTCGCCCAGGGTGTAGAGCGCCTCCTTGAACTGTTCGTGGGTGCCGTCGAACAGAAAACGCAGCGTCCGCCCGCGGGAGGTGGTGTTGTCTATCACCTCGGCCACCAACAGGTCGTCGTCGCCGAAGTAGAGTTTGTTGCCGATGCGGATCTTGCGCGCCGGGTCTACAAGCACGTCCCACAGTTTGAGCTCGGGGTTGAGTTCGCGCAGCAGAAATATCTCGATCTCGGCGCCGGTCTTCTCCTTGTTGCCGTAGAGGCGCGCCGGAAAGACCTTCGTGTCGTTGAACACGAGGATGTCATCGGCGCCGAAGTGGTCGATGACGTTCTTGAATACTTTGTGCTCGATTTTGCCCGTCTTGCGGTGCACGACCATCAGACGGCTTTCGTCGCGGTTGTCGACCGGATACTTGGCGACGAGTTCGGGGTTGAACGGGTAGGTGTATTGAGACAACTTCATATCGGTATGGGAAAGCGTGTTTTTGAACGTAAACCAAACAGAAGTATTACGTAAGAAAATCAAAAATGTTTCACCGGATCGAGAATTTCCACTATTTTTTTTATTTCGAGAGCATCCGCCACGTTGTAACCGCCGCTGCGGGTGCGTCTGAGCGACGACAGATATCCTCCGCTGGCGAGCCCTTTGCCTATCTCCATGGCCAGCGAACGGATGTAGGTGCCCTTGCTGCACACCACGCGGATCTTTATGCGCGGCAACTCGTCCTCGGCTTGGTCGTGAAGCGTTTCGGGTGCATCGCGATTAGGCATCTCGCCGGGGAGGCGGCATTCGAGCAGCTCCATCTCGTAGATGTTGATTAGCGCCTTGCGCATCTCGGGCTCTTCGCCGCGGCGAGCCAACTCGTAAGCCCTCTCGCCCTCCATCTTTTTGGCCGAATAGACCGGCGGGGTCTGCAATCGCTCGCCCGTCAGGTTTTTCAGCGTCAACTCCACGTCGGCGCGAGTGATATGTCTCCACGGCAGACCGGGCTGGACGGGATGTTCGAGGTCGCCGCTCACCGTGGTCGCTCCGAGTGTTACCTCGGCGACGTACTCCTTGCGCTCCGACTGCAACTCGTCCACCCTCTTGGTGGCCTTGCCGATGCAAACCAACAGCACCCCCGTGGCCAGCGGATCGAGCGTGCCGGCGTGCCCCACCTTTATTCGCTTGTGCCCCAGCCGTTCGAGCGCGTATTTTATCTTACGCACCACATCGGTCGACGTCCACTCCAGCGGTTTGTCGACGCACAGCACATATCCCTCGGGGAAGTTCAGATCCCTCGAAAACTCCTTTTGCTCCATTCTTTTTTACACGAAATAATAGACGACGGTCGCCACTCCCACGACGGCGCAATAGGCGGCGAACCAGACCAACTTGCTGCGCTTGACCATCTCGATCATGAATTTGCACGCCAGGCATCCCACCGCGAACGCCGCCGCGAAACCGGCCGCGAGCGGCACCATACCGACCCCGATTCCGCCGCCGAAGCCGCCCCTGGCGATGTCTAACAGGGCCTCGCCCACGATCGGCGCGATGATCATAAGGAAAGAGAACCGCGCCACCGCTGCTTTTTTATTGCCCAACAGCAATCCCGTGGCGATGGTCGTTCCCGAGCGGCTCAGTCCCGGCATCGCGGCGAACGCCTGGCCGATGCCGATGATAAACGCGTCTCTATACGAGATTTCGCCTCTATACGGGATTTCGCCCTTCGGCCCGCTCTTTACTTCGTGGGCGCGGCAGGCGCCGTCCGTTTCGTCTGCTTCGCTTGTTTTGCCTGTTTTGCCTGTTTTGTCCGCACGGCTCGCGAACATCAGCAATCCTGCCGTCGCGATCAGCATCGCCCCCACCACTAACAGGATGTGGGGCGAGGAGAGCATCGCGTTGAGCTCGTCGCGAAGCAACAGACCCACCAGCGCCACCGGCACCATCGACAAGACAAGCTTCAGTATATAAGCCACTTGCGGGTTGTATTGGCGTTTTGTCAGTCCCCTGCCCAAGCCCGTGAACAGCTCCGCCACCTCGCGCCACAGCACCACCACCGTAGCCAGCACCGTCGCCAGGTGGAGCGCCATGTCGAACGCCAGATTGTCGGTGAGGGTGACCCCCAGCGCCTCTTTGGCGATTTGGAGATGGCCGCTCGACGACACCGGCAGGAACTCGGCCGCACCCTGCACCACCCCGAGTATTATGGCCTCTAAAACGCTCATCTACTCGCTTTTACCTTCGACGCTTCCGCCCCCACGCGCTCGTTCGCCTGCACACGTCCGCTCTCGTTCCGTCCGCGTCGGCCCTCTTTCGGCCTCCACATGATCGCGTACACCTCGAACACGAATCCCGCGACGACTAAGATCGGCGCGAGGGTTATGCGCCTGAAACTGAATATCTTCTGGCTGAACACCGCCGGATCGTCGCTGCCGCCGCCCGCCATCAGTATCATTCCTACAATCACGAGTCCGAGTCCGATGAGCAGCAGTCCGTAATTTTTGCGGCAGAGAGGCATCCGCGCCTCTTTTCCATTTTGCTGCATTTTTTCACCATGCGGCGATTTCTTGCCATTTTTCATATTTATTGCTTTAATTTACTGTGGAATAGTGTTTTACAATATGTAATCGTCGGTCTTCCGCGCCTCTAAAAATAGGCTCTGTCCGAGGTTTGATTTACCGCCCGACTCACCGCGAATAGCGTGAACAGCAGCGAGATGACGATGCCCGACACGATCATTCCGCCGCCGATTCCGGTCAAAAGCACGTTGCCGGTCAAAAGTCGTATTTCGGGAATGCCCTCCCTCAGTCCGAAGATGAGCAGCGCGAACATCGCCGTCGCGATCAGACCTGCGTAGAGGCCGTGCAGCAGCGCCGAGGCGAGGAACGGTCGCATAATGAACCCGCGGTTCGCACCCACCAACTTCATCGTGTTGATGGTGTGGCGTTTGGCGACGATCGTCATGCGAATGGTGTTGCTAAGCAGGATCAGCGAAATGAGCAGCAGCGTCCCGCCGAAAAACAGCAGCACCAACTCGAATTTGCCGAGGTTCGAACCGATCTGCTCGACCACACTCTTTTGGTAATCAACCTCATACACTCCAGGCATTGCTTCCACCATTTTCGCGAACGATTCGACGGTCGAGGCGGTCGAACCGGTCTGGGCGGTCGAAATGGTCGAGCCCTCTTCGTCACCTTCCGGCGGGTTGCCGCCGCTCGGCAGCCCGGCATCGGTTCCGGTACCAGACGCTTCGGCCTCCGACGCTTCGACCTCAGACGCTTCCGCCCCGCCTGCCTTGCGCCCGGAATTGCCCGTACCTAACCGGAATCGCGGTGCGTCGGCCACAAGTCCAACCTCAAAACTGTCCGGCAGCGGGTTGAAATCTATGAAATCGCTGAAATCCTCGCCCGATTCGGCAATAAACCTCTCGGCCGCCTCCTCTTTCGGCACATAAACGACTTCACGCACAATCGCCTCATTTTCAATAGATTTGCGTAAAGCGGCGGTCTGTTCCGCAGTGCGGTCGTCGTCCAACATCACAAAAACGGTCACACTCTCCTTTAGCCGTTGTGTGACGTTCAACGCGTTGAGTATCAGATACGACACCGATCCCAACAGGAACAACACCATAGCGATGCTGACCGTCGAGATGAAATACGAGTTGCGCACCCTGCGCCTCAATCGCCTGTCTGTCTGCTTCATAACTTATTGAGCTATATCGTTTTTGGGTGGTCGGTTTTCTGTGTGTCGTTTTTTTGGCGACAATTTTTCCGCCTATCAAACAAAATAGCCACCGCTAACCACAACAAGATCGCTATCGAGGCGGCCAACGTCACCCCTTCGACGGCGGCGAACCGAGGCGCGCGGAACCTCCATTCGATAGTGTGGGTTCCCGCCGGAACGACCATCGCGCGAAGCAGGTAGTCGGCTCTGAAATAGGGTGCCTCCTCCCCGTCGACGTATGCCGTCCACCCCTTGTCGTAGTACATCTCCGAGAAGACCGCCACTTGCTCCGTCGCCGCCAAAGTCTCGTATTTCAGGTAGTTAGGCCTATATTCCACAATATTAACGGCGGCCAGGCTGTCTGTCGTAATACCGGGTGTGCTTATGTCTATTATATCGCCGAAGCGCTCATCCACGACCGCCTCGCGCCGCAGATCGACCGTCGCCAAAGCCTCCAACTCCGCCGCCGCACCCTTCACGAAAAACAGATTGTCAACAAACCACGCCGCCCCGTTGGCGTCCGGATTGACCATGACATATCGCTCGCCGGTTTGGGCGTCCGCGTCGATTATGTATTTGGTATTTAGAATATTAAGCACCTCTAT
>JAITWI010000026.1 GCA_031285345.1 Alistipes sp.
CAAGGTTACCGGCAGAGAGGAGCAACGGTCAATTAACACTGTAAAGTTAAAAAAATGAGACACAATAAAAAATTCAACCACCTCGGCAGAACGAGCTCGCACCGCAAGGCGCTGATGTCCAACATGGCTTCGTCGCTCATTCTGCACAAGAGGATCGAAACGACGGTGGCCAAGGCCAAGGCGTTGAAAATGTTCGTCGAACCCCTCATCACCAAATCGAAGGAGGACACGACCCACTCTCGCCGCATCGTTTTCAGCTATCTGAAAGACAAATTCGCGGTTACGGAGCTGTTCCGTGTGATCGCTCCCGCCGTGGGCGACCGTCCGGGCGGCTACACCCGCGTACTGAAGACCGGCTTCCGTCTGGGCGACGCGGCCGACATGTGCTTCATCGAGCTGGTCGACTTCAACGACACCTATCGCGACGGCGTGACCGCTTCGGGAGCACCCAAAGCCCGTACCCGCCGCGGAGGCAAAGTCGCTCCGAAGGCTTCGGAAGGTGCCGAGATGGAAGCGGGTTCGGAAGGCGAAGTTGCAGCTAAAAAGCCCGCGGCCAAGAAACCCGCCGCCGCTTCGAAGCCCAAAACCGCCACTCCCCGCGTAGCCGCAAAGGCCTCGGGTTCGAAGGCCGCCTCTACAAGAAGCGCCGCCTCGAAAAAGGGTTGATCCCTGACGCCGTAAATAGTAAAAAGAGTTGCCGACATCGCGGCAACTCTTTTTTTATGCGATTTTCAATTTTCCACTGAAAATGTTCGTTAAAATAGTACTATGTGTTGCATAGTATTATTTTTGTTGTATATTTGTGGCGTGGGAGGGCGATTTCTTGACGCGGGAAGGAGGCTTTGTGGCGTGGTAAGACAAATTTGCGTCCTCCAAAGCATGGCGGAACTAAAAATATAAACATCGTAAATAGATATGAAACAGACATTTGGCATTAGCATCGACGGGCGGGCTTACAACATCGACAACGACGCCTACGCACTGTTGGAGAGGTATTTCGACGACATCGCCTCGCGGCTCAACGAGTCCGACGCCGCCGAGTCGATGCGGGATATCGAGGGGCGCGTGGCCGACATTTTCGACGAACGCATCACCTCGCCGATGCAGGTGGTGACGGTCGATCTGGTGCGACGCGCTACGGCTGTCATCGGTCGTCCCGAAATGTTCGGTGCCCCCAAGCGCGGCGCCGACCGCAGAAACTCGGGTTTCAACTCAAGCACCGGCACCGGAGCTGGCTCCAACTCAGGCGCAAACCCCGGAACCGGAGCTGGCCACAACTCCAACTCGGGTTCGGGCGCAAGCCATGGATCCAACCCCAACCCCGGTACCGGAGCCGACTCAAACTCAAGCGCAAACTCCGGCTCCAACTCCAACTATGGTTCCGGAGCCGGCCCCAACCCCGGAACTGGCACCGCCTCCGACAACCCCTACTTCGGAAAAGATTCGAGACGCCTCTACCGCTCGTTCGACAACCGGGTCATCGGCGGTGTGTGCGGCGGCCTGGCCGACTACTTCGAGATGGACCCGAGCCTTGTGCGCATCATCGCGGCGATTTTACTTTTCGTACCGCCCTTCCCGGCCCTACTCGCCTACTTTGTGATGTGGATAGTCGTCCCTCAGGCCGAAGATTATGTTAAGTAGCCGAATGATAATAAGCAACAATCTGAGTGCAAGCCATTTATACGAGAGTCATGAGATCACTAAAATCAAACGAAAATGTCGGAAGAGAACATAAGGAACGTCGATAACGTCAAGGCGCAGATGCGGAAGGGGATTTTGGAGTATTGTATCCTGTCGATCCTTTCGCGCGGCGACTCGTATGCCCCGCAGATAATTGCGGAGTTGAAGCAGGCCGACATGATCGTCGTCGAGGGGACGCTTTATCCGCTCCTTGCGCGCCAAAAAAATCAGGGATTGCTGTCTTACCGCTGGGAGGAGTCGCCGCAGGGCCCCCCGCGCAAATACTACATGATCACGCCGCGTGGCAAAGAGATGCTGGCCGAATTGGACGCGGTGTGGAACGAAATGGTCGAACAGACGAACCGCATTCGTTACGGAAGTAAATAATCTTCCGGCTGCCGGGCGGGTAACACGGAGCGATTGTCGGCGACGTCCCAAGAGAGCCCAAGTGTGATCCCGGTGGCGTCCCAAGAGAGCCCTCCGTCTGATTACAAAACTGCAAAAACATTTGAAATTTGTAAAAACGCAATATGAAAAAGATCGAAAAAGTCAGCATCGCCAACATATCCTTTACTTTGGATAACGATGCGTATGCGTCTCTGAGACAGTATCTTGACTCTCTGCAAAACTACTACGGAAACGACCCCGACGGAGGCGAGATAATCGCCGACATCGAGGCGCGCATCGCCGAGTTGATCCTCACCGAGCAGGTGTACACCAAGACGGTCGCAAAATCCCTCGTCGACACCATCGTCGCGCAGTTGGGCTCGCCCGAACAGATCGACGACGAGGTGGGCGACATCGCCGTCTCCGGTCCGGAAGCTGCGGCTGGCTCGAAAGCCACGGCGAATTTGGATAGCGGTGCAGCATATTCGGCGTATTCTGACGGTGTTGTCTCCGGCTCGGAAAGTGCGGTTGGCTCGAATGATGCGGCGAATTCGATGAATTCGGAAGGCGGTGCAGCATATTCGGCGTATTCCGATGGTGTTGCGACCGGTTCGAATAGTGCGGTGGCGGATTATGATGGTGCGGCTGCCGCCGAAAAACCCGGCACCCATGATGGTGCTTCAGGCGTAAGGCAAGGCGGGGCGCCCGGAGGCGCTTCAGGAGCCGAAGGGTCGAGCGACACCCACGCCGAAAAACAGAGAGGCGCTTCAGGAGCCGAAAGGCCGAGCGGCACCCAAAGCACCGAAAAATCAACCCCCGGCCGCCCCGCCGCCCAACCCGACCCCTCCATCCCGCGCCGACTCCACCGAAGCGGCGAAAGACGTGTCTTCGGAGGCGTTTGCGGCGGCATGTCGCGCTATTTCAGCATCGACGTCATCTGGATCCGACTGGCATTTCTGTTCCCGGCGATCTGCCGCATCCTCGTCGCGCCGATCGACAACTATTTTGTCGACGAATTCTTCGAGGGTTGGAGCTGGGTATTCTTCGTCACCTACATCGTGCTGTGGGTCGCGCTGCCCATGGCGCGCACTCCGCGACAAAAGTTAGAGGCGCGTGGCGAGCGAATCACCCCCGAGTCCATTCGCCAAAATCTTCAAGTCGCGGCCTCCACTCCGAGCGGCAGAAAGGCGGCTTCGGTGACGGCCGAAATGATAACGGTGTTCGGACGTATCGTGCTGTTTTTCATAAGATTTATAGCTGCCACGGTCGGATTTTCGTTACTTATCGCCGCGATGGGCATCATCGTCGGGATGGTTTTCGTCGCCACCGAAAACGGCGGAATTTTGGATATGGCGAATGTGGCCTGGTTTGCTAACGCAAGCTCCGTCGTGCCCGTCTGGTTTATCGAAATCGTGCTGCTGTGCGTGTTGCTGCCGATATTCGCGGTCGGCATGGCGCTTCTGTCGGCGGTGTTCGGTTGGCGATTGCGCCGGGCGTTCTTCGCCGTGGTGCTTGGCCTGTGGGCGTGCGTGATGATACTCACGGGGGCGGTGGCGATCGGCAACGCAAAGCACCTCAAGCAGCAGTTCTCGCGCGAAAACATGTACTGGTTCTACGACGACCACGATTACGACTACGATTTCGAGCTGGATCTCGACGAGGGCGGATGGCGTTGGCACGAGGAGATCAGGCGCGACGACCGCCACCACCATGTCGT
>JAITWI010000057.1 GCA_031285345.1 Alistipes sp.
AAGTATAACGACTGGATAGAGACCATATACACGGGCGAGGTGATGACAATCGACATCGACACGCAGGACTTTATCCGCGATCCTGAAATAATAGAGAATGTTTCCGCAAGAATTCGAGAGATCTGTAAACGCTGAATTGGGGGAGGCCGAGGCGGGGCGTTTGCTCGCCGCACTCGACGGACGGCCCGTGACGTCGATAAGATACAATCCCTTCAAGTTGAGTGCCATGCCCACGGCAGAGGGCGGCGGTTTACCCTGCGGCAATCCGGTGCCGTGGAACCGCTATGGGGCGTATCTGGCCGCGCGGCCGGTTTTCACGCTCGACCCGGCTATGCACGCGGGACTCTATTACGTTCAGGAGGCGTCGTCGCAGTTCGTCGAACATCTTTTGCGCGAATCTCTCACGGATAGGGACGGAGAGCTGCCGGGAAACATCCGGCTGTTGGATCTGTGCGCCGCGCCGGGCGGAAAAACCACCCTATACTCCACCCTTGCGGGGCCCGAGGGACTCGTGGTGGCCAACGAGGTGGTGAAGCAACGCGCCTCGGTGCTGGCCGACAACGTAAGGCGTTGGGGCGTGGGCAACGTGGCGGTGACGTGTAACGAACCGCGCGATTTTGCCGCCTACAAACACTGGTTCGACGTGTTGGCGGTAGACGCGCCATGCTCGGGCGAGGGGATGTTCCGCCGACTGCCCGAATCGCGCTCGGAGTGGAGCCCGGCCGGCGTGGAGATGTGCGCCTCGCGAGGGCGTGGGATTTTGGCCGACGCATGGGACGCCCTGAAGCCGGGCGGAATTTTGATCTACTCGACCTGCACCTTCAATCGCCGCGAGAACGAGGAGACGGTGGCCTGGCTGGCCGAAAACTACGCCGTCGAACCGGTGGCCGTCGATGTGCCCGAGGAGTGGGGGGTGGTTTGCGGCGACGCGGCTGGAATTCGCACCTTTCGGTTTTGGCCGCACTTGGCGCGCGGAGAGGGTTTTTTCGCCGCCGTGATGCGCAAGGCCGACGGACGGGTGAAACGCGAGACTCCACGCGCGCGCAAAGAACCTCTCGTCGAGATGAATCGCCCCGAGAGCAAACCGCTTGCCGAGTGGGTGAACACCCCGGAGGCTATGAAGTTCGCCCGCGTGGGAGACAACTGCTACGGATACTATCGGCCCGTGTATCGCGATGTCGTCGCGCTCGCCGGAGGGCTCAACGTGATCTACTCGGGGGTTTGCATGGGTCGAATCTTCAACGGCAAACTGCGGCCCGACCACGCTCTGGCTCTGTTTCACGACCTTGCGCCGGGATGCGGCACGGCTTCGAAGACGGAGATCACCAGAGACGAAACGCTCGACTATTTGCGAAAAAAAGAGTTCGCCGATCCGTCGCGCCTGGCCGAGGGGCTCAACCTTTTGACGCACGGGGGAGTTCCCGTCGGCTGGACCAAGCGCGTAGGTCATCGTTCCAACACCATGCTTCCAAACAGTTTTAGGATTGTAAATCTCTAAAATTTAGCTATCTTCGCGCCGTTACTTAATGCGAAACATTATACCGATTCTTATGGCTGAAAAGTTGTATTACTCGATGGGCGAAGTGGCCGAGATGTTGGACGTCAGCCAACCGCTGCTACGGTTTTGGGAGAGCAAGTTCGACATCGTAGCCCCGCGCAAGAACAAAAAGGGCAACCGGATGTTTTCGCCCGACGACGTGCGCAACCTCAAAACCATATATCACCTTGTAAAAGAGCGCGGTATGACCCTCGCCGGCGCCGCCAAATATATCAAAGCGTCGCGAGGAACCATAGAGCGCGACATGGAGATCGCCGAACGGTTGGGTACGATTCGCGCGCTGCTTTTGGAGGTGCGCGGCGAACTCGGCGGCGGCGGGATAGTGACGGATGACACCCTCCCGGAGGAGGAGATGGAGGCGGCAGAGGAGGTGGCTGTGGCAGAAGAATTTGTTGCGGAAGAGGTGGCAACCGCTATCGAAAACGAGACGGAAGAAGGAGCGGAAGAAATGGCTGCGACAGAGGAAACAGCAGAGGAAGCGACCGAAGAAATGGTTGCGGCCGAAAACGAAACGGCCGAAGAAATAGTCGAAAACGAAACGGCCGAAGAGCGGCCGACATATATAGAACAAACGCTATTTTAGTGAAAATCAAAGATATAGTCGCGCCGTTGGAGGAGTTCGCCCCCCTCTCGTCGCAGGAGCCGTACGACAACGCCGGCCTCATCGTCGGTTCGCCGTACGACGAGGCGACGGCCGCGCTGATATGCGTCGACGTCACGGAGGAGGTGTTGGACGAGGCGATCGAAAAAGGGGCGAATTTGATCATCGCCCACCATCCGGTTATCTTCCACCCGATCAAGCAGTTGGGTGGCGACGACAACGTGAGCCGCGTCATCTCCAAGGCCATCAAAAACGACGTCGCCATCTACGCCTGCCACACCAACCTCGACCGTGCACACAACGGGATGAGCCATTTGTTGGCGCAAAAATTGGGGCTGCGGAATATCGCCGTGCTCGACCCCGATGAACCGCAAAAAGAAACGACAACGGAGCCCAAAACGGAAACCGGAATCGAAACGACAACGCGGCAAAAAATGCAAACCGGTTTCGGCGCGGTGGGCGAATTTCCGGAGCCTGTCGAAACCCTCGATTTTTTGAGGTCGGTGGCAAAAACGCTCGCCATAGAGACCATCCGCCACAGTCGGCCGCCTCGCGAAACGATACGGCGGGTGGCGATCGTGACCGGCTCGGGCGGCGACGGACTCGAAAAGGCCATTGAGGCCGGCGCCGATGTTTTTCTGACGGGAGATGTGCGTCACGACCGATTCGTGGCGGCTCAAAATCGCATCCTGCTGGCCGACATCGGACACTGGGAGAGCGAATTTTGCGCAATCGAGTTGATGCATAGTGTTCTTTCGAAAAAAATCGCTAATTTTGCCGTTCATAAGAGCGCGAGCTCGAAAAATCCCGTCAGATACTTGTCGCCGCAACTTCCGCGATAACCGTAACAGCAGGTAAACGACTGGAATCCACATCGTAAATAATTAAGTGTAAGAGATATATGGCTACGAAGAATAAGGCCGTCGAGGCCGACTACTCAATGGAAGAGAAGATCACCGCCCTGTACGAGTTGCAGCAGATCGACTCCAAGATCGACGAGATCGACAAGATAAAGGGCGAACTTCCCCTGGAGGTGCAGGACCTGGAGGACGAGATCGCCGGTCTTCGCACCCGCATCGCCAACATCGGCACCGAGATAGACGAACTCAACCAGCTCAACCGCCAGCGCAAACGCGAGGTGGAGGAGGCCGGCGCCCTGATCGCCAAATACGAGGAGCAGCAGAACAACGTTCGAAACAACCGCGAATTCGACGCCCTGGCCAAGGAGGTGGAGTATCAAAAACTCGAAATAGACCTTGCCAACAAGCGCCTGAAAGAGTATTCGGCCGTTGTGAAGACCAAGAAGGCGACGATGGAGGCGGCCGAGGAGGTGGTCAAAGACCGCGTGCTCGACCTTGAGGCCAAGCGTGCCGAGTTGGAGGGGATCGAAGCCGAAACGGCTCGCGAGATAGAAACGTTGAAGGAGCAGGAGACCGCGGCGGCAGGCAAGATCGACGATAGGATGCTCGCCGCCTACCGACGCATCAGGAGCAACATGCGCAACGGGTTGGCTGTGGTGACCGTTCGGAGGGATGCCTGCGGCGGGTGTTACAACCGCATTCCCCCTCAGCGTCAGGTGGATATCCGCCAAAACAAGAAGATTATCGTCTGCGAATATTGCGGGCGAATTCTGGTGGCCGACACCGACGTCGCACCGCAAGAGTAGCTGCCGCACTCGACGAGAGCGACGAGGGCAAGGGTAGTTACCGCGCTCGACGGGAGCGACGAGGGCAAGGGGGCGATTTACCGACATAAAACGAATATCCGGTCTTCGGGCACTGCGACAAGCCGGGTGTCCGAAGGCTTTGGGTTTGTATTTTGAAAAATTATTCACTACCTTGTGCCCAAATGTGTGAAATGTTGGCGCCTATCGGAAATATGCGACTCGATGACTTTAGCAGATCTGATGTATGGGAATGACTAAATTGAGCGACTCCAAATTGCTTGAGCTATATCTGTCGGGTAGCGTGAACGGCGGCGACCGGGGTGTCGGCGAAAGTTCGGGCTCCGGCGGTCGGGTCGTCGAGGGCGGTGGCGGCGGGCACGGCAATCCGGTCGGAGGTTCTCGGGTCATCGAAGGCAACGACGGCGGAAACGCTGACAAACGAGTCCGCAAGAGCGAGGGTAGCGAGAACAACTGCGGTGGCAACGGCCGGGAAGCCGGCGGAAGCAGCAGCAGGAGCGACGAGAACGATAACGGCCGGGAAGCCAACAGGAGCAACATCAGCGACAATAGTAGCGAAGCCGGCGGGAACGAGAATAACGGCGACAGCGGCAGGCGGGTCGACACAAACGGCGACAAGAGCCCGGTCGTCGGAAACGACAGCAGGAGCGCGGCCATCTCCACCCTCATCGACCGACATCGGCGGCGTGTGACCGACTACATCGCCATGATGGTCAAGGATCGCGACACGGCCGACGACATATTTCAGGAGGCGATCATCAAGGTCATGCGGGTCATCGACGAGGGGCGCTACTGCGACAACGGCAAGTTTCTGTCGTGGGTGTTGCGCATAGCCCACAACCAGGTGATCGACCACTTCCGCCACATCAAACAGGAGAACATGGTCTCGGAGTCGGACGCCGGGTTCGACATCTTGGGTACGATGAAGTTTTCGGACGAAACGGTCGAAGACCAGCTTGTGCACGACCAGATTCGCAACGACCTGCGCCGCATTATCGACCACCTGCCCGACGAGCAGAAGGAGGTCGTGCTGATGCGATATTTCGACAACATGAGTTTCAAGGAGATCGCCGACGAGAGCGGAGTGAGCATCAACACCGCCCTCGGAAGGATGCGATACGCACTGATAAATCTGCGCAAACTGATTCGCGAACACCACGTCACGTTGACCGTGTAGGGCAGTCGGGTCGCCGGCATCGGCCCTACAAAAAGTCGACGGCGGGCACGGCCAAGGAAGTAGGCGTTTTGTCGGCGAAGAGAAAAACAGGATCGTCAAGAGAGTCCGGAGGATTGAAGAATAGAGGCGTCGGCATGAGTTCGACAAGGGTCGTCGGCGGGCTCGGCGAAAAGAAAAACATGACCCTCGTGGGTCAAACGACGAGCGTCGGCATGGGTCCGACGAAAAGCAAAACCGGGCTCTCGTAGGTCCGACGATGGGCATCGGCACGGGTCCGACAAAGTGAAAAAGATTTCAACCGATTTTAATGTTCCGCCGACGGCGATTTTATTCGGAAATTCAACGCAATAAATCGACGGCTGTTGCGTTTATAATGAAAGTCAACTGATTAATCACCCCCACCGCCTATGGAAGACGTGGACATACAAGACATCACCGAGTTTGATGACGACGATATGCTATTTCGCCACGTCGCCCGGGGCGAGCACGAACTTCTCTACATCGACAGCTATCTGAGAGATGTGTTCGGCGAAGACTCCCATCTGGGCGAAGGATCGTCCGAAGATATTACGTTTTAAAGACACGGCCGCGGGTTGTGCGAGTCGCAGCTTATTGGCTGTAATAACCGCTTAAATTGCCCCTTAGAGCGGGTCGGGTTCACGCGGTTTTTACAGCAGCATCGCGGTCGGGACGCGGCATGGCGCATGTGGCCTGAGTGTGGTTCCGCGCGGCGTGGTGCGTGTGGTCTGAGTGTGGTTTCGCGCGGCAGGGTGCGGTACGGTGTGGCGGCGCACGGAGCATGGCAAGGCGCGTGTGATTTGGGCGTGGCTTAGTGTGTGGTGTGGCGGCGGTCGGAACATGGCGTGGCTTCGTGTGGTGTGGCCGCAGTCGGAACGGTATGCGCGGAGTCGCGAGGTATGGTGTGTGCCGCTCGAAATAGGATTGCGCAAGGCACGCCCGGTCGTGGTTCATCCTGTCGGCAGCCGACAATCAGGTTTAACAGCCAATTTCGGCGACAGATTTCGGTCCTTGGTTTCAGAAGTCCGCTCCGACAATAGGGTTCAGCGGCATATTGCAGCCGCAGGCGTCGATTACAAATCCCACGGCAGACTATTTCAGTCCTCGGGTTCGGCGGCAGGTGCCGATAAAAAATTCCGGCCGACGATTTCGGAAGACCGGTTCGGCGACAGATCCCGGCAAACGAGTCAGGCAGTCGACTTCGGCAGCAGGTTTCATCGCTGAACCATCCACCATCCCAGCCACACGGCGGCAAGACCGACCAGCAGACTCGCGGCGGTGTAGAGTGCGAACGGCAGAAACTCACCCGCCCGAAGCATCGTTAAATTCTCGCCCATGAGCGCCGAAAACGTGGTGAACCCGCCGCAAAACCCCGCCATCAACAGCAATCGCACCTCGGAAGAGGATATGTTTCCGCGCTCAGCCAGCCCGTACAACACCCCTATCAGCAGGGCTCCCACAACGTTCACCGCAAGTGTGCCCCACGGGAAACCACTACCGAACATCTTGATTACCAACAAGTTGACCTCCGATGCTTCGCCACCGTTAAGGGCACGGCATGCCGAACCTCTACCGCCGAATATTCGACCGACACCCGGAATATCGCCGCTGAAAAGTCGGCCGACCAGATAGCGCAGCGCACTCCCGACCCCTCCGCCGAGGGCCACAATGGCCATATCTTTGAGTAGTGTCATCGTTCGTCGAATTTTCCGGGTAATTTACCGGAGGCCGTCCCGAAGGCTTCTCCCGAGGTTGACCTGGGGGTTGCGATCGAAGTTACCACCGATGTCGCCACGGAGACTGTTCCGAATATTGCCCCTGAGATTGACCCGGAGGTTATCTTGGAAGTTGCCCCGGAAGTCGCCCCGGAAGTCGCCCCCGAGGCTGTCCCGAACAATTTCTCGCAGGATTTGAGTTTGTTGTATATTTCGAGGCTGACCCACGCGTCGGTAGCGGCGTATAATTTTTGGGCGTCGGTGAGTGCGGATGCCTCCCAGTTACTGAGCCTCTGCGCTTTAGAGATGCGGCCGTCGAGAACTATGGCGGCAATCTTGGCCAACCCCAACTCGCCGATACCATATCCGGGCACTATTTTTTGCAAATCGACAAACCCCCTTGGGCGCAGTTTATGCAGCGTGCCAAGTTCGCCTATGTCGCCCGCAACACTCAGCCCTACTTTGGTTATCCTATTGGTTTCCAAAATCTTGAGTATCGACTTATCCAACGGCACCCGGTTCAGTCGAAACAAAAAACAGCGATCACGGGTCGACAGTTGCAGCAGCGCGATCTTGTTGACAACACCCTTTTGGAACGCCGGACGCGACTCGGTGTCGAAGCCCAGCAGGCGCTCCGAAGCGAGAAAATCGCACGCCTCGGCCGCTTTAGCCGGAGTGTCGACGACGACTATCTCGCCCCCGAACGCCAACTGAGGCAGGGTCGCCAACTCCTCCTTCGAGATGGTCGCTCGAAACCCGGCGGATATTGTGGAGTGAAGCGCGGACATTATTTTACGATTTTTATTATTCCGACGGTATCTATGGCAATTTTTCGGGTGGCTATCAAGACGTCTATCGCGGCCAAAACGTCGCCTGGTTCGGCGTCCGAAATCTGTCCGATGAGGCTTTTGACCGTCTGCGGGGCTTCGTTTCCACCGAGCAAAGATAGCACAACTTCGGGCGAGATCGCGCCGCGACCAGCTTTTTTTCGCCCGAGACACACATCGCACACGCCGCAAGGAGCGGGGTCGGGCTCGCCGAAATAGCGGCGCAACCATCCGCTACGACATTCGGAGAGGTTGTCGGCGTAGGCGAACATCCCTTCGGAGCGGCTGGCGGCCAGTTCTTTGCGTATTTTATAGGTCTCGGGCGAGATGAAAACGTCGGCGGTCGGCAGGCGCTCCATCGGGAAAAACAGCAGCGGCGTGCGGCGCGAGGGGATGTAGCGGATGACGCGGAGTTGCCACAGGGTCTTAAACAGTTCTTTGACACGATCGACCGTGTAGCCACTCACGACGGCGATTTCGTTCTCGTTGACGGAGCGAAATTCGGTGAAGATACCGTTGTACATCCTCATTATGGTACGCAGGAAGTGGTCTAACTCGTCCCGCTCGACGTGCAGGCGATAGAGGTCGTCGCGGCTGACGGTGAATACCACGCGCGCCGGATGGTCGCTCTCGTCGGTGAGCACCATGTAACCGTTTGATTGCAAGATTTTTATGGCGTTGATGGCCGTGCCCGAAAAAAGTCCGCTGCGGTGGCTGAATTCGTAGACGTTAAAGTCGAACGAGTAGTCCCTCCCCTCGCCTATCGCCACCTGGAGGTAGTTAAAAATCTTTTCGTACACCCCTTTGATCGTCTCGATGGGCGGAAATTCATTGGCGAAACGGTTCTGCGCGCGATGGCGGTCGTCGGGCGAGGTGAGCAGCACGGCGAACGATTTGTCGCCGTCACGTCCGGCGCGTCCCGTCTCCTGATAGTAGTTCTCCACGCTGTCGGGGATCGACCAGTGCACCACAAAGCGCACGTCGGTCTTGTCGATGCCCATCCCGAACGCGTTGGTGGCCACCATTATACGCTTGCGTCCCGAGGCCCACTCCTCCTGACGGCGGGTGCGTTCGGCGGCGTCCATTCCGCCGTGGTAGTAGGTCGCGGCGATGCCCTGCTCGGTCAAAAAATTGGCCAACTGTTCCACCCCATCGCGGGTACGGACATATATTATACCCGTGCCGGGAGCGCCGTCCGCATCTTTCACGCCCGTCACCACGCGCATAAGTTGCCCGTTTTTATCTTCGGTGTGGCGGACGGCATAGGCGAGGTTGGCGCGCGCGAAGCTACTGCGGATGACCCTGCCGCCCACCATCTTGAGCTTGTCCATAATATCCTCCTGCACCCGGGCGGTGGCCGAAGCGGTGAGTGCTATGATGGGCGTGGCGGGGATAATGGCGCGGATCTCGGCGATGCGAAGATACGACGGGCGGAAATCGTAGCCCCACTGCGAGATGCAGTGCGCCTCGTCGATGGCCAGCAGAGTGGGGTTCATGCGCGGCAGCCGCAGGCGAAACATCTCGCTCGCCAAACGCTCGGGGGCTATGTAGAGGAACCGCACGTCGCCGTAGACGCAGTTGTCCAGCGCGATGTCGATCTGCTCGGCGGTCATGCCGGAGTGCACCGCGACGGCAGAAATTTGGCGCGCCCGCAGTTTGTCCACCTGATCCTTCATCAGCGCTATCAGGGGCGTCACCACCACGCAGAAACCATCCTCGCGCGCCATCGTGGGCACCTGATAGATCAACGATTTGCCCGCGCCGGTGGGCATCAGGGAGAGGGTGTCGTGGCCGCCCATTGCACGGGTGGTGACGGGAGTGTCGCGGCCGCCGGGGCTCCATCGCAGGGTGCCGTCCGGGTGCGTGTCGGTGGCACCTTCGCAGACCGACTCGATGGTCTCCAACTGCATAGGGCGAAACGCGTCGTGACCCCAATGTTTTTTGAGGGTGGCGAGTAGGAGCACGCGTAAATCGGCACCGGCGGCGGTGCGTAAATCCACACTGGCGTCGGCGCGCAAATCGTTCCCGGGATTACTTTTCGGTTCCTGCGGCATAAGACGCAAAGTTAGTCAAAATTTGAACGCGATTGGCGGGTAAACTGCGGGAGTTTTCAATTTAGATGCGGTAGGGGGGTATGGGCGGGTTTCGGCGGTGAGTGGCGCGGGTGGCAGCAGCGAAAACGTTAACGGCCGGCAGGTGACATGGGCGGCGGCGGTGAACAGGTGACGTGGCGCGGGTGGTGGCGGCGGCGGCAGCGAAAACGTTAACGGCCGGCTGCCGCTTCGTAGCGACTAATCGCATCGTATACAGCCTGTTGGATCGAGTAGCGGACGCGCATGTCGACGAACGCCTCGTTGCCGCGCTTGGGGGTGAGGGAGTTGTCCAACAGCACGTAGATAAGGTCGAACTCGGGATCGGCCCAGGCGATGGTGCCCGTGAAGCCGGTGTGACCGAAACTCTGTTGCGACACCGACGGCGCGGGATAGGCCTCCTCGAAGGCGAGGGTATCATTGCCGGGCGTGGGGCGGTCGAAACCTAAGGCGCGGCGGTTGTCGGTCATCGGGAATTGGCGGCGGGTGAATTCGCTCACCGTCGAAGAGTAGAGGTAGCGATTGTCGCGATAGACTCCGTCGTTGAGCAGCATCTGCATCACCACGCCAAGGTCGCGCGCGCTGCCGAACAGCCCCGCGTTGCCCGAAACGCCGCCCATCACAGCCGCGCTCTCGTCGTGCACCGTGCCGTGCACCACCACGGGAGCCTCGGGCGTGCCCCTCCAATAGTCGTCGGTCTCGGTGGGGACGATTTTCGCCAAAGGAATGCCCTTTTGCAACGGATTGAACGTCAGACCAATGCCCAGTGGCTTATAGAACTCCTCGGCGAGAAACGTCTCGAAGTTGCGCCCGTCGATCAGCTCCACAATCTGCGGAACGAGCAGAAACGGCAGGTCGGAATAGCGGTAGACGTTGGTTCGCAGCCGCAGTTCGGGGATGGTGTCGAGCAGCCCCTGACGCCCCACGAGCCACGGAGCGGGAATGCCCGACTGCAGGCCAGTGGTGTGGGTGAGCGCCTGCCGAAAAGTGATGCCCGCCTTGTCTGTCCCGCGAAACGCAAGGTAGTAGAGCGACATGCGTTCGTCCAACGCGAGGCGGCGGGTTTCGTACAACTTGGCCAACGCGAGTGTCGAGGCCGCCACCTTGGTTATCGACGCCAGATCATAGAGGTGGTCGTTTTCGACCTTCTGCCGCCGCGAGTAGTCGTGCCACCCCCAGCTTCGGTCGATGACCACCTTGCCGCCGCGAGCCACAAACAGCTGACAGCCGGGAAACGCCTTATTTTCGATCGCTTTGCGGACAATAGAGTCCACCGTGCGATGCAAAAACAGGCTGTCCATTCCCGCCTCGCGAGCCGTCGCGGGGTGCAGAACAGGCGCGGCGCTCCAACTTGGCAGCGGGGTGCGCGGAAATTGCGCCGAAGCGAAAACAACCGCGCAAACGACAGACAATAGCAGTATGAAACCCGGGCGTTTCATGGTTCGCGATTTTTAAAAGTTAAAGAGCGACACGCCCTAATAGCGGTAGTGCTCAGCCTTGTAGGGTCCGTTTTTCGAGACGCCGATGTAGGCCGCCTGTTCGTCGGTGAGCTCGGTCAGGCGCACGCCCAGGTTGGCAAGGTGTAGGCGGGCGACCTCCTCGTCCAACTCCTTGGGCAGGCGGTAGACGTCGACCGGCAACTGCTTCTGCCACAGCTCGATTTGCGCCAGCGTCTGGTTGGTGAACGAGTTGGACATCACGAACGACGGGTGGCCGGTCGCGCAACCTAAGTTGACCAGCCTACCCTCGGCCAAAACAAAAATCGCGTGACCGGAGCCGGAACCTGAAACGCCCCCCTCAAAAGTATATTTATCGACCTGCGGCTTGATGTTGAGTTTCGTGACGGTGGGATCGGCTTCGAGGCGCTCCATCTGAATTTCGTTGTCGAAGTGGCCGATGTTGCACACTATGGACTGATCGCGCATGAGGTGCATATCCTCCAGCGTGATTATGTCGCGGTTGCCGGTGGTGGTGACGTAGATGTTGCCCTCGGGCAGGGCGTCCCCAAGCGTCTTGACCTCGAAGCCCTCCATCGCCGCCTGAAGCGCACAGATGGGGTCGATCTCGGTGACGATCACGCGGGCGCCGTATGACTTCATGCTGCGGGCGCAACCCTTGCCCACGTCGCCGTAGCCGCACACGACCACCACCTTGCCGGCGATCATCACGTCCGTGGCGCGCTTGATGCCGTCGGCCAGACTCTCGCGGCAACCATACAGATTGTCGAACTTGCTTTTGGTGACCGAGTCGTTGACGTTGATGGCGGGAACAAGCAGTTCGCCCCGCTCCATCATCTGATAGAGGCGATGGACGCCGGTAGTGGTCTCTTCGGAGACGCCTTTGAGTTCTTTAACGGTGTCGTGCCACTTTTGCGGAGCCTCTTTCAGGATGGTTTTCAGCGTTTCGAGGATCACTTTTTCCTCGTGGCTGCCGGGGGTGTAGTCGAGCGTCCGGGCGTCGTTTTCGGCGGCGAATCCCTTGTGGATCAGCAGCGTGGCGTCGCCGCCGTCGTCGACAATAAGATTGGGGCCGCGTCCATCCGGAAACGACAGCGCCATCGCCGTGCACCACCAATACTCCTCCAGCGACTCGCCCTTCCACGCGAACACCGGCACGCCCGTCGCCGCGATAGCCGCCGCCGCGTGATCCTGCGTCGAAAAGATGTTGCAGCTGCACCAGCGGACGTCGGCACCAAGTTCGACCAGCGTCTCTATCAGCACCGCCGTCTGGATGGTCATGTGCAACGAGCCCATCACGCGGGCTCCCTTCAGCGGTTTTGCCGCGCCGTATTTCGCCCTCAGAGCCATCAGGCCCGGCATCTCGTGTTCGGCTATCTCTATCTCCTTACGCCCCCACTCGGCCAGCGAAATGTCGGCCACCTTGTAGGGCAGTGTGTTGTCTATGTACATATCTTTTCTATGATTGATTTATCCTCTATAATTTGCACACGAAGGGCATCGGCGTCGGCGAACTTTTGCTCGGGGCGGATGAATCGTTGTAATTCCACTTCGAGCTCGATGCCATACAAGTCGCCCTCGAAGTCGAACAGATGAACTTCCAAAACCCGCGCCGCGCCGCCGTCGGAAAAGGTCGGTTTCACGCCCAAATTGGCCATCGCCCGAAAGTTGCGGCCATCGGGAAGCGTCACACGGGCGGCATACACTCCGTCGGGAGCGTCGCAACCGGAAGGCACGGCGACGTTCGCCGTCGGGAAACCCAACGTGCGCCCCATCTTGCTGCCGTGCTCGACCGTTCCGACGATTTTCATCACTTAATCGCGCGCAGTGGTTTGAGATTGCAGGCGGGCTATGGGGCTCTGCGACCCCGTGACCTTTTGCCCCAACGTCACCAGCACCTCGGCGTCCGAAGGCAGGTAGACGTCCACCCTGCTGCCGAACTTTATGAAGCCGCACTGCGTGTTCTGCGCCGCCTCGTCGCCCACGCGAGCGTACGACACTATACGCCGCGCCACCATTCCGGCCACCTGACGGAACACCACCGTACCGTGGGGCGATGAGACCGCCGTTGTTGTGTGTTCGTTGTCGTCCGACGATTTGGGGTGCCAGGCCACCATGAACCGGCCATTGTGGTGCTTGAAGTGAGTGACGCGGCCGCCGACCGGATACCAATTGGCATGGACGTTTGTTATCGACATGAATATCGAGACTTGGATGCGCCTTTCGCCCGTCACCTCGCGCTCCATAACATCTTCGGCCACCACCACCGTGCCGTCGCAGGGGGCGAATACCACGCCGTCGTCCGTCAGGTGCGACCGCCGCGGGATGCGAAAAAACGCCACCACGAAGCCCCACGTCACCAACGCCGCCGCGCCCCAGAAAGCCATGACCGGCCCCGCGACCCTCCACCAGCCGCCGACCCACCATCCTTCGGCCCAACGGGTCAAAGCCGCCAGCGTAGCCCAAAAAAACAGCGCCGCCAGCGTCACAAGCAGCACAAAAGCAACGGGAATGATCACCCGCCCCTCCTTACTTATAGTCATCTTGCCAAATAAGTTACCATGATAAAAAACAGAAACGCAACCGGTGCCGCACCCAACATCGCGTCGAAACGATCCAGAGCGCCTCCGTGACCCGGAAGCAGACGGCCTGAATCCTTGACGCCCGCGCGCCGTTTGAAGCCGCTCTCCATCAAATCGCCGCCCACCGCCGAAAGCGACACGACCAGCCCGAAGGCCATCCAAAGTATCGCCTCGCCTCCCATGACATATCTACCGACGAGGGCCGCGACGGCGACCGCACCGACCACTCCGCCCGCGAAACCCTCCCACGACTTGTTGGGCGAGAGATTCTTTGCCATTTTGTTCCTGCCCATGGTGATGCCCACCAGATAGGCGAACACGTCGTTGGCCCAAACCGTAAGGATAAACGCCGGGGCGATGCGAACGTCCCAACCCGGGAGATAGTCGCCCAACAGGCCGCCCAAAACCACATCGCGACAGAACAAACAGCCTGTGTCGACGCCTGTGTTTGCCATAACGCCGCCTCCGACCAGGCCGCCCTTGCCCGCAAAATCGGCCACTCCCGCAGGGTCGGCCATGCCCGCAAAGTCTGTCATGCCGGCGCCGATCAGCGGGAAAAACCACATCAGCAGAGCCGTCCCGACCATATACCCCACCCCGAGCCACTTCTGAGTGCGGGTTTGGCCGAGGCTCCAAAACTCGACCGCGCATAGCGACGCTATCGCCACCAAAAGCGCGGTGTAGGTCGCCAGACCCAACGCCATCATGGTCATCACCACCGCCACGAACACAACTCCCGTGACCGTGCGCACCAACAGATTACGCATCTTATCCGTCATTCGCCCCTACCCTCAACATTAGTTTCGGGAGCCGCCTCGGGGGCTATTTCGGGAGCCGCCTCGGATCCGGATTCAGACCCTAACCCGACATCGGTCGCAAGCTCTCCAGCCGCAACATCAGCCTCAACCGCCTCGCCTACCACAATCGCCTCGCCAGCCGTTTCGACTCCCGTCTTCTCCCGCTCCCCGCCTGCCGCCTGTCGAGCCCCGAATATCTCTTCGAGGTCTTCGGTAAACACCACCTCGCGTTCCAACAACCGTTCGGCCAACGTGGTAAGCCCGTCGCGATGGGCGTCGACAACCCGGCGGGCGGCTATCTCGGCATCGCCCAAAATGCGTTTGGTCTCGGCGTCGATATCCTGCGCGGTCTTCTCGCTGAACGGCTTGGTGAAACTCATGTCGGAGTTGCCCGACGAGTCGTAGTAGCTCATGTTGCCGACCAGCTCGCTCATCCCGAAGTAGGCCACCATCGAGTAGGCCATCTTTGTGGCTCGTTCGAGGTCGCTCAGCGCACCCGTCTCCGAGGTGCCGAAAAACATATCCTCGGCCACTCGACCGCCCAACAGCGAGGCGATCTTGTCCATAAACTGCTCACGGGTGGTATTGTGGCGCTCATCGGGCAAATACCACGACGCACCCAGGGATCTCCCGCGCGGAATGATCGTAACCTTCAGCAGCGGGTCGGCGTTCTTCAAAAACCAACTCACCGTGGCGTGACCCGCCTCATGGAACGCCGTCAGCCGCTTCTCCTCGGCCGACATCACAAGGCTGCGTCGCTCCAGACCGCCCACTATGCGGTCGATCGCGGCGAGAAAGTCCTCCTTTTCGACAGCCTGCTTGCTCTTGCGGGCCGCAATCAGAGCCGCCTCGTTGCACACGTTGGCTATGTCTGCGCCCGAAAAGCCGGGGGTCTGACGCGCAAGGAACGCGCGGTCGAGAGCCGGATCCAACTTGAGATTCTTAAGATGGACGTCGAATATCTGCTCGCGTTCCTTGAGTTCGGGCAGTCCCACCTCGATCTGGCGGTCGAAACGCCCGGCACGCATCAGCGCCTTGTCCAAAATGTCGGCGCGATTGGTGGCCGCCAGCAGGATGACACCCGCGTTGGTGCCGAAGCCGTCCATCTCGGTGAGCAGCTGGTTGAGTGTGTTTTCACGCTCGTCGTTGCTACTATATCCGGCGTTGCGGCCGCGAGCACGCCCTATCGCGTCGATCTCGTCGATAAACAGAATGCACGGAGCCTTCTCCTTGGCCTGACGGAACAAGTCGCGCACGCGCGAAGCACCCACGCCGACGAACATTTCGACAAAATCGCTCCCGGAGATGCTCAAAAACGGCACGTCGGCCTCGCCCGCCACAGCCTTGGCCAGCAGCGTTTTGCCCGTTCCCGGAGGGCCCACCAACAGCGCTCCCTTGGGGATCTTGCCACCTAACTCCTTATATTTATCGGGCTTTTTGAGGAAGTCGACTATCTCCATGATCTCCACCTTAGCCTCTTCGAGCCCCGCCACGTCCTTGAACGTCACCTTCTGCTGCTTCTCCTTGTCGAAAACCTGAGCCTTGGCCTTGCCCACGCCCATCATCCCGCCGCCCGCGCCGCCGCCGCCGCCCATTCCGCCCGACATGCGGTTCATCATGAAGAGCCAAAAACCGATCAATATCAGCCATGGCAAAAAGTTCAAAAGCATCGAGCCGAAGCCTCCCTTCTCGTTGCGGTAATCGAGCGGAACCTTCATGCCCAACTCCTGCTCGGCTTTGGCCAGATCGTCGGCGAACACCTCCACCGAACCTATCGTAAACTCGAACTGGGCGCTGCCCGAGGCCGGTATGTTCTCATGCTTTTCCTGCTTGCGGTAGCGTTCGACGGCCGCCTTGGACAGAAACACCTCGGCCTTTTCGCGATTCACCACCACGATCTTCGACACGTCGCCGCGACCCACCATCTCGGTGCGCACCGTGTTCCAGTCGCTCTCCACCGCTTTCTCGCGATTGCCGGTCAGAGTCCAAAACAGCAGGATGCCTATGATGATAAGCCAGCCCCACATGAACGGATTGCGGGTGTTCATCATGCGGCCCTGACCGCCGGAACCGCCGCCGGGAGTGCCGGAGCCGGGGGTTTTGGGGCGGAGGGGGCTTGGGGTGTCGTTCGTGTTTCGGTTAGCCATACTTTTACTCCTGATAATCATGTCGTGTGGCCGGCGCGTCGGCCCACAGTTCGTCCAACTTGTAGTAGTCGCGCATTTCGGTCTGGAAGATGTGAACCACCACATCCAGGTAGTCCATAGCTATCCACAGGGCGTTGGCGGCGCCGTCGATGCGCCACACTCGCTGCCCCATTCCCTTTTCGACGGCCTCTTCCACTCCCGCCGCGATCGCCCCCACCTGAGTGGTCGAGTCGGCGTTGCATATTACAAAGTGGGAGCATATCGCGCCGTCCATTCCGCTCATGTCGAGCGAGACGATGTTTTTGCCTTTTTTGTCCTTTATCGCTTCTATTACCGTTTCCAACAGTTTGTCCATATCTTCGTGTTTGTGCGTTTCAAACCGCAAAGATAATAAAAGCCGAGAGGCAACGCAAATTTATTTGCGGTTGTCCGAGGCGCCAACATCTAAGACAAGCAAAGCGAAGTCAAAGATAGCAAAAGGCAAACGAAACCGCAAACTCGGTTTGCGGTTTACCGGAGCGCCGCAACCATTACCGTCCGCGACGGCTTCGCCGGGCGTCAATCTTTGACGCAGCTGAGGATGGCTTCGCGCAGGGCCGAGATGATCGAGTGCTTGACGTAGGTGCGCCTCACCGCGAGGGCGATTTTGCGCGACAGCGCCCCCTTTGCCAGCGGTTTGAGCTGCCCCTGTCGCTCCTCGGGAACGAATCGCGCCGCCATCTCGGGCAGAATGGTCATCGTGTCGGTGCAGTCGACTATGCGGGTGATGGTCTCCAGCGAGCCGCACTCGAAGTTGTAGCGCGAATGGGCTTTTTTGTGCGACTGACATATCTCAAGTATCTGGTCTCTGAGGCAATGCTCCTGCGACAGAAGGATCAGCCGCCGCATGTCGATATCCTCGACCCGGACGTTGCTCCGCTCATACAACTCGCCGCGCGGCGAGACGTAGGCGTGGAAGCGGTCGCCAAACAGCTCGTACTCCATGATGCCGTCGGGGGTGGTGCCGCTCGACAGCAGCGCCGCGTCGAGGGCGTCGTGCGCCAAGGCGTCGCAAATGGGGGCGGTATCCATCTCGTGCACCTCCAGATCGACCTTGGGGTAGCGGGCCACGAACTCGGGAATGAAGCGGTGGAGCAGATAGGGGCCCACGGTGGGGATCACGCCCAGTCGCAGCGTGCCCGATATCTCGCCCTTGAGTTCGGCCACCGACTCGCGCACGTAGTCGTAGGATCTGACGGCTTCGCGGGCGTTGCGGATCACAACCTCGCCCGCCTCCGTGGGGATGACCGGTTTTTTGGTACGGTCGAGCAGTATCACGCCCAACTCCTCCTCAAGGGATTTGATCTGCATCGAAAGCGACGGCTGGGTAACGAAACATTGCTGAGCCGCGAGTGAGAAACTGCCGCAGTTGGCAACGGCTAAAAGGTATTCAAGTTGGATGATTGTCATATCTCGCGCTTATTGAGTCTTACAAATGTATAAAACATTTTTATGAGACGCAAGCGATTGGGCGAATATTTTTTCGCCCTTCCCGCCTTTTTCGCCGTCAATATTTTCCTTTCCAAAGTTTTGCGATCCGTTCGGCGAATTTCGCCTCGGTGGGGTTGTCGCTGTTCGGTTCATAAAACTTGGTGCCCTCCAGTCCTGCCGGCATAAACTCCTGTTCGGCGAACCCGCCGTCGAAGTCGTGGGCGTATTTGTAGCCCTTGTGGTAGTCCAAATCCTTCATCAGCTTGGTCGGGGCGTTGCGGATATGGAGCGGCACGGGGCGGTTGGTGGTGTCTTTGGCCACGAAGCCCGCCGCCCGCTCGATGGCCATGTAGCTCGCGTTGCTCTTGGGCGAGTTGGCGAGATACACCGTCGCCTCGGCGAGCACTATCCGCGCCTCGGGCATGCCGATCTTGTGCACTATGTCGAACGCGGCGTTGGCCATCAGCAGGGCGTTGGGGTTGGCCAAACCGATGTCCTCGGCGGCCAGAATCGCAAGTCGCCGCGCCACGAACCGGGGCTCCTCGCCCCCGGCCAGCATTCGCGCCAAATAGTAGACCGCCGCGTTGGGATCGCTGCCGCGCACGCTCTTGATGAAGGCCGAAATCACGTCGTAGTGTTGCTCGCCGTTCTTGTCGTACAGGGCGATGTTCTGCTGAAGGGCGTCGGTGACGGTCTCGTCGGAAATTGTGATGCGACCCTCGGTGCCGGTCTCCGTCGCGGCGGTCGCGGCGGCCAGTATGTCTAAAATATTGAGCAGCTTTCGCGCGTCGCCCCCGCTGAAACGAAACAGAGCCTCGGTGCCGACCACGTCCACACCCCTTTCGACGAGCTCCGTGTCGGTCGTTATGGCGCGGTCTAACAGCGTTTGCAGTTCGGCGTCGTCCATCGGCCGGAGCACATAGACCTGGCAGCGCGACAACAGCGGCGAGATCACCTCGAACGACGGGTTTTCGGTCGTCGCGCCTATCAGCGTGACCGTCCCCTGCTCCACCGCGCCTAAGAGCGAATCTTGCTGCGATTTGTTGAAACGGTGGATTTCGTCGATGAACAGAAACGGCGAGGGGGTGTTGAAAAACTTCTGCCTCTGCGCGCTCTCGATCGCCTCCCTCACGTCTTTAACCCCCGCCGCCGCCGCCGAAAGAGTGAAGAACGGCCGCTTCAGGGTGTTGGCAACGAGCCTCGCGAGGGTGGTTTTGCCCACTCCCGGAGGTCCCCACAGAATGAACGACGGCACGTTGCCCGTCTCCATAAAGCGACGGAACACCCCGCCCGGCCCCACCAAGTGCTGCTGGCCGATGTATTCTTCGAGGGTCTGCGGCCTCAACCGCTCCGCCAATGGTCTGTTGCTCATAGCGAACAAAGGTAGTGAATTTTTGACGAACCGAGCGCAATCGAACTTGTTCGTATTGCCGAGGTGAGGATAAAAATGCGCGAAGTGAAAGCCGAGCGCAATCGAAAATTTATTTTCGGATTGCCGAGGCGCATCCTACCTTGGACACCGTCAAAGGTAGTTAAAGGTAACGAATTTTTCGCGAAAAAATTGCCATGCGATTTTCGCGCATGGCAATCCTTTGCGGCGCGTCAACACAAACGCCGTAGTTAATGAGGTGTGGATCAGTCCTCGATCTCCACAAGGCGGAAGCGGCGGTCGAACTTCAGGTCGAGGCCGTTGTTCAGATCGACGTCCCAATCGCGGCCGTCGTGTGAGATGGTGCGGATGTGGCTTTCGGGATGGCGCGAGGAGACGTGGCTCAGAATAGCCTCGGGGACTATCGCCGCCGGAACCGCTCCGGTTTTGCACTCCACCTCTTTCCAGTTGCCCTTGCGGTCGAAGTCGACGCTGCCGCCGTCCACAAAAGTGACCTCGTAGGTGCCGCCGAACAGCTCCCTGTCGACGGTTGCGAACGACACTTTCGCATCCTTGAAATTGACCTCAAGGAAACTCTTGGCCTGGGCGGGAAGCTCTTCGACCTCGATGGGGCGGTTGTCCGCGCATGCCGCCGCGGGAAGGATGAGGGCGACGGCCAACGAAAATAACGATGCTTTTTTCATAACGGTATAGTTTTTTTATGTTACGTGATTACTGTTTTACCGCCGAAGCGTTTTCGGCATCATCCGCCGTGCTTATCGGCGCGGCGCATTCCGCAAATGTAGTCAACTATTTCATATAAAGCAAATCCGGGGCGCGAAAATCATCTCCACCGTCTGCGCGGATTTCGGGGAAACCACCCTTTTTCGACCCGACGGCGCTGTGCCGCCACCTCGTGGATCGACCATAGGCATGTGAAGCCCGTCACCCCCAAAAGAGCCGCCACCATCACGTTGTCCGCAAGCAGCACCGCGCCGGCCAGAGCCGCCACCCCCGCCGCCAGAAACAGCCACCGGCACCGTGCGCCGAGGTAGTACTCGCCCTTGACCACCAACGGGTGGAACAGGCCTATGATGAGAAACGTCCCCAGGCCGATCGCGACGCCCGTGAGGTTGTATTGCGTTATCAGTTCCATGTCTCTTTTGTTTACCTTCTGCTTAAATATTTCGCGCGGGCGTTCCGTTGCGACGCCGCGACGTCGTAAGACCTTACGATACCACAAAGATAGTGAAAGCCGAGCGGAGATGCAAGCCACGCTTGCTATTTCCCGAGGCGCATCCTATCTAAGACGAAGTCAAATGTAGCTATTAATCGTTGCCCCGCAAAAACAAACTAAATTCATACAAAAATGGAAAACTTATTAAGATATTTATTCGGTCTGGTCGGCGGCGCGCTGGCCTACCTCTCGCCCATCCATTCGCTCCTTTGGATGGTGTTCGCATTCGTGGCCGTCGACTTCGTGACCGGAGTGTGGGCCAGCAAAAAACGGGCCCTAAAGCGCGGCGAAAAGTGGGTGTTCTCGTCCCGGCGAATGCGTAGCACGGTCTACAAACTGACGTTCTACATCGTCGGCATAATCGGCGCGTGGCTGATGCAGACGCTCGTTTTCGACTTCATACAGATGCGCCTCGAACGGTTTTTCGCAGGGTTCATCCTCGCCGTCGAGTTCTTTTCGTTCCTCGAAAACGCCTCCGACATCTCCGACCACCCCGTGTTTCGGTGGCTGAAAAAGTTCACCGAAAAGAGCCTCAAAGACAAAACCGGCCTCGACGTTGGCGACGGAAAGGAGGGGCGCAATGGCTAAGCACTTCACAATCCCCGAGTTAGTGGCTTCGGATACTGCCCGCGCGCGCGGAATCGACAACACCCCGCCACCGGCGGCCCGAGCGAAGTTGGCGACGCTCGCAAATCGCCTTCTCGATCCCGTCCGCGAGATGTGGGGCGCGCCGCTCGTGGTAAACAGCGGCTTCCGGTGCCCGGTGCTCAATCGTGCGGTGGGCGGCGCGGTCGGATCTCAGCACATGGCGGGCGAGGCGGCCGACATCACCGCCGGATCGCCCGCCAAGAACCGCCGGCTGTTCGACATGATCGTCGCCGCGGCAGGGCGTGGCGAGATCGCGTTCGACCAACTCATCGACGAGAGCGGATCGGGGGCGCGAAAAACCCCCTACTCGTGGCTCCACATCTCCTACCGCGCCGGCGCCAACCGCGGCCAAATCCTGCACCTGTGATCGTTGCGGCGCTGCTCTACTTGTGGCAACTCCCGCAGAATTTACTCGGGCTGGCGTTGTTCTCGTGGCCGGGCTACAAACCGCTTCGCGAGATTCGCTACCGAGGGCGGCGGGTGCTGATTTGCGATAACTTTCCGGGTGGCGAATCCGAGGGTAGCGGCATCTCGCTCGGAAACTACATCCTCGTGGACTTCAACCGCACATGCTGGGATTCGGGATTGCCGTTTTTTATGGGACTCAAAAAATCGGTGAAACACGAGTTCGGCCACTCGCGGCAATCGCTGTTCCTCGGGTGGCTCTACCTGCCGGTGGTGGGGATTCCCTCCGCCATCCACGCCGCGATCCACAACTACCGCGCCCGCAAGGGTCTCCCCACCGGCGACTATCACGCCTTTTGGTGCGAGCGGTGGGCCGACCGGCTCGGCGGAGTAACCCGTTAATATGTCCACGAAATCGCGTTTCCTTACACACATCGGGAACGTAGCGTCCAAAAAATCTCAAAAAACACTACATTTTGTACGTTTTAACGTAAAATTATTACGCTTATGAAAACATTTTGGCAACTCATAGCATCGCTCGCAGTTTTAGCGGCGGTGTTTTTCGCGGGGCGATGCTCGCGCCCGGCGGCGACTATTTCCGTTTTGGAAAGAGTCGACACGATCGTAAAGCGCGACACAATTCGCGAAACGGTCTTTATTCCTAAAATTCGGTATGCGCACCGGGTGGACACGGTCTATTTGTCGGCGCCGGGCGACACCGTACAGATAGCCGTCGAGGTGCCCATCGAGCGCAAGGTCTATAAAACCTCCGATTACCGCGCCGAGATCGAGGGCTACAAGCCCGCGTTGGTGTCGATGGAGGTCTATCGGCAGACGCTTACCGTGACCGAAACCCGCACCGTGCCGGTGCCCGACCGTCGCCGGTGGGGTCTCGGCATTCAAGCAGGATATGGTGCTGGATTGCGTGACGGCCGTATCGTCGGCGCGCCATACGTCGGCATCGGGGTGTCATACGACATCTTCACCTGGTGAGCCTTCATCCGTCCATTCATCCTCTCCTTCCGCCCACCCGTTTCAGGCCGGAACCGGAGTCATTTCCGCCGCCGACCTTCCCTCGCAATGTTTGCGTCGCCTGCGACACCGAACGACCATCATGGCGAATATCCCCACGACAGAGACGGCCATCACCGCCTGACATATCAAAAACGCGTACGCCATCGCTACCCCATTATCCCTCCCAACTTAAACATCGGCATATACATCGAGATGAGGATCACGGCCACCAGCGCGCCCACAAACAGTATCAGCACCGGTTCGAGAAAATTGCCCAGCGTGCGCAGGCGGTGTTCGAGCTCGCGGGTGAGGTCTTCGCCCTGTTTTTGGAGCATCTGCGGCAAGCGGCCCGTCTCTTCGCCCACACGCAGCAGGGTCGACAGTTTGCGCTCGTAGAGCCGCGGGAACTTTTCGAGGTTGGCGCTGAACGACTCGCCGTTTTCGAGCCCCTTCGTGATACATACCTTCGATATCCATGTTTATGCTTTGACTACTTGCCTCCCAAACCTACCCCGAAAACCGCTATATCCGCCAAAACACGAGACATTTTGCGACCTACAAACCTACAACGACCTAAATAAAACCTACATTTATTTTATTAAACCTACAAATGCATATTTCGTAACTCTCTACTATTCACCCTTGTATGTTGTGTAGGTCGTGTAGGTTCAAAAACGGGTACTCTCTGCAAAAAATAAAAAAATCGCGACGAAGCCCGTTCGAGCGGGGCGCCACAATCATGGCCAGATAGCAAAGGGGCTATATAGTTTAATGCGAGAACCTAAATAAGTCAAGAAATGGCACACAACATTTAGTTGTGATCGACGACTTTACTGCCGCATTACTCGCTGATAGATAGATAGATAGATA
>JAITWI010000039.1 GCA_031285345.1 Alistipes sp.
GCGCACTACCATTACGTCGATGCCAAGTTCGTCAGCAATTTGCTGTGAGCTGCCGCTTGGCAGGCGATCCTTGATGCGGCGCAGCTCATTGAATGTAATAACCATGTCTCTAAGTTTTATTAGTTAATGTATCTATTTTGTCTTTTCCTGTGGATAAAATTAAACATAAAAAACATCTCTGCCAAATTATTTTACACAAATCGTAACATTTTTGTGCAGGCACCTCTTACGGCGTGTCATTGTGTCAGTCGCGGCGTGACAAAAAAGGCGGTTTGTCAGTCGTTTCGGTCAATTCTTGCGACATATTTCCGTTGGCACACCGTTTGCTCGGTTGGATGTCGTAAACAGGAAAACTTATTAAAAACTTAAAAAATAGAACAGCTATGGCAAAAATTATTGGAATCGACTTAGGAACTACCAACTCTTGCGTGGCTGTGATGGAGGGTAACGAACCCGTCATCATCCCCAACAGCGAGGGACACCGCACCACCCCCTCTATCGTCGCCTTCACCGACGGCGGCGAGCGCAAGGTGGGAGAACCGGCCAAGCGTCAGGCCATCACCAACCCCGAACGCACGATCTTCTCAATCAAGCGCTTTATGGGCGAGACCTATGATCAGGTGAAGGGCGACGCCGAACGAGTACCTTATAAAGTGGTGAAGGGCGCCAACAACACCCCCCGCGTGCAGATCGACGGCCGCGACTACACCCCGCAGGAGATTTCGGCGATGGTGCTCCAGAAGATGAAAAAGACCGCCGAAGATTACCTCGGCACCAGCGTTACGGAGGCCGTGATCACCGTGCCGGCATATTTCTCAGACTCGCAGCGTCAGGCAACCAAAGAGGCGGGCGAGATCGCGGGGCTCAAGGTGAGCCGCATCATCAACGAACCCACTGCGGCGGCGTTGGCTTACGGACTCGACAAGGCGGGCAGCGACAAAAAGATCGCCGTGTATGACTTAGGAGGCGGTACGTTCGACATCTCGATCCTGGAGTTGGGCGACGGCGTGTTCGAGGTCAAGTCGACCAACGGCGACACTCATCTGGGCGGCGACGACTTCGACCACGTTATCATCGACTTCCTCGCGGGCGTTTTTCAGGCCGAACACAAACTCGACCTGCGCAAAGACCCGATGGCTCTCCAGCGTCTGAAAGAGGCGGCCGAAAAGGCCAAGATCGAACTGTCGAGCAGCGTGTCGACCGAGATCAACCTGCCCTACATCGCTCCGGTGAACGGCACTCCCCAGCACTTGGTGGTGACCCTCACCCGCGCGAAGTTCGAGCAGTTGGCCGACAGCCTTATAAAGAGGAGCGTTGCCCCGTGCGAAAAGGCTCTCAAAGACGCGGGCCTCAAGGCGTCGGACATCGACGAGGTGATCCTCGTGGGTGGTTCGACCCGCATCCCCGCAATCCAGACCAAGGTGCAGGAGATTTTCGGCAAAACGCCTTCGAAGGGCGTCAATCCCGACGAGGTGGTGGCGATCGGCGCGGCCATTCAGGGCGGTGTGCTGACGGGCGAGGTTAAGGACGTGCTGCTGTTGGACGTAACTCCTCTGTCCTTAGGTATCGAAACTCTGGGCGGCGTGTTCACCCGACTCATCGAGGCCAACACCACCATTCCCACCCGCAAGAGCGAAACGTTCTCCACGGCGGCCGACAACCAGCCCTCGGTCGAGATCAACGTGTTGCAGGGCGAGCGCCCTATGGCGGCAGGCACCAAGAGCCTCGGCCGTTTCCACCTCGACGGAGTGCCCGCCGCACCGCGCGGAGTGCCCCAGATCGAAGTGACGTTCGACATCGACGCCAACGGTATTCTCAACGTCAGCGCCAAGGACAAAGGCACCGGCAAGGAGCAGCAGATCCGCATCGAGGCTTCGAGCGGCCTGACCGACGCCGAGATCGAACGCATGCGTAACGAAGCCAAGGCCAACGAGGCCGCCGACCGTGCCGAGCGCGAAAAGGTGGACAAGGTGAACGCCGCCGACGCGATGATCTTCAGCACCGAAAAGCAGCTCAAGGAGTATGGCGAAAAGATCCCGGCCGACAAGAAGGGCGCAATCGAGACCGCCCTGGGCGAACTCAAGGAGGCCCACTCGGCCAAAGACGTCGACCGCATCGACAGCGCCACCAAGGCTTTGAACGACGCGTGGCAGGCCGCTTCGGCCGACATGTACGCCGCCGGTCAGCAGGGCGCTCCTGGTGCCGACGGTTCCGGAGCCGGCGCCTCGGGTGCTTCGGGCGCGAACGACGGCAAAGACAACGTCACCGACGTCGACTTTGAGGAAGTGAAATAAGGGCGATCGAGTCGCGACGAATAGAAATCCGGACGGAAAATTTTCCGTCCGGATTTCTATTTGTATATTGCACTCGTATTGAACCCTAAAACATGTTGATATGAGAAGAAAAATGTTGCTTTTCCTCGCTCCGGCGGTGCTGGCGGCGGGATGTGCGAATTGGAGTCAGGTCAAAACAAAACTTCAACAACACGTCGGGACGTATTACACTCAGGCAGAGCTGAATACGTTCGTAGCCCCATATGATTATTGGTTTGCAAACAATTAAAAAACATTGTATTATGAACAAGTTTGTATGTTTATTGACATTACCTGCATTATTCATCGGCTGCAGCGACACAAAACCTAATGTGGAATGTGATGCAGGATACACGATGGAATTCTATGTGGAGAACGGGACAAATAAAGAAGTGGTGGTGTCAAACAACACTCTACATGATGCGATTTCTCCCGGAGGGCGTTTTATGGTCGATGATAGCTTTAGTCTTGGCCCATGTGACAATAACGTATTGATGACTGACCGATTTCCTGATGATTATCGTATCGGAGCCGCCAAATACAATTTTTCAATGACCATCGACGGTGAGGATATTTCGGATGAGATCTGGCTACGCAAACACTGGTCGTTCACTCCCGGATACTATTCGTGGACATACACCCTCGTCGTGACTGACGAACTACTTGCCGAGCTTGCCGCGGCGGAATAATACGCCCGACAGACTAAAAACAGCGCGCGCGACGAAAGTCGCGCGTTTTTTTATTGAGATTCCGCAAAAAATCACTACCTTTGCGCACCTGCCTGAAAAATAGACCGAAGACAACAAAAACAATTAAATAGAACCAAAATGCAAAACAAAGGCGCACTCAGATTCTTGACAGTACTGCTCGTGCTGGCTTGTGCTTACCAACTTTCGTTCACGCTGGTGACCAAGCTCACCGAGCGTAAGGCGACGCAGTACGCCGCCGCCAACTATCCCGCCCAAGAGCAGGAAGCCGCGCGCGGTGCCTATCTCGACTCGATCGGAACGAAGAAGATCTACCTCGGCTTCACCTACAAGGAGTGCCAGGAGAGGGAGATCAACCTCGGCCTCGACCTTCGCGGGGGGATGAACGTGATGATGCAGATATCGGTCGAGGATGTCGTGCGCGCAATGTCGGGCGACAGCAAGGATCCCGTCTTCACGGCCGCTATGGCTGAGGCGAGAACCGCTCAGGGCAACAGCAGTCAGGACTTCATATCCCTGTTCGCCGATGCCTACGACCGCCTTTCGGGAGGGGCTCCGCTGGCTTACATCTTCAACACGCCCGACCTGAAGGAGGAGATACTCCCCACCAGCACCAACGAACAGGTGCTGACGGTGCTTCGCGAACGCACCGATGGCGCCATCTCGAACTCGTTCAACGTGCTTCGCAACCGTATCGACCGCTTCGGCGTGGCCAACCCCAACATCCAGAGGCTCGACAACGGCCGCGTGCTGATCGAACTGCCGGGTGTTAAGGAACCCGAGCGTGTGCGTAAGTTGTTGCAGGGAACCGCCTCGCTCGAATTTTGGGCGACGTTCGACAACAACGAAATTTTCGGCGCACTCGCGCAGGCCAACGAAGAGGTGGCGCGCCTCAACGAGATTGCCGCCGCCCCCGCCGCGGAGGTTGCTGAAGATGCCGCAGCCGAAGAGGGCGCCGCCGCAACCGAAGCCGTCGAGGGCGCTGAAGAGACCGCCGAAGTAGCCGAAACGCCTGCCGCCGAAGCCGCGACCACAATCTCCGACGACGCCGTGTTGGCCGAGATCGCCGATGCGGGCTCCGCCGAATTGGGTGCCGTAGCCGCCGACCGCAACGACCTGTTCGCCAAACTCATCCCGATGGGCCCCGGTGCACCCGGCCCCATCATCGGTATGGCCGCTTCGTACGACACCGCCGCGGTGAACAAAATGCTCGCCCTGCCGCAGGTTAAGGCGATGCTGCCGAGGGAACTTCGCCTGATGTGGGGCGTGATGCCCTCTGAGATGGTCGAAAACATGTTCGAACTCTACGCCGTGAACGCCAACACTCGCGACGGCAAGGCTCCGCTCGACGGAGGTGTGATTGTGGACGCCCGCGCCGACTACCGCGAAACCGGCTCCGACGCCGAGGTGTCGATGACCATGAACTCCGCCGGCGCCCGCACTTGGGCAAACCTCACGAGGGACAACATCGGCAAGAGCGTGGCCATCGTGCTCGACGGATATGTGTACTCCGCCCCCACGGTGAACGACGAGATCTCCGGCGGCCGCTCGTCGATTACCGGCAACTTCACCATTCAGCTGGCGACCGACCTTGCCAACGTGCTCGAATCGGGTAAGTTGCCCGCCCCGGCGCGCATCATTCAGGACTCGGTGGTAGGCCCGTCGCTCGGTCGCGACTCGATCAACTCGGGTATGATGTCGTTCATCATAGCGTTCATCGTGACGCTGCTCTATATGTGCATCTACTACAACAGAGCCGGCTGGTACTCGTCGATAGCTCTGGTGACCAACCTGTTTCTGCTCTTCGGTGTGCTGGTGTCGTTCGGCGCCGTGCTCACCCTGCCCGGTATCGCGGGTATCGTTCTGACGATGGGTATGGCGGTGGACGCCAACGTGATTATCTATGAACGAATAAAAGAAGAGCTCCGAGCGGGCAAGGGATTGGGTCTGGCGGTGATCGAAGGCTACAAGAACGCCATGTCGGCCATCATCGACGGTAACCTCACCACGGTGATCACCGGTATCGTGCTGTTCGTCTTCGGTACGGGCCCGGTTCAGGGTTTCGCCACCACTCTTATTATAGGTATCATCACCTCGCTGTTCACCTCGATCTTCATCGCGCGTCTGCTTATCGACGATCGCATCGTGAGGGGCAAAAAAGTGTCGTTCGCCCGCAAGTGGAACGCGAACTTCCTCACCGACACTAAATTTGACTTCATCGGCAAGCGTAAAATATCGTACATCATCTCCGGCGCACTTATTTTGGTGACGTTCGTGTCGATCTTCACGCGCGGATTCAATATGGGCGTCGACTTCTCGGGTGGCCGCGCCTACGTGGTGCACTTCGACCAGCCTGTGACCGACGAGGTCGCACGTGAACGTATGTCGGCCGTGTTCGACGGCATCGCCGAGGGCGGAGCGTCGAGCTGGGAGGTGAAAACCTACGGTACCGATGGCACCGACAAACGAATCTTGTTGCAGTATAAGTTCGACGACGAGAGCGACGAGGCGACGGCCGAGGTCAACCAATTGCTGTGGGAGGCTATGAACCCTCTGTTCGTCACCCCTCTGACACTCGAAGAGTTCAACAGTACCCAGGATGTGTTCTACGGTATTATTCAGTCGGACAAGGTGGGCCCGAGCGTGGCGCACGACATTACCCGCAACTCCGTCATCGCGGTGGTCTTCTCGCTGCTGGCCATCGGACTCTATATCTTCGTGAGGGTCCGCAAGTGGCAGTGGGGTATGGGCGCGGTGATTTCGCTGGCTCATAACGCCGCGGTTGTGTTCGGCCTCTTCTCTCTATTCTGGGGCGTACTGCCTTTCGCACTTGAAATAGACCAGTCTTTCATCGCCGCGATCCTGACCATCATCGGTTACTCGATCAACGACACGGTGGTGATCTTCGACCGTATCCGCGAGTATCACACGCTCTATCCCAAGCGCTCGATGTTCGAAAACATCAACGGCGCCATCAATTCGACCCTGGGTCGTACGATGAACACCTCGGGAACCACGATCATCACGCTGCTTGCGATCTTCCTGTTCGGCGGCACGGTGATTCGCGGGTTTATCCTCGCGCTGTTGGTCGGTATCGTCGTGGGTACCTATTCTTCGGTGTTCGTTGCGACTCCAGTCGCCTACGACATGATGAAGAAGAATTCGAAGAAGCAGTAACGCAGAATGTCAAACAGCTAAAAAAACGGGACGGTTTTTGCCGCCCCGTTTTTTTGTGATATATTTGCAATCGTGTTAGACTTCATACATATAGGTTGGATAGACGTTATCGACATCCTCGCGGTGGCGACGCTGATGTACTACATCTACAAGATGGCCAAGGGCACCAACGCTCCGAGCATCATCACGGGCATCGTCTCGATCTACATCTTGTGGGTGCTCACCCGTGCGCTGGGGATGGAGCTGCTGTCGCTGATTCTGGGCAACGTCATCGGGGTGGGGGTTATCGCGCTTATTGTGGTGTTCCAGCCCGAGATTCGTCAGTTTTTGCAAACCATTGGCCTGAGGCAACGCGGCAGCAGGGGCAACAAATATTTTCGCAAACTGTTCGGCGGCGAAAAAGGCGAACAAGAGTTCGACGTGGCGCCCATCGTGAGGGCCGCGGTGGAGATGTCGGGTTGCAAGGAGGGGGCGCTGATAGTGATTCAACAAGATACCGACCTCGGGTTCATCGCCGAGACGGGGATAGCGGTGGACGCGCAGGTGTCGGCGTCGCTGTTGACAAACATATTCTTCAAAAACGCCCCGCTGCACGACGGGGCGGTGGTGATTTTGAAAAATCGCATCGTGGCGGCCAAGTGCGTGTTGCCTTCGACGCGGGCCCAGGTACCCAAAAATTATGGCATGCGCCACCGAGCCGCCCTCGGCATGAGCGAAATTTCGGACGCTGTGGTGGTGGTGGTGTCGGAGGAGACGGGCGCCATCTCGATCGCACGCGGTGGGGAGATCCGTCGCGGCATCCCGGCCGAAAAGTTCCGGGCCGAACTCTCGGCCGCCCTCACCCGACAGGGAGAGTAGTCGATATTTATTCGGCAAAGTTGTCCGCACCCGCAACCTGCTCGGCGCCTCGACACCTGTCCTCTCAAATAGCCCCGACTTTTCGCGCACCCACCTTGGCCGTCCTCACACCTTAATCGCTCTCACGCCTTGGCCGCCACTTCTTGGCTGCACTCACCCACCAGGGGGAGTAGCCGATATTTATTCGGTAAAGGTGTCTGCACCAACAACCTACTCGGCACCCACAGCCTGCTCCCACAGCCCACGCCGCACCCGCAGACTCCGCGCACATGGATTTCGCAAAAGCGTTGTCACCCGCAGACTCCGCACCCACCTCTTCGGTAAAAGGTGTTCGCTCCCCACAGACAGACAGACAGACAGACAGACAGACAGACAGACAGACAGACAGACAGACAGACACTCGGCGCCCCCAACCTACTACGAAACCTCCACCGGCCCCGTCGACGCCGCCTGTTCGGTAAACTCCGAATGCCCTTCCGTCCCATCCTCCACCTCCGTCGGCGCGGTCGAATCGTCCACGAGTGCGGCGGGCAGTTTTTTCGCGGCCTTGACCCCCATGGCGCGCAGCTTTTCGCTGGTCACCACAAGGTTGCCGCGCCCGCTGCGAAGCTGACCGTAAGCTTGATCGTAACTTTTTTGGGCGCGCTCCAATCCCCGACCAACATCCTCCAACGACGAAACGAACCCCACGAATTTGTCATACAACGCACCGCCCTGCCTCGCTATTTCGAGGGCGTGGCGCGATTGGTTGTCCCGTTTCCACAGGTCGTCCACGATCTTCAACAGCGCGAACAGGTTGGTGGGCGACGAGACGATCACCTTCTTGTTGTAGGCCTCGGTCCATAGCCCTCCGTCGGCTTGTAACGCCGACAAAAAAGCGGGTTCGCCCGGCACGAACATGATAACGAAGTCGGGCGAATCCCCCACCACGCCCTGATAGTTCTTCGCGTGCAACTCGTTGATATGGCGGCGCATCGAGGCGACGTGCTCCCGCAGAAAACCCGCCCGTGCAGCATCGTCCTCCGCGGCCGAAAATCCCACATAGGCGGTGAGCGAAACCTTGCTGTCGATAACTATGCGCTTGCCCTCGGGCAGGGTCAGCGTCACGTCCGGGCGCAAGTTCGAACCGGTTTCCGCGTCCTTGAAATTCTCCTGCACGAAGTAGTGCACCCCCTTTTGCAGGTTCGAGGCTTCGAGCATCCGTTCGAGTATCATCTCGCCCCAGTCGCCCTGCACCTTGCTCGACCCCTTGAGCGCGCTGGTGAGGTTCGACGTCTCGCGGGTGATGCGCTGATTGAGCTCCAACAGGTTGCGCAACTCGTTTTTGAGCGACCCCTGCTGGCGGTTCTCCTCGGTGTAAATCTCCTCGACTCGGGTGCGGAAATCTTTGAGGTTTTCGCGAAAAGGCTTCAACAACAAATCCAAAGACTCGCGGTTGGTCTCCTTGAATTTTTGCGATTTCTCTTCCAAAATATCGTTGGCCAGGTTGCGAAATTCCACACGCAGAGCCTCCTGGGCCCGCGCCGCATCTTCCCGCAGAGCCTCCTGTGCCCTTGCCGCCTCCGCCCTGAGAGCCTCGGAGTGTTCGAGGGCTATGCGCGCGCCCATGCTCTCGGTGCGCTCCCTGAGCCACAGCACCAAAAAAACGATGCTCGCGCACATCGCCAGGCCGGTCAGAATATAAAGTGTAGTCATAATGTCGCCGTCGAGTTATAGCGCGAAGATAGCGAAAAAAACCGTACCTTTGTTCTTTAATAAATTCTTCGCTATGAAAAGGATCATCTCGCCCTCGATGCTGTCGGCCGATTTCGGCAATCTCGAACGCGACACCAAAATGATAGACGCCAGCGCCGCCGAGTGGGTGCACATCGACGTGATGGACGGGGTGTTCGTGCCCAACATTTCGTTCGGATTTCCGGTGTTGAAGGCTATCCGCAAGGCGACGACCAAGTTTTTGGACGTGCACCTGATGATCGTCGAGCCCGAGAAGTACGTCGCGCGGTTCGCCGAGGCTGGGGCGGCGCTTATCACGGTGCATCACGAGGCTGTAAGCGACATGGGCGGCTGTTTGGAACTGATTCGTGAAAGCGGCGCCATGACGGGCGTGTCGATCAAGCCCGCCACTCCGGTATCGGTTCTCGCGTCCTATCTGGAACGGCTCGATTTGGTCCTCATAATGAGTGTCGAGCCGGGCTTCGGGGGACAGAGTTTCATCGAGGGGTCGCTCGACAAGGTGCGCGAACTGCGACAGATGGCCTCGACTCCCGAAATGCGTGCGGCGCGCCAGGCGAGGGGGCTTGGCGAACTCATCATCGAGATCGACGGCGGAATCTCGGCGGCCAACGCCGGCGCGGCTTTCGAGGCGGGTTGCGACGCGCTTGTGGCCGGCAACGCGGTCTTCGGCGCCCCAGACCCCGCCGCCGAGATAGAAAAAATGTTAAATAGTTAACGACCATGGAGACGAGTTTTTACGATTTTAGCGCCATATCGCTCGGAGGCAAGGATATTTCGATGAGGGATTACGAAGGGTGCGTGGTTGTGGCGGTCAACACCGCAAGCAAGTGCGGCCACACGCCGCAATTTGCGGGGTTGGAGGCGTTGTACGAAAAATACGCCTCCCGGGGTCTCGTCATTCTCGGTTTCCCGTGCAATCAGTTTGCCGGACAGGAGCCCGGCACGGAGGCGGATATAGCCGCCGGATGTGTGATAAACTACGGTGTGACGTTCCCGATGTTCTCCAAGATAAACGTCAACGGTAAGGAGGCGCATCCGCTCTATGTCTGGTTGAAGGAGGCTCTTGCGGGGCCTAAGGGTGCGCGCGTCGGGTGGAATTTCACGAAGTTTGTGATCGACCGCGCGGGAGCTCCCGTGCGTCGCTTCGAACCGCGCGAAAAACCCGAACAGATGGAGGACTATTTGGTTGAATTATTGTGATTTCAGTAGACAACATAACCGTCAGCTACGGCGGGTGGGATCTGTTCAGCGAGGTGTCGCTGCTCATCAATCCGCGCGACCGCATAGGACTGGTGGGCAAGAACGGCGCGGGAAAGACTACGCTGCTCAAAATAATCAACGGCGAACAGGTGCCCACTTCCGGGGTCGTGTCGCAAAGCGCAGGCGAGACCATCGGCTACCTGCCCCAACAGATGAAGGTGGCCGACACCACGTCGCTGGTGGAAGAGACGGCGGGGGCGTTCGCCGAGGTGCTGGCTCTGGAGGCCGAGATCGCCGCCATCAACGAGCAACTCACAACCCGCACCGACTACGAGAGCGAGTCTTATGAAACTCTGATTCATCGCCTCAACGACGCCACCGACCACTACCATATTTTGGGTGGCGACACACGCGAGGCCGATATCGAGCGCACGCTGCTCGGCCTGGGTTTCCGGAGAGAGGATTTCGACCGCCCGACACGCGAGTTCAGCGGCGGATGGAGGATGCGCATCGAGCTGGCCAAACTGCTGCTGAGCCGCCCGAGCGTGTTTCTGTTAGACGAACCGACCAACCACCTCGACATCGAGAGTATCCAGTGGCTGGAGAGCTACCTGAGAGAATACCCGGGGGCGGTGGTGGTGATCTCGCACGACCGCACTTTTCTGGACAACGTGACCAACCGCACGGTCGAAATCTCGCTCGGCAAACTCTACGACTACAAAGTTCCCTACTCCCGATATGTCGAGTTAAGAGCCGAGCGGCGTCAACAGCAACTCGCGGCCTACGAAAATCAACAAAAGTTGATCGAGAAGACCGAAGAGTTCATCGAAAAGTTCCGCTACAAACCGACGAAATCCAACCAGGTTCAGTCGCGGGTGAAGCAGCTCGAAAAACTCGACCGCCTGGAGGTCGACGAGGAGGACAACGCCACCCTCAACATCAAATTTCCGCCCGCGCCGCGCTCGGGACAGGTGGTGGCCGAAGTCAAAGGGGTGGGCAAAACGTTCCCCGCCCAAGGCGACCGCAAAGAGAAGCACGTCTTTTCGGGAGCGGAATTCACCATCGAACGGGGTGAAAAGATAGCTTTGGTGGGTCGCAACGGCGAGGGCAAAACCACCTTCGCGCGGATGCTCATAGGCGACCTCGCGACGACGGAAGGTACGATAAAAGTGGGTGCGAACGTCAACACCGGCTACTACGCCCAAAATCAGGACGACCTGATGAACGGCGACTTCACGGTGTTCGACACGCTCGACCGTGTGGCGGTGGGCGACATCCGAACCCGTCTGCGCGATATTCTGGCTGCGTTTCTGTTTCGCTGCGGCGACATCGACAAAAAGGTGAAGGTGCTCAGCGGCGGCGAACGTTCGCGGCTTGCCATGGCCCGGTTGATGCTGGAGCCCTACAACCTGCTGGTCTTAGACGAACCGACCAACCACATGGATATGCGCTCTAAGGATATCCTCAAGCGCGCGTTGGCGAAGTACGACGGCACGGTGGTTGTAGTTTCGCACGACCGCGAATTCCTCGACGGACTGGTGGATAAGGTATATGAGTTCCGCGACGGCGGGGTGCGCGAATACTTGGGCGACATCTGGTACTTCCTCGAAAAGCGCAAACTCGAATCGCTCAAAGAGGTGGAGATCAAAGCCGCCGCCGACAAGCGCGCCGAGGCACCCGCAAAGCTCGCCGGCAAAGAGGACTACGCCCGCCGCAAGGAGGCTGAAAAGGAGATTAAACGCGTCGAACGGGCGATCGCCGAGACCGAAAAGCGCGTGGCCGCGCTCGAAACGGAGATAGCGGAATGGGACGAAAAGTTAGCTGACCCCGCGGCCCACGGCATCGACACGGCCGACGGCAAGGTTTTCGCGCGATACAACGACATCAAAAAGAGCCTCGCCCACCAGATGCACGAGTGGGAGAAGCTCAACTACGAACTCGATATACTGAAAGATGAGTGAAAAAGCGATGGTCGTGATCGACATTCAGAACGACATCACCAGGAATTATAAAGAGGTGATCGGCAACATCAACGCGGCTACGGCGTGGGCGGCGCGCGGCGGCGTTCCGGTGGTCTACATTCGTCATGAGAACTTGTCGCCCGGCACACGAACATTCAAGCCTGGTACCCGCGGAGCGGAACTTGCCGCCGACCTTAACGTGGTGTCCGACAACATCTTCACAAAGAGTAAGGGCAACGCGCTCACCAGCGCCGAGTTCGCCGATTTCATTGCTCGAAACGGTATCGGGGAGTTCTACGTCACGGGTGCCGACGCGGTGGCGTGCGTCAAATCGACCTGCTTCAACATGACCAAAGAGGGCTACTTGGTGAACGTTTTGGCGGACTGCGTGACGAGTTACGACAAACGCAAAATCGACGAAATGTTGCGTTATTACGAAAGCAAGGGGTGCAAAATAATCGGTCTTGGAGACCTTAAATGAAAATATGAGCAATTTGGTTTTTGGCCTGCGTCCGGTGATCGAAGCGATCGAGGCGGGGCGGCAGATAGAGAAGATTTACATCAAGAAGGGCGCCGACGCGGGTCTTATCGGCGAACTGCGCGAGATGGCGCGCGCCCAGCACATCAACGTTCAGGAGGTGCCGATCGAAAAACTCGACCGCCTGACAAAAAACGGCCGCTGGGGGCAGACCGCCAACCATCAGGGCGTGGTGGCGCAAATTTCGGCCATTGTGTACGCCGACGCGGACGAGATTATGGCGGCGATTCCGGAAGGTAAGCCGGGTTTGATTGTGGTGTTCGACGGGGTGACCGACGTGCGCAACTTCGGCGGCATTGCCCGTACGGCCGAGTGCGCGGGTGTCCACGGGTTGATCGTGCCGCTTAAGAACGCCGCTCCGGTGAACGCCGACGCGCTGAAGGCCTCGGCCGGGGCGCTGAACATCATCCCCGTTTGCCGTGTGGGCAGCATTCGCAATACGCTCAAAATGTTGCAGGCCGAGGGGTTCCAGATAGTCGCGGCGACCGAAAAATCGGAGAAGACGCTCTATGAGGCCGACTTCACCCGCCCCACCGCCATCGTGATGGGCAGCGAAGACGAGGGCATATCGAAGGAAGTGCTCAAACTTTGCGACGCCCAGGTGGCGATTCCGTTGGGCGGCAAGATCGAGTCGCTCAACGTTGCCGCCGCCGCCGCGGTGATGCTCTACGAGGTTGTAAGACAGCGTGGAGGCAAACAGTAGCCTGCAACCATAGAAGAAACAAAAACGATTTCGCGCCAGAGGCCGTAGATCCGAATGCAGAAAAAGATCATATATCCGGGCGTGGGTCCGGTGACGCTTTCGCGCACACGCCGCTCGACCCGGCTGTCGCTGTCGGTCAAACCCGACGGTGCGGTGCGGCTGTCGTTCCCGACGTGGGTGACGCAAAAGGGGGCGCTGGCGTTTCTCGACGAAAAACGGGAATGGATAGCGGATACGCGGCGGAAGTTGGCCGAAAAATATCCCTCGCACTCACCGGCACCATTGAACGAGGCCGAAAGGGCCGCCGCCGCGAAGGCCGAAAAACTGCGAATCGAAGCCCTGCGCGCCGAGGCTAAAAATATTCTGCCCCCGATGGTGGCGCGCCTCGCCGCCGAGCACGGATTCCGCTACGGCGCCGTTAGGGTGAAAGCCACCAAAAGCCGCTGGGGCAGCTGCACGGTGCGGAACGACATCAACCTGTCGATTTTTTTGGTCACCCTGCCCGGGCACCTTGTCGAATACATAGTGCTGCACGAGTTGTGCCACACGGTGCACAAAAACCATTCGGAGCGCTTCCACGGTCTGTTGGACAGCGTTACCGGCGGGCGCGACAAGCTGCTGCGCCGCGAACTTAAAGCCTACCGCCCCACTCCGCCAGCGAACTAAAAAAACCTCCGTACCACTGTCATGCTATCTGATAGAACATAAAAAAGGCGCGAAATCTGCATGGGATCGCGCCTTTTATCATCACGCTAAAAACTCTAATTTTTCGTCCAGACTGTGTTGGCGAAATACCAGTTGTAGGAGTAGACGGTGTCGCCGTTGGGATCTTTGGTGAGCGGCACAAACGACCCGTAAGCCGGGCCGGCGAAGTTGCCGACATAAAATCCACCCGATCCGAAGTCGACCGTCAACCCTTCCGACGAAGCCGAGACAGAATCCGAATCCGAAACCGCAATATTTTCGAACCCCGTCATCCAGTTGTCGGCCGGTGAGCCCTGCAAACCCATATCGTTGAGGAACCGGCACACATACACCGGCCAGCCGTCGGGATCAAACGTGGGCTCGATAGGCTGGGGAACGATTGAAATAGTGCGGTTGTCGTTATCTACCGAGGCGGTGAACGTATCCTGCGCGGATGTCATGTCGGCCGAAAAGCGCGTTGCCAATCCCATCATGTCGATTATGCGAACGGTGCGGTCATCCACCTTTTCGATAGTCACGGTGTGACTGTCGGGCGAGGGAGTGAACTCCCTCATGTAGAATCCCTTCGAGTTCCATTCGCCGACAAGTTCGTCCACAAACAGCGACTCTGGCTCCTCGGGATCCTCCTTTTCAGGCTCCTCAGGATTCTCCGTTTCAGGCTGCACCGGATCGTCGTTCCCGTCGCAGGAGGCGAAGGCGACCAGTGCCGCAAAGCACATGGCGGCGGGATAAAAAAGCAGTTTCATAGGACGACGGCGGAGATTACATATTGAACACTATCCGGAACCCGCGAAATTCGTCGGTGAATGACACCTCTACGAAATCGCGGTAGGCCGAGCGGCAATATTTCGAACCGTCGTAGTATGAGCCGCCCTTGGCGATCTTTTGATTCCACTGATTAGGTTCTGTCACCACGGGGTCGGTGGCGGAGGCTCCGGCAGTCGCGCCGTAGTTGACCTCGAACCAATCCTCGCACCACTCCCACACGTTGCCGTGCATGTCGTGGAGACCGTAGCCGTTTGCGTCGTAGGAGCCGACGACTTTGGTTATATCCTCGGGCATGGCGTCCATGTCGTCGTACTGACCGCCCTGAGCCACGTCGTATGGCGATGGTGCGTAGAAATTAGCCATATCGGCGGTCAGGCGGGTGCCGTCGCCGATGCCGAAAGGTTTGGCTTCCACTCCTCCGCGCGCGGCGTACTCCCACTGAGCCTCGGTGGGCAGCGCACCTCCCGCCCATGCCGCGTATTCGGTCGCACCGAACCATGTCACCAAAATCACGGGGTGATTGTCATAGCCTTCTGCGGGCAACCATGCACCGTCTATCCAATGAATTCCGAAATCTGCCCAAGGAAGGTGCGAACTGTCGTACACCAGCGCCTTGCCCGTGTTATCGCCCCACGTGCAGTTCGCCACGATCTTGCTTTCGTAGCCCTGCGTTATGCTCTCGCCCGCCACCTCTTTGGCATTCAGAAAAGCGGCGTATTGGGCGTTGGTGATCTCGTATTTCGACATGAAAAAGTTGCTCGTCAGCGTCACCTCGTGCTGATTTTCGTTGTCCCTGCCGGCCTCGTACTCTTCGGTTATGGGGTTGATCCCGTCCTGACGGCTCGGCTCATCCTCGGGCGAACCCATCAGGAATGTACCGGCGGGGATTTTTACAGTCTCGATACCCAACTCCTCTCCCGGGGGTGGAACGGCCTCGAATACGGCTTCGATGGTTATGTCGGCCGCGGGCATTATGAATGTTGCCGTGGAGGCTTGGGCGTTGGGGCTGAATTCTATATCGCCGTCGCCGACCACCGTCCATTTGACAAAGTTATAACCTTCGTATGCTAACGCGGGAAAGCTGGCTGCCGACAGGGTGATTTCGGCGCCTTCGGATGCCTCGACACTTGCGGCTGGGGCGCTGTCGGCAACGCTCGCTCCGGCGGCGCCCGAAACGTCCGAGATTACGGTCACGGTGTATAGCTCGGGCACCGGTTCGGGACCGGGCCCCGGATCGTGGTCGTCGCAGGCGGAAAGGTTCATTGTCGCCACTGCGCCGAGTGCGAGTGCGGAAACGAGATAAAACTTTTTCATAGGGTGTAAGTTAGGTGGTTAGATAATTAAAGTTAAAATTCGTCGGTCTTGGACAAACAAATGTATGAAATATTTTTCAAATCGCACTCTTATCGTACCTTTGTTTTTAGAATGGGAGGCGTCAAAATAATATCGGCTTCGGCCGGGTCGGGCAAGACATACCGGCTGGCCTACGAATATGTCAAGAGTGTGGTCGCCGACCCCTCTCTCTACCGTCATATTTTGGCCGTCACCTTCACCAACAAGGCCACCGGCGAGATGTCGTCGCGAATTTTGCTGCGGCTGCACGAGCTGGCCACGCCCGGCCAGGCGAGCCCCTATATGGAGGCGCTGCTGCGGGATTTGGCGCACACGGAAGGCCTCGCGCCGATCACCGAACCCAAAATAAGGGCGCGCGCCGCCGAGGCCCGGCAGAATATCCTGCACGATTACAGCCGCTTTTCGGTGCTCACCATCGACCGGTTTTTCCAGCGCCTGATCCGCTCGTTCATCCGCGAGCTGGGTATCGAGGTCAACTTCAACCTCGAACTCGAAACCGACTCTCTGTTAGGTCTCGCCGCCGACGCGCTCATCGAGGATAGCGTAGCCGATCCCGAGCTTCGCGAAAGGCTCTTCGCCGCCGCCCGCGACAGGGTCGAAGACAACAAACGCTGGAACGTCCGGGAGCCGCTGATGGCGTTGGGAGCGGAACTTTTCGGCGAAGAGTACGCCCGAGCGCACAGGGACGCGCCGCAAAAAACCGACACGAAGTCGGACGCAAAACCGGACACGACATCTGACGCGAAGTCGGACGCAAAACCGGATACGAAATCTGACGCGAAGTCGCTCATCGAAGCGGTAGTCGAACGCGCCGGCGAAGTCAACGACCGCTATAAGAGTCTCGCCGCGCAGATGCTGCGTACGATCCGGCGTCACGGTCTGGGTGTGAACGACTTTCGGGGCAAGTCGCGCGGTCTGGTGCCGTGGCTCGAAAAAATCACGCGCGAAAAAGTTTTCATACCCCTGTCGGCCAACGTGCGCGCCGAACTTGAGGGCGACGCCCTGATCCCCGAACTGAGAGCGTCGCTACAAGAGATGGACGAACTCCACGCAGCGGGCCGCCGACTTGTGGGCAGCGCGGCGCTGTTGCGCGAAAACCACCACAACTTTCTGCTGCTTGGCGACCTTCAGCGGCGCATAGAACGCATCTGCCGCGAGGAGAACATCATGCCCATCTCGGAGACCAACCGAATGATCGCGCGGTTGGTGGGCGGTGGCGACACTCCGTTCATATTCGAAAAGGCGGGCAGCTACTTCACGCGCTTTTTCATCGACGAGTTTCAGGACACATCCTCGGCGCAGTGGGAGAACTTCGTGCCGCTGATCGGGAACGCCATAGCGAGCGAGGAGGGCACGCCGGTGATGCTCATCGGCGACATCAAGCAGGCCATATACCGTTGGCGCGGCGGCGACTGGCGGATATTGTCGCGGCGGGTGAGCGAGGAGATGGGGGCGGACAGGGTCGAGCGCGAGACCCTCGACACCAACCATCGCAGCGCCCGGCAGGTGGTGGAGTTCAACAACCGCGCCATGGGTCTTGTGGTCGAAGCCGGCAACGCCTCCCTCGACGCGCTTGTGGCCGAGGCGCGGGCCGAGGGCGCCATCGACAATGCCCAGTCCGCCTCGCTCACCGGAATGCTGGCCGAAGCCTATCGCGACCACGCCCAAAATCCCCGAAGCGCGCGCGACGAGGGGTATGTGACTTTCACTATCTACGACGCCGACGAGGCCGGCCAGTACGTTCCGCCGTTGGTGGAGAGGGTAGAGGAGCTTCAGTCGCGAGGGTTCGCTCCGGGCGACATAGCCGTGCTGGTGCGCTCAAATACCCACGGAGCCCAGGTGGCGCGGATGTTGCTGGAGCGAAAGCACTCGAATCCCGATTCGCCGTACTGCTACGACGTGATCACGGCCGAGGCGCTGAAGGTGGGGGCGGCGGCGGTGAGTCGGTTCGTCATAGCCTGTCTGTCGCTCGCCGCCGACCGTGACGACGACATCTCCCGCGCGGTGTATAACGGTTGGACGGGGCGGGGTTTCGGAGCGCCTCTCGATGATAATGCGCGCCTTTTTTTCGCCCGATTGGCCACCCTTTCGCCCGAGGAGGCGTTCGAGGAGATCGTGTTGAGGTTCGATTTGCAGTCGCGTGCCGCCGATGTGGCCTACATTCAGGCCGTACATCAGCAGATAACGTCGTTTTCGTCGCGCTCGGTGGCCGACATACCGCTATTTTTGAAGTGGTGGCGCGAGAAGGGGGCCGACGCGTCGATCTCCATGGGGGGCGAGGGCGCCGACCGAAAAGCCATAACCGTCTCCACGATCCACAAATCCAAAGGGCTGCAATACGGGGCCGTCGTGGTGCCGTGGCTGTCGTGGACCACGTCGCCGGGTCGAGGGGTTGTGTGGGCCGAGGCGGGAGACGAGAGCCTTGCCGAGGCGGGTGCGTTGCCCATCAACTTCAAGGAGGCTATGTCGGGCTCGTTCTTCGCGCCGCGGTATTGGCGCGAAACGGTGCTGGCGCACGTCGACGCCGTGAACATGTTCTACGTGGCCGCCACGCGCGCCCAAACCGAGCTCCATCTGATGACCTCGTCGAGCCCGCGCCTCGCCCGAAACGCGATCGGCAACATCCTGCGCGGGGCGTTGGGAGTGACGGAGGCCGTAACGGAGTGGGGTGCGCCGACCCATCCCGCGGCTGTGGCGGAAGACGAATCCCGCGGCGTGGTTCTGCGCGACTATCCCACCGCGCGCCCCACGGCGAAGGTGCGCCTGCGGTTGACCTCGTCGAGGTATTTCGAGGAGGCCGCAACCGACACCAGCGCCACCGGCGGCGCCGACACGGGCGAGGTGGCGCTCACCCCGCGGGATCTCGGCATTGCGATGCACCGTGCGTTCGAAAACGCCGCCGGAGCCGCCGACGTGCACCGCGCTTTGGACAGAATGTTTGCCGAGGCGTCCGTCTCCCCGGCCGAGTATGGGCGTTTGAGGGATATGGTCGCGCGCGCATTCGACAATCCGTTGGTGGCCGAGTGGTTCGGCGGCGAATGGGACGAGGTGCGCAACGAGGGCGACATTCTAACTCCGGGCGATGTGAGCGTCAAGCGTCCGGACCGAGTGATGATTCGCGGCGACAGGGCCGTGGTGGTCGACTACAAGTTCGGACGGCGCGTGTTGCCCGCCCACGCGGTACAACTCGGGGGCTACATGTCGCTTTTGCGCGAGATGGGTTACGCGGACGTCACGGGATATTTGTGGTACGTGACGCTTGGCGAAATCGAAAAAATAGATTAACTTGCACCCAAAATATTTACGCGTTATGAAAAAGTTGTTTTTTATCTCCGTCGCGACCATGTTCGCTCTCGCTTCGTGTCTCGTTTCGTGCGAAAATCCCGCCACGTCCAACGGCAACGATCCGGCGGACCCCACCGATCCCGTCGACAAACCGACCGAGCCCATTAAGCCCGCCGAGCCGATAAACCTCGACGGAACGCGCGGCGCCGAAAAAGTGGCCGCCGACAACGCGTTCGCCTTTGAACTTTTCCGCCGGGTGGTGGCTACGGCCGACGACCCGCAAAATGCGTTCGTGTCGCCGCTGAGCCTCACGATGGCGCTGGGTATGCTCTACAACGGCACCTCGCCCGAGGCCGGAACCGAGATGGCCGAAGCGTTGGGCGTGGGCGACTTCTCGCCCGAACAGATCAACGAATATTACCAAACGATGCGCCGCGCGCTGCTTGCCGTCGATCCGCTGACCGCGCTCTCTATCGCAAATTCGATATGGACGCGCGAGGGCTATCCGGTCAAACCGACGTTCTATGAACTCAACCGCGAATACTACGACGCCGAGGTGCAGAACCGCGACTTCGACCTGCCCGCCACCGTCGACCAAATCAATCAATGGTGCGCCGACAACACGAACGGCAAGATTACGAAGATGTTGGACCGGATTCCACGCGAAACGGTGATGTATCTCATCAACGCCGTCTATTTCAATGGACGATGGAAGTATGAGTTCGACAAGGAGAAGACCTACGACGAGCCTTTCGCGCTGGCCGGCGGCGGCACTAAAACCACCCCCATGATGAACCAGACGGCGTCGCTGCCCTATTACGAGGATGAGACTTTGCAGTGCGTGGAACTGCCCTACGGCAACGGGGCGTTCTCGATGTTGGCGATGCTGCCCGTGGGCTCGGGAACGCTCGACGGACTTGTGGCGGGGCTCGACGCCGAAAAATACAACGCCGTCGTGTCGGGTCTGCAGGAGCGCGAGGAACTCGCCGTAAAACTGCCGCGCTGGAAGCAGGAGTGCGACTTCTTGCTGAACGATCCGGTGAATAATCTGGGGATAAGTAGGATATTCGCGGAGGGTAACCTCACCGGTGTCGCCGACGACGTGCGTTTGGTGGTGTCGATGATCCGCCAAAAAACTTTCGTCGAGGTGAACGAGCAGGGCACCGAGGCCGCCGCCGTGACGATAATAGGGATGGAGACCACCGCCCTGCCGTCCGAACCTGTGTTTTTCGCCAACAGGCCGTTCCTGTATCTGATCCGCGAACGCAGCACCGGGGCTATCCTTTTCCTTGGCAGAATGGATTCGCCCGAGGTTTAGAAGTTATTTTCCCGCCAAACAGTTTCGGCGGGAAAATCCAAACGACTTATTAGTGAAGCCGCCCGCCTGAGGCATTACGCTCGAAGCCCGAATCCACCATAAGGATTCGGGCTTCTGCGTTAATGATACGAACGAGATTTTAGAGCCCGTATCTCTCTTCGGCAACTCGCCAGTCGAGTACGTTCCAGAACGCCTTGACGGCCTCGGCGCGCGCGTTGCGATGGTCGATGTAGTAGGCGTGCTCCCACACGTCGACTACCATCAACGGCGTGAGACCCTCGGTGAGCGGATTGCCGGCGTTGGGCATAGCGTCGATCGTTAATTTCCCGTCTGCGTCACTCGCGAGCCACACCCATCCCGAACCGAACAGTCCGAGAGCCGCCTTGGTGAACTGCTCCACGAAAGCGTCGAACGAGCCGAAGTCGCGGTCGATGGCGGCAGACAAACCACCTGAGGGGCGTCGTAAAGGAGTGGGCGAGAGTTGCAAAAAATAGAGAGTATGGTTCCACGCCTGCGCCGCGTTGTTGAATATGGCGCCCGCCCCCCCGCGAACGATCTCTTCGAGACTCTGGTCGGCCATCTGTGTGTCGGCGACCAACTTGTTGAGGTTGTCGACGTAGGCCCTCAGGTGTTTGCCGTAGTGGTAGTCGATGGTCTCGGCGCCGATGTGGGGCGCGAGTGCGGCGCGGTCGTAGGGCAACTCCGGCATGACGAACGGAGCGCGCGGTTGGTCGATGATTGTCATGATATGTGAAGTTTTTGTTTGTAAAAGTTGCACGCAAATTCCGCGCCTCAAAAAATTTTGCGCTATCTTTACGCGATTTTAACCGCGTAAACCATGAAAGTATCATATAACTGGCTCAGGGATTATCTGACGACCGATCTTGCCGCGCCCGAAATGTCTGAAATACTGACCGATATCGGCCTTGAGGTCGACCGTCTGGAGCGCGTAGAGGCTATTCCCGGCGGCCTTGCGGGCGTGGTGGTGGGCGAGGTGCTCACCTGCGTTCCCCATCCCGACAGCGACCATCTCAACATCACCACCGTTAACGTCGGCGGGGCGGAACCGTTGCAGATAGTGTGCGGAGCGGCCAACGTCGCCGCCGGGCAAAAAGTGTTGGTCGCCACGATAGGCGCCGAACTCCATCCCACGGGCGCCGAAGAGAGTTTCAAGATCAAGAAGAGCAAAATTCGCGGCACGGAGTCCCACGGCATGATCTGCGCCGAGGACGAACTTGGCATAGGCAATAGCCACGACGGGATTATGGTTTTGGAGGCGGCCGCCAAACCCGGAACCCCGGCCGCCGAACACCTGCAAATAAAGGAGGACTGGGCGATAGAGATAGGCCTCACGCCCAACCGCATCGACGCCGGTTCGCACTGGGGTGTGGCGCGCGACCTGGCCGCGTGGCTGAATGTCAACGGCCGAAAAGTCGAACTAAAGCTCCCCTCGGTGGAGGATTTCGCCGTGGACAACCGCTCGAAGAAAATTCCGATAGAAGTGACCGCCGCCGAGGGTGCTCCCCGTTACGCGGGGGTTACGATAACCGGCCTGCGTCAGGGTCCCTCGCCCGAGTGGATGCAAAGCCGCCTGCGCGCCATAGGGCTTAATCCTCACAACGTATTGGTGGACATCACCAACTTCGTGCTCCACGAGTTGGGTCAGCCGCTCCATGCGTTCGACGCCTCGAAAATCGCGGGTGGGCGCATAAAAGTGCAGACCTGCCCCGAGGGGACGCCGTTCAAGACGCTGGACGGGGTGGAGCGCAAACTTTCGGCGGAGGATTTGGCGATTTGCGACGGCGAGGGAAAGCCCATGTGCATCGCCGGAGTGATGGGCGGGGCGGAGAGCGGAGTGGGCGACACGACGACCGAGATATTTTTGGAGAGCGCCCTTTTTAACCCCGTGTGGGTGCGCAAGACGGCCCGCCGCCACGGCATCAACAGCGACGCGTCGTTCCTTTTCGAACGCGGGGTCGATCCCGACATAACCCTTTACGCCCTGCGCCGCGCCGCTCTTCTATATAAGGAGTTTGCGGGCGGTGTCATCTCGGACGAAATTACCGACATATACCCTGAGCCTGTGGCGCCGTTCCGGTTCGAGTTTTCGCTGGCACGCGCCAACGCGTTGATAGGCAAGGAACTGCCGCGGGAGACGGTGCTGGGGATTTTGGCGGCGCTGGATGTCGCGGTAGAGAGCTCCCAAGATGATGTTTTACAGGTGGCCGTTCCGCCCTACCGCGTCGACGTGCGGCGGGAGGTCGATTTGATAGAGGATGTGTTGCGTATTTATGGCTACAACAACGTCGAGTTGCCCGCGCGGATGCGATCGTCGCTGTCGTACGCCCCGCGGCCCGACAAAGACAGGCTGCAAAACGTGGCGGCCGATTTTCTGAGCTCGAACGGCTTTACCGAGATAATGTCGAACTCGCTTACGCGCGCCGCCTACTACGACGGCCTCACAAGCTATCCGGCGGCCAATCTGGTGAAGATTCTCAACCCGTTGAGCGTCGATTTGGGTGCCATGCGCCAGACGCTGCTGTTCAATGCGTTGGAGGCTGTGGCGCGCAACGTCAGCCATCGCAACGCCGACCTGAAACTTTATGAATTCGGTAACTGCTACCGTTACGACGCGGCCAAAAAAGCGGAATGCGATGCCGCCGCGGCCGAGAACCGCGCGGATGTTGCCGAGAACCGCGACGAGGCAAATTTGCTCGCACCCTACAAAGAGACCCACAGGCTGGGGATTGCTGTCACGGGCCTGACCACCCAGCCGTCGTGGAACGCGAAGGCCGAAAAGAGCTCGTTCCACACCCTGTCCGGCGTGGCCGAAAAGTTGATGCACCGTTTCGGATTCGAGCTGACCACTATGCAGGCCGAACCTTTGGCGAGCGACCTGTTCGCCGAGGGAATAGTCTACCGCCTGAACGGCAAGGAGTTGTTGCAGATGGGGGCGGTGGCGCCCGCTATCCTCGCACGCCTCGACGTCAAGGCTCCGGTCTATTTCATGGAGATGGACTTCTCGCTACTGGTGAAGGCGGCTGCCAAAAAACGCACCCGCGCGACGGAACTTTCGCGCTTCCCGAGCGTACGGCGCGACCTTGCGCTGTTGGTCGATAAAGACGTGACGTCCAGGCGTCTGCGCGACGTGGCGTTCGCGACGGAAAAGAAACTGCTACGCAACGTCACCCTGTTCGACGTCTACGAGGGCGACAAACTGCCCGCGGGCAAAAAATCCTACGCCCTGAGTTTCACCCTCGAAGACAAAACCGGAACCCTCACCGACCGCGAGATCGACCGCGTGATGGGCAACCTGATAACGCAGTACGAAAAACAGGTCGGCGCGACGATCAGGGCATAAAGCGGCGACCGGCGCAACCGGCGCATAGCAAGTTACAAACTACGCAAAAAACACCTCAACTAAATGGATAACAGATTTTTCGGAACACCCACAAGGGAGCTTGTGGAACAAAAGGAGCGCGAAAGAAGCGGCTGGAACCCTGTGACGTACGTCTCGGAGGCGATCGAGGCGCTGAAAGCCGGCCTCGCGGACGACCGCGTGGTGTTGGGGCTCTCCGGCGGGGTCGATTCGTCGGTGTCGGCGGTGCTGCTCCACAGGGCTATCGGCGCCAACCTCCACTGCATCTTCGTCGACACGGGGCTGATGCGCAAAAACGAGTACGAAGAGGTGCTGGAGTCGTACAAGGGGATGGGGCTCAACGTGACGGGCGTTCGTGCGGGCGACAAATTCCTGGGCGATTTGGCCGGTGTGGCCGACCCCGAGGCCAAGCGCAAGATCATCGGCCGCGACTTCATAGAGGTGTTCGACGCCGAGGCGCAAAAACTTCACGACATCAAGTGGTTGGCGCAGGGGACGATTTTCCCCGACATTTCGGAGTCGTTCGCGGCGGGCAAGGATGGCGTGGCGGTCAAGAGCCACCACAACGTCGGCGGCTTGCCCGAAAAGATGAACCTTCGCATAGTCGAGCCGCTGCGGATGCTGTTCAAGGACGAGGTGCGCCGCGTGGGCCGCGAGTTGGGCATGAGCCCGGCGCTGTTGGGCCGCCATCCGTTCCCGGGACCCGGGCTGGGCATCAGGTGTCTGGGCGAGGTGACACCCGAAAAGATAGCGATTTTGCAGGAGGCCGACAAGATTTTCATCGACGCCTTGCGCGCCGAGGGGCTCTACGACAAGGTGTGGCAAGCGGGGGTGATGCTGCTGCCGGTTCGCAGCGTGGGTGTGCACGAGGGCGCGCGCACCTACGAATACGCCGTGGCTCTGAGGGTCGTGAACTCGGTGGACGCCATGGCCGCCCAGCCGGTGAAGCTGCCATGGGAGTTTCTCACCAAGGTGGCCGACGACATCATTCGGGGTGTGGTGGGGGTCAACCGCGTGGCGTACGACGTCTCCGCCAAACCGCCCGCGACCATCGAGTGGGAGTAGATAAACAGGGCAGGGTGCGACGTCGCACCCTGCTTTTATTTTACGCTCCGGTCGGTTCTTAACTGCCTCCCGACCGCATTCCCGGTCGCCGTCCTACAAAGCCATCCCATCGTAGGCGCTACTTAGGGCGTTTATGTCGCGAAACGTAGAGGCCTCTCAGCACAACCCGCCCGACGACGGCTATCAACGCCCCGCCCGCGATAATCCACACCGCAACGATCTGCCAATCCATAGAGTCTGTTTAAAAATATTTCTCTCGCTTTTTCCGAGTCTTTTTTCGCTTTTCCCGTTCTCCTCGCTCGTCATAGGCACCGCTATGCCTCGTTCGGAGAGCGAAAAAAAATCGCTTAAAAATTCACCGGAAACAGCTTCGGCAATATTTTTAAACAGACTCATAGCCTACACG